>JBASAA010000011.1:0-243557 GCA_049650385.1 Mesorhizobium sp.
TCGGTCTCGACGATGCCGGCCATCGGGTTTTCCAGCGCCCAGACCATGCCGGCGATGACCGCCGAGGTCACCTGCAGGCCGGTGGCGTTGTGGTAGGGCGCAAGCCTGCGCGCTTCCTGGAGCGACAGGTGCGAGCCGTACCAGTAGGCGTTTTTGGCATGGCCGTAGAGGAGCACGCCCAATTCGTCGACGCCGTCGACCAACTCGTTTTCCTCCAGCACGTGCTGCGTCTCCTGCGCCTTGCCTTCCGCGCCGAACATCTCGTGCAGTGACAGCACCGCGTCGTTGCACGGATGGTAGGCGTAGTTGCAGGTCGGGCGGTAGCGCGCGGCGCCGTCGCCGTCGCGCACGGTGAAGAAATCGGCGATGGAGATCGCCTCGTTGTGCGTCACCAGGAAACCGTATTGCGGGCCGGGCGTCGGGCACCAGGTGCGCACGCGCGTGTTGGCGCCGGGCTGCTCCAGGAAGATGCCTGCCCCGCAGCCTTGCCTGTGCGTGCGGGCGTTGTCGGGCATCCATTTCTCATGCGTGCCCCAGCCGAGTTCGGCCGGCTGGAGTCCTTCGGCGATGAAGCCCTCCACCGACCAGGTGTTCCAGAACGTGCCCATCGGCTTCGGCCTGGCGGCGCGCTGGGTATCGCGCTCGGCGATGTGGACACCCTTGACGCCAGCCCTTTCCATCAATGCCGCCCAGCCCGCCCGGTCGTGCTGCGCCGGTTCGGTGAATTCGAGGCCGAGGTCGCGGGCGAGGTTGAGCAGCCCCTGCTTGACAAACCACGAGACCATGCCGGGGTTGGCGCCGCAAGTGGAGACGGCGGTGGAGCCGCCGGGATTGTCGCGCTTTTCCTTGAGCAGCGTTTCGCGCAGCGCATAGTTGGTGCGGCTGGCGTTGTCGGCCTCGGCGTCGAAATAGAAGCCCAGCCACGGCTCGATGACGGTATCGACGTAAAGCACGCCGAGTTCGCGGCACAGCCGCATCAGATCGACCGAGCCGGTATCGACCGACAGGTTGACACAAAAGCCACGACCGCCACCCTTGGTCAGCAGCGGGGTCAGCAATTCCCGGTAGTTATCCTTGGTCACGGCCGTTTGCAGGAAGGCGATGCCGGCCTTGTCGATCGGCTCGCGGTCGACGGCGCGCGGATCGATGACGACGGCCCGCTTGCGGTCGAAGGTGAAATGGCGCTCGATCAACGGCAGCGCGCCGCGGCCGATCGAACCGAAGCCGATCATCACCACCGGGCCGCTGATTTCTCCGTAGACGGGCCATTTTTCATTCGCCATTTGCGGGGGCGCTCCTTTGCTGTTGAAACGATCGGGTGTCGCGGAAACAGTGTTTCCGGCCGGGCGGGCCGCTCATGGCACGCTTTTATGGCATCTGTCTTACATTTTCAGGGGATGGAAGGCGAATCGGAGCGATTTTCAGTCGTCCCGGGCCATGGACAGCAGCAACTCCACCAACCGGTCGCGATCCGCCGTCATGCCCTTGTAGTCCAGTTGCCCGGCGTCGAGCGCCGTCAGTTGTGCGGCGAAGGACGCGGCGAGCCTCTTCCGCTCGGGATGCTCGGCGATGACCTTCAGCGGGTCGAGGTGAATGCGGATGGTGAACAGCACGTCACGGGAAATGGGCAGCTTGCGCAGTGTCTGCCGCTCGATGCGGATGAAGGCCGAGGCTACCATGTCGCCGCCCGGGAATTTCGACGGCCGCGTGGCCGCGCGTTCGTCGCGCGCGTTGTTGGAAAGCGGCAGGTAGAGCGCATCGCCGGCCTGGATCGACCAGTTGTAGCGCTCCATCAACTGATCGGGCGACAGTGCGTCGAACATGCGCGCGATCAGTTGGTCGGGACGCGAGCCGGGGCCGAAGCCGGGCACCGGCACGTGGATTTGTTCGAGCGGCTGGCGGAATTTCTCCTGGAGCGACCATGAGGATGGAAAGCATAGCGAGCCTGCGGCCAGCCGCCAGCCGTCGTCGCCGCGCCGCATCAGGATAAGGTCCTCCTGGACCTGAAGCGAGGCATGATAGAGCGGCTGCTCGGCAAGGTCGCCCGCTTCTGCGGGCGGGGAGGCGGGGGCCAGTTCGGGGGCGTGCCGCTGCAGGTGACCGGCGATCAGGCCCGCCACTTCCTGCTGCGCCGCCTGCGTGCCGGCTTCGGCGACGAAAACCTTGTCCGGCATTTGCGTATAGAGCCGGCGCTTTTCCGCGATATAGGCCGGATGGTGCGCATCGACCTCGATCCAGCGGTCGAAATCGATCGGTTTCAGGCCGATGGTGAAGGGCCTGGAGGTGCCGTCATAGGGCGTGTGAGTGGGCAGGGTCGTCACGATGGGTCCGTTGTCGCGCTTTGTGCGTGGCTATCAAGAGCCGCGGCGCGACGCAATGCGCGGCCTTTAGGCCAGCCGCGCCGCGATCAGACCCCGCAGCGAGTTGCCGACGAACAGGGCTTTCGCCCTGCCGAGGTCGGCCGGCGACAGGATCGCCTGCCTGGCTTGTCCCTGGTTCAGCAGTTCGGCGCGCAGCACGCCGGCGAGCAGGCCGCAGTCCAGATGCGGCGTCAGCAGGATGCCGTCGCCGAAATCCGCGAAAAGCGTGGTGATGGCGCCTTCGCAGACCTCGCCGCGCTCGTTGGCCAAAAGTACCTCGTTGGCCTCGTCGGCAGGGTATTCGCCGCGCGCCCGTACATAGGCTTCGCGGCGGGTGGTCTTGTGGCGCAGCAACGGGTCGTCGGAACGGAGCGTCGCTCGGGCGAGCTTCAGCCGCCACACGGTGCCGTCCGGCAATGCCGCGAAGGGTTGCGCCGTCGCGCTCGCGCCGCCCTCGGGCGACAGCAGCAGGCGCACCCGCATCGGCGTTTGCGCGCTGTGCACCGATTCGGCCAGCGCCGCGGTGGCCCGCTCGTGGTCGAATGCGAAGTCGAGTTCGGCAGCCGATGCGCCGAGCCGCGCGAGATGCCGGTGGAGGCGCACGAACCCCGCTTCCGGCTCCCAGCGCAGCGTCTCGATCAGGTCGAAGCCGGCGGGCTCCCCGTCGCGAAGCGGGCCTTGAGCAGACACTCCTGATACTCCTCCTCAACCCTGGAATCGAAGACGATGCCGCCGCCGACATTGTAGGTGGCCTTGCCGTCGGCAAACAGCGACAGCGTGCGGATCGCCACCGAAAAGCGCATGCGGCCGCCGGGCGCGATCCAGCCGATGGCGCCGCAATAGACGTCGCGCGGCGTGCCTTCGAGATCGTGCAGGATCTCCATGGCGCGGATCTTCGGCGCGCCGGTGATCGAGCCGCACGGAAACAGGGCGGCGAAGATGCGGCGAATGGAAAGCCCGGGCAACAGCTTCGCCCGCACGCGGCTGACCATCTGGTGCACGGTCGGGTAGCTTTCGATGCGGAACAGTTCCGGCACGTCGAGCGTGCCGACCTCGCTGATCAGCGAAATGTCGTTGCGCAATAGATCAACGATCATGCGGTTTTCCGCCTGGTTCTTTTCGTCGTTGCGCAGGAAGGTCTTCAGTGCGTCGTCCTCGGCCGGTGTTGCTCCTCGCGGGGCGGTGCCCTTCATCGGGTGCGTCTCGATCCAGCCTTCGCCGTCCACGGCGAAGAAAAGCTCGGGCGAGCGCGACAGCACGACCGGTTCGCCGAAGTCGATCAGCGCGCCGTAACGGACCGGCTGGCGCCGGGTCAGCGCGTTGAAGGCCGCCAGCGGCTCGCCCGTCCAGTGGGCGTCGATCGGGAAGGTCAGGTTGCCCTGATAGCAATCGCCCTCGCGGATATGACGGTGAAGCCGGGAAAACCGCTTTTCATAGGCCTCGAAGGACCAGGCGGCCTTCGCGTCGAAGATCGGACCGTTGGTGGCCGGTTGCCCTGGCTGGGGTGGCGCGCGGTCGGAAGGGGCGTCGAACACGCCGAGGCAGACGAGCGGCGCGCGGCGGCTCCCGGGCAGCAACGGCACCAGCTTTGGCTCCAGCAGGTAGCCCGCCTCGTAGGAGAAATAGCCGGCCAGCCATTTGCCGGCCTTATGCGCCGCCTGCGCGGCCACGAGAGCCGGTTCGAACTCCTCGGCCGACCGCGCGACGATGATTTCGGATGGCTGCTTGAACAGCACCTCGCGCCCGGCAAGATCGTCGCGGAAAAGGGCGAAGGGGGCGTTCACCACTGCACCCTTTCTGCGTCATCGGCGGTATATCCGCCCGTCGGCAGAGTACCCCCACCCCTAACCCCTCCCCACAAGGGGGAGGGGGATTTTTGTATTGTCGACGGCCTCGGGTACCCTGGTCGTTTGCGCATGAAGATAGGGTGTCCCGGTTCCCCTCCCCCTTGTGGGGAGGGGTTAGGGGTGGGGGTACACCCTTGGCCGTCAGGCCGGAAGGGGGCAACGTGAGGCGCGGACATGAAATGAAGGCCGCCTTCAGTCCAGCGTTTCCAGTTCGTCGATCAGCCCGCCGATGACGCCGAGGCCGATCTGCCAGAACGAAGGGTCGGTGGCGTCGAGGCCGAAGGGGGCGAGCAGTTCGGAATGATGCCTGGTGCCGCCGGCGCGCAGCATGGCGAAATACTTCTCCTGGAAACCGCGTTCCGCGTTCTGGTAGACGGCGTAGAGCGAGTTCACCAGGCAGTCGCCGAACGCATAGGCGTAGACGTAGAACGGCGAGTGGATGAAGTGCGGCACATAGGTCCAGAACGTTTCGTAACCGTCGCGCAGCTTGATCGCCGGGCCGAGGCTTTCGGCCTGCACCTCCAGCCAGAATTCTCCCAGCTTGTCGGCGGTCAGTTCGCCGTTCTTGCGCTCGGTGTGCACCTTGCGCTCGAATTCGTAGAAGGCGATCTGGCGCACGACCGTGTTGATCATGTCCTCCACCTTCTGCGCCAGCATGGCCTTGCGCTCGCGCTTGTCCTTCGTTCCATCGAGCAGCGAGCGGAAGGTCAGCATTTCGCCGAAAACGGATGCGGTTTCGGCCAGCGTCAGCGGGGTGGAGGCCATCAGCGCGCCCTGGCCGCCGGCCAGCACCTGATGCACGCCGTGGCCGAGTTCGTGCGCGAGCGTCATCACGTCGCGCGGCTTGCCCATGTAGTTGAGCAACACGTAAGGGTGCACGGACGGCACGGTCGGATGCGCGAAGGCGCCCGGCGACTTGCCGGGCCTGACAGGTGCGTCGATCCAGTTCCGGTCGAAGAAGGTGCGGGCGATGTCCGCCATCTGTGGCGAGAAGCGGTCATAGGCGGTCAGCACCGTATTCCTGGCGGCGTCCCACGGAATGGTCGCGCGAGGCGTTTCCAGCAGCGGCGCGTTGCGGTCCCAGTGGTTCATCGTCTCCATGCCGAGCCAGCGCGCCTTCATCGCGTAATAGCGGTGGGAAAGGCGCGGATAGGCCTCGCGCACGGCCGCCGCCAGCGCATCCACGACCGGCCGCTCGACGCGGTTGGCGAGGTGGCGTGAATCGGCGATGTCCTCGAAGCCACGCCAGCGGTCGGAGATTTCCTTGTCCTTGGCGAGCGTGTTGGTGATCAGCGTGAAGGTGCGCAGGTTCGTGCGGAAGGTAGCGGCAAGCGCTTCGGCCGCCTTGCGGCGCACCTCGCCGTCGGCGTCCTGCAGCCGGTTCAGCGTCGGCTCCAGCGTCAGTTCCTCGCCGTCCACGGTAAAGCGCAGGTCGGTCATCGTCTCGTCGAACAGGCGGTTCCAGGCGCCGCGCCCGGTCACCGACTTTTCGTGGAAAAGCTGCTCGATGCGGTCTTCGAGCTGGTAGGGCTTGTCCTTCCTGAGGTCGAGCACCCAGGGCCGGTAGTGGCCGAAGGTTGCGTCGGCATCGAGCGCCTTTTCGATCGCCGCGTCGTCGACCAGGTTGAGTTCCAGCGCGAAGAACAGGAGATGCGAACTGGCGTCCGTCATCTTCTGCTGGATGTCGCCATAGAGCTTGGCGCGCGCCGGGTCGGAGGTATCGCCGGCATAGACGAGCCCCGCATAGGAAACGATGCGCCCCATCAATTCCTCAAGCTGTTCATAAGCGCGTAAAGCCTCGCCCAGCCCGCCGGCGGCTCCCCGCGCGGCCTCGGCGGCGAGCGTGCCCTTCCAGCGCTTCTCGAAGGCGACGGCGTCGTCGGCGGCTGCCTTGAGGTCGCGTGCAAGCTCCGGCGCGTCCATGCCGGGGTAGAGATCGGAGAGGTTCCACTCCGGCAGGTCGCCGAGTGCCGCGGAACTCAGTTCGGCACCGTGTCCAAGGGAAACCGTCGCCGCCGGGCGAACCGAAACTGTGCGCATCGCCTAATACCTTACCGTGAGGAGAGCCGGTCGAATCCTAAGCAATTCGTTCACCGGCTTTTTTGAAAGCTTATTTAGAACCCTGTGCCAGGATGATCCATAGGGCAGAGTTTTAAGGCGGGCAAACTCGAAGTTTCCATGGCGGGCTCAATTCTCATAGTCGACGACGACCCGGTGCAGCGGCGGCTGCTGGAGGCCACCGTCAGCCGGTTCGGCTATGCGGCGCTGGTCGCCGATGGCGGCGAGGCGGGCCTGAAGGCGATGGACGGCCCGGCGGGGCGCGACGTCGCCGCCGTCATCCTCGATCTCGTCATGCCGGGCCTCGACGGCATCGGCGTGCTCAAGGCGATGCGCAAGCGCGGCATCGGCGTTCCCGTCATCGTGCAGACGGCGCAGGGCGGCATCGACACCGTGGTGTCGGCGATGCGCCACGGCGCCTTCGACTTCGTCGTCAAGCCGGCGTCGCCCGACAAGCTGAAAGCCTCGATCGCCAACGCGCTCGAGGTCGAGGCGGTGGGCGACGAGGTGAAGCGCGCGGGCGGGCGCGCCGGCCGGCGGCTCACCTTCAAGGACATGATCACGCATTCGCCGGCAATGGAGCGGGTGGTGCGCCTCGGCCAGAAGGCGGCGGCATCCAACATCCCGATCCTGATCGAGGGCGAGTCGGGCGTCGGCAAGGAACTGGTGGCGCGCGCCATCCAGGGCACGGGCGAGCGGCGGACAAAGCCCTTCGTTACAGTCAATTGCGGGGCGATTCCCGACAACCTGGTCGAATCGATCCTGTTCGGCCATGAAAAGGGGTCGTTCACCGGCGCGATCGAAAAGCACGCCGGCAAGTTCGTCGAGGCGCATTCGGGCACGCTGTTCCTCGATGAGATCGGCGACCTGCCGCTCGACGTACAGGTCAAGCTGTTGCGCGCCGTGCAGGAGGGCGAAGTCGATCCCGTCGGCGGCCGTGCTACCCTTACGGTGGACATCAGGCTGATCTCGGCCACCCACCGCGACCTGCTGCAACAGGTGAAGGACGGGGCGTTTCGCGAAGACCTCTATTACCGGCTCAATGTCTACCCGATCTATGTGCCGCCGCTGCGCGAACGGCGCGAGGACATCGCCCTTCTGGTCGCTTATTTCCTCGATAAGGTGGGCTCCGCCGATTCGCGCCGGCGCTTCACCGGTATTTCCGCCACGGCTCTCGCCATGCTGGAAGCCTATGACTGGCCCGGCAACATCCGGCAACTGGAGAACGCGGTCCTGCGCGCCTCGGTGCTGGCGGACGGGGCGCTGCTGACGGAGGCGGATTTCCCGCAGATCAGGGCGCAGGTCGAGGGCGTGGTGCGCCTGGACGGCGAAAGCGCGGACAAAGACCAGCCGGTTTTCGCCGATCTGCTGCCGGCTGGCGACAGCGCGGCGGGCGGCAAAGCACCGGCCGTTGTGCCTGTTGAGCCGAGGCCCCGTTTCGGCAAGCTGGATGCGCTGGACGAGCGCGGCAATGTCCGTTCGCTGGCCGCGGTTGAACTGGAAATGATCAAGCTGGCGATCGACCATTATAACGGCCAGATGAGCGAGGTCGCGCGCCGCCTCGGCATCGGCCGCTCCACGCTTTACCGCAAGCTCAAGGAGCACGGCATCGACCCCGAAAGCGGTCGTGTCGAACGATTCGTTTCCTGAACTTCATGCCGGCGGTGCGTTGCGTTCGGCCGGCGGGATTTCTGCCGGCCGTTCACGCATTGTGGCAAGCGGTAACAGATCGTGCCTTTCCGGCGCCGAAAGATCATCTAAACCAGCGGTTTACTATGAGACTCTTATGCGTGCTTTCGCTAGGTTCCTGCCATGGTGTTACCGCATTTGAGCTTCAATAAGCGACGATTAACCATTAGGATTGATATTCGGATGTGACTTCGCCGCATCCGTTTGGACAAATCCGGGGACAAACGGCAGCCTGCAAGGCCTTTTGATTTGGACAAAATCGAACGACACAAAAACGGGCGTCCTTTGCGTGCGGGCATCTGGCCGAAGTGGCTGCTGCCGACGCTCGCCGTCGCCGGGTTTCTGGCGCTGACAACCGGCGGTGCGTCCGCCGATACGCGGTCCCTCAAGTTCTATCATCTGCACACGCACGAGAAGGCCGAGATCGTCTACAAGCGCAATGGCCGCTACGATCCCGCCGGCCTGAAGAAGATCGACTATATCCTGCGCGACTGGCGGCGGAATGAGCCGGTCAAGATCGACCCGCGCCTTCTCGACCTCGTCTGGGAAGCCTACCGCGCCACCGGTTCGCGCGAATATATCCAGGTCATTTGCGGCTATCGCGCGCCGGCGACGAACTCCATGCTGCGCAGCCGCAGCAAGGGCGTGGCGCAGAAGAGCCAGCACATGCTCGGCAAGGCGCTGGACTTCTACATTCCGGGCGTGCCGCTGAAAAAGCTGCGCGACATCGGCCTGAAGATGCAGGGCGGCGGCGTCGGCTATTATCCGACTTCCGGCTCGCCCTTCGTCCACATGGACGTCGGCAATGTGCGGCATTGGCCGGGCATTAGCCGCCAGGAACTGGTCAGCCTGTTCCCGCAGGGCAAGACGCTGCACGTGCCTTCCGACGGCAAGCCGCTGCCCGGCTACGAGCAAGCGCTCGCTGCCTACCAGGCGCGCAAGAGCAGCGGCGGCACCGCGATCGCGCTGGCCAGCATGGGCGGCGGCACAAAGAAGTCCGGCGGGCTCCTGGCCGCGCTGTTCGGCGGTGGCGCCGACGAGGAAGAGGACGTTGCCGATGTCGAGACGGCGCCGGCGCCGAAGGCAAAGGCGGTAAAGCAGGCGCCGGCCGAAAAGAACAACCTTCCGGGCATCACCATCGTATCGCCCGAAAATGCGAAGCGTGCCGATATCACGCAGGTCGCCGATGCCGCCGACGTGGCACCGGAGCCGGAGACGCCGGCGAGAATCATTGCGGCGCTGCCGGCTCGCAGCATCCCCGTGCCCGGCTTTGCGCCGCGCCCGAAGGCGGATGTCGGCGTGCAGGTGGCCGAGGTCGCGCAACCAGCCGACCAGCCGCAGACGGTTCCGTTCACGATGGCCGACGCCAGTGCCGCGCCGGTTGGCGCGACTACGGCTTCCGCCGACGCAGCGCAGGTTGCCGTCAACAACATCCCGTTGCCGACGTGGCGTCCCGCGACGACGCCGCCGGCCGAGCTTGCCCCGAAGAACCAGGATGCGGTGCTGCTGGCGCTTGCCGACACGGCAAAACACGGCAATTCGGCGGTGGACGCTCTGACCGTCCTGCCGTCGGCGCGACCTGAAACCGGCGTGTCGGTTGCCGCCGCGCAACCCGGCATCGTCCAGGCGAAGGTGACGCGCGACGAAATCAGGGCGGTTCTCGAACGCGTGTCGGCCGAGGACTACAAGGTCGCCTCGCTCTCCGAGGTGGCGGTGCCGCGTTCGGCCTTCAACGATCCGTCGGGCGTCGATGCAGCGTCGCCGCGCAAGGCCGTCGCTTCGCGCGCGGCCGGGTCGGACCCTGCCTCGGCCATTGGTGCCGGGGTGAAGACGACGCGCAAGGAGGCGCGCGCCAGCGCCCGCGACCTGAGGCCGGAACCGAAGGCCATCGTCGTGTCGGCACAGCCGAACGCGGCCCGCTGGGCACTGCATGGCGCCGACTATGGCGTGACCGTCGCGGATTCCGCCAATGCGCCGCGTTATGCCTATAACGTCGTGCGTACCGCTCCGACCGAGGTCTACACCAACGGCTTCCAGGGTGGCGACGAGATGGCGAACGCCAACCGCTTCACCGGCAACGCCGTGAAGTTCATGTCGGTCGCACGCTTCGCCAGCAAATAACGGTCGGAGGCGAAGCCTCCGGATCGGGTCGGGCCTGCATAATCCATTTTGTTGTCGCGCAGGCTTTCCAGGCGCGGTAGCGGCTCAGTCGTGGCCAAGCGCGTTGGCTTCGCGCGCCAGCATTTCGATGGTGTCCCAGCGGCCGGCTTTCACCAGGTCGTCGGGGGCGACCCATGAGCCGCCGATGCAGGCGACGTTGGGCAGCCCCAGGTAGTCGCCCGCGTTGCGGACGTTGATGCCGCCGGTCGGGCAGAACCGGATGCCGGCGAAGGGCGATGCCAGGGCCTTGAGGAAGGCGACGCCGCCCGCCTGCTCGGCCGGAAAGAATTTCAGAAAATCGAGGCCAGCCTCGCCGGCCAGCATGATTTCCGCCGGTGTGATCGCGCCCGGCAGCAGCGGCACCGCGCTGGCGTCGGCAGCGGCCAGAAGGTCGCGGGTGAGACCGGGGCTGACGATGAATTGCGAGCCGGCCCTTGCCGCCTCGTCGAACTGGCGCGCGTTGAGAATGGTTCCGGCGCCGACGACCGCCTCCTTGACCTCGCTGGCGACACGGCGAATCGCCTCCATGGCGGCGCCGGTCCGGAGCGTGATCTCGATCATAGGCAGACCGCCGCGCGCCAGCGCGCGGGCCAGCGGTACGGCGTGCGCAACATCGTCGATCTTGAGCACCGGGATCACCTTCTGGCCCTTGAGGAGCGACAGGAGGACTTCTGACTTGCTGGGCATTTTTCTTTCCGGGTGAGTGATTTGTTCTTTTAAACCGATTAACATAGGCCGGTTTCGTTGTCCACGAATGAGGGCGGGCGGCTGGGCACGGCCGATTGCCGTCTCAGAAACGCCTGAAAACGCGCGCCAGCCAGCCCATCAGCGATGCCCACAGACCTGACCTGTGGGTGCTTTTTGGTGCAATGCCGGACTTTTTCAAGGCCTCCAGCTTCGCCATCGTCTTCGGTCCGGCGATGCCGTCGGCTGCAAGCGCGTGCTCGGCCTGGAATCGCTTGACCATGCGCTGCGTCGCCGGGCCAAAGATGCCGTCGGCGGCAAGCGGATAGCCGAGTTCGGAAAGACTGCGCTGAAGTTTTTCGACCGCAACCCCCTTCATGCCCCGCCGCAACGGCGCTTCCCCGGTGGTTTGCGCGTAATTCGCATAGGCGCCGGCCAGCCTGCGGTCGTAGCCGTTTTTGGCATAGGCCGGGCCGTTGTAGCCGCGCGCGAAACCCGCCCAGTCGTGGCCGGCCAGCGCCTTGGACAGGCCGGCCTTTTCGATGTAGAGCGCCATCAGCCGCACCTGTCCGGCGACGCCGGAGCGCGCTTCGGCGACCAGCGCCTCGACGCTCTCGTAGCCCAGCCACAGCCAGTGCGCGCCCATTACCTGGCCGATCCCCCAGGATACCGATTCGTAGGCGGCGCGGGCATCGATGGCGGCGGCCTGGTTCAGCATGCGCCAGCGCCCGGCCTGCGTTTTTGGGTTGGCGACCGCCCCGGCCACCGGTGCCGACAATCCTTTTTCGCGCGCGACGGCACGGTTTTTCTCGCTCAATCGCCGGTCGAAATAATGACCCTCGAAGCGGACCAGCGGCTCGCGCCGACCGCCTACCGTGGCGAAGGCGGTGCCACCGCTTTCCACCTCGGCAACCGCCAGCAACGTCGCGGGCTCCACGCCGAGATCGCGTGCGGCGCTGGTGATTTCCGAAATGACGTCCGTGGTGAACATGAAAGCGACCTCCGTTGGGAGGAAATTCTCACCGCGTTTGGCGGCAGGGGGACAACCCGGCGGCGGGTCGACATTTCCGCCTTGCGGTGTTTGGTGGGTAAACCTTTGGCCTGGTTGCCGAAACAGCGCCACCTTGAAACGCCGGCAGTGAAAGTTTAGGGGCAGTGACCATGAATTCGTCCACGCCTTCTTCGCCGTTTCGCGTTGCCGCCCTTTACCGCTTCTGCCGGCTGGAGCGGTTCGAGGCGCTACGCGAACCGTTGCTGAGACTGTGCGAGGAAGAGCGCCTCAAGGGCACGCTGCTGCTTGCCCCAGAAGGCATCAACGGCACCGTAGCCGGCGACGAGGCGGGCATTGCCGCCCTCATGGCCTACCTCGAAGCGGTCCCGGAATTCGACGGCCTTGAGGTCAAGTACAGCACCGCCGCCGCCATGCCTTTTCACCGCATGAAGGTGCGGCTGAAGCGCGAGATCGTCACCATGGGGGTGGAAACGATCGACCCGCTGCAAAGCGTCGGCACCTATGTCGAGCCGGCCGACTGGAACGCGCTGATCGGCGACCCGGATACGGTCGTTATCGATACCCGCAACAGCTACGAGGTTTCGATCGGCACGTTTGCCGGCGCGGTGGACCCGCAGACAGCCAGCTTCCGCGAGTTTCCGCAATGGGTGCAAGAACACCGCGCCGAACTCGACGGCAGGAAGGTGGCGATGTTCTGCACCGGCGGCATCCGCTGCGAGAAGGCGACGGCCTATGTCAAGGCGCTCGGCATCGACACCGTGTTCCATCTCAAGGGCGGCATCCTGAAATACCTGGAAGAAGTGCCGGCCGCCGACAGCCTGTGGCAGGGCGAGTGCTTCGTCTTCGACGAGCGGGTTTCGGTGGCGCACGGGCTGGTCGAGGGCGACGCCGAACTGTGCCGTGCCTGCCGCTTTCCGCTGACCGCCGAAGACCGGCGTTCGCCGAAATACGAGGCGGGGGCTTCGTGCCCGCATTGCTTCGAGGTTCGCTCCGAGGACGACCGCGCCCGCTATGCCGAGCGCCACCGGCAGGTCCGGCTTGCCAAGGCGCGAGGCAGGGCGCCGCATATCGGATGACAAAAGCGCGGGCCTGTCATTGCAATGCCAGCGCCACACCCTACCTTTGCGGAGCCATTCAACGCGGAGATCCTGATGTTCGATCCAAAGAAACTGCTCGATGGTCTGCTCGGCTCGCCGGCGACCGGTACAGGCGCGCAGGTGCGCGGCAAGGCTGAGCAGGCGCTGCAGATGGCGCGCGACAATCCGCTGGCCGCCGGTGCGCTGGCGGCGGTGCTGCTTGGCACCGATCCCGGCCGCAAGGTGACGGGCGCGGCGATCAAGCTCGGCGGCCTCGCCGCCATCGGCAGCCTCGCCTACCGCGCCTACCAGAATTACCAGAACGGCGAGAGCCCGGCGCCGGCGCCCGCTTCCGGCGAGCCGGAATTGCTGCCGCCACCCTCCGATACCGGGTTTCATCCGTCGCAGGCGCAGCAGGGCGAGGCCGAGTTCGCGCTGACGCTGGTGCGGGCGATGATCGCCGCCGCCAAGGCCGACGGCCGCATCGACGACGACGAGCGGCAGAAGATCGTCGGCCGGCTCGGCGAGGCCGGCATGGACGGGGAGGCCGAAGCCTTCCTCAAGGCGGAACTGGAAGCCCCGCTCGACCTCGACGCGCTCGTCGCGGCCGCCCGCAGCGAAGAGCAGAAGATCGAGCTTTACACGGCCTCGCGGCTGACGGTCGATCCTGACAGCCGGGCCGAGCGCGGCTATCTCGACATGCTCGCGGGTCGCCTCGGCCTGCCGGACGCGCTGGTGGATCACATCGAGGCGACGGTTTCCTCGGTGAAGGAACCGGTCTCGGCAGGTAGCACGCCCGGCTCGCGCTGGTAGGGCGCGGCGGGCAGGGTGGCGCGTTAACCAAACGTTAACCTACCGGGCGCACACTTTTCCTTAATCGGATCGGCTTTTCCTCCTCCCAAGCATGGTCCGAATCTGGGCGGTCGCCAATGGCCGCCCTTTTTGTTGGGCTTGCCTCGCGTCCGGGCTTTTGCGATGGCTTGCGGGACCGACAGAGGAGGCATCCATGGCAGGCGACAAGACGGCGATCGTTACCGGAGCCGGTAGCGGCATCGGCAAGGCCGTGGCGACGACGCTGCTTAAGGCCGGCTGGAACACGGTGTTTTGCGGCCGGCGGGTGGCGATGCTGGAAGCCGCCATTACCGAGGCTGGAGACGTTGAAGCCGGAGCACTCGCCGTGGGCTGCGACATCACCAGGCCGCAGGAGGTCGAGGCGCTGTTCGGCAAGGCGGTCGAGACGTTCGGCCGGGTCGACCTTCTGTTCAACAATGCCGGCATCGCCTACAAGTCCGTCCCGATCGACGAAATCCCGGTCGAGGCGTGGAACGATGTCGTCGCGGTCAACCTGACCGGCTCCTTCCTGTGCGCCCGCGCCGCCTTTGCCGCAATGCGGCGGCAACGGCCGATGGGCGGGCGCATCATCAACAACGGCTCGGTCTCGGCGCATGCGCCGCGCCCCGGTTCCGTGCCCTATACGGCCACCAAGCACGCCATTACCGGCCTTACCAAGACGCTGGCGCTGGACGGGCGGCCCTACAACATCGCCTGCGGCCAGATCGACATCGGCAACGCGCTGACGGACATGGCGCAGGCGATGACGGTGGGCGTGCCGCAGGCCAATGGCGAGATCGCGGCCGAGGCGGTGATGGACGTGGGCCATGTCGGCGAGGCGGTGCTGCACATGGCGAGCCTGCCGCTTGATGCCAACGTGCTGTTCATGACGGTGATGGCGACCAGGATGCCGTTCGTCGGAAGAGGGTGAACCCTTATCCCTTCAAGAACTTCTCGATCCGCTCCAGCGCGCGTAAAATGTTTTCCTCCGAGTTGGCGTAGGAAATCCGCATGTAGCCTTCGCCGAGCGTGCCGAAATCGGGGCCGCCGATCAGTGCCACGCCGGCTTCCTCGAGCAGGGCGGAAGCCAGTTGCTTGGCCTTGCGCCCGGTGCCCGAGATGTTGGGGAAGGCATAGAACGCGCCCTTCGGCGTGACGCAGGAGATGCCGGGGATCGCGTTCAGACCCTCGACCACGATCCTGCGGCGGCTGTCGAAGGCCCGCATCATCTTCTCCACCTCGTCCTGCGGGCCGTCGATGGCCGCGATGCCGGCATATTGCGCCGGTGCGTTGACGCAGGACCAACTGTTGACCGCGAGCTTGCGCACCTTGTCGTAGAGGTTGGCGCCCTTGTCGCCGGTGGGCCAGATCGACCAGCCGAGCCGCCAGCCGGTCATCGCCCATGTCTTCGACCAGCCGTTGAGCACGATCAGCCGGTCGCGGATCGCCGAAAATTGCAGCAGCGAGGTGTGCTTTTCCCCGTCATAGGTCATGGCGTCGTAGATTTCGTCGGAGAGAATGGCGACATCCGGGTGAGCCTCCAGCCCTTTCACCAGCTTGTCGATTTCGGCGCGCGGGGTGACGCCGCCGGTCGGATTGGCCGGCGAGTTGAGGATCAAAAGCCGCGTGTGCGGCGTAATCAGCACCAGCGTTTCCTCGGCGGAGAAGGCAAAGCCGTTTTCCTCGCGCATCGGCACCGCGACCGGGGTGGCGCCGGTGAATTCGATCATCGATCGGTAGATCGGGAAGCCGGGATCGGGATAGAGGATTTCCGCGCCGGGCTCGCCGAACATCAGGATGGCGGCGAACATGGTCGGCTTGCCGCCGGGCAGGATCATCACCGTTTCGGGCGACACCTCGATGCCGGTGGTCGCCAGCGTGCGGCGCGCCACCGCTTCGCGCAGCGCCAGCAGCCCGTTGGCCGGCGTGTAGCCGTGATGGCCGTCCTGCAACGCCTTGATCGCCGCCTCGACGATATGCGCCGGCGTCTGGAAATCCGGCTGGCCGATGCCGAGGTTGACGATATCGCGTCCCTGGCGGGCAAGCGCCGTGGCGCGCGCCAGCACGGCAAAGGCGTTTTCCTCGCCGAGCCGGTCGAAAGCAGCGATGGTGTGGAGCATTTTGTTGGTCCAAGGTGGCGCTAATGACGGTCCGGCATTTTTGGGAGGCTGCGCGGCATCTGTCAAACTCTATAGGGACCGATCCGATGTCGGAAGATCTGAAGAACTGGCAACCGCGGCCACGGCCCGAACGCAAGACGATGGAGGGACGGCTGGTCCGGCTGGAGCCGCTCAGTGCGGCGAAACACGGCGACGATCTTTTCGCGGCCTCCAGCGTGGCCGACGCTATAGAGCGGTTCCGCTGGCTGCCGGACTATCCCCCGAAGACGCGCGCCGAGTTCCAGCCCTGGCTGGAGAAGGCCGAGGCCAGTCCCGATCCGCTGTTCTTCGCCGTCATCGACAAGGCGAGCGGCAAGGTCGTCGGCCGGCAGACGCTGATGCGCATCGAGCCGACGCATGGCGTCATCGAGATCGGTAACGTCTATTGGGGGCCGCAGATGGCGCGCACGCCGATGGCGACTGAAGCGCAATTCCTGTTTACCCGCTATGCCTTCGATGAACTCGGCTATCGTCGCTACGAATGGAAGTGCGACAACGACAATCGCCCCTCGAAGCGGGCGGCGGAGCGTTTTGGCTTCACCTTCGAGGGCATCTTCCGGCAGGACCGCGTGATCAAGGGCAAGAACCGCGATACCGCCTGGTTCTCGATCATCGACAAGGAATGGCCAGCGCTCAAAAAAGCCTATGAAGGCTGGCTTGACCCTAGCAACTTCGACGGCGAAGGCGTACAGGAAAAACGCCTCGAGGATTTCCGTAAGTAATTGAGGCGTAAGGTTATTTTATCACAGCGGAAGGCTTTGTGATGACCCACGCCCACGACCATGGCGCTGCCGGACACAGCCACGATCACGGTACGGGCGGTGCCCATGTCCACGCGGGAACCGACAAGAAACGGGTCCTGCTCGCCGCCTGCCTCACCGGCGGCTTCATGGTGGCCGAGGCGGTCGGCGGCTGGCTGACCGGGTCGCTGGCGCTGCTGGCCGACGCCGGCCACATGCTCACCGATTCGGTGGCGCTGGCGCTGGCCTGGTATGCGTTCCACCTCGGCGACAGGCCGGCCACCGGCCGTCACACCTACGGCTTCAGCCGGGTCAAGACGCTGGTCGCCTATACCAACGGGCTTGCCATCTTCGTGGTGGCGCTGTGGATCTGCTACGAGGCGTGGCGGCGTTTCGAGGCGCCGGCGCCGATCCTGGGCGGGCCGATGCTGATCGTCGCCGGCCTCGGCCTGCTGGTCAACGTCGTCGGCTTCCTGATCCTGCATGGCGGCGACCGCGAGAGCCTGAACATGCGCGGCGCCATCTTGCATGTTCTCGGCGATCTTCTCGGCTCGGTGGCGGCGATTGCCGCGGCGATCGTCATCATCCTGACCGGCTGGACGCCGATCGACCCGATCCTGTCGGTGCTGGTGGCGGTGCTGATCCTGACGAGCGCGTGGCGGCTGATGCGCGAGGCCGCGCATGTGCTGCTCGAAGGCGTGCCGCCCAGCATCGACCGCGACAGCGTCGCCGCCGACCTGGTGAAGAACGTGCCCGGCCTGCGCGAGGTCCACCATATGCATGTGTGGTCGCTCGACGGCACCAGCACCATGGCGACGCTGCATGCGTGCCTCGCCGAAGGCACTGATCCCTATGACGCCGTGCTGGCTGTCAAGCAGAGGCTGACGGCCGAGCATGGCATCGATCATGCTACGGTGGAGCCGGAGTTCGGGCGTTGCGCCGACGGCCATTCGGATCACGATCTCCGCCATGGGCACGAGAACGGCGGCCAGCCGTCCCGGCACTATCATTAGCGGGCCGGGCCGGCTAAGAGACCGGGCGGCCACGCAACTTCGGACCGGGATACGCCCATGAATCGCAACGACAGGAATTCGGCGATAGCAGCCCTTGTGATCCTGGTGCTGTTCTTTTCCTTCGCCTACTATCTGCCGGTCATCATGATCGCGGCCGGTAGTATATCGACCGTGCTTGCGGTTCTGGTGGTGGTGGCGTTCATGCTGGGGCTGTTCGCCATCTTCTGGCTGCGGGCACGTTCCCAGCGCGGCGGGGGCGACTGAGTTGCGCGTCCTGGTCACCGGCGCGGGCGGCATGGTCGGCCGCAAGCTGACCGAGCGGCTGACCAGCGACGGGGCCTTGCGCGGCGAAAGGATCACCGAACTCGACTTGCACGACATCGTCCCCATGGAGGCGCCGTCCATGGCAGGCGCGGCGGTGCGTACCCATGTCGGCGACCTGGCCGAAGCGGGCGCGGCGGCCGGGCTGGCGGCCTCTCGCCCGGACGTGGTGTTCCATCTCGCCAGCATCGTTTCCGGCGAGGCCGAAGCCGATTTCGACCTCGGCTACCGCGTCAATCTCGACGGCACGCGCGCGCTGTTCGATGCGCTGCGGCTTGCCGGGCACGGGCCGCGCGTGGTGTTCACCTCGTCCATCTCGGTGTTCGGCGCGCCGTTTCCGGAGGTCATCGGCGACGATTTCCATGCCACGCCGCTGACCTCCTATGGCACGCAGAAAGTGATGAGCGAGGCGCTGCTCGCCGACTATACGCGGCGCGGCTTCTTCGACGGGGTCGGCATCCGGCTGCCCACCATCTGCGTGCGCCCCGGCAAGCCGAACCGCGCTGCCTCGGGCTTCTTCTCCGGCATCATCCGCGAGCCGCTGAACGGCAGGGAGGCGATCCTGCCGGTACCGCGTTCGGTGGTGCATACCCATGCCAGTCCGCGCTCGGCGGTCGGCTTCCTCATTCGCGCGGCGGAGATCGACGGCGAGGCGATCGGCCCGCGCCGCAACCTCAATATGCCGGGTGTCGGCGTCAGCGTCGCCGAACAGATCGAGGCGCTCGGGCGCATCGCCGGTCCGGAAGCGGTCGGGCTGATCCGCGAGGAGCCGGACGAGACGATCTGGGCGATCGTGAAGAACTGGCCGACCCGCTTCGACGCGCGGCGCGCGCGGGAACTGGGCTTCGTCGCCGAGACCGATTTCGACGCCATCATCCGCGCCTATGTCGAGGACGAACTGGCGGGGAAGGCCGCCTAGGCGGCCAGGCTGGCGGAAAGCAGCAGCAGGCCGAACAGGAACACGAAGGCTGCGCCGCCGATTTCGGCGATCGAATGGATGCGCGCGCCCCAGCTTCCGTCGCCGGCGAAGAAGACGGCCCAGTTCTTGGCCGTCACCGCCAGGATCGCCAGCGCCGATACGGTGACCGCCGTGCCGAGCGCCATGGCGAGAACAGACAGGATGCCGCCCATCCACAGCCCGTTCAGCAGCGCGAAGGAAAGCACGATGAGCGCGCCGGAGCAGGGGCGGATACCGACCGCCGCTACCGCTGCGGCGGCCGTGCGCCAGTCGAAGCGGTCGCCCGAAAGCATCGCCGGGTCCGGCGCATGGCTGTGGCCGCAGGTTTCGCAGATTTCGGCCGTGAATTGCTGGTTGGGACGATCACCCCCACCCCTGATCCCTCTCCCTTGTGAGGAGGGGGCAGGGGTGGGGATGACCGGCGCAGCGTAGCGCAGCCGGCCATGCGCTTGCGTGCAATAGGTGCCGTCGGCATGGACATGGCCCGCCGGCAGGGCGGCGCGCCCTCCGAACAGGCGCAGGAGCGGCGGGGCCGCCTTTTTCCATAGCAGCCACGCGCCGAAGGCGGTGACGAAGACGTAGCTGGAAATTTCGAGGAACCAGGCGGCGTCCGTCATCGAGACGGAGGTGCCCCGCAATACGAACCAGGCCAGCACCATGACGACGATGGCGGTGAGCGCCTGTAGGAGGGCGGAGACGAAGGACAGCAGGACCCCGCGCCGTAGCGCCACTTCGTTGGCCACCATGTAGGACGAGATCACCGCCTTGCCGTGGCCCGGGCCGGCGGCATGGAAAATACCGTAGGCGAATGAAAGACCGATCAGCAGCCACACGCGGCTGCCATCCTGGCGCATGGCCTTGATGGCACCGGCCAGCGCCCGGTAGAATTCCTGCTGCTTCAGGTTGATCCAGGCGAGCTGGTGCGCGAACAGGCCGGTTGCGGGCGGCATGGCGTCGTTGGTGCCGATGCCGAGCGAACTCTGGGCATGCGCGAGGCCGGGGAGATAGACCAGCGCGACGGTGACGGCCAACAAGGCGCAGCCGATATGCTGCCGGGTCCGCGTCATTCGCCTATCCCTTCGGCTGGCAATCGAGTTCCAGCTTGGTCGCAAAAATCTTGCTCATGTCGGTGCCTGCCGGATCGTTGAAGAACGCTTCCGTCAACGTCTTCTGGTTCTGGGCCAGCGCCGTGTCGGGGTCGGGGCGGATGACCTGGCGGGTACAGGTGTCCGGCAGGCCCTCGACGGCCATGTTGGCGTCCTCGGTAAAGTCGATCGCGGTGTAGAAGGTCGGGTCGTAGACGCCGAAATCCACCTTGCCGGCAAGTGGGATCGGCGTTTCCGGTACGGATTCGAACAGCACGATCAGCTGTTCGTTGTCGAAGGTCGCGATCAGTTGCGCCGGCGGCTTCATCTTCACGTCCTTGCCGTCAACCGTCACGAGCTGGAAATAATTGTAGTCGGCCAGCGACGAGTGGATGGTGTCGGAAACCTCTTTCAGTTCCTCGTCGTCGAGCTTCTGGTCGGCGTTCTTGTCGAATTCCATCAGCACGGTGCTGGAAAACAGATCGTCGAAGCGCCACAAATGGCGCAGCGCCGTCACGTGCTGGCCGCCGGCGTCGAGAACGACGTCGAGCCGCGCCTCGGCAAAGACATGCGGATGCGCCGACGCCGCCCCGCTGCCGAAAAGCAGCATGGATGCGGCGGTCAGGAGAGGGAAGGCTCTGGGGTGCATTCTCGTCCACAGGATGATCGGCGCGGGCGGCAAAGCCGGAGAGTGACCAGAAAGGCGGCGAAATTCGGACGCCGCCTAGGCCGCGGCGGAACCTTCGCCTGTCTTGAACCACTGCGCCAGGTAATCGACCAGGACACGGACCTTGGCGGGCAGGTAGCGGCGATGCGGATAGACGGCGAAGATGCCGCCGCCCGGCAGGATACGGTCGTCGAGCGCCGTCACCAGCCGTCCGCTTTCGATGTCGGGAGCGGCGATGAAGTCCGGCAGCACGGAGAAGCCGAGGCCGGCAATCGCCGCCGCCCGGGCGGTCATCGGGCTGTTGACCTCGAGCGGGCCGGAAACGGCGACGCTGATCGGGTCGCCGTTGTCGCCCTTGAACGGCCAGTTGGAGAGCCAGCGGCCGTTGGTATCGATGATGCAGGGAATGCGCGACAGGTCCTGTGGGCGCGCCGGCATGCCGTATTGGGCGACGAGTTCGGGCGCCGCGCAAAGCCGCACCGAAAACGGCGCCAGCCGGCGCGCGATCAGCGAGGAATTTTCCAGTCGCGAGATGCGGATCGCCAGGTCGAAGCCTTCCTCCACCAGGTCGACGAAGCGGTCGTCGAGCTGGATGTCGAGCACGATGTCTGGATATTGCTTGGCGAAATCGATCAGCGACTGGCCGATCGGCGCGTCGGCGAAGGTGCGCGGCGCCGACAGCTTGATGCGTCCGCGCACATCGCCCGATGATTCGCGCACCGCGTCCGACAGGCTGTCGACCTCGCGGATGATTTCGGAGGCACGCCGGTAGTAGGTATGGCCGGCTTCCGTCAGCGAGAACTGCCGCGTGGTGCGGTTGAGCAGGAGCGCGCCCAGTTCGTCTTCCAGTTCGCGCACATATTTGGACAAAAGCGCCTTGGAGCGGCCGATCTTGCGCGCGGCGGCCGAAAAGCCCTCGGCCTCGACCACGTCGATGAAGGCGCGCATGCGGGTCAGGGTATCCATGGCGTGACCTTTCGGGGCGGGGCGGCGAATCACGAAAACCGTGGCGGGCCGGTTCGGCGAAAATCATTCAAAAAGCGTGCAGGGTTATAGCCGAGCCGGCCTTCCGATGAAAGCGTGGGCGGTCGAAACGGCGGCCCCGGTCCGGTTTTGCCGGTATTTCCGCAGGCTGCGGAAAATAAATGCAGAAAACGAATTTAGTCATTGATCCGACATGATTCTCTGCCTATATCGCGCCTGCCCAAAGTCGCACGTGCCTGTGGGTGTCCGCCGATCCTCGAATGGCGAGGGCAATCGGTAAGGTAGCTGGAGTCAGACCCTCCAGTCGGCCTGGTGGCCAACCACCAAGTCGAGGACACCTTGAAGCAACGACGGTGCGGGCCTTTCTGGTTCTCTTCCGGCTGTCCAAAAGTCGGGGTTACTCAAAGAGGCACACCTTCATTGCCGGCAGTGCGGAACGGGGCTCTCCCAATCCAAGCCAAGGCAGACAAAGCGGGTCCTGGCCGGGCAAATGGCCATGACCCATCGCCGCGAGACGGCGCTTCATGGTTCCGGTGTCTCCACCGGCTGGTTCCATCGAAGTCTGTCCCGCCTTTGTTTGACCTGCGTGTTCGCGAGGCCGAGGCCCGTGGAGCGCAACCGTTTGCGCGCACCCTGCCGTGCGCTTTGGAGAGACCCCGATGGCCACGCAGCGCATTATCGATTTCCTCGCCACCCGACGCCCCGACGGCCCCTGCCTCGTCGTCGACCTCGATGTCGTGGCCGACAATTTCCGTGCCTTCGAGCGGGCGCTTCCCGATTCCCGCATCTACTATGCGATCAAGGCCAACCCGGCGCCGGAAATCCTGCGCATGCTGGCCAAGATGGGCTCGTCCTTCGATGCCGCTTCGGTGGCCGAGGTCGAGATGGCGATGAACGCGGGGGCTTCCGCCAGCCGCATTTCCTTCGGCAACACCATCAAGAAGGAGCGTGACATCGCCCGCGCCTACCAGCTCGGCGTGCGCCTGTTTGCCGTGGACTGCGTGGAGGAGGTCGAGAAGATCGCCCGCGTGGCCGCCGGCTCGCGCGTGTTCTGCCGCGTGCTGACCGATGGCGCCGGGGCCGAGTGGCCGCTGTCGCGCAAGTTCGGCTGCGCGCCGGTCATGGCGGTGGACGTGCTGCGCCGCGCCCATGCGCTCGGCCTCGAAGCCTATGGCGTGTCGTTCCACGTCGGCTCGCAGCAGACCGATCTGGCCGCCTGGGACCGGGCGCTGGGCGACGCCAGGCAGGTTTTCGCCACGCTGGCGGAAGAGGGCATCGTACTGCGGATGGTCAATCTCGGCGGCGGCTTCCCGACGCGCTACCTGCGCGACGTGCCGGCGGCGGAAGCCTATGGCCAGGCCATCTTCGACGCGCTGCGCAAGCATTTCGGCAATGCCATTCCCGAGACGATCATCGAGCCGGGCCGTGGCATGGTCGGCAATGCCGGCGTCATCAAGTCCGAGGTCGTGTTGATTTCCAAGAAGGCCGATAACGACAATGTGCGCTGGGTCTTCCTCGATATCGGCAAGTTCGGCGGCCTCGCCGAGACCATGGACGAGGCGATCCGCTACCCGCTGGTCACCCGTCACGACGGCGGCGAAACCGCGCCCTGCGTGCTTGCCGGCCCGACCTGCGATTCGGCCGACGTGCTCTACGAGAAGACGCCTTATCCGCTGCCCCTGTCGCTGACCATCGGCGACGAGGTGCTGATCGAAGGCACGGGCGCCTATACGACCACCTATTCGGCGGTCGCCTTCAACGGCTTCGAGCCTCTGCGATCCTACGTGATCTGACGGCTCGCCCGAGCCGCCGGATCAGCCCGTTGCCGGTGTTCGTGCCGGCAGCGGACCCGCTTGTGGAAAATTCCGCTTGTGAAGGATCGTGAGCATGTTCGTCGAAACCCGGAAATCTGAAATCCCCTTCGATATCGTTGCCGAGACCGCCGCGGATGTCGCCGCGCGCGAGGCGCTGCTCGATCGCGCCATGGGCTTGGGGCGCAAGCGCAAGTCGTCGGAAAAACTGCGTCGCGGCCGGCGGCCCTGCGAAGGCCTCGCCTTTGTCGCGCGCGGTGCCGCAGGCGCGGTTCTGGGCACGGTCCGGCTCTGGGACGTGCGGCTGGGCGAGGGCGGTCCGGCCGCCCTGCTGCTCGGCCCGCTCGCCGTCGATCCGTCGCTGAAGGGGGCCGGCATCGGCTCGGCGCTGATGCGCCATGTTGTGGCGGAAGCCCGGCGGCTCGGCCACAAGGCAATCCTTCTGGTCGGCGACGCGCCCTATTACGGCCGCTTCGGCTTCTCGGCCGAAAAAACCGGCGGCCTTTCCATGCCCGGCCCCTACGAGCGGCACCGCCTGCTGGCGCTCGAACTGGCCCCCGGCGCGCTCGACGGTGCACATGGCACGCTGGAAGCCACCGGCCGCAAGCTGAAGGCCGCCGGCCGGCGCGAGAAGCTGGCGGCCTGAGCTATAAGAAATTCGGGATTGGCCGGGGATTTGATACCCCCACCCCTAACCCCTCCCCACAAGGGGGAGGGACGCCGACGCCACCGTTTCAGCCAAAATCGGCTTGATCGGCGCGTTGTAGCAATGCCGCAAAGTCCCCCTCCCCCTTGTGGGGAGGGGTTAGGCGTGGGGGCCGGCGACGGCCGAGGTCGAGGAAAACTCCATATGCGATAGCCCTGGGGGTGGGGGTAATGGGCCCGCGAAGGCCAAGAAGTCTTTCCCTGAACGTCAGGCGATCAACTGGCTGAGCGCCATGGCGACCGACATGTCGCCGTCGATCTTCAGCTTGCCGCTCATGAACGCCATCGTCGGGTTGAGGTCGCCGGAAATGAGCGATTCGAGGTCGTCCAGCGACAGCGTGATGGTGCAGTCGGCAGGGCCGTCCGCGGTCGAAATCGTGGCGCCGTCGATGACGATCACGCCATCGGCACCGGTGTCGAATTTCACCGAATGCTCGAACCCGCCGCTTTCGACCTGCGCCCTGATTTTCTCGGCAACGTCCTGAATACCCATCGGGTTCTCCTCGTCTCGCATCGTTAGCGCCCGGCCGGGCCTCGTCGCGGCGAACCTACAGGTTGTTTGACGTTTACGTCAACCAGAAGCCGCGCGACGGAGCTTACTCCGCCTTGGGCTTGGCGACGGACCCGGTGGTGTCGCCCCTGCGGCGGCGGATGGTGTTGTTGCGAATCTCGTCCTTGGAGAGGAAGTTGATCTGGTCGATCAGCACCTCATGGATGAGTTGCTCACCGACGCGGGCGTTCACCGTGTCGCGGATGTTCTTGCGGAAGGCGTCGACATCGAGTTCCGTCGTCCTGGTGAAGTCGATCTGCGGGTTCTGGTAGAGATAGGAATAGATCTGGTCGGTGATCAGCGCCGGCGCGGGCACCGACAGTTTCTTCACCTGCGCGGGGTCGACCGTATAGACGAGGTTGGTCAGGAAGTAGCCCTGGACGGCCGCGTCGCGTACCAGCGGCACCGAAATGATGTCGGTCTTGACGTAGTCGAGGCCGCCGAGAAGCGGCTTTGGCGGCTGGTCGGCTCCGCGCTCGCCCGCCGCCTGGAACGAATAGAACACCGCGCTGACGGTGATGACGCAGATCCAGATGGCGGCGGCGATGAATTTCAGCATCGCGGGTTCAGGGTTGCGCCCAGCCGAATTCGCCGGCCGAATAGGTTCCGTCGGCCTCCGCCTGCTGGATGGCGTTCTTCAGGAGGTTGGCGACCTCGGTGACGGCGCTGAGATGGGCGAGGATCGCCTGCTCGTTGCGCGACAGCTTTTCCTGCAAGCTGACCAGACCGTCGCGGTGGCGCTCGGCGAACTCCACCTGTCCCATGCCCTTCATGGCGCGGTTCAGTTCGTAGAGGCAGCGGCTCTTGCGCGCGTTCGACGCTTTCAGGTCGAAGCGCGGATTGGCGCGGATGGCGGCCGTCTCTTCCTCGACCGCCTCTCCGATGCGGCCGATCAGGGCGTCGAGATTGCCGGCATAGGCGGCGGCGGCCGGACTTTCCGGCGCCCGCGCCAGGGCCGGCAGATGGGACGTGAATTCCGAAAAATCGGTCATGCCTGGACTTTCTTACCCGCTATCGTCTCGGTTTCGCCAGTCATCGATTTGGCCACGCGGCGCTCCACATCTTGTACCAGCGAGGTGGAAAGCGCCGTCTGGCGGTCCAGTTCGGCTCGCTCCGGGCCGTTCGAGACCGGACCAATCGGCACCTTGCGCTTGCCGTCGAGGTAGTGGTCGCCGAGCAGGGATCGGGCAATGCCGATGCCGCCGCGATCGGCCATCACGTCGGCCAGGTGCCCGGCCAGCTGCGATTTCCACATGTCGCCGGCGAGGCCCTTGCCGTAGACGCCTTCACTGTCCTTCGGCAGCATGTTCTGGATGAAAGTGGTGAGCACCATCGCCTCGAAGCGCTTGAACTGGGTGGCGTCGCCGGCTTTCGTACGGCCTTCTCCGTCGGCGCGCGAAAGGGTGCGGGTCTCACCAACCGAAAACGGCGCGCCCGTTCCTCCGGCGCGCCTTGCCAGCGCAGCGCGCGCCTCGGCGATGTCGGCCGGACCGGCCGCGCGGGCGACGTCGAGCACGATGTCACTGGGAGGGGAGATCGCCAAAGATTCCGCCTTTGTCCTGTTTCTCGGCCGCGATCATGGCAAAACAAGCTTGTGGCAGGCTTACGAGGCGTCCTGCCCGCGCGGGCGCCTGTTGCCGATGAGGTCCAGCCGGTCGCGGTCGGAGCGCTCCCGCTCGTCGCGGCGGCTGACTTCCTTGTAGGCGCGCTCGACCATGTTGGCGCGCGCGGTGGCGGCGGCGACCAACCCGGCCTCGCGGCGGGCGTCGTCCAGGCTTTCTTGCTGGCGCTGCACGGCACCGGCGATGCGGCGATTGTAGAGGTCGGGGAACAGGCCCGAGAGCGAATTGGGCTCGTCGAAGCGTTGCGCCAGCGCATGTGCCTCGGCCTCGGCGGCATGCGCCTCGGCCAAAAGAGTGGCGCGTCGTGTTTCGTGCAGAGCCTTCAGTTGCTCCTGCACCGCGACCAGTTTCTTCAGCCTCTGCTGGCGCGTCGTCATCGCCTCACCGTGCCAGTGTCATGTCGACGAAACTGTCGGCAAACAGCGACAGCATCGTGCCAACGCCGAAATAGAACAGGATCACGCCGCCGGCGATGACGAAGGGCAGCGAGATGAAATAAATGGGGATCTGCGGCGTCAGCTTGTTGACGAAGCCGACCGTCAGGTTGACCAGAATGGCGTAGGCGACGAAGGGGCTGCCCAGGCGCAGTACCAGGAAGAAGGAGTCGGACAGCGTGTCGGTCACGTCGACGAGGGCCGCCTGCGGGTTGAAGAACACGTTGACCGGCGCGATCGTGTAGGACGCCACCAGCGCCCGGATCACCTCGTGGTGGAAGTCGAAGACGAACAGGAACAAAAGCGCCGACAGCGAGATGATCTCGGCAAGCGCCGCCTGCGGCTCCGCTTCCTCGATGGCCGGGCCGGCGACGTTGGTGAGGCCGATCTGCATGGCGATCGCCGCGCCGATGAAGCGCAGGGCTTCCATGTAAAGCCGCGTCATGGCGCCGATCAGCCCGCCGATGAGAAGCTCGGAGGCGATCATGGGTGCCAGCACCGCCGGGCGCGGGTCGGCGAAGGGATAGATCCTGTCCCACAGGAAGGTCAGCATGCCGGCGGTTACGGCGATCGCCACGAATAGCCGGACCTGCAACGGCACCCGCTGGCTCGATGTCGCGGGCATTAGCATGAAGCACGCGCCGATGCGGCAGAAGGCCAGGAACGCCGCGATGATGACGTCTTGAGAGAGGATCGAGAGGTTGATCATGGAGCGGTCTTGCCGAAATCGCGGTGCGGCGGACCCCCACCCCTGACCCCTCCCCACAAGGGGAAGGGGGATTCGGAGAGGCGTCCGCCAGGTCCCCCTCCCCCTTGTGGGGAGGGGTCAGGGGTGGGGGGGTGAAGCCCTCGACCTCCCTCGCTCACGAAATGGTGCCCAGAACCCTGACCTCGACGCCCTTGGCGATCTCGACGTGGGAGAGCACGGGCAGGGTCGGGAACAGGCGCTCGATGATCATGCGCACATAGGGGCGCGCGTCGGGGGCGGTGACCAGAACGAAGCGCTCGCCGGCCTCCAGGTGCTTGCGCACCGCCTTGCCGGCGTCCTGGCCGAATTCCTCCAACTGGCGCGGGTCGATGTCGAATTCACGCACCTCGCCCTTGGCGTCGCGCTTGAGCGCCTGATGGAAGGCGAGGTCCCAGCGGTTGCCGAGGCGCAGCACCTTGAGCACGCCGGCCTCGGAAAGGTCGCCGCAAATCTGCTGCGCCATGCGCACGCGCACATGCTCGACGATCTGCTCGGTGCGGCGCACATGCGGCGCGATCTCGGCGATCGCCTCGATGATGAGGTGCAGGTTGCGGATCGACACGCGCTCGGCCAGAAGCAGTTTCAGCGCCGCTTGCAGGCCGGGGTAGGAAATGTGGGTGGTGCAGATCTCGTCGGCGAGCTTGCGGTATTCCGGGTCCTGTCGTTCCAGGAGCGCCTTCATGTCCTTGTAGGACAGAAGCTGCGGCAGGTTGTTGCGGATCACTTCCGACAGGTGCGTGAGCAGGACCGACATGTTGTCGGCGAAGGTGAAGTGCTCGCGCTTGAGGTCTTCGGCGAACGTGTCCATGACCGAATAGGCGCGCATGCCGAAGGCCGGCTCGCGCACTTCCTCGCCCGGAATGTCGGGAATGTCGCGGGTGCCGAGCAGCACCATGATCTCGCCGACCCGCATCTGATATTCGGCCACGACGGTGCCGTGCACCTTGATCTGGTAGCTTTTCGGCGGAATGGCGAAATCGTCGGTGAGCTTCACCTCCGGCACGACGAAGCCGTACTGGACCGCGAACTTCTTGCGCATCTTGGCCATTCGGAAGGCCAGTTCCTGATGCGAGGAGACCAGTCGAGTCGAAAGCTGCTTGCCGATCAGGAGCTCGATCTCGGCGGTGGCGAGCGAGGCCTTGACGGAATTCTTCTCCTCTTCCGCCTTCTCCACGCTCTCCTGTTTCTTCGCGGCTTGGTCGGCGGCGACGCGCCGGCTTTCGCGTAGCGGGATGACGTAGCCGAGGCTGGCCATGGCGGCGGCCATCACCAGGAACGGAAATAGCGGCAGGCCGGGCATCAGGCCGAGCAAGAGCAGCAGCGAGGCGGCGACGTAGAGCGCACGCGGATAGGCGCCCAACTGGCCGAATACCGCCTGGTCGGCGGAGCCGCGGGTGCCGCCCTTGGACACGAGCAGGCCGGCGGCGAGCGAGACGATGAGGGCCGGGATCTGGGTGACGAGGCCGTCGCCGACCGACAGCTTGATGAAGACGTCCGCCGCCTCGCCGATGCCCATGCCGTGGCGCAGGTAGCCGATGGCGATGCCGCCGACGATATTGATGGCGGTGATGATCAGGCCGGCGATGGCATCGCCGCGCACGAATTTCGAGGCGCCGTCCATGGAGCCGAAGAAGGAGCTCTCCTCCTCCAGTTCGCGGCGGCGAAGCTGGGCGGTCTTATCGTCGATCATGCCGGCCGAGAGATCGGCGTCGATCGACATCTGCTTGCCGGGAATGGCGTCGAGGGTGAAGCGCGCCCCGACCTCGGCGATGCGGGTCGCGCCCTTGGTGATGACGATGAAGTTCACCACGATCAGGATCAGGAAGACGATCAGGCCGATGACGAAATCGCTCGACATCACCAGCTTGGAAAAGCCGGAAATGACGTAGCCGGCGGCGTAGGTGCCTTCGTTGCCGTGCGACAGGATCATGCGCGTGGTGGCGATGTTGAGCGACAGCCTCAGCATCGTGGCGATGAGCAGAACGGTCGGGAACGAGGAGAAGTCGAGCGGCCGGCCGATCCACAGCGCAACCATCAGGATCAGCACCGAAAGCGCGATCGAGAAAGCGAGGCCGACATCGATGAGGAAGGCCGGAATCGGCAGGAACAGCACGGCCAGGATGAAGACGATGCCGAGTGCGAAGAAGACGTCGCGGCCGTTCCTGGGCAGCGTGCCGGCCGAAAGTGTCTCGCTGATCGCCATCTGTGCTCCGCGCGCAACGCCTTGCCGGGTGCAGCGGGCAGCCCGGATACCTGACCCTAGACGGTCAAGCTTGCGCGAAGGTGGGAAGGTGGCCGCGTCAGTGCAGGTCGATCGGCCCGCGTGGGGTGACGATGGCTTGGTTCGCCGCCGTCGGGCGCTCGATCATGCGGCGCACGCGCGGCCGGCCGGCGCCGCTGTGCAGCGCGCGGATGCGCTCGCTGATCTCGGCGTCGGCCTTGGTCATCCGGGTGTTATGGCGGATATAGTCCAGCCAGGTCGGCGTATGGTAGCTTTCCATCCATATCTGCGGGTTGCCGAGGTCGCGCGACAGCGTCCAGTTGCGGGCGCCGTCGCGTCGGCGGATGCGCCTGCGCTCGGCCATCAGGGTGATGAATTCGGCCAGGTCTTCGTCCTTGATCTCGTACTCGATCATGATGTCGATCGGGCCGCTGCGCGGCTTCAGGTCGAGCGACAGCGAGGGTTCGGTCCAGCGGTTCAGCGGGTCGAGGTTGATGGGGATGTTTTGTGGCAGCGGAACGAGAAACCCGAGCGCGCCGCCGGCCAGCATGGCGAAGCCCGAGACGATCAGGGCGGTTTCCACGCCGTAGGATTCGGCCACCACGCCCCACACCCAACTGCCCAGCGCGATACCACCGAAGGTGGCGGTCTGGTAGATGGAAAGCGCGCGCCCCACCACCCAGCGCGGCGTCGACATCTGCACGGTGGTGTTGAAATGCGACAGCGCAATGACCCAGCAGGCGCCGCCGACCAGAAGGCCGATCAGAGTCTGCCAGGCCTGTGGGCTGAGCGCTGCTATCCAGGCGCAGATCGCGAAACCGAGGAAAGCGCAACGAACCATGGTCTCGCTGGCCAGCATGCGGCGCAGGCGGCCGCTGATGAGGGCTCCGCCGACAGCGCCGATGCCGAAGGCGCCGAGCATGACGCCATAGGTGAGCGGCCCGCCGCCGACGAGATCGCGCGCCACGAGCGGAAGCAGCGCCAGGATGGCGCCCGCGGTGAAGCCGAAGATAGAGGTCCGCACCAGCACCTTGCCGATATTGGGCGACATGGCGACGTAGCGCAGTCCGGCACCCATGGCCGCGCCGAGCGATTCGCGGGGCAGGGTGGCGGGTGGCAGTTGCGGTTTCCATCGAAACAGCACCGTGATCAGCGCCACGTAGCTCAGGGCATTGGCGGCGAAGGCGGCCGCGGCGCCTGCCGCCGCCACGATGATGCCGCCGATGGCGGGACCGACGCTGCGCGTCAGGTTGAAGCCCATGGAATTCAGGGCGACGGCGGCGGGCAGGTCGTTACGCGGCACCATGTCCCCCACCGAGGCCTGCCAGGAAGGATTGTTGAGGGCGGTGCCGCAGCCGATCAGGAACGTGAAGGCAAGCAGCAGCCAGGGCGTTATCAGCCCGAGATAGGCGAACACGGTGAGCAGCGCGGAGACGACGAGCATGAAGGTCTGCGCGACCAGCATGACCTGACGCCGCCCGAAGCTGTCGGCGATGGCGCCGGCCGTCAGCGAAAACAGCATCACCGGCAGCGCGGTGGAGGCCTGGACCAGCGCCACCATGTCCGACGACGAGGAGATCGAGGTCATAAGCCAGGCTGCGCCCACGCTCTGGATCAGGCCGCCGAAATTGGAGAACAGGCTCGCCGTCCATACTGCGCGGAAAGTGCTGTGCCGGAACGGCGCCAGGGTCGAGCCTTGCTCGCTGCCGGGCTCGTCGTCGTCGATCATCTGGGCAGGTCAGTCATGCGGTGGTTTCGCCATCCGGTTCGCCGAACTCTGCCGGCAAAGTAGATTATGCTCCGGAAAAGGCGACCCCTTTTTCGCGATGACGCGGTTTTTCAGAAGCCGGTTTCGATCCGCTCGAAGATGACGTTGGTGAAGGCCGATATCTGGCTGCCGATGAACGGCCCGGTCAGCGCCACCACCAGCATGATGGCGACGATCTTGGGCACGAAGGTCAGCGTGATTTCCTGGACCTGGGTCAGCGCCTGGACGAGCGCGATGCCGATGCCGACGATCATGGCCACCAGCACGACCGGCGCCGAGGCGGTCAGGACCGTCCACACCGCGAACTGGACGATGTCGAGCGCGTCGGCTTCGTTCATGGATCAGCCCGCGGGCTTTACCGTGACGCCGGCGCCGACCGGTATCTCGGTGCCGTCCCCGAGGATGGCGATCAGGCCCGAACTGGCGAGGCGCACTTCGGTCACCGTGCCGGTGGTCGCGCCGTCGGCGGAAGTGATGGAGCGGCCGATGATGCTGTCGGCCTGGGCAAGCGCCGACGACTGCAGGATCTGGTCGAGCTTGGCGTTCGACTGCACGGCCTGCTCGACCTGCGAGAAGGTGGCCAACTGGGCCACGTACTGGGTCGAGTCCATCGGCTGGGTCGGGTCCTGGTTCTTCAACTGGGCGACCAGCAGCCGCAGGAAGGAGTCATAGTCCACCGAGGTCTTGGCCTTGGCGTCCGTCTTCTGGTTGGCGCCGGTGGGAATCGTCGTCGTCATGTCCACGTTCATGTCAGTGTGCTCCCACGGCCAGAGGACGCCTCGCGTCCTCGGTTTGCAGCGGCGGCGCGCTTGCCTGCGTGGCGGACAGGATGGCCTGCTCCAGCGGGTAAAGCGCACGGATCGCCCGCAGCGCGTCGAAGACCTTGCCTTCGCCGACCATGCGGTCGACGTTCTTCAACGCGGCGCGGATGCGTTCATCGGTGAAGTTCGCCAGCATCAGCGGCAGCGAGCGGCGGAACATCTCGCAGGCCTCGATGGCGCCTTGCGGGTTCATCAGCATGACCTGGAGGATGAAATAGAGCTGCCGCAGCGGCGTCGAGGCGTCTTCGGGTTGAAGGACGTGGTTCTCGAGCAGGAACTGCACGTCGTTGAGCAGTTCCAGCGTCACCTTGCGGTCGACGCGGACGACGGCGCCGTTGAGGTAGAGCTTCTCGTTCGGCTTGAGTGACAGCTTCAGCGTGTTCTTGGTCATTGGATGCCGTCCCGGATGATCTGGGAAACCTCGATGATGCCTTCGAAATCGTCGGTGCGTCCCTGGCGGATGTCCTCGGCCTCGCGCAGCAGCCACAGGCCGATGGAGATGAGGTTGGCGCGCAACTCCCTCGGCAGCGCGTTGTCGCTCGAACCGAGGTCCTCGATCAGGTTGGTCCAGACGCGGTTGGTGAAATGCAGCGCCTCGACCGCCTCCATCGACCGGCTTCCGGCCGCCGCCGCCGCTGCCAGCATGTCGATCGACCGGCTGAGCAACTGCCGTTCGCGATCCTTCGCATCGGCCACCGAGTCGGTTTGAATGTCGGCGTAGGAGAATTGGTACATCACTGGTTCCGTTGGGCTGGATCAGGGGGACAGGAAATTCAGCAGGCTGAGCTGCTGGATGCGCGCGGTGAGCGCGAACGAAGTCTGGATGTGCGACACCAGGTCGTTGACGCGATTGGCGGCCTCGTAGGGGTCGACGCCCTCGAGGTCGAGGACGTGGCGGTTGAACAGGTCGATCTGCGTGTTCATGCGGGTATTGGCGTCGGCCACGCGCTGCTGGGCGATGCCGGCCTGCGCCTGGGTCTGGCCGAGGTCGCTCAGCGATTCGCCGACCAGCGTCATGGCGCGCTCGACGAGGGCCTGCCTCGCCTCCTGGCTGACGTTGCCATCGAGTAGTTGCGACACGATGGTCGCCGCCATCGCCAGCTTGCGCACGCCGCTGGTGTTGGCGCTGACCGAGGTTTCCGTCGTCTCGCTAAGGGCGATGCGGCTGACGATGGGCTGGTCGGTTGCGTTCGACCAGTTCGCCCAGTCCCCGCCGAGGAACTGAGGCTCGATCTCGGTGGTCAGGAAATCGTCCATCTCGGCGGCGCTGATGCCGGCTGCCGCGGGATCGTCCGGCGTGAAGTGGAAATAGGCGACGAAGGAAGCGTTGAAGGCGGCCTTGGCCGGCGAGCCGGCCGCGTCGAAGTCGCTGATCGGCTTGACGTCGGTGTTGGTGCCCGCGAACAGGAACTCGCCGTTGACGCTGGTGTTGAGGATGGACGTCAACGCCTGCAACGTGGCCTTGCCGGTGTTGCCGGTGAGCGTATTGGTGAGGTCGCCGGAGGTGTTGCTCATCAGGCTGGACAGCAAGGTCTGCGCCTGGTCGCTCAACTGGCTGAGCGCGTTCTGGGTGGCGGTCAGCCTGGAGGCGACCAGCCCGTTGGAATCGACGATGGTCTTCAGCCGGTCGAGATCGCGCGCAAAGGTCACCGACTGGGCGGTGCGCGCGCCGAGCGCGAGGCCGAGGTCGGCGACCCGGCCCGTGTCCATCTCCTTCTGCCCCTTCACCAGATCGACCTGCATGCGCATCTGCGAGTAGCGCAGGGCATTGGAGATACCGGCGGAGGAGACGGAGGTGGTTTTCATGGCTTATCGCACCGCCTGGAGAAGGGCGTCCAGCATCTGGTTCACGGTGGTGAGGATGCGGGCCGAGGCCTGATAGGTGTGCTCCAGGTCGAGCAGCAGCGACATTTCCGTGTCGACGTTGACGCCGGTTTCGTTGGACAGGGCCTCCGCCGTGCGGGTGGCCAGCGCCTCCTTGGTGTCGGCGGCGGTGGCAGCCTGCTGGCGCACGCCCTCGAACCAGCCGATGGCGTTGGCCGAATAGGTGGTGACGCTGGAATTGCTGGCGATGCCGCCTGCCGGGCTGAACGTCATCGGCTTGTCCAGCGCATCGCCGTACTTGATGAGAAGGTCGGCGAAGGCGGCGTTGTGGTCCGGGTTGGCGACGTAGTTCAGGCCGTCGCGCAGCTTCGTCACGTCGCCGCCCTTGGCCGGGTCCATGGCGCTGTTGACGCTGATCTGGCCGGCCAGCCCGTTGACCAGTGTTCCGGCCGCAGGGATCGTCGGCAGGGCCGGCGGCGCCGGTGCGCCGCTCCATGTGAACAGGCCTGCCAGGTCGGGATTGGGCGGCGAAGATGTCTCGGCGAACGCGGTGATCAGGCCGCGCGCGATCTCGTCGAGCTGGTTCTGCATGGTCGAGGCGACACCGTCGCGAAGCTGGATCAGCCCGGCGATCTTGCCGGCCGCGTCGGTATTGCCACCGCTTCCGCCGGTAACGGGGACGTTGTCGATGTAGACGGTGTTTCCGGCCGTGCCCGCGGCATAGGCGGGAGACGGCGAGAACGTCACCGAGCGGGGCACCGTCTCGAACAGCGTCGTGCCGTTCGCGGTGGTGACGACCATGTCGTTGGCGCCGCGCGTATAGGTCGAGACCGGCACGTATTCGGCGATCTTCTTCAGCAGCGCGTCGCGCCTGTCGAGTGCGTCCGAGACATCGGTGCCGGAGCGCGTACCGGAGACGACGGCGGCGTTGGCGTCCTGGAACTGGCCAAGCAACGTGTTCAGGTCGTCGACCGCCGTCGCTATCTGGGCATCGGCCTGCACCCGGAAATCCTGGATGGCCTGGGTACCGTCGTTCAGCGAGCGAACGACTTCTTTGGCGGCGTCGATGACGCTGGTGCCGATGTTCTGGCTGGAGGGCGAGGTCGCGTAGAGCTGAAGCGCCTGCTCCAGCTTGCCGATGGCGGCGGAGGCCGAAGAGGCGTTGTCGACGCCGTTGACCGCCAGTTCCAGCCGGTCCATGCCGCTGGAAAGCGCGTTCTGCCCCGCCCATGACGAAAGGGCGGAGAGGTTCTGGCGAAACAGCAGTTCGTTGGTGGCGCGCTGGATGTCGATGGCGCGCGCGCCGGGCGCCGTCGAGACGACGTTGGCGGTGCGGCGCGAATAGTCCGGATTGGAGGCGTCCGCCACATTGCGTGAAACGATGCCGGTCTGGCGCGACGTGCTTTGAAGCGCGGACTGGGCAATGTTCAGGGCGGAACTCAGCGACATGCGCGGTTTTCAAAAGCCCGGGCGGGCTGTCCGGCCCGGACTTATCCTTATCTCTTGAGGTTGACGAGGACGTCCATGAGGTCGGAACCGGTCTGGAACACTTTCGAGTTGGCGGTGTAGCTGCGCTGGGCCGCGATCATGTCGGTGAGTTCTTCGGCGATGTCGACATTGGAATTTTCGAGCGCGCCGGAGACGATGGAGCCCTGCCTGCCCTCATTGGCGAAGCCGATGCGGATAGCGCCGGAATCGGTGCCCTGGGCATAGACGTTGCCGGGCAGGACCGTGAGATTGTCCGGGCTCTGCACGTCGGCCAGCGGGATCTTGTAGAGCGCCTTCGTGGAGCCGTCCTTGTATTGCGCGTAGATGGTGCCGTCGGTGCTGATCTGGACCTTGTCGATGGTCCCCGGTGCGCTGCCGTTGACGGCGCCGTCCGAAATCATGAAGCCGGTGCCGAGTTGCTTCATGCCGGAAAGATCGATGTTGAGGGAAGCACCGTCGGGAACGTTCGCCGTGACGCTGGTGACGGCGCCGGTCAGCTTGCCGGTAGTGGTGTCGAAAGTCAGGTTCGACGTGCCGATCGGGCCGCCGGTATAGGGGAAGGAACTGCCTGGCGTGGCACTGGCCTGGTCGAACACCGTGACCTCCCATGCGCCGGGGCCGGTGTTGGTGAAATAGACGTCGAGCAGCTTCTTGTTGCCGAGATTGTCGTAGGCGACGATCGACGACTTGGCTGAATACTGGGCGGCGACGCCGTTGGCCGACGGCAGGTCGGCGGCGTCGACCGCGGTGGCGTCGGCGGCGAGGTTGCCGGTGTAGAAACCCTCGGTGCTGGGGGTGGCCGACATGTCCTTGTCGGAAATCACCACCGGCACCAGACCCTCGAAGCCGTTGACGGTCGCGGAGGGGACTCCGTTTTCATAGCTGTAGGCCATGAGCTGGTAGCCGGCGGCGTTGACCAGACGGCCTGCGCCATCGGGAACGAAGGCGCCAGCGCGCGTCAGGAACGGCGTGCCGCTCGGGCTCTGCACCACGAAGAAGCCGTTCCCGTTGACCGCGAGGTCGGATACCGACGTGGTATATTGCAGGACGCCCTGGGAACTGATCGAGTTCATGATCGTGGTGGTGACGCCGCCGGAATTATAGGCGCCGCCCGTGGTCGGCATCACCAGCGTCGAGAACTCGGTGAAAGCGCGCTTGTAGCCGGTGGTGTCGGCATTGGCGATGTTGTCGGCGGTGGTGGACAGGCGGTTGGCCTGCGCGTTCATGCCGGAAACGCCGGTCCGCATCATTCCGTAAAGGCTCATCGGGGCGTCTCCTCAATTCCAGCACAGGTGGCAGCGAGGATAGAGAGCTTTTCTTGCGCGAGGCTGGCGCGGGAACGGCCGTCGCCGGGCGCACCCATCAGCAAACCAGCCGGTAGCCGAGGAAGCGCTTGGAATCGATCGGGTCGCTGCCCAGCCTTTCGCGCAGCTTCTTGCGCAGCTTGCTGATGTGGCTTTCGACGACATTCTCCTCGACCTGCTCGTCGAAGATGCCATAGATGGCGTTGAACACCTGGGTCTTGGTGACGCGGCGGCCACGGTTGCTCGCCAGATATTCGAGGATTCGCCGCTCGCGGCGCGGCAGCGGCAGCGGCTCGCCGTCGATCTCCGGATCGCGGCCGTCCATGAAGATGCGCATGGCGCCGATCTCGGTATAGGACACGTCCTCGTGGGCGCGGCGACGGATCGCCGTGATGCGAGCAAGGATCTCGCGGATGTGGACCGGCTTGCGCACGACGTCGTCGACGCCGGATTCGAACAGCCTCAGCGTATTCTCGAGCGAGTTCTGTTCGCTGAGCGCGATGACCGGCGCGCCGGTACGGTCGCGAATCTGGCGCGGCGAGATGCTGCCCTCGCGGCAGTCGCCGATGAGGAAGGCGCGGACGGACTTGAGATCGTCGTCGGCTGCACTCGACACCCATTCGTCGAATTCGCCGGGCGCGAAACCCGCGCAGGCGACGCCTTCCCGATCGAATAGAGAATTGTAACCCTCGGTTACCAGTTCGCGCTCGTCAACGACCACGATCATCGGCCCGCCCTCCGAATCAGTTCATCTGCCCCGTGCTGAAAGGGGTAGTCGCTGGCGGGAATCGGCGGCAACCGTCAATTCTTGTAGCTAGAATATTGGGAGTCGAGTCGCCGGTGGGGATAAGCTGGAAAAAATGTTCGAAGCGTTGCCGGCGGTGCCTGGCCCTCGCTTATGCATGAGCACTAAAGCGCTTATGGGTTGCAAAAGGCGCGGGCGTTTGCCGTCCATTTGCCGAAGCCGACGGCAACCATGTTGGCGATGACGCGGCAGACATAGGTCTTCTGTGCCGGGTCGTTGTCGGGGCCGGCGTGATAGCGCGCCACGGCCATCGACCATGTCTCGTGACGGGCATGCAACCGGGCGAGGAAGCGCGCCGCGTAGTCGACGTTCTGGCGCGGGTCGAGCATGTCGTTGACGCTGCGGAAATGTGATCCGTGATAGCGGTGGTTGATCTGCATGCAGCCTAGATCGATCAGCGTCTTGCCGTCGCCGCGCGCCCTGTCGAAAGCGGCCAACGCCTCGGCGCGACTCCGCGAGAACACGGCTTTTCCTTCTATATTCAAGGCATTGGGCTGGAGACTTCCCTTGTTTCCAGTTTCCGTCAGGCCGACCGCATAGAGGATACCAGCCGGAATCCCGTAGCGGTCCGCGGCGCGCAGGATCTCGGCCTCGCACGGGTTCGCTGCCGCGTTGGCCGCACTTTCGGGCAGGCTAGATAAACAGGCCGCCGCCAGCACGGTCGCGCAGAGGCGGGCCGCCATGCCCGCCATGTTGACCTTCATTGCCACGGTTCCTTCCGAAGTTCTGGCCGCCCGAGGATTCGCCGTTGCCGCCGGAGTTTCCCGGTTGAAACGACGACGCATCGCGCCCCGTCGGGCTAGGTGCGGCATCCATGCGCGGGGTGGCCGTAACTGCTACTGCAGGTTGCAGGATGGTGATCTTGTCGACACTGAAGCCGAGGCCTTGCAGCGACTTGACCAGCGCCTCGCTGTCGGCCGACAGGCGGCGATGGGCCTCCTGATTTTCAGGCTTCAGTTCGATCGAAAGCTGGCCGCCGGACAGGCGAAGATTGGCGGTGACCACCCCAAGCTCGGCCGGATGCAATTCGATCTTCAGGAGGTGTGATGCGACTGCAACAGGTTGGGCCGTCTGCGTGAGTCCGGCGGAAGCCGAAAGGGCGGGCGCGACGCCGCCGTCGCTGGCGATCGCGCCGGCGAGAGCGGCAATCGTCGTGTTCATCGGGGCAGGCGCGGGGGCCGCAAAACTCTGCGCGGCTGTGACGGTAACGGGCGTGTTTGCCGGTTTGTCGGCGGCCGGTGCGGGAGCTTTGTCCGCCGGTGCCTGTGTTGTCGTGTCAGGCCTTCTTGCAGAGATCGGGTCCGGCTCGACGGAAACGGTGCGGGGAGCGTCGTTTGCCATTTCCGGGCCGAGCGGCGTGTCAGGTGACGGCGTGGCGCGAGGCTGGTTCGCCGGAACGAGAGGGGCCGTCGTTGCCGGCATCCTGGCGCTCGCCAGGGGCGCATCCTCGGTCACGATGGCGTCCATGTTGTCCTTGATGGCGCGCGCCGGGCTTTCCATTCTGCCTTCGCTGTCGTGAGGCGAACTGGCCGGGGCAGGCGAGACGAGCCTGCGATCCGGGTCGTCGGCTGCAAGCAGCCACTGCCCGCTATTGTGCACTGGCGGCGCCGGTGCATGAGCGTCGTCGCGAATAGGCTTGCCCTCGCCGGCCTTGCGATCCGCCAGTTTGTCGTCGTCGTTTTCGTGATCGGTGGCATCCGCGACTTCTTCGTTCCCGGCATTGCCCGCCAGCGCTGCGGCGATAGAGGGCCAGTTCATCCGGCGCGGCGCGGCGTCGGCGGGCGAGGCTTCCGGCCCGCGCGGCTTCTTCGCCGGCCGCAGCAGATGCTCGAACTTTCGCGGCTCTTCGCCGGCCGCCGCCGTGGTGGGGCGCTCACCCTTCGACAAGGCGGCGGACAAGGCCGGGTCGGCGCTCACTCTCATTGCGGAGAAACTCCAAGCATCTGGTCTATCGAATCCAGCGTGTGGCGGGTGGCGGCGATGGCCTTGTCGGTCGGATCGGCAGCCACGGCAGCGTCTTTCGTCTCAGCGGTTGCGACCGGCACCGGCACCGGTGCGACGGGCACATCCCCGACGATGCCCTCGACGGGCGGCAGATCCGTTTCCACCGAAGTCTGTTCGCCGGGCGCGTCAGTCTCGGTCGGCGCTGCTGCCGGCACGCTCCCGGCGGGCGTGGGCGTGGCCACCATTTCACGCACCACGGCGCGCGCGGCGTCCAGCAGCGAGCGGTCGTTTTCCGAAAGCTGGTCGCGGTCGATCGTTTTCAACTTTTCGCGCACCGTATCGACGGTGGCCGACGTGACTGTGGACAGGCTGGCGTAAAGCTGGACGCGCGGGTCGTCGTCGTTGGCCTTGCCGTCCCGGCCCTGTTCGGCCTTGGCCGAGGCGAAGGCCGAAAGGTCGGCAAGGCCGTCGATTGCGGCGCGGCGGGCGATGCGCAGGTAAATCACCTTCTCGCGCTCGGCGTCCATCATCGCGGTGATGTCGGCCAGCTTGTCCTGGCTCATCGCCCCGTGCATGGCGATGACGCCGCTGACGAAGGTGTCCGCGAACTGGCTGGCATAGGGCGAATAAAGGTAGCGTCCGACATATTGGGTGGACGCCAGCGCGAAGCGGGCGGCGTCGGCTTGCCTGGCGTCGATGGCGACCGAGCGGCGAAGGGCCGCTTCCTCGACCAGCGTGCCGGGGCTGAGCAGGCGGGCCTGGTCGAGCAGGGCCAGCGCCTCGACCGGGCGTTCTGCCGCCAGCAGCGAGCCCTTCACCAGCGCCACGAATGCGCCGAGATCGGCCGGCAACTGCCTCGGGTCGACCGAATCCAGCGCCGCGATCGCGGCGCTGGGCCGGCCGTTGAGATAGGCGACGATGCCGTCGGCGATGGCTTGGTCGTGCGGTTCCAGTTCCAGCCGCGATGCCGTGGCCTGTACCGTGACCGGATTGCCTCCGCTCATGCCGTAGACCAGCAGGGCGCGAAAGTTCTTCGGTTCCCCGAACGTCTCGGGCGTTGCCGAGCGCAGGCGCGCGTCGATCATTTCGAGCAGCTTCGCCTGCATCGGCAGCGCCGCGTGGTCGCCGGCCGCGATGCGGTCCTGCACCAGTTGCAGCGAGCGCACCATCTGGTAGGGCTGCAACGTCTCGGCCGCCCGGCCGGGCGTGGCTACTGCCACGAGGACGAGCGCCGCGAGGCCGCACAGGAGCGTTTTCCGCCTCATCCGCCGGTCTCCAGGAAAATCTCGATGCGGCGGTTGACGGCGGCGAGCGGATCGGCGGCATCCTTCGGCTGGCGGTCGGCGAAGCCCGCGACCTCGACGATGCGGCGCTCGTCGACACCGCCGCGCACCAGCATGTAATAGGCCGACTGGGCGCGGGCGGTGGACAGCCGCCAGTTGTCGTAGTTCTCGCTGCGGAAGGGGCGGGCATCCGTGTGCCCCTTGATGGTGATCTTGCCTTTCTGTCCGTTGACGATGCGGCCGATCTTGTCCATGGCCAGCACCAGGTCGCGGTTCGGCAGCGCCGAGCCGATCTTGAACATGCCGAAATCCATCCGGTCGGTGATGGAGATGACGACGCCCTTGTCGGTCGCCTCGACCGAGACGCCGTCATGGAGCGTGTCGCCGGCCTTGAACGCCTGCGCAAGTTGCCGCTTGATCTCGGTGGCGGCTTTGAGCGCCGTGCCGGAGGCTGCGTTCTCGTTTTTCGGCGCTTCTTCCGCGGCCTTTTTATCGGATACCTGGGGCTCTGGCGGCGCCTTTTTCCAGGCGTCGGCGGTTTCGTCTTTGGCGAGCGCCTCCAGCGGGGCCGAGTTTGGCGCCGGCGCGGGTTGGGCGACAGCCTTGACCTTCGGGTTCTCGACTTCGGCTGCCTTGTCGCCGGGCTTTACGGGATCGCCCTCGATGCGGGCGCGCTCGGCGCTGGCTTCCGCAAGGGGCGTCGCCATCTGCTGTGACCAGAAATCAGGCGCGAACGGATCGCGGTAGGAAGTGCCGCCGGAAGCGCCGGTGGCGGGGCCGGCCGCCTGTGCGCCGCCATCGCCCTTCTCGCTGACGTTCTGCAGCGCGGCCGTGTCGGTGGCTATCTCGGCAAGCACGGCATAGGGGTCGGCGAACAGGCGCTGGTCCGCGCTGTCCGACTGCTTGGCCGCCGCCTTCGAATCCTGCTTTTGCGACGATGACGCGGCGCCGTCGTTGCCCTGGCCGGACTTGTCAGCGTTTTCCTCGGGGCTGTCGGCAGTCAGGCCGGCATCGCGCGGGCCGTCGCCCATATCTTCCAAACCCTTGCGGCTGGCGTTGCGGTCGATCAGCCTGACCGGATTGAAATAGCTGGCAACGGCTGCCTTGGTCTGCTCGTTGGCCGCGTTGATCAGCCACATGACCAGGAAGAAGCACATCATGGCGGTCATGAAATCGGCGAAGGCGATCTTCCAGACGCCGCCGTGCGGCGCGTCGTCATGGTCGCCGCCCCGGTGGCGCACGATGATGATCTCGCGCGCGTGTTCGCTGTTTTCCACGGTGCTCATGCCCGATCCTCGGCCAGCACCTGCGCCAGGGCGCCGGCCCACTCGGCCATGCGGGTTTCGAACACGGTATCGTCCAGCGTGACGGTCAGGTCGAAGCCGTCGGCCTCGGTGAAATCGAGGTGGGTGGCGCGCCGGCCGAGTGCCGCCTGAAGCGTCTTGAACATGGACTGCGGGCCGCTTACGCCGATGCGGAGGGCGTCGCGGTCGCCCAAGGCGTCGCTGACGGTTCGGGCGAGCGCCCGCAGCGAGCGCTCCCGCAAGCCCGCGCCGAGCAGGTCGCCGACGATGCGGGCGACGGCCGTGCCGACCCGTTCGTTGGCGTGCGTCTCCAGGGCATCGATGCGCACGGCGATCGCCTCGCCGACTTCGGTGCCCACGCCTTGCAGGAAGGCCTGCATCGCCTCGGTGCTCTTTTGGCGCTCGGTTGCCAGCGCCTGTTCATGCGCCGCCACCAGCCGGGCTTCCAGCGCCGCTTCGGCATCGGCGACGGCGCGGGCGACCAAGGCTTCGACATCGACCTTCGGCGTTTCCGGGGGTGGCGCGGGACGTGCTGAGGGTGCCGGCGAACTGGCGCGCGGCGGTGCGGCGCCAAAATCCGGCAGCAGGTCGTAAAGGGCCGCGTGAGCCATCAGCCGACCGCTTCCTGGGCGGCCCATTTACGCAGGATCTGCGCCGTCCGCTCCTCGTTGAGGTCGACCATGCGCGCCAGCCGTTCCTGCGGCGCGGGCCGCAGCTTCTGGCGCAGGTCGTCGAGCGGGGTCGGGCCGCCGCGGCCGGGCAAGGCCGCCGTGGCCTGTGCGCCTGCGGCTTCGCCCTCCGGCGTCGGCAGTGCGCGCTGCACTTCCTCGAAGCTCGGCTCGGCCAGCGTGGCCGGGGCAGGGGCGGCAATCAGCGCGCTTGCCATCGGCCGTAGCCCGAAGAAGGCGACGAGGAACACCACGACGATGAAGGCGCCGGCATTGATGAGGCTACCGGTGTAGCGGCCGAGCGATTCCAGCATGCCCGGCCCTTCGACCGGCGTGCCGTCGAGCCCGTCGATGAATTCCACCGACGAGACGTCGATGTTGTCGCCGCGCTTTTCGTCGAAGCCGGTGGCCGAGGCCACCATCTTCTGGATTTCGGCCACCCGGGCGGTGAGCTGTTCCGGCGTCGCATCCTTGCCGAGAATCGCCGTCAGCCGCTCGCGGTTGACCACGACGGCGATCGACATGCGGGTGAGCGAATAGCCGTTGGAGACGGTGGCGATCTTGCGGGAGTTGATCTCGTAGTTGGTGATCTCTTCCTTGCGGTCGTTCTGCGACGACGACTGCGGCCCGGCGGTCGCCTGGGCCTGGGTTTCCGGCAGGTTCTGCTCGACGCTCGCCGGGGTCGAGGCCTGCGTCTGGGCATTGCTCTCGTTGTTGCGCACCGACTGCACCGAGCGCTCGACGCGCGAGTCGGGATCGTAGATCGTTTCCTCGATCTGGCGGGTGTCGGTATTGATGTCGGCTTTCACGCTGGCGCGGAAATTGTCGGGGCCGAGATAGGGGGTCAGCGCGCGCCGGATGTTGTCGCCGATCTGCGCCTCGACCGATTGCTCGATGCCGAGCGTGCGGGCCGCGCTGGTGTTGGAGGGGTCGTCGCCGGAAGCGAGCAGGTTGCCGGCCGAATCCAGCACCGTCACCCGGTCGGCCGACAGCGCCGGCACGGCGGCGGCCACCAGGTGGCGGATCGACATGGCGGTCTTGCCGGCGTCGATGCCGTTGTAGCGGATGACGACGGAAGCCGAGGGCTGCTGTTCCTCGCGGCGGAAATTGGCGCGTTCCGACAACACGATGTGGACGCGCGCCGCCTTGACGCCCGAGATCGACTGGATGGTGCGCGAAATCTCACCTTCGAGCGCACGCACGCGGGTGATCTGCTGCATGAAGGAGGTGAGGCCGAGCGAGCCGACATTGTCGAAAAGCTCGTAGCCGGCATTGGCGCTGGTCGGCAGGCCCTTTTCCGCCAGGAGCATGCGGGCCTTCGCCGTCGCGCCAGCAGCGACCAGCACGGTGGTTCCGTCCGCGCCGACATCGAAGTCGATGCCGGCTTCGCCCAGCACCATGCCGATCTGGTTCACGTCGGAACGTTCGAGCCCGACATAGAGAGTCTCATAGGCGGGGCGGTTGAGGTAGAGCGCGCCGACGCCGATGACGGCCATGACGATGGCGGCGATGCCAGCCATGATGGCAAGCCGTTTGGTGCCGAACCCCTTGAGGTTCGAGATGAGTGTCTGGATTTGTTCCGGCACGGATCGACGGCTCCCGCATCATTGCCCGCGGCAACCCTAATGCGCGAAGCTTGTGCGAAAATGAAATCGGGCCGCCCGGTTGCGGGGCGGCCCGATTTCAGCCGGCGCGGAAAGGCTGGATCAGCCCTTGAACAGGGAGAGGATGTTTTGCGAATTGGCGTTGGCGATCGACAGCGCCTGGATGCCGAGCTGCTGCTGCACCTGAAGCGCCTGGAGGCGGGTCGATTCCTTGTTCATGTCGGCGTCGACCAACTGGCCGACGCCCTTGTCGATCGAATCCATCATCGCGGAGGTGAATTCCTTCTGCGTGTCGATGCGCTTCTTGGCCGCGCCGAGCACGGTGGCGGCGTCGGTCAGCGTCGCCAGCGTTTTATCGACCACGCTCATCATCGCCTTGATGGCCTCGTCGCTCGCTCCCGCCACGTCCAGGGTGGCGACGGAGAAGGTCACCGTCCCGGTGGTGGTTGCGGTGGTGGTGTCAGTCTCGCCGTCCTGAGGCACGTAGCCGGCGATGGCGGCGGCCTTGGCGGCGTCGGCGGCGTCGATTTCGCCCGAGGTCGGATTGCCCGAGTCCACGGCATTGTTGGTGATGTAGTCATCATACGCAGTCTGGCCCGCGGCAGCGGCGGAAGCCTGGCCGGTGGCGTTCAGCGTGGTCGTGGTGGTGGTCGTGGTCAACTCCACGTCCGTGCCCTTGTCGAGGATGCCCGACTTGGTCGCGCCGCCCGCGTCGTAGAGCTTGATGCTGTCGACGTCGATGTCGATGGTGCCGATGGAGACGGCGCCGGCCGCGTCGCGGTTGAAGGAGGAGACGATCTTGACCTCGCCGAAGGTGCCGGGCGTCGCGTTGGCGGAGGTGTCCACCGACAGCCAGTTGGCGCCGGAATAGGTCGCGCCCTTGGTGCTGCTGGCAAGCTGGTCGAGGGTTGACTGGATTTCGGTCTGGATCTTGGCCTTGTCGGCGTCGCTGGAGCCATAGGCGGCGAGCAGGTTCTTCTTGAGGTCGTTGACGGCGTCGATCGCCTTGTTCATGCCCGTATAGGCGATGTCGACCTTGCCCGCGCCGAGGCCGAGCGCGTCCTGCACCACGGAGTTGACCTGGTTGTCGGAACGCATGGTCGTGGCGATCGACCAGTAGGCAGCGTTGTCCGATGCCTGGGAAACGCGGTAGCCGGTCGAGATGCGCCCCTGCGTCTGCTCCAAGGCCTTGTTAGTCGCGCTCAGGCTCTGCAATGCGGTCATCGCAGAGGCGTTCGTCATGATGCTTGCCACGGGCCACCCTTTCCTCGGACATTCCGCCGGCCAGCGCGCGACGGATACGATCAGTTAACCATGACTAGCCGTTCTTGGTTAACAGTCAATTAAGAGGGCAGGTTTGGCCCGAAAAACGGAAAGGCCGCGCTTCACATGGAAGCGCGGCCTCTGGCAGTGGGTGGCGGCCGGCCGGAGCCGGCGGCTTCAGGATCAGCCGCGGAACAGCGACAGGATCGACTGGCTGGAGCCGTTGGCGATCGACAGCGCCTGGATGCCGAGCTGCTGCTGCACCTGAAGCGCCTGGAGGCGGGTCGATTCCTTGTTCATGTCGGCGTCGACCAGCTGGCCGACGCCCTTGTCGATGGCGTCCATCATCGCGGAAGTGAACTCCTTCTGCGTGTCGATGCGCTTGGAGGCGGCGCCGAGCACGGTGGCGGCATCGGTCATCGAGGCCAGGGCGGTGTCGACCACGCTCATCATCGCCTTGATGGCGTCGTCGCTCGCTCCCGCCACGTTCAGGGCGGAGACGGAGAAGGTCTGCGTCGTGGTGGTGGTGTCGGTTTCGCCGTCCTGAGGCACGTAGCCGGCGATGGCGGCGGCCTTGGCGGCGTCGGCGGCGTCGGTTTCGTCCGAGGTCGGATTGTCCGGGTCCACGGCGTTGGCGGTGATGTAGTCATCATACGCAGTCTGGCCCGCGGCGTCGGCGGAAGCCTGGCCGGTGGCGTTCAGCGTGGTCGTGGTCGTCTCCACGTCCGTGCCCTTGTCGAGGATGCCCGACTTGGTCGCGCCGCCCGCGTCATAGAGCTTGATGCTGTCGACGTCGATGTCGATGGTGCCGATGGAGACGGCGCCGGCCGCGTCGCGGTTGAAGGACGAGACGATCTTGACCTCGCCGAAGGTGCCGGCCGTTGCGTTGGCGGAGGTGTCCACCGACAGCCAGTTGGCGCCGGAATAGGTCGCGCCCTTGGTGCTGCTGGCGAGCTGGTCGAGCGTGGACTGGATCTCGGTCTGGATCTTGGCCTTGTCGGCGTCGCTGGCGCCGTAGGCGGCGAGCAGGTTCTTCTTGAGGTCGTTGACGGCGTCGATCGCCTTGTTCATGCCGGCATAGGCGGTGTCGACCTTGCCCGCGCCGAGGCCGAGCGCGTCCTGCACCACGGAGTTGGCCTGGTTGTCGGAACGCATGGTCGTGGCGATCGACCAGTAGGCGGCGTTGTCCTTGGCTTCGGCAACGCGATAGCCGGTCGAGATGCGCGACTGGGTGGCTTCGAGGGCCTTGTTGGTTGCGTTAAGGCTCTGAAGCGCGGTCAGCGCCGAGGAATTGGTCATGATACTGGACATGGATACACGTACCTTGAATCTACAGGAGAATTCTTGACATACCGGGCTGTCCGGTATGACGGTACGGCATCATGCCCATGATCGCTGAAACGCGTCACCCGCCATTGCCGGGACAATGGCAGGCACTTCCTGAAAAAACGCTAAGCTTTATGGTTAACGGAGGATGAACCCGTCGGTAGCGGACTTCAGTGGAAGGAGCGTACCAGCGAGCCGACCAGAAGGTTCCAGCCGTCGATCAGCACGAAGAACATGATCTTGAACGGGAGCGACACCACGGTCGGCGGCAGCATCATCATGCCCATCGCCATGGTCACGGTGGCGACGATGAGGTCGATGACGAGGAAGGGTAGCACGATCAGGAAGCCGATCTCGAAGCCGCGCCTTATTTCCGAGATCATGAAGGCGGGAACGAGGATGCGCAGGTCGACCGTGTCGCGCGCCACCTGTTGGCCGCGATCACGCGCGAGGTCGGCGAACAGGTCGAAGTCCTTGTCGCGGACATTGCGCAGCATGAAGGTGCGGAAGGGGTCGGAAATCCGTTCCAGCGCGACCGGCTGCGAGATCTGGTTGTCCATCAGCGGCTTGACGCCGTTGTTCCATGCCTGGTCGAAGGTTGGGGCCATGACGTAGAAGGTCATGAACAGGGACAGCGAGATCAGGATCAGGTTGGCCGGCGTCGATTGCAGGCCGATACCCGCGCGCAGGATCGAAAAGGCGATCACGAAGCGGGTGAAGCTGGTCACCATGATCAGCAGGCCCGGCGCCACCGACAGCACGGTGAGCAGGCCGAACAACTGGATGATGGTGCCGGTCGTGGCGCCGTCGGCCTGGCTCAGCGCGCCGAGGTCGATCTGCTGGGCGGCAGCGGTCGAGACCGTGACGGCGAGGGCGGCGGCGGTTGCGGCGATCGTGGCGAGGCGTGTTCTCATTCGAACAGAAGGGTCCTTATGAGCACGTCCTTGACGTGACCGTCGCTGCGGATCGCCGCGCGCTCCTTGAGGTCGGCCCTGAGATGCTGATAGCCGCTGGCGCCCTCGACCTGATGCATCTTGAGCGTACGCAGATAGGCGAGAAGGTCTTGGTGCACCGCCTCGACCACATCGGGTGGCTGCGGCGTGTCGAGTACGAGGGAAGCGTCGAGGCGCACCCAGATCGTGGTCGGCGAGGCGAGGTTGGTGGTGATGGGGGCGAGCCGGACCAGAAGCGGCCCGGCGTTCGGACCGGCGTCGCCGTTCTTGGCCGGGGCCGTTTCGCCCTGGTTTGCCTCTGCGGCGGGAACGCTCGGCGGCGCTTCCGAGCGTTTCAGGTAGGAGCCGGCAAACCAGCCGATGCCAAGTGCCGCGACCGTCATGGCCGCGAAGATAGCGCCCTGGATGACGAGCGAAGGCCCCTTTAGGGTAGGGGTATCTTCCACGGTTGCCACGGCCGCGCGTCCTCTCGCCATCGTCAGAAAGGAAGCACCTGGTCGAGCACCTGCTGGCCGTAGGCCGGCTGCTGGACCTCGCTGATGCGGCCGCGTCCGCCATAGGAGATGCGGGCCTCGGCGATGCGTTCGTAGGAAATGGTGTTTTCGGCGCCGATGTCGGAGGGACGCACGATGCCGGCGATGGTGAGGATCCTCAGTTCGGCGTTGACGCGTACTTCCTGCGAGCCCTTGATCATCAGGTTGCCGTTGGGCAGCACGTCGGTGACCACGGCGGCGACGTTGAGGTCGATCGATTCCGAACGCTCGGTGGCGCCGTCGGCATTGGTCTTGGTGCTGGAATCGAGCGTGCCCTTGCCCTTGCCGCTGGTCGAATAGGTTTCCCAGCCGAGGTCGGCGCCGAAGCCGAGCGAACGGGAGGCCGTGCGGCTGCGGTCGTTCTGGTTCTTGAACTTGGCGCGGTCGTTGATCCTGATGCGGACGGTCAGGATGTCGCCTGCGCGCAGGGCGCGCGGATCGGTGAACAGCTTGCTCTGGCGGTCGTCCCAGAGCGAGAACTTGCGCACCGGGGCAGCCGGCGTCTGCGGGTACTGGTAGACCGAGGCGCTGCCGCCCTCGATGCCGGCGCCGACCGGCGACAGTGCCGGCTCCTTGCCCACTTCCCGGAGGTCGGAAGCGCAGCCGGCGAGCGTCATCGCAGCCAGGAGGAAAAGCGTCTTGCGGATCATGACGGGTCTGTCCTGCGGGCGGCGCTGGCCATGATGCCGGTGAGCGTGGCGGCTGCCTTGTCATCCATTTCGTTGAGGATGACGCTCGCCTTGCGCGTGTCGAGCTTCATCAGGATGGCGGCGGCGAGTTCGGCATTGACGATCGCCAGCCGCTCCGCCGCGGCATCCGGTTTCATGCCGGCGTAAATCTTGACCACGCTGTCCTGCGCGCGGGCCAAAAACACCTCGCGCCGCTTCAGCCAGGTCTCGTATTCCGTCTTCTTGGCGTCGAGCGCCTTCATGCGGGTGTCGATGTCGGCCTGCAACTGCTTCAGTTCGGCGGCCTGCAACGCGTAGCGGCGGTCGCGGGCGGCGTCGGCGATGTTGGAGCAGAAGCGCTCGATCTCGCTTTCGTCGCCCGAGGGGGGGACCGCCCCTACGGAAGTATCCACCCTCGTCAGTTCCGCCGTAGCCGGAGCGGCCGGTGCGCCGGGCAGCACCTGGCGGACGGTCTCGTCGGCCGATGCCGGACCGGCTGTGCCGAGCAAGGTGGCGAGCGCGAGGACCGGCAGCATACCCCCACCCCTGACCCCTCCCCATAGGGAGGAGAGGTGTCCGTCAGGTTCTCCTCCCCTTTGTGGGGAGGGGTCAGGGGCGGGGGTATGAAGCCCGCTGAACTCTCTGTGGGATCGTCTTGCGGTCATCATTGCACCACCAGGTCGGCCTGCAGCGCGCCGGCCGACTTGATGCCTTGGAGGATGGCGATGATGCCGTCTGGCTTGACGCCGAGGCGGTTCAGGCCGGAAACCAGCGTTTCGAGGTTCGGCCCGTCGAGAACGGCGACGCGCGCGTTGGGCTGGGTTGCGTCGATCGCGGTATAGGGTTCGACGGCGGTTTCGCCCTTCGAGAACGGCTCCGGCTGCACCACGCGGGGCGCTTCGGTGATGCGCACGGTCAGCGTGCCGTGGCTGATGGCGACGCGCGAAATCCGGACTTCGTTGCCGATGACGATGGTGCCGGTGCGCTCGTCGATGACGACGCGGGCCGGGGCGTCGGACTCGACCACGAGATTCTCGATCTCGGCATAGAAGCGGGCGGCGGCGATGTTCCTCGGCTTCTTGACGGAGACGGTACGCGCGTCCCGCTCGGCCGCCACGCGCACGCCGAAGCGTTGGCCGGTGTAATCGTTGATGGCATCGGCGATGCGCACGGCGGTGGAGAAATCCGGGTTGCGCAGTTGCAGCGTCAGGACCTGCTGGTCGCCGAACTCGGCGTCGACCGCCCGCTCGACGATCGCGCCGTTGGGCACGCGTCCCGAAGTCGGCACGCCTTGGGTCAACTGCTCGGCCTGCCCTTGCGCGTTGAAGCCGGAAACGATGACTGAACCCTGGCCGACGGCATAGATCTGGCCGTCCGCCGCCTTCAGCGGGGTCATGATCAGCGTGCCGCCGGCGAGTGAGGAGGCGTCGCCCATCGAGGAGACGTCGATGTCGATGCGCGCGCCCGACTGTACGAAGGGCGGCATGTTGGCGGTGACGATGACGGCGGCGACGTTCTTGGCGCGTGCGCTGCCTCCCTGGGTGGCGATGCCGAGGTTTTCCAGCATGGCGCGGATCGACTGTTCTGTGAACGGCGAATTGCGCAGCGAGTCGCCCGAGCCTTGTAGGCCGATCACCAGCCCGTAGCCGACGAGCTGGTTGTCGCGCGCGCTCTGCAACTGGGCGATGTCCTTGATGCGTGAGGCGACCTGGCCGGGCGGCAGCGAGCTTGGCCGGGTCGATACCTGGAACATGCGAGCCGTGGTTTGCGCGTCGTAGTTGGGGTCGTCGAAGCCCTGGGCCGCCAGTTCGCGCTTGGCCTTGGCCGATAGTCCGTCAGCGACGGCAGGCTGCAGGCACAAGGCCGCCGCGGCGAGAGCGAGGATCAGGGTCCGCTTCATGATGCGCCGATCCGGATGGTTCCGTCGGCCATCACCGTGCCGGAAAAGATCTTGCCGCTGTCGATGTTGCGCACCTTGACGAGGTCGCCGGCCGAACCCGGTTCGAGCGTGACGGCGGCGGCCGAGATGGTCAGCGCGCCGGCGGCGAAGATGACCTGCACCGGTGCGCCCTGTTCGACCACCCACGGCGTGCGGATGGCGTTGACCGGGATGTAGTGGCCGGGCAGCAGTGTGCGCCTGGCGATCTTGCCGTCCAGTTCCTCGGCGCGGGTGGCGACCGCATCGGGTTTCTTCTTGCCGGGAACAAGCGTCACTTCCTTCAGCGCGCCGAGCGCGATGGTCTCGCCCGGATAGATGACGCGGTTGGGGATGAGCACGACCTCGCCGGCCGGCTGGCTTGCCGCAACCACGGTTCCCTGCCCGAATGCCGGCGCGCAGACGCCGGCCAGCGCGGCGGCGAGGGCGGCGCACAGCAGAAGGGAGCGGTGGAGCGACAGCGACACGGCCTGTTACCGGATGTTCTTGGAAACGACGGATGCCATGTCGTCGGCGGCCTGGATGACCTTGGAATTCATTTCGTAGGCGCGCTGTGCCGAGATCAGGTCGGTGATTTCCTTGACCGGATCGACGTTGGACGATTCCAGATAACCCTGCTCGATCGTGGCGAAGCCGGGGTCGCCTGGGACGCCGATATTGGCGGGACCGGATGCCGTCGTTTCCTGGAACAGGTTGTCGCCGAGCGGGGCAAGGCCCGCCTCGTTGGCGAAGTTGGCGAGCGTCAGCTGGCCGATGTTCTGCAGGTCGATCTGGCCGTCGATGCGCGCGAATACCTGCCCGGTCTTGTTGACGATGACCTCGACTGCATCCTGCGGCACCATGATCGCGGGGACGACGTTGGCGCCGTCGACCGTAACCAGCTGGCCTTCGGCGTTGGTGTTGAAGGCGCCGGCGCGGCTGTAGAGCGTCGAGCCGTCGGCAGCCTCGATCTGGAACCAGCCCTTGCCGGTCAGCGCGAGGTCGAAACTATTGCCGGTGTTGGCCAACTGGCCCTGCGTGTGGACGTTGCGCACCGCCGTGGTCTTGACGCCGAGGCCGATCGAGACGCCTTCCGGCACGATCGAGGTGTTGGCGCGGTTGGGTACGCCCTGCGTGCGGTCGACCTGATAGAGCAGATCGGAGAACTCGGCGCGCGCCCGCTTGTAGCCGGTGGTGTTGATGTTGGCGATGTTGTTGGCGATGACTTCCAGGTTGGTCTGCTGGGCGTTCATGCCGGTGGCGGCGATGGCGAGTGCTTTCACGGGAATTCCTCAGATGGCCATGCGGCTGACTTCGAGATAGGCGGAGACGATCTTGTCGCGGATGGCCACGGCGGTCTGCAGCGCCTGCTGGGCGTCCATCACCGCATCGACCACCTGGCGGGTATCGGCGTCGCCCCGGAGCGCCTGGATCGACATTTTCTCGGCATTTTCGAGCGTGCCGACCGTCTTCGACGCCGCCTGGCTCAACGCGTCGGCAAAGGAGGCGGCAACGTCGCCGCCGGCCGCGGGCGCCGCTGCCGCACCGCCCTGCAACAGGCTGGTCGCGCCCTCTGCACCGCCGAGCGCAGGCTTGAATTGAAGGGCGCCGATGCCGCCGATCCCGATGCCTCCAACCATATCAACTCCTCATCAGGTCGATGGTCATGGAAATGAGGTCGCGGGCCTGCTTGATGACCTGCAGGTTGGCCTCGTAGGAGCGGTTGGCCTCCTGCATGTCGGCCATTTCGATGAGCGGGTTGACGTTGGGCATCTTGACGTAGCCCTTTTCGTCGGCCGCTTCGTTGCCGGGCTGGAACTCGACGGGAAAGGCGGAATGGTCGCGATCGATCGAATTGATGCCGACCAGCGACACGCCGGAGGCGCGGTCGAGTTCGGAAACGAAGCTGATGGTCTTGCGCCGGTAGGGGTCGGAGCCGGCGGTGGTGCCCGTGGACTGGGCGTTGGCGAGGTTTTCGGAAACGACGCGCAAGCGCTCCGACTGGGCGCCGAGGCCGGAAGCGGCAACCTTGAGGGCGGCGGTCAGGGCGTCCATGGTCAGCCCTTCACCGCGGTCATCACCATGGCGTGGAATGCCTTGACGATGGCCGTATTGAGTTCGAAGGCGCGGCGCACCTCGCCGGCCTTCAGCAATTCGTTTTCCAGCACCACGGTGTTCTTCGAGGGCATGATCGCGCCGTCGAACTCCTGCGGCCTGACGGTAAGGCCGGCTTCGCTCGCGCCGAAGCCGAGGTGGCCGGACTGGGTGGCGCGCAGCGATACGCTCGTCTGGTCGAGCACCTTTTCGAACGGCACGACATCGGTTGCGGTGTAGCCGGGGGTGTTGGCGTTGGCGATGTTGCCGGCAACGGACGACTGGCGCACGGCGAGCCACTCGGCCTGCTTGCTGGCAAGATCGAAAAGGGTGACGGGCTCCATGGGAATCTCCGGGCAACTGCCGCAGATTACGGTGCCAGTCTTGCGCGGGCCTTGCGCGCGGGTGCTATCGAGTTGGCTCGATGACCGTGTTGGTGCTGGTGACCAGTACCCATTTGCCGCCGCGCCGTTCGATCGTGGCGACCTTGCTGTTGTCCGGCAGCGTCGATCCCGGCTGCACGATCCACAGGCCGGCGTCATCCTCGATCATGGCGCGGCCGTTGGCGACGTGGACGAGGCGGAAACTGGTGTCGGCCGGGAAGGGCTGCTGGTCGAGGCCGGGCGCCTTGGCTGGGTCTTCGCGCTCCTCGGCCGGCGTTCCGGTGGCGAACAGGTCGAGACTTTGCGGCAACCCGTCCTGCGCCGTTTCCGGGGCGATGCCGCCGGCCGCCGGGTTGGGGTTGACGATGCGTCCGCCGCGCCCCCCTGTGCCGCCGACATAGAGGCCGTGTGTGGTGAAGCGGATGTCGTTATAGAATATATACCACGGGAACAGCGCGCAGATCAGGCCGAGGGCCACACCGAGGGCCGCCAGCACCAGGTCGCTGCGCCGTCCGGTTCTGGTTTCCGGCCTGGGAAATTGTGCCTGCGGCGGGCGCGGCCATTGCGGTTGCGACGGATTTGCGCGCTGCCGATTCTTCGGATCGTCGCCGGTCGCCCCGTCCCGCCCTGGCGAAAACAGTCCGGACAAAAGCGACTTGCGGCTCTCCTCGACAGCTTTCTCGGCGGCATGCGCCTTGTCGAGCATTTCGTGCAGCAGCCGTTCGGTGCGTTGCCGTTCGGAATCAGGAACCGGCATTCTGATTCCCCCTCAGGTGTTGCGCCAGGTCCGCGAACGGGTCCGCCGACGGCGGATCCTTCGGCGACTGCGTGAGCGCCTCGTAGATCAGCGGCACCTGGCGCACGGCCAGGTCCAGTTCGGCGTCCGCGCCGCCCTGGTAGGCTCCCAGGAGACGGATATCGCGGGTGTCCTCGAAGCGGGAGATCATCGATTTCAGCTTCGTCACCAGCACGCGCTGTTCCGGCGACCACGCCTTGCCGGCAAGCCGGGAAATGGACGACAGCGGGTTGACCGGCGGATAGCGGCCCTGCTCGGCGATCCCGCGGTCGAGCACGACATGGCCGTCGAGGATGCCGCGCACGCAATCGGCGACCGGATCGTTGTGGTCGTCGCCGTCGATCAGCACCGAGATGATGGCGGTGATGGAGCCCTTGCCCTCGGCGCCCGGGCCGGCGCGTTCGAGCAGCTTGGGCAGGTCGGTGAAGACGGATGCCGGATAGCCGCGCGCCACCGGTGGCTCGCCCGTTCCCGTCGCCACCTCGCGCAGCGCATGGGCGAAACGGGTGATCGAATCCAGCACCAGCAGCACGCGCTGACCCTGGTCGCGGAAATGCTCGGCAACGCGCATGGCTGTGTCGGGCGCGCGCCGCCGCATCATGGCGCTTTCGTCGCTGGTGGCGACCACGGCGACGGTCTTGGCCATCGATGGGCCGATCGTGTCTTCGAGGAATTCGCGTACCTCGCGGCCACGCTCGCCGATCAGCGCCACGACCACGGTGTCGAAAGCGTCGGCGCCGGCCAGCATGGCCAGAAGCGTCGATTTGCCGACGCCGGAGCCGGCGAAGACGCCGAGCCGCTGGCCGAAGCACAGCGGCGTGAAGATGTCGATGACGCGCACGCCGGTTGAAAAGGCGGTGCCGACACGCTGGCGGGCAAGCGCACCCGGTGTGGCGCTGCCGTCCCCGTCCCCGCCGTCGTTCCTGACCAGCGGCGATCCGCCGTCGATGGGGCGGGCAAGCGCGTCGACGGCGCGGCCGCGCCAACTGGCGTGCGGTCCGACCGTGAACGGCCCTCGGCGGAAGACGGCGTCGCCGATGCCGGCATCGGCGCTGCGCTCGAAGGGAGCGACCACGACCTCGTCGCGCGCGATCTGGACGATCTCGCCGCTGCGGGTCCCGGCGTGGCTTCGGTGCTCGACGATGTCGCCGAGCCGGGCGATCTGCGAGAGGCCGCTCACCTTGTAGTGGGTCGCCGACACCTCGGCGATGCGGCCGCCGTGGCGCAGCAGCGTCGTATCGTCCCGGAAGCGGCCCCACAGGCGCTCAAGCGCCGCCAGCGAGCCTTCCTGCTCGTCGTCGGATGGCGGTTCGCCCGCCCGCACGAGAGATTTTGCCGGACCCATCGCGCCCGCGCTACTTGGAGCCGAGCGTCTTGATGGCGTCGTCGCTGGACGCCGTCGCCTGGCGTATCAGCGCCGCCGTGTTCTCGAAGGCGCGCTGGACCATGATCAGCCGGGTCATTTCCAGCATGGGATTGACGTTGGATTCCTCGACGAAGCCTTGCGCCACGCCGGCATCGGCGCGGTCGACCACCGGCTCCGGCTCGCGTGCCGGAACGATGCCGGAATTACCGAAGCGGACAAAATTCGCGCCGGGCTCGAAGGTGAACAGGCCGATCGCGCCGACCATCTGGTCGCCCTGGCGCAGGGATCCGTCAGCGCCGGCCTTGGGCGGGCCGCCGCGCGGGTCGAGTTGGATCGGCGCGCCGCCGGCGTCGAGCACGCGGTAGCCTTCGACCGACCGCAACTCGCCATTCTCGTTCATCGAGAAGCGGCCGTCGCGGGTCATCACCGTGCCGGCCGGCGTCTCGATGCCGAACCACGCATCGCCCTGGATGGCGAAGTCGAACGGGTTGCCGGTTTCGGTCAGCGAGCCGTGGCGGGTGGAAAGATAGGTGTTGCCGGAAGAGGCGAAGGAAACCGCCTTCTGCCCGGTGCCGGTGACCACGTCCTCGAACTTTACCCCGGTGGCGCGAAAGCCGACGGTCGAGGCATTGGCGACGTTGTCGGCGATGGTGTCGAGCCGGCGCTCGAGCGCGATCTGGGCGGAAAGCGAAACGTAGAGACTGTCCTGCATCGGCCTTCAGTACCTCAGATTCTGCATGGCGATCATCAGATCGGTCGAGATGCCGATGGTGGTCGGCTGGGCGAACAGGATGCTGACCGAGGTCTGCGCGCTCGATGTCGGGTGGCTGATTTCGTAAAGGGTGGTGAAGCGGCCGAGGAATTTGGAAAGCTTCGCCGGGTCGGTGAAATCGGCGATGTCGAGCTTGCTCTCGAACAGCGCCGCCTGCTTGTCGATGTCGGCGGTGGCGAAGGAATCGGGCAGGCCGAGCACGGTGCGCACCACGCTTGACAGCGCCCTGTCGGCCAGCACGTCGTACCAGTTGGTGATGTCGCCGGCCTTGCGCTCGAAATTGAGCGCCAGGCGGACCCCCTCGTTGGTCTTGCCGGCGTCTTCCTCCAGCGTCTGGCGCATGTATTTGTCGACGGTGCCCTGCTGCGCCGCGACGCGGTCGGTCGCGGCATCGCCGTATTGCTCGAAATTGAAGGCGGCGACGAACTGCGCATAGCGCTTGTCGGTGAGCTTGTTGGCGAAGCTGTCGGTCTCGGCGATGCCTTCCTTGAGCGCCTTGACCATGAACGCCCTGGCATAGGTCATGTCGCCGAGGCCGAAGGCCTTCATCGCATAGCTGAACAGGCGCTGGTCCTTGACGAAGTCGTCGATGGTTTTCACCTTGCCGATATTGGCGAGGTAATAGTCCGTCTCGCGCTTCACCATCGGCTGCGTCTGGACCTGGCCGATCGCCTTCGGGATGTCGCGAGCGATCAGCTGATAGCTCGTATAGGTGTTCATGGCGCATCTCCGCCCAGCTTAGGCCTTCCAGGATAGGCCAACTTCCTTGCGCGAAGCTGAATCGCCGCGCCGTGCGGCGGATTCAAGCCTCACGCAAGGCAGGCGCGCTAGTGAATGGCACTGGACTGCTGATTTGACTTCGAAAGGTCGGCCGTGGGCATTCTGATCGGACTGGTGGTGACGCTCGGCTGCGTCCTTGGCGGCTTCATGGCCATGGGCGGGCACCTGCGCGTCCTGATCCAGCCCTACGAAGCCATCGTCATCTGCGGGGCGGCGCTTGGAACCTTCATCGTCGCCAATTCGATGAAGACGGTGAAGGATACCGGCAAGGGCATCGTCGAGGCGCTGAAGGGATCGGTGCCGAAGGAGCAGGATTATCTCGAGACGCTCGGCGTCCTGCACGCGCTGATGCGCGAACTGCGCTCCAAGTCGCGCAGCGAGGTCGAGGCGCATATCGACAATGCCGAGGAATCGGCGATCTTCCAGGCCTTTCCGACGGTGATGAAGAATGTCGACCTCAGGAATTTCATCTGCGACTATTGCCGCATCATCATCATCGGCAACGCCCGTTCGCATGAGATCGAGGCGCTGATGGACGAGGAGATCCAGACGATCCGCAGCGAGAAGCTGAAATCCTATCACGCCATGGTGGCGGTGGGCGACGGCCTGCCGGCGCTCGGTATCGTCGCGGCGGTGCTCGGCGTGGTCAAGGCGATGGGCGCGCTCGACCAGTCGCCGGAAGTACTCGGTGAACTGATCGGCGCCGCGCTGGTAGGCACCTTCCTCGGCATCTTCCTTTCCTACACCGTGGTCGGGCCGATCGCCGCCAAGATGAAGAACATCCGCGAAAAGAACAACCGGCTCTACGTCATCGTCAAGCAGACGCTGCTCGCCTACATGAACGGCTCGCTGCCGCAGGTGGCGATCGAATTCGGCCGCAAGACGATCTCGTCCTACGACCGTCCCTCGATCGATGCCGTCGAGCAGAGCACGATGAACACCGGCGTCGGCGAAAAGCAGGCCGCGTGACGCCATGATGCCGGTCGCCAGCGGAGATTCAGCATGACGAGCGCGGCCAGCCCAGCCGATACGCGCGCCTTCATCGTCGAGCGGCTGGTCGGCGATACCGGCGAGCCCGAGCAGGTGGAAGCCGCCGCCCGGTCGCTGGCCGAACGCACCGTGCCGGCGATCATGCGCGGGCTGGAAGAAAGCATGGCGACCTCGATCACCATCGAGGTCGCCAGTATCGAACTTTGCCGCTTCGCCGAGGCGCGCCCGGGCGTGACCAACCATGCCATGACGATCGCGGCCTCCACTTCGTCGCCGGATGCGCTGGTGCTGTCGATCGACAATGACGGGCTCGCCGTCCTGGTCGGAACGCTGTTCGGTGGCGATCCGCACGAGCCGGTGCCGCCGATCGAGCGCGATCTGTCGCCGCTCGAAGTCGACGTCGCGACGATGGTGTTCGAGCAGGTGGCGCAGGCCATGAACGGGTCGGGACCGCGCGCTTTCGAATTCAAGCTGCCGCTGCCGCTTGCCATCACCGGCAAGGATATGGCGAGGCGCATCCTGCGCGACGGGCCGGCTGTGCGGGTCTGCTTCTCGCTGGCGACGCCCGCCTCGCGCGGCACGATGGCGCTGACGATGCCGCAGCGCGTGCTGCTGAAACATCGCGGCGATACCGGCATGGCGACGAGGGAAGGGGCGCCGGCCTCCGAATGGCGCGACCGCTTCTCCGAGGAAGTCATGCGCTCGACCGTGGCGCTGGAAGCGACGATGCCGCTGTCGCGTTTGACGCTCGGCGATCTCGCCACCTTCGAGGAAGGGCAGGTCATCGAACTGGGCGAGGCCGCCCAGACGCAGGTTCGCCTTTCGGCGCGAGGCCAGACGCTGTTCGTGTGCGAATTCGGCAAGCTGGGGCAGAACTACACCGTTCGGGTGAGGCATCCCTTCGATGCCGGACAGGACTTTATCGACGGGCTTTTGCCCGGCTGACAGGCTACTTGGAGACGACGCATGAGCCAGACCGAACCGGAAGCCGGCAGCGACATGCCCGACGAGCAACTCGACCGGGCGATCGAGGAACTGCGCGGCGTGCTCAAGGAAGAACAAAGACGGCCGGAAGCCGCTTCCCGCGCCGGGGCAGGGGCCAACTCCAGCATCATCATGAATATCCCCGTCGAAGTGCAGATCGTGCTTGGCAGCACCGAAATGCCGGTGTCGGAACTGATGGCGTTGCAGAAGGGGTCCACGGTGGCGCTCGACCGCCGCATCGGCGAGCCGGTCGACATCGTGGTCAACGGCCGCCGTATCGCACGCGGTGAAATCACGGTGCTCGACGACGACCCGTCGCGCTTCGGCATCCGGCTGACCGAGATCGTCGCCACAGCAAAGAGCGCCTGACGATGCGAGGCGGAGCCGGGCTATGTCGGGGGACAGCGGATTTCGCCATGCGGTCGCCTGACGCTCGCGGGAGGTTGCCATGAGCCAGGCGCTGACGCTGACGCGGCCGCAGAAGGCCGCCGCCATCCTGGTGGCGATGGGCAAGCCATCCGCCAGCCGGCTGCTGAAATTCTTCAAGCAGGATGAACTGAAGGCGCTGATCGAGGGCGCGCGGCTGCTGCGCACCATCCCGCAGGCCGACCTGGAGCGCATCGTCGCCGAGTTCGAGGCCGAGTTCACAGAAGGCGCGGGGCTGCTCGATTCCGCCGACAAGATGGACACCATCCTCAACGAGTCGCTGTCGGCGGAGGAAATGAACGCCATCATGGGCGGCGAGAAGCCGGAAGTCGCAGTCGGCGCGCCGCCGATCTGGCCCGAACTCGAGAAGCTCGATCCCTCCCGGCTCGGGGCCTTCCTGTCGCGCGAACATGCGCAGACGGCGGCCATGGTGCTGTCGAAACTGTCGCCGCCGGCCGCCGCCAAGGTGCTGCTCACGCTGGAGAATCCGCAACGCAACGTCATCATCGCCCGCATGGTGACGCTGACCAACGTGCCCGAGACGGCGACTCGGATCGTGGAAAACCAGTTGCGCACCCATGTGCTGGCCGAAACCTCGGCCAAGGACAATGCCGCCGGGCAGGCGCGCGTCGCCAGCATGCTCAACGAGATGGACAAGTCCGAGCTCGAAGAGGTCATGCGGGACATGGAGCGCTCGGGCATCCCCGACCTGGCGGCGATCAGGGCGCGGCTGTTTTCGTTCGAGGACGTGCTGTTGCTCGACCAGAAGGCGCGCGTGGCGCTGTTCGACGGCCTGTCCAGCGAACTGGTGACGGTGGCGCTGCGCGGGGCCGAGCCGCAGGTTATCGAAGCCGTGCTTTCCTCGATCGGCGCGCGCTCGCGCCGCATGATCGAATCCGAACTCGGGCAGGGCTCGCAGAACATCCAGCAAAAGGACGTTGCCCAGGCCCGCAAGGAGATTGCCGCCTCTGCGATCCGCATGGCGCGCGAAGGCGCCTTCGATCTGCCGGCGACGCAGCCTGCCGAAGCGGCCTGAGTTTCCGCTGAGCCATGGCCGATCCGGTCGACAAGGACTCCAAGACCGAGGAAGCGACCGAGAAGAAGGTCCGCGATACCATCGAGCAGGGCAAGCTGCCCAATTCGCGCGAAACCGCTCTTCTGGCCTCCTTCCTCGCCATCCTGATCTACATGGTCTTTTACGCTCGCGACGCCTTCGTCGATCTCGGCCTGTTCCTGTCGGTATTCCTCGAGAAACCGGAAGCCTGGCCGCTCGACACCGAGACCGATGTCATCGAACTCTACAAGTCGGTGATGATGGCCATCGCGCAGGCGGTGACGAGCCTGCTGGCGCTTCTGGTGATCGCCGGCATCGGCGCGTCCGTGTTCCAGAACGTGCCGCAGTTCGTCGGCGAGCGCATCCGGCCGCAGTTTTCGCGCATTTCGCTGGCCAAGGGGTGGAGCCGGCTGTTCGGCTTGCAGGGTTTCGTGGAGTTCCTGAAGTCGCTGGCCAAGGTCGGCTTCGCCTGCGTGGTCCTGGTGTTCACGCTGTCGCAGGATCACCGCCGCCTGCTCGCCGGCATGATGACCAATCCGCTCGAATTCGCGATGGTCATTCGCGGTATCGGCGTCGATATCCTCGTCGCCATCGTCTTCGTCATGGCGCTGATCGCCAGCGCCGACCTCGTCTGGTCGCGCTTCAGCTGGAGGCGCGACATGCGCATGAGCAAGCAGGAGATCAAGGACGAACTGAAGCAGTCCGAAGGCGACCCGATCGTGCGGTCACGGCTTCGCTCGCTGGCGCGCGACCGCTCGCGCCGGCGCATGATCGCGGCGGTGCCGCGCGCCACGCTGGTGATCGCCAACCCGACCCACTTCTCCATCGCCCTGAAATATGTGCGCGAGGAAGATTCCGCCCCGGTCGTGCTCGCCAAGGGGCAGGACCTGGTGGCGCTGAAAATCCGCGAGATCGCGACGGAGCACGGCATTCCCGTCTTCGAGGACGTGGCGCTCGCCCGTTCCATGTACAAGCAAGTTTCGGTGGATAGTGTGATCCCGTCGCAATTCTACCAGGCTGTCGCCGAGCTCGTACGGGTCGTCTACTCAAGGAAAGTGGAGCGTCGGCAGCCAACATGAACGGATGGTCCACCGCTGAATGAACCGACAGCCTTATGCCGATTCGCGCGAAGTTATCGTCGCCGGGGCCATCGAACCGGTGGTGCGGGAACTCCGCTTCGTCGATGTGGCCGACTATATCGCCTTCATCCGGCTGGAGCATTTCGCCTGCCTCTCGGACCTCGTCGATTCGGCAGCGGAACTGTTCTTCCTGCCGGGTACGCTGCGGCTGGGCCATGGCGGCGAGGCGCATGTCGACTGGAGCGGGCAGCCGCGCATCGTGCTTGACCTAGAACTGAGGCCGCCCGGCGTCACCGTCTACTTCCAGTTGACGCTCAGCGAGCATGAGGCGTCGGTCGTGGTCAATTACGTCTCGTTCGAGCATCCGGACGAGGACCCTTCCCGCAATACCGACCTGTTGCAGGCCGCCATCGAGCGGGCGCGCATCCGCAAGCCGGAAAAGGTGAGATAGGAAAGCCGAAGGGAAACGAGGCTTAGACTGGCTTCTGCAATAGCTGTCGGTTTCTTGCCAGTCTACTCGATCAGGCCGAGCCGCAGCGCCTTGGCCACTGCCTGGGTGCGGCTGACGGCGTTGAGCTTCTGGGCGCATTGGGTGAGATACTGGTTGGCGGTGTGTACCGACAACTTCAGGAGCTTCGCGATGGCCTCGCTGGTGTAGCCGTTGGCGGTCAGCTTCAGGCATTCCAGTTCGCGCTTCGAGATGGCCTTCGAGCGGCCTGCATCGCCAGGCCGGATCAGCGCCACGCCGGCAAACAGCGTGAAGCAGCGGGCATGGATTTCGTAAAGCTGGTCCTGCTGCAAGGCGATCTGGGGGCCGAAGAACACCGCCAGCCCGCACTGGCCACGATCGGCGTGGACGGGAAAGGCGATGCCGGTGGTGCCGGGCACCAGCGGCGCTGTCCCGTCAACCCAGGCGAGTGAGCGGAAGGCGGCATCGGAGCCGGGCACGCCGTCGTCGCTCCACCAGCGCGGCTGCGTCGAGACGCGGGTGTGGCGCACCATGCCCTCGCCCCCTGCGCCCGACATGAATTTCGTCGCCACCGAGACGCTCGGATAGTCGCTGTCGAAGCAGGCCACCAACCGGTCCCGTTCGGCCGAGGGGCTGGCGAAGAACAGGCCGAAGCCGGTCGCGTTGATATCGACGGCGATCCAGCGGCAAAGACGAACCGCATCCGGGATGGTGGCCACCCGGTGGGTCTGCGAACCGATGGTGAAGGTGCCGAAGGGGTTGCGGTCCTGGCTGAACAGGTCCGCGGCCGCTTCCCTGATGTCGGCATGGCTGGCAAGGGCGTGGGTCAAATGATGCCGCTCCTGATCGCGGTTGCGATGGCCATTGCCCGGTTGGTGGCCGAGAATTTCTGGATCGCGTGGGTGATGTAGCTGTTGACGGTGTTGGAGGAGACGCCGAGGATGACGGCCACCTCGTCGGTGGTCTTGCCTTCCGACACCCAGAACAGGCATTCGCGCTCGCGGTCGGAAAGCGGGTCCTGCATCGAGGCCTGGGTCAAAAGGTGCGGGGCGAGCGACAGCGCGTAGCAGCATTTCAGTTGCGCCCGCATGACGCCGACCGGATCGATGCGGCCGGCCTCTGCCGCCGAGAACAGGCAGAACAGGCGCTGGCGGCCGATGTCGAGGCGCAGCGAATAGACTTCCGCGTGGCCGAGAACCGCGAGCAGGCGCGCTTCCTCACCGGTGACGAGCCCGTCGGTGTCCGGTGCGCCGTCCGTCACCAGCGGTTGCGGCCGGGTGCCGGGTGCCGCGGTCAGCGTGCCTTGCGCCAGCGTTGCGACCAGGGGCTTGCCGGCGAGTTCGATGGCGTCGAAAATCCAGTTCGAGCAGAGAATGCGCGCGTCGTTTCTGTCCTGCTCATGGACGATGGCGACGAGCATGTAGTTGTCGGCGCCGATCTCGGCGCACAATTCCATGAGAAACGCGGTGAGGTCGCCACGGGACGAAAGGTGGGCCGTCCCCTTGCTGAGCGGGTCGGTCTCGATTGGCGCGGTTGAACCGTTCATTTCTTCATCGAGTCAGAATCACTACCCATGCCCGGTGCCGTGTTGCGGCAACGAACCCCCTTACGCATCACTTTACGATGGTACACGCGGTGCGGGACCGCACCGGATCAGGCCCGGAACCGAGAGGAGGCAAGACGCCAGATCCTGACAGCCGAAGAGCGCGTCGCCAGGCTTGCAGGTGGCAGCCGCGCCCCCCCGCGGACCGGCTGATTCGGTTTAATTTACCCGCACTCGAATCCGACATCAAACAACATTTAACGAAATGTTAACGATGTGACTCCGAATGCGAGTACAATCGGCCTCGGTCGTCCATGGGGTGGTGAGGGCTCGGGTTTTCTGTGGACGCCGGGGATGCCTATATCCGTGGGGTTGGATGCCGGCGAGGCGGCGTTTATGGTCGCGGCCCCTGACAACAGCGAGTTTTCATGAGCACTGCAACGAGCCCCGCGACCCGACGCATCGCCGCCCTGATCGCCACCGAGATCAACGCCCGGCCCGAGCAGGTTTGCGCTGCGATCGACCTTCTGGACGAGGGCGCGACGGTGCCCTTCGTGGCGCGCTATCGCAAGGAGGTGACCGGCGGGCTGGACGACACCCAGCTTCGCCTGCTCGACGAGCGGCTGACCTATCTGCGCGAACTGGACGCGCGGCGCGACACCATCCTCGGCTCGATCCGCGAGCAGGGCAAGCTGACGGAAGAACTCGAAACCAGGATCGCGGCTGCGGCGACCAAGGCGGAACTCGAGGACATCTACCTGCCCTACAAGCCGAAGCGGCGGACCAAGGCGGAGATCGCGCGCGAGCGCGGGCTGGGGCCGCTGGCCGAGGCCATTCTCGCCGACCGCGCGGCGGTGCCGGCGGACCTGGCGGCTGCCTACCTCACTGATGACGTGCCTGACGGGAAGGCGGCGCTGGAGGGCGCGCGCGACATCCTTTCGGAACAGTTCGCCGAAAATGCCGACCTGGTCGGCAGGCTGCGCAGCTACCTGAAGGAGCGCGCCTTCCTGCGCTCGCGCGTGGTCGAAAGCAAAGAGGAGGCCGGCGCGAAATTCTCCGACTATTTCGACCATGCCGAGCGCTGGGCGACGGTGGCCGGGCATCGGGCGCTCGCCATGCTGCGCGGCCGCAACGAGGACGTGCTTTCGCTCGACATCGAGGTCGATGCCGACGACGCCTCGCCGGTCAGGCCCGTGGAGCGGATGATCGCCGACGCCTATGCCATCGGCCGAGCCTTGCCGGGCGACCGCTGGCTGGCGGAGGTGGCCGGCTGGACGTGGCGGGTGAAGCTGTCGCTGCACCTGTCGCTCGACCTGATGCGGGAATTGCGCGAGCGTGCCGAGGACGAGGCGATCCATGTTTTTGCGCGCAACCTGAAGGATCTGTTGCTGGCCGCGCCCGCCGGCTCGCGCCCGACGATGGGGCTCGACCCCGGTATCCGCACCGGCGTCAAGGTGGCGGTGGTGGACGGCACCGGCAAGCTGGTGGCGACGGCGACCGTCTATCCGTTCCAGCCGAAGAACGATCTGCGCGGCGCACAGGCGGAACTGGTAAGGCTGATACGCGCGCACAAGGTGGAACTGATCGCCATCGGCAACGGAACCGCCAGCCGCGAGACCGAGAAGCTGGTCGCGGAACTCCTGGCCGACATGCCGTTCGAGGGTGAGGCGAAGAAGCCGCTCAAGGTCATCGTCAGCGAGGCGGGCGCTTCCGTCTATTCCGCTTCGGCTACCGCTGCGGCGGAGTTTCCCGATCTCGACGTGTCGCTGCGCGGGGCGGTTTCCATCGCGCGCCGCTTGCAGGACCCGCTGGCGGAACTGGTCAAGATCGAACCGAAATCCATCGGTGTCGGCCAGTACCAGCACGATGTCGACCAGTACCGGCTCGGCCGCTCGTTGGAGGCGGTGGTGGAGGATGCGGTGAACGCGGTCGGTGTCGATCTCAACACGGCGTCCGCGCCGCTTCTGGCGCGCGTGTCCGGGCTCGGTGCGTCGCTGGCCGAGGCGATCGTGGCGCATCGCGATGCGATCGGCCCCTTTGCCAGCCGCGCCGAGTTGCTGAAAGTGTCGCGGCTGGGGCCGCGCGCCTTCGAGCAGTGCGCCGGCTTTCTGCGCATCCGCGACGGCGCGGAGCCACTCGATGCTTCGTCCGTCCATCCGGAAGCCTATGGCGTGGCCAAGAAGATCGTCGCCGCCTGCGGCCGCGACGTGCATGCCCTGATGGGCGATGCCGCCGCGCTCAAGGCGCTCGACCCGCGCGTGTTCGTGGACGAGCGCTTCGGCCTGCCGACGGTGCGCGACATCATCGCGGAACTGGAGAAGCCCGGCCGTGATCCGCGCCCCGGCTTCAGGACGGCGACGTTCGCCGACGGCGTGGACGACATCAAGGATTTGAAGGCCGGCATGCTGCTGGAAGGCACCGTCACCAATGTCGCCGCCTTCGGCGCTTTCGTCGACATCGGCGTGCATCAGGACGGGCTGGTGCATGTCTCGCAGCTTGCCGACCGCTTCGTGAAGGACGCGCACGAGGTGGTGAAGGCTGGCGACGTGGTCAAGGTTCGCGTGGTGGAGGTCGATATCAAGCGCAAGCGCATCGGCCTTTCCATGCGCAACGACGGCAGCGGTGCGCAGGCAAGGCCTGCTGCGCGCGATGCCGGCGGCAAGGGCCGCATGCCGCCGGTGCGGCAGGCTCCGCAGGCGGCGTCGCAAGGCGCGTTCGGAGCCGCTTTGGCGGATGCGCTGAAGCGGAAGTGAGTGCTGCCTGAAATCCGGCTTGGTCTACTCGCTTTCGTTTGATTTTCCCGGCCCGGCGATGGATAAGTCGCCGGGTTGAATGAATGTGGAGACCCATAGCATGGCCGGCGACAGACAAGCCTTCGTCTGGGACGATCCGTTCCTGTTCGAGGACCAGCTTTCCGAAGACGAGCGCATGATCCGCGACGCGGCGGCGGCGTTCGCCGCCGACAAGCTCGCGCCGCGCATCGAGCAGGCCTATATGGAGGAAAAGACCGATCCGTCGATCTTCCGCGAGATGGGGGATGCCGGCCTGCTCGGCGTGACGGTGCCGGAAGAATATGGCGGACTCGGCTCCAACTACGTCACCTACGGCCTGATCGCGCGCGAGGTGGAGCGCGTGGACTCGGGCTATCGCTCGATGATGAGCGTGCAGTCGTCGCTGGTGATGTATCCGATCCATGCCTACGGTTCGGAGGAGCAGCGCAAGAAGTATCTGCCGAAGCTGGCTTCCGGCGAATGGATCGGCTGTTTCGGCCTGACCGAGCCGGATGCCGGTTCCGATCCCGGCGGCATGAAGACGCGGGCCGAAAAGACGGCCGGCTGCTATCGCCTCAACGGCTCCAAGATGTGGATTTCCAACGCCCCGATCGCCGACGTGTTCGTGGTGTGGGCAAAGCTCAAGGGCGAGGACGGCAAGGACGTCATTCGCGGCTTCGTGCTGGAAAAGGGCATGAAGGGGCTTTCCGCGCCGAAGATCGACGGCAAGCTGTCGTTGCGCGCGTCCATCACCGGCGAGATCGTGCTGGAAAACGTCGAGGTCGGCGAAGACGCTTTGCTGCCCAATGCGCGCGGCCTCGGCGGACCGTTCGGCTGCCTCAACCGCGCGCGCTACGGCATTTCCTGGGGCGTGCTGGGGGCGGCTGAGGATTGCTGGCACCGGGCGCGGCAATACGGGCTCGACCGCAAACAGTTCGGCAAGCCGCTGGCCGGCACGCAGCTTTACCAGAAGAAGCTCGCCGACATGCAGACCGAAATCGCGCTCGGGCTGCAAGGCAGCTTGCGCGTCGGGCGGCTGATGGACGAAGGCAAGATGGCGCCGGAGATGATCTCCATCGTCAAGCGCAACAATTGCGGCAAGGCGCTCGATATCGCCCGCCAGGCACGCGACATGCATGGCGGCAACGGCATCCAGATCGGCTACCACGTCATGCGCCATTCGCAGAACCTGGAGACGGTCAACACCTATGAGGGCGCGCACGACGTGCATGCGTTGATCCTCGGCCGTGCGCAGACGGGCTTGCAGGCGTTTTTCTGAAGCGGAGCGGGGCGGGCGACCCCCCCGACCTCTCCTCTCAAGGGGGAGGGGGATTTGGCGGCACCTCTACTAGTCTCCCTCCCCCTTGCGGGGAGGGGTTAGGGGTGGGGGTATGAAGCCTGCGGAGGCAGCAGATTCCCATCGGCGGTTACCCGGCTGGCCCAACCGACTGGCTTGCTGGCTGAGGCGTGGCCGGGGTGGCGAACTTCTTTGGAAAAAGGTAATGCCACACCTAAAGGGCCTCGCGCTCGGGCGCGGCAGGTGAGCCGATCAGAAAGGAAAGATCATGTCGATTGTGAAGGAAACCGCCGATCTTCTGGCGAAGCTGGGTGTTGACAAGGCGGCGCTGTCGGGTGGTGACCTGGCTGTCCACAGTCCGGTGACGGGCGAGCAGATCGCGGCGCTGAAGACGATTTCGCCGGCCGCCGCCGGCAAGGCCATCGATGCGGCCCACGATGCCTTCAAGGCATGGCGGCTGGTGCCGGGGCCGAAGCGCGGCGAGCTGGTGCGTTTGCTGGGTGAGGAGCTTCGCGCCCACAAGGTCGAACTCGGCCGGCTGGTGTCGATCGAGGTCGGCAAGATTCCGTCCGAGGGCCTGGGTGAAGTGCAGGAGATGATCGACATCTGCGACTTCGCCGTGGGCCTGTCGCGCCAACTGTACGGCCTCACCATCGCCACCGAGCGCCCCGGCCACCGCATGATGGAAACCTGGCATCCGCTCGGTGTCGTCGGCGTCATCTCGGCCTTCAATTTCCCGGTCGCGGTGTGGTCGTGGAACGCAGCACTTGCGCTGGTGTGCGGCGATAGCGTGGTGTGGAAGCCCTCGGAAAAGACGCCGCTGACTGCGCTTGCCTGCGAGGCGATCTTTGCCCGCGCCGTCGCGCGCTTCGGCAAGGACGCACCGGCAAACCTGCTCACCGTGCTGATCGGCGACCGCGCCGTCGGCGAAGTGCTGGTCGATCACGCAAAAGTGGCGCTGGTGTCGGCCACCGGCTCCACGCGCATGGGACGCGAGGTCGGCCCGCGTCTGGCCAGACGCTTTGCCCGAGCGGTGCTGGAATTGGGCGGTAACAATGCCGGTATCGTTTGCCCATCGGCCGATCTCGACATGGCGCTTCGCGCCATCGCCTTCGGCGCCATGGGCACGGCCGGCCAGCGTTGCACGACGCTTCGCCGCCTGTTCGTTCATGACAGCGTCTACGACCAGCTCGTGCCGCGCCTGAAGAAGGCCTATCAGAGCGTGTCGGTGGGCAATCCGCTGGAAAGCTCGGCGCTGGTCGGGCCGCTGATCGACAAGGCCGCCTTCGACAACATGCAGAAGGCGATTTCCGACGCCAAGGCGCATGGCGGCAAGGTGACGGGCGGCGAGCGCTTCGAGAACGGACACAAGGACGCCTATTACGTGCATCCGGCGCTGGTGGAGATGCCGAAGCAGGATGGTCCGGTGACGGAGGAAACCTTCGCGCCGATCCTCTATGTGATGAAATATTCCGATTTCGACGCCGTGCTCGACGACCATAATGCGGTGGGGGCGGGGCTTTCGTCCTCGATCTTCACGCGCGACCTGCAGGAATCGGAGCGCTTCCTGTCGGCCGACGGGTCCGACTGCGGCATCGCCAACGTCAACATCGGCACCTCCGGTGCCGAGATCGGCGGCGCGTTCGGCGGCGAGAAGGAAACCGGCGGCGGCCGCGAGTCCGGCTCGGACGCGTGGAAGGCCTATATGCGCCGTGCCACTAACACTATCAACTATTCCAGGGAACTGCCGCTGGCGCAGGGCGTCTCCTTCGATATCGAGTGAGGCGCGTCGAACGACGTTGAAAAAGGGCGCGGTGCCGGCACCGCGCCCTTTTTCATGCTCGGCGCGCTGCCGTCATTTGGCGCCGGCAGCGATCGCGCGCAAGGCTTCGCCGAAACGATGGACCTCCTCCGGCGTGTTGTAGTGCACCAGCGAGGCGCGCACCGCGCCGCTGTCCATGGAAAGGTTCAGCCGCTTCATCAGGCGCGGCGCATACATATGGCCGTCGCGGATGCCGATACCGTGCCCGGCCATCTCCTCCACCACCGTCTTCGGCGCGACGCCGCGCAGGTTAAAGCAGAAGGTTGGCACGCGCTCGCCGATGCGCGCTTCGTCGGCAACGCCGTAGACCACGGCGCCGGCGCTTTTCAGTTCCTTCAGCATGGCGCGCGCCAGGTGCAGTTCGTGCGCGCGGATCGCGGCCATGCCGGCGGCAATGTTCTCGCGCCGCGACCGGTTGTTGGCGGGCGCGAGGTTGCGGCCGACGAGTTCGAGATATTGCACCGCCGCGTCCATGCCGGAGACGTTTTCGTAATTGAAGGTGCCGACCTCGATCTTGTGCGGCGGCTCGTCGGGAATGAAATCTTCCTTGAAGGTGGGCAGCCGTTTCAGCGTTTCGAAGCGGCCCCACAGGAAGCCCATATGCGGCGAGAAATTCTTGTAGCCCGAGCAGACGAGATAATCGCAGTCCCACGCCTGCACGTCGATCAGGCCATGTGGCCCGTAATGCACGCAATCGAGGAACACTTCCGCGCCGGCCGCATGGGCGATTTTCGAGACTTCGGCGACATCGACGATGGAACCGATGGCGTGCGCCGTCACCGTGCAGGCGACGAGGCGTGTTTTCTCTGAAACGAGCGGCTTGAGGTCCTCGACGTGGAGATTGCCGTCCTCGCGCATACGCCACCATTTGAAGGTGGCGCCGAGCGGCTCCAGCGCCAGCCAGGTGGCGATGTTGGCGTCGTGGTCCATGTCGGTGACGACGATCTCGCTGCGCTCCGACAGCATCTGGCCGATACCGAGGCTGACAAGGCGGATGAACGAGGTGGCGTTCATGCCGAAGCATACTTCCGCCGGGTCGTAGGCGTTGATCAGCAGCGCCACGCTTTCACGGGCGTCGGCAATCGACTTGTCGAGGGCGATGCCGCGAGGATAGCGGGCGCCGCGCTGCATGTTGTGCGAAACCAGATGGTTGGTGACGGCATCGAGCACGCTTTGCGGAATTTGCGCGCCGGCGGCGTTGTCCATGAAAACGAAGTCGCCTGCCTGCCGCAGCGCCGGAAACAGCGCGCGGATCTTGTCGACCGGGAAGGCGTCGGCGGCCCCTTGCGGTGTTTCAGGGGTTTGATGCTGGTTCACGGTCGTATCCTTTCCTTGTCTCGACCCTAGTGGGCGAACTGTTCCTTGCCCCGGTTTTCGAGGTAGCCGACGAGGCGCACCAGCGGCCACAGGATGGCGAGGTAGATGATGGCGGCGCCGATCAGCGGCGTCGGGTTGGCCATCAGCGCCTGCGCATCGGTCGCCTGCTTGAGCAGGTCGGGCATCGCCACCACGGAGGCGAGCGCGGTGTCCTTGAACACGGACACGCAGTTGCTGGTGAGCGGCGGGATGACGACGCGGATCGCCTGCGGCAGGATCACCTTGCGCATCGCCAGCCAGAACGGCAGGCCGAGCGTCGCCGCCGCCTCGAACTGGCCTTTGGGGATGTTCTCGATGCCGGCGCGGCAGACCTCCGCGGTAAAGGCCGCAAACACCAGCGACAGCGCCAGCGCGGCCGAGGCGAAGGACGACAGGCGGATGCCGACGAAGGGCAGGGCGTAATAGATCAGGATCAGCACCACCAGGATCGGCAGTGCGCGGAAAATGTCGATATAGGCGGTAGCCAGCCGCCGGAACGGCCTGGGCGCGTAAAGGCGCATCAGGCAGATGGCGAGACCGGCGATCGCGCCGAAGACGATGGCCGCGATGCCGAGCACCACGGTGTTGCCGAGCCCGCGCATCAGGATCGGGAACGAGCGGACGAGGATCGGCCCGTTGAAGAAGGTATCGATCAGTTCCATGGACTTGAGCCTCGCTGGAGCCGGTCCCGGGCTTGAAGGAGGAGAGGCCGCCGGGCGCGATCGTGCGCCCGGCGCCTTGCCGTCGTTACTGCGCCTGCGGGATTTCGCCCGGCGTCACCGTCGAGGTGCCGGCTTCCGGATCGACGCCGAACCATTTCTTGTGGATCGAGGCCATCGTGCCGTCCTTCTTCATTTCGGTGATGGCGTCGTTGACCTTTTCCAGCAGCGGGTGGCCCTTCTTGGTCATCATGGCGAAGCGCTCGCCGGTCGGGATGCGCACCAGGATTTTCAGCGCCGGCATCTGCTTGATGGCGAACTGGAAGCCGGCCAGTTCACCGGCGCCGCCGTCGATGCGGCCGTTCTGCACGTCGAGCAGGAGATCCTGCTGGGCGTTGTAGCTCTTGACCTCGGCGACCCCGAGTTTTTCCGCGTTTTCCTTCATGTAGGCGTCGCCGGTGGAGCCGGCGATGACGCCGATGGTCTTGCCCTTGAGGTCGTCGAGCGACGTGATCGGGGAATCGGTCTTGCCGACGATGGTGCCGTCGCTGTCGTAATAGGCCTGCGTGAAGGCCTGGTTCTGCAGCCGCTCGTTGGTGATCGAGATCGACGAGACGGCGAAGTCGATGCGGCCCGACGCGGTGGCGGCGAACAGCGCCTGGAAGCCGAGGTCCTGGAACTCGACCTCGTCGCCGAGCCGCTTGGCGACGTCGGTGGCGACGTCGATCTCGAAGCCCTCGAAGCTTCCGGAATCGGTCTTGTATTCCCACGGCGGATTGGCCGGATAGGCACCCACCACGATCTTGTCGGCAAAGGCGGGGGCGGCGAAGGCGACGCCGGCGGCGATCATGACGCCAATCAGTCCAAGACGTTTCAGCATGTTCTCTCCCTGTGGTTCAGCGGCTCGTGCCGTTCGTTGCTGCCTCTTCCGGCCTTTCACTCCCAAGGGCCGCAGGCGAGGCGATGCCTGTTCATGAAGCGCGGCGCTCTCGCCAGCAGATCAGTTCCTGCAAGGCGGACAGCAGCTTGTCGATGGCATCGTCGTCGGTGACCGGGCCGGGCGAAAGCCGCAGCGTCGGGCCGCGCGCGTCGCAATAGAGCTTTTCGGCGCGCAGGCTCGCCACCACGGCGGCCGGGTTGGCTTGCTGCGGCAGGCCCAGCATGACGCTGCCGCCGCGCTGCCGCGCGTCCAGCGGCGAGCGCACCGCCCAGCCATTGTCGAGCGCGCGGCCGATGATTTTGTCCACCATGGTTCGGTTGCGCGCGGCGGTCGCTTCGATGCCGGTCTGCGCCACCCAGTCGAGGCCGGGTTGCGAGGCGATGCTGGCGAGGACCGCGGGCGTGCCATGGTCGAAGCGGCGGGCATCCGAGGCATAAGCGAAGCGGTCGAGGTCCCACGAGAACGGGTTTTCCTGGCTGAACCAGCCACGCAACTCCGGCCGGCAGGCGCGCAGCAGGTCGGGCGCGACCTGGAGGATGCCGGCGCCGGAAGCGCCGCACAGCCATTTGAGCGAGGTGGAGACGACGAAATCGACCGGCGTCGCCTTGACCGAGAAGGGAACAGCGCCGATGCCCTGCGTGACGTCGACGCCGACCAGCGAACCCATCTGCCTGCCGTGCGCGGCAAGGCGCGCCACGTCGCAGCGATGCGAGGCGGTGGAGGTGACGAAGGTGAGCAGCGCCAGCCCGACATCGTCCTGCCAGCGGGCGAGGAAATCGTCGTCGCGCACCCAGCTTTCGCCCGGGCGCAGCGGCACGGTGTCGAGGGTAAAGCCGAAGCGCTCGGCAAGGCCGGCCAGCAGGAAGTGCAGGCTGGGGAAACAGTCGCCAGCCACCAGCAGCCGCTTACCGGCGAGATGATCGGCAGGCAGGCCGCCGATCAGGCTGTAAAGGGCCGCCGTCACGTTCTCGGCGTTGGTCAGGGTGCCGTGCGGGGCCTCGATTAGGCGTTCCCAACTGTCGATGAAGCGCTGGCGTGCGGCCATGGCGGCCGGCCACTGGCCGTCGTCCTCGGCCGACCACAAGGCGGCGAAATCCGAAAGGGCCGTCGCCATCGCCTCGGCCTTGCCCGGAAACGTGCCGATCGAGTGATAGAGAAAATAGCCAGACATAGGTTGCTTCCGATAGATGTGATCATGTGATCACAAAATTGGAGGCAGATCAACCGCGGTTTGCGGCCGGTCCTACGATTGCTTGCGGTCAGTTCCTGCCGAAGGTCGAAAAGGCCACGGCCCGGATTTCCTCGACCTGCGGGCAGAGCGGACGCAGCGTTTCCTGGGTGGTGCGGATGTCGGTGACCACCTCGTCGCGGGCACGCAGGAAATCGCCGTCCCTGAGCGCCGTGGTGATGGCAAGATGCCGGCCGGAAGGCTCCATGGTGCCGGCACGCATGGACGGCTCGACGTGGTTGGAAAGCAGGCGCATGTAGGGACCGAAGCGCAGCCACAAGGTCTCGATCAACTGGAACAGCACGTCCGAGCCGGAGGCGCGGTAGATGGTGAAATGAAACTGCTGGTTCTTGGAGATCAGGTCGTAGATGCTGTCGTTGCGGCCGATCGCCTGCTGCTCGGTGGTGATCTGCTCCAGGCTGGCGATGTCGGCGCGGGTGAGGCGCGGCGCGCCGAGTTCGGCGGCCAGCCCCTCGACGGCAACGCGGGCCTGGCACAGATCGTCGAGCCGTGCGCGGGTGACCGGGGGCACGCAGGCCGAGCCGTTCTGAGATATCTCCAGCGCGTTTTCGGCCGCAAGGCGGCGCAGTGCCTCGCGCACCGGCATGTTGGAGGTGCCGAAGGCTTCGGCAAGCGAGGCGATGGTCAGCGTCTGGCCCGGGTCGAAACTGCCGATCATCAGCGCGTGGCGAAGCTGCTGGTAGACCCCATCCTGAACGGTGGTGCGGCCCGATACCGGCTCAAACCCAAGACTCACGACGTGCCTCGCTTCCCTTGCCGTTCCGGGTGTGAGAAATTGGAGGAGGGTTCTCCATACATCGGAATGGCGTGATCATCTGATCACAAATTGGGAGCGCTGCCAAGCCGCTGTGGAACCGGGTTCATAGTGCGCTATTGGGAAAAGGGACGTAGTGACTGGCCTCCGGCGTTCCGGCATCGGTCTCGGACAGCCTCCGCTACGCTCCAGCTTCCGACATGACGGCTGGAGAGGAAGCGGCGGCAGTGTGGCGCGCTGCGGCGGCTTCAGTCCGGGATCACCGCGATTGCCTGGATCTCGATCTTGGCGCGGTCTTCGACCAGCGCCACCACCTGCATGGCGGCCATGGCGGGAAAATGCCGGCCGATCACCTCGCGGTAGGCCTGGCCGACGCCCTTGAGATTGGCCAGGTATTCGGCCTTGTCGGTAAAATACCAGGTCATCGAGGTGATGTGCTGAGGTCCCGCACCGGCCTCGGCCAGCACCGCGACGATGTTGTGCAGCGTCTGCCGTACCTGGCCGGCGAAGTCGTCGGTTTCGAACTGGCATTGCCCGTTCCAGCCGACCTGTCCGCCAACATAGATCTGGCGGCCGCGCGCGGCGATGCCGTTGGAATAGCCCACCGGCTTCGCCCAACCTTCGGGTTGCAGGATGTCAAACATGGAGTCCCCCTGATGATTTAATGCCGGGTCGCTTCATTGCGCGCCAAGCACCTGCCTGGCGATCACTACCTTCTGCACGTCCGATGCGCCCTCGTAGATGCGCAGCGCGCGGATTTCGCGATAGAGGCTTTCCACGACATGGCCCTTGCGCACGCCGTCGCCGCCATGCAGTTGCACGGCCTTGTCGATCACCGCCTGGGCGCTGTCGGTAGCGTAGAGCTTGGCCATCGCCGCCTCGCGGGTGACGCGCGCGGCACCGGTGTCCTTGGTCCAGGCGGCGCGGTAGACGAGCAGGGCGGCGGCGTCGACATCGAGTGCCATGTCGGCGATGTGGCCCTGCACCATCTGCAACTCGGCCATCGGCGCGCCGAACAGCTTGCGCGCCGTGGCGCGGGCGACGCTTTCATCCAGTGCGCGGCGGGCAAAGCCGAGCGCGGCGGCGCCCACCGTCGAGCGGAACACGTCGAGCACCGACATGGCGATGCGGAAGCCCGCGCCTGCCTCTCCGATCAGCGCGGATGCCGGAACGCGCACGCCATTGAAGGAAAGCCGCGCCAGCGGATGCGGGGCGATCACCTCGATCCGTTCAGCGACCGCGAGCCCGGCGGTTTCGGCTGGCACCAGAAACGCCGACAGGCCTTTCGCGCCCGGTGCTTGCCCGGTGCGGGCGAAGACGACGTAGAAGTCGGCGATGCCGCCGTTTGAAATCCACGTCTTTTCGCCGGTAAGCACGAAGCCGTCGCCGTCGCGGTTCGCCGTCATTTCGGTGTTGGCGACATCGGAACCGGAACGTGGCTCCGACAGGGCGAAGGCGGCGATTGCCTTGCCGGCGCGGGTCTTGTCCAGCCACTGCTTCTGCTCTGGCGTGCCGAACAGGCTGATAGCGCCGGTCCCCAGCCCCTGCATGGCGAAGGCGAAATCGGCCAGCCCGTCATGGCGCGCCAGTGTTTCGCGGGCGATGCACAGCGTGCGCACGTCGAGCGGCGCGGGGTTTTCCCCGTCCGGCGCGGTCGGCTTCAGCCAGCCGTCGCGGCCGAGTTTTGCGACCAGTTCGCGGCAGGCGGCGTCGACATCGCCATGGCCGACCGGCAGGCTCTTCTGGCACCACGCCTCGAGGCTTTCGGCAAAGGCACGGTGGCGATCCTCGAAGAACGGCCAGGAGAGAAAGGAGCGGTCAGGCATCAGTTCCCCTCGAACGCCGGCTTTTTCTTGTCGACGAAGGCGCGGTAGGCGCGTTCGAAGTCGCGGGTCTGCATGCAGATCGCCTGCGCCTGCGCCTCGGCTTCGATGGCCTGGTCGAGCCCCATCGACCATTCCTGATTGAGCTGCGTCTTGGTGACGGAGTGGGCGAAAGTCGGCCCGGAGACGATGCGGCGTGCGATGTCGAGGGCGTCCGCTTCCAGCGCGTCCGCCGCCACCAGCCGGTTGTAGAAGCCCCAGCGTTCGCCTTCCTCGGCGCTCATGGTGCGGCCGGTGTAGAGCAGTTCGGCGGCGCGGCCCTGGCCGATGATGCGGGGTAGGATGGCGCAGGCGCCCATGTCGCAGCCGGCAAGGCCGACGCGGGTGAACAGGAAGGCGGTCCTGGCCTGCGGCGTGGCGATGCGGATATCGGAGGCCATGGCGATGATGGCGCCCGCGCCCACCGCGACGCCGTCGACCGCCGAGATGATCGGCTTGCCGCAGTTCAGCATCGCCTTGACGAAGTCTCCGGTCATGCGGGTGAAGGCGAGCAGTTGCTTCATGTCCATGCCGACCAGCGGGCCGATGATGTCGTGGACATCGCCGCCGGAAGAGAAATTGCCGCCATTGGGCAGGAACACGACCGCATCGACGTCGTCGGCATAGACGAGCGCGCGAAAGGTGTCGCGCAGTTCGGCATAGCTGTCGAAGGTGAGCGGGTTCTTGCGTTCCGGCCGGTCGAGCCGGATCGCGGCGACGCGGTCCTCGACCTGCCAGAGGAAATGCTTCGGCTTCAGGGCGGCCATTTTCTGCGGGGTCATTCGTGTCCCTCCCAGTTGCTGCGGAAGGCCTTGAGCATGCCGGAAAGGCGGTGCGCGTCGTCTTCGCCGACATGGCCGAGCAGTTCGTTGATCCAGCGTTCATGGGCTGCCGCGATGCGAGCGAAGGTCTGCGCGCCCGCTTCGGTCAGCCGCACCACCGAGGTGCGGCGGTCGCCGTTGCGGCGCGCGCGCGTCACCAGCCCTTCCGAGACCAGCCGGTCGACGATGCCGGTGACGTTGCCGTTGGACACCAGCAGAAAACGCGACAGGTCGCTCATCAGCATGCCTTCGGGCGCGCGGTAGAGTGCGGCCATCACGTCGAAGCGCGGCAGCGTGGTGTCGAACTCGCGCTTCAGCCGCTCGCGCAGTTCGGCCTCGACGCTGCGCGAGCAGCGCAGCAGCCGCACCCACAGCCGCAGGCGGTCCTTGCCGTCGCCTTTGGCGCCCGGCGCGGGCAAGGGCGCGGCTACCATGTCTCGCCTCCCGAAACCGAAATCGCCTGCCCGGTGACGGAGCCGGCGCTTTGCGAGCACAGCCACAGCACGGCGGCGGCCACTTCCTGCGGCTGGATGAAGCGGCCTTGCGGGTTGGTCGAAACCAGCGCCGCGCGGGTTTCCTCGGCCGAGCGGCCGGTCTTTTCGACAATGCGGGAAACCGATTCCTCCAGCATGTCGGTCTCGACGAAACCGGGGCAGACGGCGTTCACCGTCACCCCGGTTTTCGCGTTCTCCGCGGCCAGCGCCCGCATCAGGCCGACCACGCCGTGCTTGGCGGCGACGTAAGGCGCGACATAGGCGTAGCCTTTCAGCCCGGCGACCGAGGCGACGAAGACGATGCGGCCCGCCTTGCGCGCCGCCATGCCGGCCAACGCGGGCTTCACCGTGAGGAAAGCGCCGGTGAGGTTGACGGCAAGCGTTCGCTGCCAGTCGTCGAGCGTGGTGCGGGAGGCCGGCGCGCTGCCGGCCATCCCGGCATTGGCGACGACGATATCGACGGGACCGTGGGCGGTCTCGGCCTTCCGGTAAAGGGCGGTCATCGCGGCTTCGTCGGTGACGTCGGCGGCGATGCCGATAATATTGGGGTTTTCTCTCGCCACCGCGTCCAACGCTACCTGTCGCCGGCCGCAGATGGTCACGTCGATGCCGGCTTGCGCCAGCGCCAGCGCGATCGCCCGGCCGACACCGGAGCCGCCGCCGGTGACCAGCGCGTGCCGGCCTTCGATCGCGAGCGGCCCGCTCATACCCTGATCCCCGCCGTCTGGCTGCGCTCGGCGAGGCGGTAGATCTGGTCGCGGCCGCGCAGGTAGGGATCGGGCCATTTGACGCCGCGGTCGTTGAGGGCGACGGCGGCGTGCAGGGTCCAGTAGGGATCGCTGAGATGCGGTCGGGCGAGCGCGACGAGATCGGCGCGGCCGGCCATCAGGATCGAGTTGGCGTGGTCCGGCTCGTAGATGTTGCCGACGGCCATCGTCGCCATGCCGACCTCGTTGCGGATGCGGTCGGAAAACGGCGTCTGGAACATGCGGCCGTAGACCGGCCTGGCGCGGATCGAGGTCTGGCCCGCCGACACGTCGCAGAGGTCGACGCCGGCCGCGTGCAGCAGGCGGGCGATTTCCACGGCGTCGGCCGGGGTCACACCGTCGACGCCGACCCAGTCGTTGGCGGAAATACGCATCGAGACCGGCTTTTCGGACGGCCATGCCGCACGCACGGCGTGGAAGATCTCCAGCGGGTAGCGCATGCGGTTTTCCAGCGAGCCGCCATAGGCGTCGGTGCGGCGATTGGTGAGCGGGGTGATGAAGGAGGACAAAAGGTAGCCGTGCGCTGCGTGGATCTCCAGCATGTCGAAGCCGCAGCGCGCCGCCATTTCAGATGAGGCGACAAAGGCGTCGCGCACCCGGTCCATGTCGGCACGGTCCATCGCCTTCGGCGTCTGGTTGTGCGCCGACCAGGCGACCGCCGAGGCCGCCATCACCGGCCAGTTGCCGATTTCCAGCGGCTCGTCGCCGCCCTCCCAGCCGAGCCGGGTCGAGCCCTTGGCGCCGGAATGGCCGATCTGCGCGCAGATCTTCGCCTCGGTCTCGCGGTGCACGAAATCGACCAGCCGCTTCCAGGCGACTTCGTGCTCGGGTGCGTAGAAGCCGGGGCAGCCGGGCGTGATGCGGCCTTCGGGGGTGACACACGTCATCTCCGTGTAGACCAGCCCGGCGCCGCCCTTGGCGCGCTCGGCGTAATGGGCGAAGTGCCAGTCGGTCGGGCAGCCGTCGACGGCTTTGTACTGCGCCATCGGCGAAACGACGATGCGGTTTTGAAGCCGCAGGCCGCGCAGCCGGAACGGCGCGAACATGGGCGCCCGGTTGAGCGTGTCGGGGCCAGCGCCGGCCTGTCGCTGGAACCAGCTTTCCGCGCCGGCCAGCCAGTCGGGGTCGCGCAGGCGCAGGTTCTCGTGGCTGATGCGCTGCGAGCGTGTCAGCAGCGAATAGTTGAACTGGACCGGATCGAGGCCGAGATAGCGTTCGACCTCCTCAAACCATTCGAGCGAATTGCGCGCCGCCGATTGCAGCTTCAGCACCTCGGTGCGGCGGGCGTCCTCGTATTTGCGGAAGGCGGCGTCGAGATCGGGCTCGGACTTGACGTAGTCGGCCAGCGCCACCGCGCTTTCCAGCGCCAGCTTGGTGCCGGAACCGATGGAAAAATGCGCGCTCGCCGCCGCGTCGCCCATCAGCGCCAGGTTCTTGTAGGACCAGCGCTCGCACAGCACCCGCGGAAAATTGATCCAGGCCGAACCGCGGATGTGGTTGGCGTTGGTCATCAGGTGATGGCCGCCGAGATGTTTTGCGAAAATCCGCTCGCAGACCGCGATGGATTCCTGCTGCGACAGGGTGCCGAAGCCGTATTTCGCCCACGTCTCCTCGCTGCATTCGACGATGAAGGTCGCCGTGTCGTCATCGAACTGGTAGGCGTGCGCCCAGACCCAGCCGTGCTCGGTCTTTTCGAAGATGAAGGTGAAGGCGTCATCGAACTTCTGACGAGTGCCGAGCCATACGAACTTGCATTTGCGCGTATCGATGTCGGGCTTGAAGATTTCAGAAAAGGTGGCGCGCGAGCGCGAGTTGAGCCCGTCGGCGGCAACGACGAGGTCGTGCGATTCCATATAGGGGCGGGGGTCGGAAATCTCGGTTTCGTAGACGAGCTCGATGCCGAGTTCGCGGGCGCGCCGCTGCAGCAGGAGCAGCAGGCGCTTGCGGCCGATGCCGCAAAAGCCGTGGCCGGTGGAAACAGTGCGCACGCCGTCATGGATGACGGCGATGTCGTCCCAGTAAGCGAAGTATTTCTTGATCCAGGTGGCGCTGACGTGATCGTTGGTGGCGAGGTTGGCCAGCGTTTCGGCCGACAGCACCACGCCCCAGCCGAAGGTGTCGTCGGCGCGGTTGCGTTCGTAGACGGTGACCCGGTGCGCGGCGTCGCGTAGTTTCATGGAAATGGCGAAATAGAGGCCGGCAGGCCCGCCGCCAAGAACCGCAACCTTCATCGTGCGTTCTCCTCACTTCCTCGCCAGGCAAAGTATCGCGCTTCCGGAACATCATTTCAAGATTGAAGTTTCATGATTAAAATAATTGATCGCATCACGGCCCGGTGAAACGCTGCTCATGGTGAAGGTTGCGCTTCCAGCCAGTTCGGGTCCACTTCCGGTAGCGGGATCGCCGCGATCAGGTCGCGCGTATAGGCGTGGGCGGGGGCCGCGAACACGGCATCGGTGGGACCGGCCTCGACGATCTCGCCCTGGCGCATGACGATGACCTGCCGGCACAGGCGGCGGATCACCGACAAATCGTGGCTGATGAAGGCGACGGTGAGGCCCATTTCGTCGGCCAGTCTGTCCAGCAGCGACAGGATTTGCGCCTGGGTGGAAACGTCCAGCCCGGAAACGATCTCGTCGGCCAGCACGAATTTCGGCGACAGCGCCAGTGCTCGCGCGATGCCGACGCGCTGGCGCTGGCCGCCGGACAGTTCGTGGCGGTAGCGGCCGGCGAAGCTTTCGGGCAGGCCGACGCGGCGCAGCGCCTCGGCGGTGCGATCCGCCAAATTATCGGTGATGCCGTTCTGCCTTAGCGGGGCGGCGATGATAGCGCCGATGGTGCGGCGCGGATTGAGCGACGACATCGGGTCCTGGAAGATCATCTGTAAATCGCGGCGCAGCGGCTTCAGCCGCGCCTCCGGCAGATGCGCGATGTCGTGCCCCTCGAGCAGGACGGTGCCGTCGCTCGGCTCGATAAGCCGCACCAGCGCGCGGCCGAGCGTGGATTTGCCGGAGCCGGATTCGCCGACGATGCCGGTGACGGAGCGGGCCGGCAGGTCGAAATCGAGCCCTTTCAGGATTTCGATCGGCGTCGCGCGCCCGAGCAGGGGTTTTCGGGCCATGTCGGGCAGGGCGACTTTCAGGCCACGGACGCGAAACAGCGGTTCAGCCATGCGGCGGCCTCCATTGCCGGTCGGCCGTCGCGATCTCGGCCGCCAGCTCGGCCAGCACCGCTTCGTCAACAGGCTGAAGGGACGCCTGCGGATCGGTGTAGCGCGGCGTCGCCCGCATCAGCGCGCGCGTATAGGCATGGCGCGGGTCGGCGAACAGCGCCGCCGTATCGGCTTCCTCCACCACCTTGCCGGCATAGAGCACCGTCACCTTCTGGCTGATCTTGGCGACGACGCCGAGATCGTGGGTGACGAACAGAAGGGCGGTGCCGCGTTCGCGCTGCATGGCCGCGATCAGTTTCAAGGTCTGCTTCTGCACGGTGACGTCGAGCGCGGTCGTCGGCTCGTCGGCGACGATCAGCCTCGGCTCGGCGGCGAAGGCGGCGGCGATCAGCACGCGCTGGCGCATGCCGCCGGACAGTTCGTGCGGATAGCTGCGGAGAACGCGGGCCGGGTCGCGGATCTGTACCTCGTCCAGCAATTGGCGGATGCGGGCGTCTGCCTTTTCGCCGCTCCAGCCGAGGATTTTCGTCAGCCGGTCGGTCATCTGCGGGCCGATGCGGCGCGAGGGGTTGAGCGCGGTCAGCGGGTCCTGCGGGATGAGGGCGGTTTTCGCACCGACCAGCGTGCGCCGCTCCTTTGGCGCCAGCGTGCCGAGGTCGGCGCCTTCGAGACGGATGTGGCCTTCCACGATATGGACGCTTTGCGGCAACACGCCGAGCACGGCCTTGCCGATCATGCTTTTGCCCGCGCCGCTTTCGCCCACCAGCGCGCGCACCTCGCCCGGCTCGACGGTGAGCGAGACCTCGCGCAATACCCGCACGCCGTTGGCAAGCGTGGCGCTGAGGCCGGCGATGTCGAGGCAGGCGGTCATCGCAGCACCGGGTCGAGGCGTGCTTTCAGGCCTTCGCCGAACTGGCTGAAGGAAAGCACGGTGAGAAAGAGCGTGACCAGCGGAAACACCAGCACCCACCATGCCTGGTGGATGGAAAGCCGCCCTTCGGCGATGATGCCGCCCCAGGTCGGGTCGTCGGTCGAGATCGACAGGTTGACGAAGGACAGGATCGCCTCGACGATGACGGCGATGCCCATTTCCAGCGACAGCAGCGCGACGATGGAGGGCAGCACGTTCGGCAGCACCTCGCGCAGCATGATGCCAGCCCGGCTGAAGCCGGCGATGCGGGCGCTTTCGACATAGTCCATGCGCGCCTGCGCCATCGCTTCGGCCCGCACCACGCGGCAGAAGCGCGTCCAGTCGATGACGGCGATGGCGACGATGACCGAGCCGAGGCCGGTGCCGAAGACGGCGATGAGCAGGATCGCGAACAGCACCGGCGGAAAGGCCATCCAGATGTCGACGATGCGCGAGACGACGCGGTCGGCCCAGCCGCCGAAATAGCCGGCAACCAGTCCCAGCGCGGAGCCGGCGAGGCAGGCGGCGCTGGCGGCGACGAAGGCGACGATGAAGGCGATGCGGCCGCCATAGATCAGGCGCGAGAGAAGGTCGCGGCCGAGGCTGTCGGTGCCCAGGAAATAGCCCGGCTCCGCGCCCGGCAGCCAGAACGGCGGCAGCCGCTCCAGCATCAGGTCTTGCGCCAGAGGGTCTTGCGGCGCCACCAGCGGCGCGAAGACCGCCGCCAGCAGGGCGATGAGCAGCCAGGCGCCGGAAAGCCACAGCCGGGCGTTGAAGTGCCGTACGGTGATGCGCGCTTCAGCCATGGCGCAGCCTCGGGTTGAGCAGCGCATAGGTCATGTCGACGGCGAGGTTGATCAGCACGAACAACAGCGCGAACACCAGCACGATGCCCTGGATCAGCGGCAGGTCGCGGTTGATGACGGCGTCGATCGCCATGTTGCCGAGGCCTTCGTAGGAGAACAGCCGCTCGACGATGACGGTGCCGCCGATGAGGAAGGTGAACTGCACGCCGACCAGCGTCAGCGTCGGCAGGGCCGCGTTCTTCAGCGCCTCGCGCAGGATGACCTGCGTTTCCGAAAAACCCTTGACCCTGGCGAGCACGACATAGTCGAGGTCCATCACCTCCTTCAGCGAGTGCTTCAGGAGGTGTGAGACGATGGCCGCCAAGGGCAGGGCAAGCGCCAGCGCCGGCATCAGCATGTGGCCGATGAGGTCGCGGGTAAGGTCGAAGCGCAGCCGAAAAATGCTTTCGGCAAGGTAGAACTGGGTGGTGAAGGGCAGGTCGAGTTGCGGCGAGACGCGCCCGGAAATGTCGAACACCGGCACCAGCACGCCGAACAGGAGGATGAGGATCAGCCCCCACAGGAAGTCGGGAATGGACAGGGCTGCCCCGTTGGCGACGTCAATGCCGGCCTCCACCGCCGTGCCGCGCTCGCGGGTGCCGAGGATGGCCAGCGGCACGCCGATCAGAAGCGCCATGAACAGGGCGACGACCGACAGTTCCAGCGTGGCCGGCAGGCGGCCGAGCACCAGCGACAGCACGTCCTGCCGAAGCGAGATCGAGGTGCCGAAATCGCCGTGGGCGACACCGGACAGCCAGATGAAGAACTGCTCAACCAGCGATTTGTCGAGGCCGTAGAGCGCCTTCAGCCGCTCGATGTCGGCCTCTGTGGCGCCCGGCGGCAGCATCATGGCGATGGGGTCTCCGGGGGCGACGCGGATCAGCACGAACACGATCACCGCCACGCCGAACAGCGTGACGGCCATCGTCAGCAGGCGGATCAGGAGGCGCTGGAGGAGCATCAGCGGCTGCCCGCGCCTTGATAGCGGCCGGCCGCATTTTCTTTGCAGACGGAGCCGTCGCTTATCGAGAATTCGCTCTCGTCGGGGGCTTCAGGACCCCCACCGACCTCTCCCCACAAGGGGGAGGGAGGCTGTTTCATCAGCGTCGCTGCCATGAACTTCAACATTTGACGCTGGATGCAAGCGTTGCGGGATTCCCCTCCCCCTTGCGGGGAGGGGTGAGGGGTGGGGGCAATGCCATATGCGGCAGCCCAGCCCTTGAAAGGAGGACGGCCGGCAGCCCAGAGGGAGTGCGAAGAAGCGCCAACTGAAAACTCCAGACTGCGACTATCCGCCCGAACCCCTGTCAAGCCGGCGTCATCAGCGCGGGCAACAGCGCGCCGGACTTGTGCGCCACGACGTTGACGCCCTTGGCGTGGACGATGGGCTGCGCGTACTGCATCAGCGGCAGCACATAGGCGTTGTCGGCGATCAGCTTGCTCACCGCCTTCCAGCCGGCGATGCGCTTTTCCTCGTCGGGCTCGCCCCACAGCGGGTTGATGGCGTCGATGACGTCCTGGCCGTCCCAGACCGAATGCGGGCTCGGGCCGTACATGGCAAAGCCGGTCGAGGTGGTCGGGTCGCCGATGGCGTCGCCCCAGTTGTAGAAGGCGGCCGGGGCCAGTTTGTCGGCGGCGCGCAGTTCGAAATGCTTGGCGATCTCGTAGACCTCGATGGTCGCCTCGATGCCGACCTTGCGCCACATGCCGACGATGGCTTGGATCATCTCGTAGTCCTTGGGCTTGAAGCCCTTGGTCGTCTGGATGGTGAACCTGACCGGCTTGTCGGTGGAATAGCCGGAGGCGGCCAGCAGTTCCTTGGCCTTTTCCGGGTTGTACTCGACCTTGATCGAGGGATCGAAGGCCGCGTATTCCGGCGTTTCCAGCGTGTCGAGCGGCAGGCCGTAGCCGCGCAGCAGACGGTCGACCAGGAGCTTCTTGTCGACCGACATGACGGCCGCCTTGCGCACATTGGCGTCCAGCATCACGTCGATGTCGTTGAAGAAGATCATGCCGATATCGGAGACGGTCTCGCAGGAGCCGGCGAGGCCATCCTTGGCGATGAGGCGGTCATATTCCTCATAGGGGATTTCGAGCGTCACCTGCGAGGAGCCGGATTCGATCTCGGCGACGCGGCTCGCCGCATCGGTCACGAATTTGATGGTGACGTTCTCGAAGGCCGGCTTGCCGCCCCAGTAGTTCGGGTTGGCCTTGAGCCGCAGGAAGGCGTTGCGCTCGAACTTGTCGACCATGTAGGGGCCGGTGCCGATCGGGGCCTTCTCGAAGCCGTCGGCGCCGACCTTCTCATAGTAAGCCTTTGGCATGATGTAGCCGGTGAGGAAGGACATCCACTTGAACAGCACCGGGTCGTAGCCGGCGGCGTCGGCGGTGATCTTGTTGCCGTCGATCTTGAAGTTGGAGAGATTCTTCCAGACGAACTGGATCGGGTTGCCGGTTTCCTCCTTGCCGGCGCGCTCCAGCGACCAAACCACGTCGTCCGCGGAAAACGGCGAACCGTCGTGCCAGGTGACGCCATCGCGCACCGTCATGTGGACCTGCTTCTTGTCGTCGCTCCAGCCCCATTCGGTCAGGAGGCCGGGACCGAAGGAAAGGTCGGGCTTCTGCGGGATGAACTGGTCGAACACCGACTGGTAGATGCCCTGGATGGTCGGGTTGACCGCCGAGGGGCCGGTGGTCGGGTCCCAGGACGGCAGGTTGACGTTATAGGCGATCGTCAGTTCGTCGGCCGCCTGCGCCATTCTCGGCAGGCCGACGGCGGCGGCTGCGACGCCCGCGCCCGCCAGTTTCAGCAGCGTGCGCCTGTTCGTGTTTGCATGCATTTTGTAATCCTCCCCCTGGATGGTTGTTGACCGCGACGGCTACAGGGCGGCCGTCGCTTCGATTTCGACGAGAAACTCCGGCAAGGCGAGCGACTGCACGCCGATGAAGGTATTGGCTCCCGGCACGACGCCGCCGTAGAAGGCGAGGATTTCCTCGGTGACGGGTCCGAGCTTTTCCGGCGAGTGATTGACGACATAGGTCCTGAGCCGCACGATATCGGCCGGCGTGGCGCCGGCCGCCGCCAGCACTTCCTTGAGATTGGCGAGCGCCTGCCGCGTCTGCGCCACCAGGTCGTTGCCGCCGACAAGTTCGCCCTGCCGGTTCCAGGCGACCTGGCCGGCGAGGTGAAGGGTGCGCCCGCCGTTCTGCTCGACCGCATGGGAAAACCCGAAATGCGTCGACGGGTAGAGCGTATCCGGATTGATCGGCGTTCGTTTCATCGGCATCCTCCCATTGAAGGGCGGCCGTTGCCGGCGGCTGCCCCGTTTTTCCCCACCTTACGCGCCGGCCAGTTGTCTTGCCAGCAGGAAGCCGGAGCCGGCCCCGGTGCCGGCGCCCGGCCACGTCGCGGCCCCCGTCAGGTGCAGATTCTTCACCGGCGTGTTCCAGCGCGCGAAGCCGCGCGCCGGCCGGAAGAGGAAGTTCTGCGCCAGATGGTGCGAGCCGCAGATCTGGTCGCCGCCGACGAGGTTGGGGTTTTCGCGCTCGAGGTCGAGCGGCGAGAACACGGCGCGGCCGAGGATTTTCTTCCGGAGGCCCGGGGCATATCCCTCGATAAGATCGAGCACGCGCCCGGCGTAGCGTTCCTTGACCGCATCCCAGTGGGCCGGCGCGATTTCGCCGCCAGCGTCGCCGGCAATTTCGGCCGGCAGCATGCGCACCTGTACCCACAGCACATGCTTGCCTTGCGGCGCGCGCGAGGGATCGACCGTCGTCGGCTGGCCGACGACCAGCACCGGTTCCGACGGCAGCAGGCCGGCCGTCGCCTGCTGGTAGACCTTCGCCATCGCTTCGAGCGAAGGGGCGAGGTGCACATAGGCGAAGCGCTGCAATTCCTCGCCGGCGCGCCAGTCGGGCAGGGAGTCCATCGCCAGGTGGATCATCATCGTTCCTGGCGCGTGGCGGAATTTTTTCATCGAGGCGTCGAAGGCGGCGTCGCCCGAACCGGCGGGCAGGAATTTGCCGGCGAGCGCGCTCGGGGCAACGCCGGCAATCACGGCTTTCGCCGCCTCATGCGTCTCGCCCGAGGCGAGGCGGATACCGGTCGCACTGCCGCCGGAAGTGAGGATTTCCGTTACTTCCGCCTCAGTGAACAGCTTGCCGCCGGCAGCCCAGAGCATGTTTTCCATGGCGCGGATCATGGTGTCGGCGCCGCCCTTGCCCAGCACCATGCCAAAACTCTGGTTGGCCATCGATTCCAGATAGGGGAACACCGCGCCGCCGGCGATGTCGGGCGCGAAATCGAGATGCATGCCCCAGGTGGCGAGCGTGGCGCGCACCTGCGGCGAGCGGAAATTTTCCTCCAGCCAGGCGCGCGGCGAGGCCAGCAACAGGCGGGCCGTGTCGAGCGCGCCGGACGCGCCCTTCCTGCGCCACAGCCTCCACGCGGAGCCGGCAAGGGAGCGGGCCGACATCGGCGAGCCGAGCAGGGAAAACAGATGCTCGGCTTCTGCCGGAAAGGCTCCGACCAACTGCCGCCAGGTGTCGGCGTCGGCTGGGGAGAACGCCGCGATGCGGCTGGCGGTCTTGTCGATGTCGGTGCTGACGCCCAGCCACCTGCCGTCCGGGAAGGTACTGGCGAAACAATCGGCCACGGGGACGAAGTCCAGCCCGTGTGCTTTCAATTCATTTGCATATTTCTTGTGAAAGGCGGAGCCGGCGAACAGGCTCAGATTCATCGCGCCGAAATCATGGCGGAAGCCCGGCAGGGTGAATTCGCGCGTCTGCACCGCGCCGCCTGCCTGTGTATTCCTTTCGAAAACACCGACTTTCCAGCCTTTGAGCGCCAAATGCGTCGCGCATGCCAAGCTGTTATGGCCTGCCCCGACAAAGATGGCGTAGAATTCGCTCACGCCTCCGCCCCATTTGTTTTATGCTTAAAGATAATTGCAGATGCATATGTTTTCGTCTAGTGAAATAATAGGAGAATGCGTGCGCCTGCGGCGTCGCGGATAGGGAGGAGAAAAATCATGGACACGCAAAAACTGCTCGGCGAAGTCGCCGCCCAGCTTCTTTCGGGGGCGATCGAGGTGGTCGACCTGTCGGCGCCGCTGGGGCCGGATACGCCGCTTCTGAAGCTGCCGCCGGAGCTTGCCAAGGACACGCCGAAGATCGAAATCCATGCGATCTCCGAATATGACAAGGACGGGCCGTTCTGGGCCTGGAACTGGCTCAAGATCGGCGAGCATTCCGGCACGCATTTCGATGCGCCGCATCACTGGATCACCGGCAAGGAATATGCCGACGGCTATACCGACACGATCCCGGTAAAGAATTTCGTCGCCCCAGCCAACGTCATCGACTGCTCGAAGGAATCGGCTGCCGACGCCGATTTCCTGCTCACCGCCGATGCGGTGAAGGCATGGGAGAAAGAGCACGGCGCGATCGGCAAGGGCGAATGGGTGCTGATGCGCACCGACTGGGACCGCCGCAACGGCTCGGAAGACACCTTCCTCAACGCCGACGGCAACGGGCCGCATTCGCCGGGGCCTACGGTGGACTGCATCGAGTACATCATCAGCCGCGGCGCAGTCGGTTGGGGCACGCAGTGCATCGGCACGGACGCCGGTTCGGCTGGCGGCATGACCCCGCCGTTCCCGGCGCACAACATGATGCACAAGGCCAACCGCTACGGGCTCGCCAGCCTGTGCAACCTCGACAAGCTGCCGCCCAAGGGCGCGATCGTCATCACCGCGCCGCTGAAGATCGTGCAGGGCACCGGCAGCCCGATCCGTGCGCTGGCCCTGGTTCCCAAGGGCTGAACGGGCGGCGACGGCCGTGAGCGCACCGGGCCGGGTCCCCGACCACATCATCGTCGGCAGCGGCATCAATGCGCTGGTGTGCGCGGCGATGCTGGCGGGCAAGGGCCGGAAGGTGCTGGTGCTGGAGCGCAACGAGCGCATCGGCGGCTGCATCCGTACCGACGAGATCACCGTGCCGGGCTTCGTCCACGACGTGATGGCGACGACCTTCGTGCTGTTCGTCACGTCGCCGGCCTATGCCGCACTCGGCAAGGATTTGGCGCGGCACGGGCTGGAGTTCTGCCATACGGCGACGCCGACCGGCGTGCTCAGGCCGGACGGCAGCCATGCGGTGCTGCATATGGACCGCGCGGCCAATATCGCGGCTTTCGATGCGCTGGCGGCGGGGGAGGGCGACCGCCACGGGCAGGATGTCGGCGACATCGAGCGCAACGCCGGGCTTTTGTTCGGGCTGCTCGGCGGCAATCTGTGGTCCTACCCGACCTTCCGGCTTCTGGCCGGCGAGGCGTGGCGGCGCGGGCCGCGCGGCCTCGCCGCCTTTCTCGGCGAGGCGCTGGTGCCGGCGCGCGGCTGGCTGGAGACCAGCTATTCGTCGGAGACGATGCGGGCCTTGTGGGCGCCGTGGGTGCTGCATGCCGGGCTCGGCCCCGAAGACGCCTTTTCGGGGCAGATCGCCAAGGTCATCGCCTTCGCGCTGGAGGCTGCCGGGGCACCGATCGTCAAGGGTGGTGCGAAGAACCTGCTTGCGGCATTCGAGACGCTGATCGCCGAGCGCGGTGGCGAAATCCGCACCGGCGCGGACGTGGAAGCCATCCTGCAAGGCGGCGGCCGGGCGAGCGGCGTGCGGTTCGCCGGCGGCGAGACGATTTCCGCGAACGGGAGCGTCATCTGTTCGGTGACGCCGACGCAGCTTTACGGCCGCCTGCTGCGCGGTTCAGGTACTGAATCAACCGGTTCGGGAACCGAATCCGATGCGCTGCGCAAGTACCGGTACGGAAAGGGAAATTTCCAGATCCACTATGCGCTGGACAAGCCGCTGGCATGGCGCGGCGAGGGCCTCGACAAGGTGGCGCTGCTGCACCTGACGCCGGGGCTGGACGGCGTCTCCAAGGCCTGCAACGAGGCGACGCGCGGCATGCTTCCTGAGACGCCGACCATCTGCGTCGGCCAGCCGCATGCGCTCGATCCGTCGCGCTGCCCCGACGGCAAGGCGATCCTGTGGCTGCAACTGCCGGAAGCGCCGACGCACGTCAAGGGAGACGCCGCCGGCACGCTGCAAACCCCGGCGGATGGGAAATGGACCGAGGCGCTGCGCGAGGCCTATGCCGACCGCGCCGAGGCTATCCTTGCCAACCACATTGATGGCTTCAGGCGGAGCATCCTCGCGCGTAAGAGCTATTCGCCGGCTGATCTGGAGGCGATGAACATCAACCTGGTCGGCGGCGATCCCTATGGCGGCTCCTCGGTCATCGACCAGGCGTTCCTGTGGCGGCCGTTCAAGGTGAGCCGCAACCACGAGACAGGCATCAAGGGGCTTTATCATATCGGGGCCTCCACCCATCCGGGCGCCGGGCTTGGTGGCGGTTCCGGTTTCCTGCTGGCGGGGAGGCTGTAGATGGAGCAGACCGTGCCGCAGAAGAAGCAGCGCATTTCGACGCTCGGCCAGATCGGCCTGCAGCAGTTCGCGCCCTATCTGATGAACCGCATCATGGGGCGCTACAACGCCACCCTGCGCGAGGATTTCCGCCGCCAGGGGCTGACCACCTCGCAGGTGCGGACGCTGGCCGTTCTGTCGGTGATCGAAGGCGTCACCGTCAACGACCTGTCGGTTTATACGGTGATCGAGCAATCGACGCTGAGCCGAACGCTCGATGCGCTGGAGGCGCAGGGGCTGGTGCGGCGCGAGGCCGGCGACACCGACAGCCGCGTGCGCAAGGTGTTTCTGACCGACGAGGGGCGCGGCGAATTCAACCGCGCCTGGCCGCCGATGCACGAGGCCTTCGAGGCGATGTTCGACGGCATCGACGATGCCGACTATGCCGCACTGATCAACACCTTGCAGAAGATGCTGAGAAACGTGCGCATGCACGATATCTGACCGCCGGCGGCCCGCAGGGCGCGGGCGCGGACGGTATGCAAGGGCGCGCGCTTGTGGGCGTGCGGAAATGGAAGGAGCCAGGCGGATGGCCGAGCGATCGTTTGCCAAGGAAGTGGAGAAACTGCGGCTGGGGGCCGGCGAGGAGTTTGCGGGTGAAGGCATTCTCGCCATCACCAAGGCGCTGCTGGAATGCGGGGTCGGCTATGTCGGCGGCTACCAGGGCGCGCCGATCAGCCATCTGATGGACGTCCTTTCCGACGCGCAGGAAATCCTCGGCGAACTTGGCGTCCACTACGAGGCGAGCGCCTCGGAGGCGACGGCGACGGCGATGCTGGCGGCTTCCGTGCATTATCCGATCCGGGGCGCGGTCACCTACAAGTCCACCGTCGGCACCAACGTGGCGTCGGATGCGCTCGCCAACCTTTCCTCCGGCGGCGTCACCGGCGGGGCGCTGATCATCGTCGGCGAGGACTACGGCGAGGGCTCGTCCATCATGCAGGAGCGCAGCCACGCATTCGCCATGAAGAGCCAGGTGTGGCTGCTCGATCCACGGCCCAACCTGCCTTCCATCGTCAAGGCGGTGGAGAACGGCTTCGAACTGTCGGAAGTGTCGAACACGCCGGTGATGCTTCTGGTGCGCATCCGCTGCTGCCATGTGCATGGCAAGTTCACCGCGCGCGACAACAGGCGACCGCCGATGAGCGTGGCCGACGCGCTGGAAGCCCCGCGCCGGGATACCGGCCGCATCGTGCTGCCGCCGGCCTCCTTCCTGCACGAGAAGGAAAAGATATCCAAGCGCTGGCCGGCGGCGGTGGACTACATCAAGGCCAACAGGATCAACGAGTTCTTCGGGCCGGATCGTTCCAAGGTCGGCATCGTCTGCCAGGGCGGCATGTATAACGGCGTGGTGCGCGCCTTGCAGCGGCTCGGCCTCGCCGACAATTTCGGCGAGACGATGGTGCCGCTTTACGTGCTCAACGCCGTCTATCCGCTGATCGACGACGAGTTCCTGTCCTTCTGCGAGGGCAAGGACGCGGTGCTGGTGGTCGAGGAAGGCCAGCCCAACTATATCGAGCAGGCGTTCGGTTCCATGCTGCACAAGGCGGGGGGAGGGCACGCCACCAGGGTCGTCGGCAAGGAACATTTGCCGATGGCCGGCGAATATACCGGGCAGGTGATGCTCGACGGCATCGGCTCCTTCCTCAAGGCGTATTCGCCGCATCTGCTGCCGGCCGAGGTGCGCGCGCCCAACAAACTCGGCGACGGTGACACCGTTCCCGACCTCACCAATGTCGTGCCGGGCCGCCCGCCGGGTTTTTGCGTCGGCTGTCCGGAGCGGCCGATCTTCGCCGCGACCAAGCTGGTCGAGCAGGAACTGGGGCAGCATCACATCGCTTCCGACATCGGCTGCCACCTGTTCTCGATCATGCCGCCGTTCGAACTCGGCGCCACCACCATGGGTTACGGGCTGGGGCCGGCTTCCGCCTCGGCCTTCAATGCGCCGGACGCCAAGCGGCGCTCGATCTCCTTCGTCGGCGACGGCGGTTTCTGGCACAATGGCCTCACCTCCTCGGTCGGCAACGCCGTGTTCAACAAGAACGATGGCGTCATCGTCATCGTCGACAACTACTATTCGGCGGCGACCGGCGGGCAGGATATCCTGTCCTCGCGCGCCAACAATAAAACGAAATCCACCAGGCATCCGATCCCCAAGGCGGTGGCGGGCATGGGGGTCAAGTGGATACGCCATCTCGACCGCACCTATGACGTGCCGAAGATGCGCGAGACGCTGAAGGAGGCGCTGACCACGCAGGAAAAGGGGCCGAAGGTCATCGTCGCCTCTTCCGAATGCATGCTGAACCGCCAGCGGCGCGAGCGGCCATTGCTCAACCAGGCGATCACGGACGGCGCGCGCGTGGTCAAGCCGAAGTTCGGCGTCGACGAGGACATCTGCACCGGCGACCATGCCTGCATGCGGCTGTCGGGCTGCCCGTCGCTGTCGGTGAAGACGCTGGACGATCCGCTGCGCGACGATCCGGTCGCCCATATCGACCAGAACTGCGTCGGCTGCGGCAATTGCGGCGAGGTGGCGGACGCGGCGATCCTGTGCCCGTCCTTCTACCGCGCCGACGTGGTGCACAACCCGAGCGGCTGGGACCGCTTGCTGGAGCGGGTACGAAGCCGCGTGATCGCCTTCCTGCAAAGGCGTCGCGAAGGCAAGCGCCTGGTGTTCTCCGATGCTTGAGCGTATTTCACCCCTGGGCGGCGGCGAGGCCGTCGCCGTGCAAGACGCCATCATCAAGCTGGCGATCCTCGCCGTCGGCGGGCAGGGCGGTGGGGTTCTGGCCGACTGGATCGTGGACGTCGCCGAGCGCGGCGGCTATGCCGCGCAGACCACTTCGGTGGCGGGCGTCGCGCAGCGCACCGGCGCCACCATCTATTACATCGAGATGTGCCCCGACACCGGCCGCACGCCGGTGTTCGCGCTGTCGCCCTCGCCGGGCGACGTCGATATCCTGATCGCGGCCGAGCTGATGGAAGCGGGCCGCGCCATCATCCGCGGTTTCGTCACGCCCGAGCGCACGACGCTGATCGCCTCCTCGCACCGGATCGCCGCCGTATCGGAAAAGATCGTGCCGGGCGACGGCCGCGCCTCCTCGCAAAAAGTGCTGGAGAGGGCGGAGCAGGTCGCGAAGCGCTTCATCACGTTCGACATGGAGAAGATCGCGGCCGACAACGGCTCGATGATCTCGGCCAGCCTGCTCGGCGCGCTGGCGGGTTCGGACGCTCTGCCGTTCAGGCGAGAGGCCTATGAAGAGGCGATTCGCGCCGGCGACCGTGGCGTCAAGGCGAGCCTTGCCGCCTTTGGGGGCGCGTTCGAGACGGCGCGCGGCGGTGCGGGCAGGCCAGCGGCGCCGGGCGCGGCCGAACCGGGGAAGGCCGCCCCCTCGGCCGCCAGCGTGACCGGGCCGGGCCGGCTGATGGCCGGCTGGCAGGCGTTGACCAACCGTGTCGCCGCGCTGCCGGAGCCGGTGCGCGACATGGCCGGGCGCGGCCTGAAGAAGGTCGTGGACTATCAGGACCTTGCCTATGGCCGCGACTATCTCGACCGGCTGGACGAGGCGGTCAGGCTGGACGGTGCGGGGCAAGGCTACCGGCTTTCTCTTGCCGCGGCCAAGCATCTCGCCAACGCGCTCTGCTATGACGACATGATCCGCGTCGCCGATCTCAAGACCCGTTCGGGGCGCGGCCGGCGCGTGCGCCGCGAGGTCGGCGTCAAGGACGGCTCGGTGTTGCAGGTGACGGAGTATTTCCATCCGCGCATCCAGGAGTTCTGCGGTACGCTGCCGGCCGGGCTCGGACGCTATATCGAGGCCCGGCCGAAGCTTGCGGCATGGCTCGACCGGCGCATCAACCACGGCCGGCGGGTGAGAACCGACAGCCTCGCCGGCTTTGCGGCGCTGTGGTTCATCGGCGGCCTGCGCCGCTTCCGGCGCTCGCTGCTGCGCCACAAGATGGAGGCCGAGCACCTCGACCGCTGGTATCGGCTGGCGCTCGACCATGCGGCGCAGGATTATGCGCTCGGCGTCGAAATTCTCGATTGCCGTCGGCTGATCAAGGGCTACAGCGACACCCATGCGCGTTCGCAGTCGAAGTTCGATCGCGTGCTGTCGGCGCTGGATAAACTCAAGGGCCGCGACGACGCCGCCGACTGGATAAGGCGGCTGCGTGAAGCGGCGCTGAAGGACGAAAAGGGCGACACGCTCGACGGGGCGCTGAAGACCGTCGCCTCGCTGTAGCGGCGGCGTCCGTTCAGCTTACGAACAGGTCGGTCGGCGCGAACCGGGTGACGTCGATCAGGCCGACATCGGAGATGCGCAATTCCGGAATGACCACCAGCGCCAGCAGCGAGTGCTGCATGTAGGCGTTGTTGAGCGTACAGCCGCAGGCTTTCATGGCGGCGATCAGCGCGTTGGCCTCGCCGGCGACGATTTCGGCGCGCTGGTCCGACATCAGGCCGGCGATCGGCAGCCTGACCAGCGCCAGTTCGCGGCCCTCGCTGAACAGCACCACGCCGCCGCCGACTTCGCCCAGCCGGTTCGCCGCCAGCGCCATGTCGCGCTTGTCGGTGCCGACCACGATCATGTGGTGGCTGTCATGGGCCACCGTGCTTGCCAGCGCGCAGGGCTTGTCGTAGCCGAAGCCGGAGACGAAGGCGTTGACCACCTTGCCGGTGGCGCGATGCCGCTCGACCAGCGCGATCTGGCATACGTCCGCCTGGCGATCCATGCCGACGATGCCGTTCTCGACCGGCAGCGAATGGTGCAGGGCGCGGGTCGGGGCCTGGTTTTCGATGACGCCGATGACACGCGCGTTCACCGCATTGGCGCCCTCGGGTGCGGCGATGTCGAAGTCGCTTGCTGCCAGCTTCTTGCCGAGGCGGACCGTGTTCTTGGCGGTCGCGGGGTAGTCGTAGGGCGGGATGTCGCCGGTGAGCCTGCCGTTCTCGGCAAGGATTTCGCCACGGCCGATGACGGTCTCGATAGGCAGTTCCACCAGGTCGGATGTCAGGATGAGGTCGGCGCGGCGACCGGGCGTGATCGAGCCGAGTTCGCGCTCCAGGCCGAAATGCTGGGCGGTGTTCAGCGTCGCCATCTGGATGGCGGTGATGGGCTTCAGCCCCTGCGCGATCGCATGGCGCACGACGCGGTTCATATGGCCGTCCTCGACCAGCGTGCCGGAATGGCTGTCGTCGGTGCACAGCACGAAGTTGCGCGAATCGAGCCCGTCCTCGGTGATCGCCTTGACCTGCTCTGCGACATCGTACCAGGCCGAGCCGAGCCGCAGCATGGCGCGCATACCCTGGCGCACGCGGGCCCTGGCGTCCTCGCGGCTGGTGCCCTCGTGGTCGTCGGCCGGGCCGCCGGCCGCGTAGGCGTGGAAAGGTTTGCCAAGGTCTTTCGAGGCATAATGGCCGCCGACGGTCTTGCCCGCCGCCTGCGTGTGACCGATCTCGGCCAGCATGGCGGCGTCGCCCGCCACCACGCCCGGAAAATTCATCATTTCGCCCAGGCCGATGATGTGGGACCAGGTCATGGCCTCCTTCACGTCGTCCGGGCCGAGCGTCGCGCCGCCGTTTTCGAGGCCCGGCGCGCTCGGCACGCAGCTTGGCATCTGCACATAGACATTGATGGGCAAGCCGGCGGCCTCGTCGTGCATCAGCCGGACGCCCGGCATGCCGAGCACGTTGGCGATTTCATGCGGGTCGATGAACATCGAGGTGGTGCCGTGCGGAATGACGGCGCGCACGAATTCGGTGACGGTGACCATGCCGCTTTCGACGTGCATGTGGGCGTCGCACAGGCCGGGCACGGCGTAGCGGCCGCCGCCGTCGATGATCCGGGTCCTGTCGCCGATCGTATGGCTGGCGTCAGGGCCGACATAGGCGAAGCGGCCGGCCGCAATGGCGATCTCGGTCTCGGGGATGATCTCGCCCGAATGCACGTTCACCCAGCGCACGTCGCGGATGACCGTGTCGGCCGGCGCGCGGCCCATGGCGACGTCCACCAGAAGCGGCGCGCTCTCGAACCAGGGCTTGATCATGGTGGTTTTTCTCCGTGGCTGCGGGCCTCCGCATAGGGGCGGACGACCTCGACGCAATAGCGCGGTGTGACGTAGTTGTCGTGCCCTTGGCAAGTCCCCCGGCGCCGGCCGGGGGCCGCACGCGCCGGATCACGAATGTTTGTTCGCGTGACAAAAGGCTTGCGTCTCGTAAAAGCGCCCATTTGCGGCTTCCGGCCGTGGACGGCCGGCCCGGTCAAGCGGGCGCTGGTATCTTGTCGCGGCAGGGTACTTGATCGATCCGGCGACAGTCTCCATATTGCGCGGGCGTCTCTCGTGATTTGAGAGTTTTCGCGCCTTTTCGGATGATGCCCGCTCGGGCCTTGTGCATCCGCCCTCAAAATCGGCTTTGCAGGCGTTTCGAGTTCTCTCGGCCGATCTCTTTTACTGGAGGCAGAATTGATGACTTCAAAACCCCTCGCATTGCCTGAAGAGGTGTCCAAGGCGATCTCGGCCGGCGTGCATATCATCCGCGCCTACCGGGAACACCTCGGCTACAGTATCGAAAGCGTGGCCGTCACCAGCGGCCTGACCGTCGACGAGGTCGCGCGGATCGAGGCCGGCCACCGTTTTGAAAAGGGTTACCGCGACAGGATCGCCAAGGCCCTGTCCCTTCCCGAAGGCGTGTTCGACACCGGATCGGACATCGCGGACGCCGCATGATGCCAGGCTCCGTACCCGCTGGCTGGGGGTTAGCCCAGCCGGGTGTGGAAGCGGAGCCGGTCCTTTCCGGCGGGGTTACCAGGTAAGCTGGAGCCCCGCCCTGCCGCCGACGGTGTGCCCCGCGAAGCCGATGCCGGCGCTGCCGGTAAGGCGGCCCGTCTTGCCGAACAGGCCTTCGGCCAGCACCGCCGCTCCGGTCAACCCGATCGCGTTGGCCGAACCGGCATTCGCCCAGTTCACCCGTACCCCGAAATGCTCGCCGGCCACGAAATCCGGATCGGAGAGGGAGGCGGCGATGGACGCCTGCTCGGAATACCGACGCCGGTCGGCGAACGCTTCGTTCAGCCTGCGTTCGATGTCGTCGACACGTGACTTCAGTTGCGTGGACCCATTCAGGATACCGTCTTCTGTAACAAGTCTCGTCTCACCCGTATTCGCGTTGACGCAGGTTTCCGTTCCCGGAATGTAGTAATAGGTCGCGCCGAAGGTGTCGCAAACGCGGACATATTCCACTGGCATCGGTTCCGCCGACGCAGTATTCGAAACAGCCAACGCCATCGGCGCGGCGGCCAGGCACGCGTACACACTCGTGAACTTCACGACAGCCCCCCAATCCTTTTCCCCTGTTTAGAAATTATTAATATTCTAAAATCGAGTCAACCGGCTTCGCTTCCGGCCGTCTTCGCCCGGGAGGCCTGGCCGGCTCTATTGAGGCGGCTCCGGAAATATCATAAGCCGCTACGGTCCCAGCTAAGATCGGTGGCCGATGCAGGTGTCGAACTCCCTTCCTACCGTGCTCGTGCTCACCCCGGTCAAGGATGCGGTGCCGCATCTCGATACGCATCTCGCAGCACTCGATCGCCTCGACTGGCCGCGCCAGCGGCTGGCGCTCGGCTATCTCGACAGCGACAGCCTCGACGGGACCCATGAGCGCTTGGCAACGCTGCGACCGCGGCTTGAACGCCGCGCGGCGCGGGTGGTCATCGCCAGGCGCGACTTCGGCTTTCGTATCCCCGCCGGCTTACCGCGCTGGACACCGGCCTTCCAGCTTGCGCGCCGGGCGGTTCTTGCCCGCGCCCGTAACCATCTGCTGTTCGCGGCGCTCGCCTACGAGACGTGGGTGCTGTGGCTCGATGTCGATATCGTCGATTTCCCGCCCGATACGCTGCACCGCCTGCTTGCGACCGGCGGCGATATCGTGCAGCCGAACTGCGTGCTGGAGCCCGGCGGCGAAACCTTCGACCGCAATGCCTGGAGCGAGGGCGGGAACAAGACGCTGCACGATTTCGCCGGCCAATCGCTGGTACGGCTCGAGTCGGTCGGCGGCTCGATGCTGCTCGTGCGCGCCGACCTGCACCGCGATGGCCTGGTGTTTCCCTCCTTCCGCTACGGCCTGCGCAGCGCCGCCGTGCGCGATCCGCACCCGCTGTGGGGGCTTGGCGAGATCGAGACCGAGGGACTTGCCATCATGGCCCGCGACATGGGCGTGCAGTGCTGGGGCGTTCCGGACCTCGAGATCATCCATGCCCGTTCCTGATCCCGGTGCGGCCGGCCGGCGAACGCTCCTGCGCTGCCTTGCCATAGCGCCGGCTGCCGAGGAGACCTTGCGCCTGCGGCTCGAACTCCTTCGTCCGGATATGTGGGAACCGCTGTTCGAAGCCACGCGGGCGGCGCGGCTGACAGCACCGCTTGCCGCCGCAATGGCCGCTCGCGGGCTGGTGCCGCCAAGGCCGCGTCGGCTGGAGGAGGGTGCGATGGCGCCCGCCGACGCGCTGGCGGCCTTCGCCGCGCAGCACGCGGCGCGGCGCGAAGCCCAGCATCAGGCGCTGCTGTACATCGTGAGGCTGCTCAATGCCGGCGGCTTCGAGCCCATTCTTCTCAAGGGAGCCCGTTCGCTGTGGCTCGGCGTCGAACCGGACAGGAGCATGCGCGATTTCGACGTCCTGCTCCCAGGCGCGGCGTCGAAGGCGGCCAACGACCTGCTCAAGGCGCAAGGCTTCGCGCCGCTGCCCGGTGCCCCCGAGCGGCCGAACCGGCATCACCTCGATCTCTTGTTTCGCGACGACATGCCCGGCTGGATCGAGATTCACCGGCGCGGCGGTAATCCCTATGCCGAGCCGTTCCTGCCGACCCGGGAGATCGTTGCGGCGAGCCTGCTCCAGACGTGCGAGGGCGCGCGCGCCTTTGTGCTGCCCGACGCGGCGCATTCGTGGCACGGCCTGATACACCATCATTTCGGCCACAGCGGCTTTGCCCGGGGCACCGTCGACCTCAAGGGGCTCTATGAGTTCTGCTGTGCTTATCATCTCATGCAGCAAGCCGAACGGGCAGCGCTTCGGCGCCTTGCCGCGCGTGATGCGACGGGACTTGCCGCTCTCGACCTGTGGCTGGCGCTCGGCCGGGACCTGCTGGCCTTGCCGTTCGATACCGGGCCGCAACCGGATGCGCGTGCGGCTTCGGCAGCGGTCGCGGAGCGGCTTTTCGGCGCGGCGGCAGGGATACGCTATCCCGGTTATCGCGAGACGATCCGGCTCGCCTGGTCGCCCGGCCGTCTTGCCGAGACGGGCGCTCGCGGGTGGATGGGAGGCTTGAGCGCGCGAATGCGGGCAGCCCTTCGCCTCCTGCCCAAGATTCGCCGCGAGTGAAACTAGGGCCGTCCGCCAGCGGCGATCGCCTTGAACCGATAGGCCGGATCGTCGGGGGCCAGTTCGCCGGCGCGACGGAAGGCATCCGCCGCCTCCGCCCGCCGCCCCAGCCGCAGCAGGGCGGCACCTTTCAGGTCCAGCGCCCATTCGCCGAAGATGCGCTTGTCGTAGGCCATGAGCGGGTCGATGAAACTGTCGGTGTCGATGGCGGCAAGAGCGTCGGCAAGAGTGAGCGCGGCCTCCACCTCACCGGTCGCAAAGGCGGTGCGGGCGGCGGCCAGCCGCAGCGCCATGTCCTCGGGGAAGGCGGCGACGGCCTCGCGCGCCAGCCTCGCGGCGGCCTCCGCATTCGTTTCGACATGCAGCCCGATCAGTTCCAGCCAGGCGATGGCGCCGTCGCGATATTGCTTGGCGTTGGAGCGGGCCGCGGCCGACAGGGCGATGGCGCGCCGGCAGGCGGCCTCGGCTTCCTGCCGGCGGCCGGTTGCCGACAGCGACCTCGCCATGTCCGCCCACAGGAAGACGCGCCCGGGCTCGTCGCCGACCGCAGCCTCCAGCAAAGGCAGGTTTCGCGCATGCTTGTGCGCGAGGTCGCCCTCGTAGCCGAGATGGTCGATCCCGATCTCCAGATCGGCTAGCCGCATTCCGTCGCTTCGCGCCACCTCGTCGATGGCGGGATGCACCGTCTCGTGGATGCGCCCGCGAAAGCGGATACGCTCGTCGCGGCGGAAAAGCCTGATCTCGCGATAGGGCGTGTAGGCGACCCGCGGCCGGAAGCGCACGCGACCGGCAACGGTTTCCGGCAGGGCGACGGCGTGGCGCAAGGCCCCCGGTTCCGGCACTACGAGGCGTTCGTCGGCGTCGATGTAAAGAATCCAGTCGCCCGTGGCGCGGTCGAGCGCGACGTTGCGCGCCTCGGCGAAATCGCTACGCCACGGATGATCTATCATCACCGCGCCCCCGTCGAGGGCGATCTCGCGGCTGTGGTCGTCGGAGCCGGTGTCGACGATGACGATCTCATCCACTTGCCGGCCGAGCGATGCGAGGCAGCCGGGCAGGAAGCGTTCCTCGTTACGGACGATCATGGCCGCGCTGATGCGGGGGGCAGGGCCCCGGCGCGCGCGGCTGTCCGTCAAGAAGAGGTCGGGCCGTTCGCGGCCAGCGCCCAGTTGGACGACACGCTGAGGCCGCCGAGCGCGAAGGAGGCGACCACGGGGGCCGCCCATGCCGCGCGCGCGAGAACCCGCAACGCCTCGCGGCGCTCGACGTCGATCGATTCGGTTTCGCTCGGCTCACGCATCATCGGCTTCCATCTTTATCGGTGTTCTCGATCCGGCGGGGTCGGGATGTCATGGCCGGACACTGTGAGCGGCATTATAGAGGTGTCGGGCGGTTTCTTTCAACTGCCCGTTCCGCAATTCCCAACAGCGCGCGGAGCGTGCCACGGCGGCGATTTCGCCCAGCGCCAGGGCGCGACCCTGCTGCGGCAGCATGACGTTGAGAAGGAGTCGCGCCATCGCGTCCTCGAAGCCGATTCGCGTCAGGCGCGAGTGGCCGCCATGGTTGCCGGACAGAAAGACCAGGTTGCGAATCGGGCGGCGGTGGAGAACCCAGTCGATGCCGAGCGCCGATGGCTCGACCGCATGGACAGGCGCGCCCTGCCAGTCGACCACGAAGGGCGCGTTCGCCACGATCGCGCGTGCCTGTGGCGGCAGGTAGGGCAGGGTGCCGGGCTTGACGCGCAGCGAGCGCGGCCGCGCGACGGCGCCGCCGCTGCCGACGACCACGACATGCTCGTCGCCGCAGACGGGCCAGCCCTCGGCGGCGAGCCAGGCGAGCAGCGTCGTCTTGCCGGCACCCTTGTCTCCCACGACCACGGTATGGCCGTCCTCGAAGGTGAGGCAGCCGCCGTGGATGAGCGCCGCCTGCGGAAATTCGGCGCGCGTCAGGTCGAAGTGGAAACCATGCAGTTCGTTGAGCACGGACTGCGCGGTGCCCTCGTGGCGGGCGTGGCCGGGAAGCGACAGCGAGAGGAAGCCGTAGCGGCGTTCGACATCGATGTCGATCCGCTCGGGCGACTCGCCGGGGATCAGCGGCCGCGCCTGCATGAAGCGCAGCGCATCGGCGGTCTTGCGGTCTGGTGCGCGTAGGACAAGTTCATGCCGCAGCGTGCGCACCGAAACGGTCAGCACGGGCGGATTATTCCCTGCGCGGTGAGTTCTTCGAGGCAGGCATGCACTTCGCCGGTCGGCGGCGCCGCAAGCGCGTAGGTTTCCTGGAGGTAGGCGGTGATGGCGGCAACGGTGGTCGTCTCCGTGCACAGTTCGAAGATCATGGACGCGGAGGGGTTGAGGTAGTGCACCTTGTCCTGCTCGGCGTGATAGACGACGTAGCCGTCCGGCATCCGGTTCACTTCGAGGCCGTCGACCCTGATATATTTCGCGTCTTCCCGCGCCGTCTCGCCCATTCCGCTCCGTCCGAACGCTTGATGCCTTGGGCGGAGGAATAGCTGCGCAGGTGGCGTTCCTCAAGTCCCTGCTGCCAGCGCGCTTGCCTGCACGGCAATTTGCGCGACGATGCGGTTGCGATCGTTGCCGCGCAGCACGGTGGCGCGGGCGGCGTGAGCGAACCGGGCGCGCTGGCGCGGATGGGAGAGCGCCTCGATGATGGCGCGGGCAAAATCTTCCGGCCGGTCGGCCAGCCAGAGGTGGCGGCCGGCGTGGAGTGGCAACCCTTCGGCGGCAAGTGTCGTGGCGACGACGGGCACGCCGTGCATCGCGGCCTCGACGATCTTGATGCGCGTTCCCGCGCCGGTATGCAGCGGTGCGACGACCAGCGTGGCCCGGCGGTAGAAGAGGGCGAGGTCGGGCTGGAAGCCGTGCAGGCGCACGCCGGGCCGGCGCGCCAGCCGCCGCAGCGCCGGCGACGGGGCCGCGCCGACGATGTCGAAGTCGAGGCCCGCCACATGGCGCAGGCGCGGCCAGACCCGGCGCAGGAACCAGGTGACGGCCTCGTCATTGGGCTCGTAGCCGAGCGCGCCGACGAAGAGCAGCGTCGGGCGGAGAGAGCGGCCGTTGCCCCGGGGACGCGGAGGACCGGCCGTGGTGCTATTCGCGGCGAGTTCTAGGGAGGCGTGCGGCGCCGAACGGTGCAGCGATTTCAGGTCTTGCCGGGAGGAAACCCAGACTTTGGCGAAGGCCGACAGGGTTTGCTCAGCAATCCGCTGGTGAGCGAGGGCTTCGAGGTCGAGGATGCGGGCGGCGTGACCGTTGCCCTGACGGCGCCGCACAACCGCCTGGCGCCGCATCAGGCGGGCGTCGTCCTCGTCGGTGTCGAGCGTGAGCCGCGGCCGCCCGCCGCCGGGCGCCGCCAACGGCAGCGACAGCGCCAGCGGCGCCAGATAGCTTCGCGCCACATGGACGAGGTCGTAGGCGCGGCCCGCCGTCGCCGCCGCGACCTCCGCCGCGACCTCGACGGTCAGCGGTGCCGTCAGGCTCGGCCGGCCGTAGCCGGCGAAGGCCTCGGCCTGCGTATCGGGATCGGCCAGCCGTGCGAGCAGGGCGAAATGGCTGTCGAGGCGGCCGCGCGGATCGACGATTGCGACACGGTCAGCGAGCCGCCCCAGCCAGGCCAATGCTGACGCCGCCGGCGGCCCGAATAGTGGCACGACGACGACATCGACGCGGCCGACGCCGGCCATCGCCTCGACGAAGGTGCCGGCCCGCATCGCCAGCCCGCTGCCGGTGGCCGCCGGTGCCGTCGGGGCGAGGAGGAGGATCGACGGCCGGGTCACAGATGCATCTTGCCGCCGCTGACATAGCCTTTTTCATAGGCGTCGTGGTTTATGGCGACGGGTTTCGGCCGCGCGGCGTCGCGCGCGGCGAGCACCGCGTCGACGATGGGGCAAAGATGCGGCGACCGCCCCTTCAACGCTTGAAGCGCCGCCGCCATGCCCGGCTCGGCCTGCAACAGCAGGCCGAGCGTCGTTTCCAGGCGCCGGCGCGCCGCGTCGTCGGCGGGCGACCGGTAGCCAGAGGCGGTGACGACGGCCTCGGCCAGAAGACCGGTGCCACTGCCTTCGCCTAGCTCGGCCGCGTGCGTCGGCTCGCTCATCAGCACCGTAGCGGGCGGCAGCGAGAACCGTTCGCCCGACCAGCGGCCGCCGTCTCGGCGCGACAGCCGGTAGGTGATGCGCTCGCCGTCATGCAGCACGAGGTCGAAGCCGGTCCCGGTTTCCACCACGTACCAGTTCTGGCGGTCGATGCTGCGGCCGGCGCCGATCTGGTGGCCGGGAAGCAGGGTGACGACCGTGTCGTGGTCGCCGAGATGGACGAAACGCAGTTCCCCGGCGGCGGCGAGCCGGTCCTCCTCGGCCCGCGCGGCGAGGCTGCGGTCGGGCGCAAAGAACAGCCGGCCGTTCCAGGCCGCACGGAGGTCGGCGAGGAAGCCGAGGCAGGCATCCCAATGGACGAAGCCGTCGATCTCGTATTGCGGGCCTTGATAGTTCCACTTGGTGCCGGTGCGGTGCTGGAACATCGGCTGGCCGTCAAAATCGCGCTGAACGAGGATGCGCTGGTCGCGGAAGGGCAAATGCGGCACCACCGCCGCGGCGGCCTCCGCCATGCGCCAGGCGAGCAGGAAGGTGTCCTTGTCGCCGTAGATCATGCGGTAGACGATCTCGGCCCGCTCGTTGAGGCGCAGCGCCATGTTCAGCGCGCGCCAATGGCGGCGGCGGTCGACCAGGATCTGGCCGCTCTCCCATGAGCGGCAGGTCTTGCCGGCAAGGCCGCATAGCGCCCAGATGGCGTTATCGCCGCGAAGATCGATAACGTCAGGCCAGAACACGGCGCCCTTGCAGATGTAGTCCGGCCAGTCGAACAGTTCGGCGGGATCGCGAACCGGCACCTGGTCGGCGTCGAGGAACAGCACTTCGTCGAAGCGGCTGTGGACCAGCGCATAGGCCTTGAGCTGCCATCCGTCGGCTATGGCCGCGGGATGGTCCTTCAGGACGGCGGCCGCGTCGACCAGATCGACATCGAGACCCGACAGCAGGGCGCGCATCGCGGGCGTGATCTCCTCGCCGCCGAAATGCCACAGCTCGACCGGCAGCTTGCAGCGCAGCGTTTGCCGCAGGATGCGAACCAGAACGTAGACGCACACGAAAAGGCGCACGCCACCGGCGCAGGTGACGATGCCGCGACCGCCCGTGCCGCCCCGAAAGGGCGCGTCGCCGGCGGCCATGACGTCTTCACGGAACTGCGCTTCCATCCGATACTCCTTCTTTGCCGTTCCTACCCGCCGAGCATGCCCGCCAGCCGACCGAGGCCGGTGCGCAGCATCCCGCCGCGGTAAGCGGCCCTCAGGGGGCGCTCGGCCGGGCTTGCCGCCGCCGCGCGCCAGAAGCGGTCACCGTGCGGCACCGGGCGCGGCCAGAACAGCCAGGGCTTGCGCGTGCCTGTATAGTGCACGATCCAGGGGTCGTCGTTCCAGTGCCGCCGCAACGTCTCCTGCGCCGGAGTGACCGGCACCGCCATGTTTTCGAGAGCGGCTGCCATCGTATTCCAGCGCGCATCCAGCGCGAGATAGTCGCTGCCCACGATCACGTTGAGTGCGTCCTGGTCCGGCCACTGCAGGCGGCGGCCACGGATGAAGGCATGGCACGCCTCGGCAAGCCGCAGGCGGCGCCATGCGGCGAGGTCGAGCAGCAGTACGCCGGAATTGAAATAGTCGCCAGCGTTGCGATAGGTGATGCCGAGCTCTTCCTTGAGGTAGAGCAGGGAGGGGCCGAACCGATCCCGGATGGGAATCGGCTTGTGCAACTCGAAATGGAACAGGTTGTAGTCGGGTACGGCGGCGAGCGGCCGCCCATCCATGGCCGTGTCGTGGAGATCGGCAACGTCGCGGCAGACGATGGTATCGGCATCGAGATAGAGCACGCGGTCGAGTTCGCCCAGCACCTCGGCAAGGCCGAGCCGAAAGAATATCGCCGGTGAATAGGGCGGTGCGACGGGAAGGTCGAGGTAGCGTGGCGGCATTTCGTGCAGCACGATGCGCATGTTCGGATGGCGCGAACGTGCCGCGAAGCCGGCAAGATCGTAGCGGCTCGGCGCATGCAGCAGGTGGAAGACGATCGGCCGGGAGGTGCCGCTCTCGGCGAGCGAGGTTGCCAGCACCAGCGCCGCCAGCACCATGCGGTCGTCGGCGCCGCAGGCGACGTGGATCGGGCCGGCGGCTGGCGATTGCGTCGGCTTCGGCCCGCCATCCGCGATGCTGCTCCGGCGCCTGGCGACCATTCTGCCCCGTTCGCCAACGTCCCTTCGGACGCACAGACCCAAGAAATCGTCGCGAAGCTGCGCTGAAATGAGTGGTAGCGGGAAGTGGACTCGAACCACCGACCCCAGGATTATGATTCCCGTGCTCTAACCAACTGAGCTATCCCGCCAGGATAGGCAAAGCATCGCGATGCAGGGCAGGCGAGGCGTTTGCCAAGGTCGGGCGGATATAATGTTGCAGGGGTTGGCCTGTCAAGCTTCGAAGCAGTCGTTGTGCGAGCTTATTCGCTACAGGCAAAAGCAGGCCCGATGAGGCCGCGAACCGACGCCGGGGTTGAGTTCGGGGGGCCGCACCGCTATGTGTCAGCCACGTAATTCTTGAGTTTGCCTTGATGAAACCACGTATAGCAGTTCTCGGGTGCGGATATTGGGGAAGCAACCATATCCGGACCCTCAAGGCGCTTGGGGCGCTGTATGCGGTTTCGGATGCCAACCCGGCGCGCGCCGAGGGGTTTGCCAGCGAACAGGAATGCCTGGCGATCGCGCCGGACGATCTCTTTGCCCGCGACGACATCGATGCCATCATCATGGCGCTGCCGCCGCAGTTCCATGCCGAGACGGCCATCCGCGCGGTGGAAAGCGGTAAGGACGTGCTGGTCGAGAAGCCGGTGGCGCTGACGGTGGCCGACGCCGAGCGCGCGGTGAAGGCCGCGCACGACCACGGCCGCGTCTACATGGTCGGCCATGTGCTGCGCTTCCATCCGGCCTTCGAGACGCTGAAGGCGCTGATCGACAAGGGTGAACTGGGCGACGTGCGCTACATCCATTCGCATCGGCTCGGCCTTGGGAAGTTCCATACCGAAAACGACGCGCTGTGGGATCTGGCGCCGCATGACCTGTCGATGATCCTGGCCATCACCGGCACCGAACCGCTGGAGGTGCATGGCGAGGGGGCGGCCATCCTCGACAACCTGAGCGATTTCGCCCATCTGCACATGCGCTTTCCGCACGGGCTTTCCGGCCATCTGTTCGCTTCACGGCTCAATCCCTATCGCGAGCGTCGGCTGACCGTGGTCGGCACCAAGGCCATGGCGGTGTTCGACGATGTCGAGCCGTGGGAGCGCAAGCTCGCCGTCTATCGCCATGCCGTGTGGCAGGACAGCGGCCAGTGGGCGTTCACGGCCAACGAGCCGTCCTATGTCGAGGTCGAGCAGGGCATGCCGCTGACGCGCGAACTGGAGCATTTCATCCAGTGTATCGAGACGCGGGCCGAGCCGCGGACGGACGGCAACGAGGCGATCATGGTGCTGAAGGTGCTGACCGCCGGCACCGTCAAGCACGACAAACGCCGCCGCTGACGGCGCTCATGGCCTAATTTTCAACCGATCTGGTGCGATGCCGCGCTACTCGGCGGCGATGTGGGTGGGCTTTGCCGCCAGCTTGCTTAGCATCGCTTCCGCATCGGCGCTGCGTTCGGAGCGGGCAATGAAGCCGCCGCCGAAGACCCGCGCCTCGTTGCCGTCGTCGGAATAGAGCACGCAGGCCTGGCCGGGCGCGATGCCGGATTCGCCGTTGGCGAGTTCGACCCACACGGCGCCGTCGCTGTGGTGGAGGACGGCGGGACGCGGCGGCCGGGTCGAGCGCACCTTGGCGAACAATTCCATGCCTTCGGCCGGGATATCCGACAAAGCCCCGTCACCCAGCCAGTTCACGTCGCGCAGGAAGACCTTGTGCGTCTCGAGCGCCTCGCGCGGGCCAACGACGACGCGGGCGTTGTCGGCATCGAGGTGGACGACGTAGAGCGGATCGCCCGAGGCGACGCCGATGCCGCGCCGCTGGCCGATGGTGTAGCGCAGGATGCCGTCATGCTGGCCGAGCACGCGCCCGTCGATATGGACGATGTCGCCGGGGACGGCGGCGTTCGGGCGAAGCTTGGCGATGACGTCGGAATACTTTCCCTGCGGCACGAAGCAGATGTCCTGGCTGTCGTGCTTGGTGGCGACGGACAGGCCCATTTCCTCCGCCATGGCGCGCACCGCCGGCTTCGGCAGGTGGCCGAGCGGAAAGCGAAGATAGTCGATCTGCGCCTGCGTGGTGGCGAACAGGAAATAGCTCTGGTCGCGATCGGTATCGACCGGCCGGTAAAGGGCGCGGTGGCCGCCGTTGGCGCGCGAGCGGATGTAGTGGCCGGTCGCCAGCGCATCCGCTTCCAGTTCCTGGGCGGTCGACAGAAGATCGGCGAACTTGACCGTCTGGTTGCAGGCGACGCAGGGGATCGGCGTCTCGCCGGCCACGTAGCTGGCGGCGAAGGGATTGATCACGGCTTCGCGGAACCGCTTCTCGTAATTCAGCACGTAATGCGGGATGCCGAGCGTTTCGGCGACGCGGCGGGCGTCGTCGATGTCCTGTCCGGCGCAGCAGGAGCCGACCCGGTGCATGGCCGCGCCATGGTCGTAAAGCTGGAGCGTGACGCCGATGACATCGTAGCCTTCGCGTTTGAGCAGGCCCGCGACCACGGAGGAATCGACGCCGCCCGACATCGCGACGACGACGCGCGTGTCTTCCGGGCGGGCGGCAAGGTCAAGGCTGTTCATGGCTCAGGTCCGTACTTTCGACGCCGTCGCCGGGCCTTTGCCCGGCGCAGTGTGCGGCGAATATAGGGCATGCCTGCCCGCTTCGCCAGCATCGTGGCCACCTCCGCCACTCCATGGAAACGGCGGCGGCAGCTTTGTTTGCGTTACTTCAAATGCCGATGAAAACCCTAACGCGGCATTCATGATCCTTACCTATCCATTAGGGCAGGCTTAGGCAAATTTTAAAGCTGTGGCCGTAATGTGGTGGTGATTGGGTCTTTGAGTTTTTTTTGTAGAGAGTACGATGACCGATCTGATTAGACCGCGAGTCAAATATGTTATCGGGCCTGACGGCAGCCCACTTACCATTGCAGACCTGCCGCCGACGAATACGCGTCGCTGGGTTATCCGGCGTAAAGCGGAGGTCGTAGCAGCCGTGAGGGGTGGGCTGCTCAGCCTCGATGAAGCGTGCCAGCGCTACAAGCTGACGACGGAAGAATTCCTTTCCTGGCAGGCCTCGATCGACGAGTACGGCCTGGCCGGCCTGCGCACCACGCGCATCCAGCAATACCGGCACTAAGCGGGTCGCGATCCTTCAGGTTCGGGTCGCTGCGCCTTATCCCCCCGATTTCATGCATGTCTTTGGCGGAAGCCAGCTCCCGTTTTTCGGAAGACATGCATTGAGGGCGTGCCTGCGGCGCTAGGCGCCTTGGATCACTCATGGGCCGCCGGGTTATTCCCGGTCGCCGCACCGAAAGCTTTCCTTGTTTTCCTGAACGCAGCCTGGGCCTAACTGCCTGCTACAGCGCTTGGAGCGCGTCGCGATCCTTCGGATTCGCGTCACACGCTTCGGGCCTTCGATTTCATGCAAGTTCGTGCCCGAAACCGGTTCCACCTCTCGGGAAACAGGTTCGGGCTTTCATGCGCAGGGGCCGCTACAGCGGCCCGCTCAGCCGATCATGGCGCTGCGGCTGCTGGTCTCGACCTCCCGGACCTTGCTGTCGCGCGATTCCAGCAACTCCGCCTTGGAAAGCTCCGCTTCAGCTTCAGCGAGTACAGATTCGGCAGCGCCTCGCTGTTGAACGAGGTTGGCTTGGGAGTCCCTGAGGTTTTCGCAGCGCTGGCGCGCTGCCTTGGCGAAGGTCGGATAGGCGAAATGATGAATATCGGTGATCCCGGCCTTTTTCTCCTCGGCGGCGATCTGCAGTTCCAATTCTCCGGCCATGCGCTCGAAATCGGCGATCATCATGTCGAGTTGCAGCAGTTGGCGCCGCTTCTCGTTGACCTGGAACTTCTTCAGGCGAACCAGGTTTTCACGTGACTTCATGACTTGGTACTCCAGCAAACGCATTTACGCACATAGCGTCCAATTGACCCCGGAAGGCTCCTTCCCGTGTGTTTCCCCTAGCTTTCCCCTCGCTATGGGAAACAAAATCCTAAAGTTTTTTCGAACCGGTAACCATTCGTTTACGGGCATTGTTAATCATAGGCCCCAGGACTTAAGGGCTGGTAAAAATTCCGCTCGGGGAAATCACCGCCGTCAAGAGTCAGATGAATCGGTTAGCTCGGTTTCTTAATGTTCCGGGTTAACGTGTGAGTGTGCAGATTCCATATTGGATTCAAGTGAGTGTAGAAATTGGTTAAAAAATCTGATACCGCTTCGGGTGCGTGATTAGGATTTGTTAACCATTCGGTGGCAGCTTTCGACGAGGTAATCGCTGCTCCGGTCCTGAACGGTTTGCCGAAGGGCCGATGGCGGAAAAGGGGATTAAGATGCGCGTTCTGCTGATAGAAGACGACAGTGCAACCGCACAGAGCATCGAGTTGATGCTGAAGTCCGAAAGCTTCAATGTCTATACGACCGATCTCGGCGAAGAGGGTGTCGATCTCGGAAAGCTTTATGACTATGACATTATTCTTCTCGACCTTAACCTCCCTGATATGTCGGGTTACGAGGTCTTGAGGACCCTTCGCCTTTCCAAGGTGAAGACGCCGATCCTCATCCTTTCCGGCATGGCTGGTATTGAGGACAAGGTGCGCGGTCTCGGCTTCGGCGCGGACGACTACATGACCAAGCCGTTCCACAAGGACGAACTGGTCGCCCGCATCCATGCCATCGTTCGCCGTTCGAAAGGCCATGCGCAATCCGTCATCACCACCGGCGAACTGGTCGTCAACCTGGACGCCAAGACGGTCGAGGTCGGCGCGCAGCGCGTGCACCTGACCGGCAAGGAATACCAGATGCTGGAACTGCTCTCGCTGCGCAAGGGCACGACGCTGACCAAGGAAATGTTCCTCAACCACCTTTACGGCGGCATGGACGAACCGGAACTGAAGATTATCGACGTCTTCATCTGCAAGCTCAGGAAGAAGCTGGATGCGGCTTCGGGTGGCCAGAACTATATCGAGACGGTATGGGGTCGTGGCTATGTACTGCGCGAGCCGGAAGACATTCGCGAAAGCGCCTGAGCGCGCTTAACTTGACAGAACCTGCTCGAAAACCCGGTTTTTGCCGGGTTTTCGCGTTTACGGCCTTCAGCTTCGAATCAGGCGGCAAGGTGCAGGGAACGGAAGCGCTCGAGGAGTTGCGAGCGGTTGAAGGGCTTCAACAGATAGCCCTGCGCTCCGGCGCGCTTGGCGCGCATGATGGCGCCGATGTCGACCTCGACCAGCGAAACCAGGATCTGCGGGGTGACGGGTGACGTCAGGCTGCGCAGGCTGCGGATGAGATCGACCGTTTCCATGTCCGCGAGGGTGGCGTCCACGACGATGATGTCCGGCATGTCGGTGGCGCACATGCGCAGCGCCTCGCGGCCGCTCTCGGCTTCGATCACCAGCATGTCCGGGCCACCGAGGATTCGCTTGGCAACCTTCCTGATAATGCTGGAATCGTCGACGAACATGCAGCGCTTCATACCGCTCCCCTTCGCCCGCCGGGATGATAACGCCGGGCAACCGGGGCAAACCGTAAACGGTGCGGGTAAAAAAGCGGAAAAGCCTTTAGGTAAAGTTTTTGCCAATCGTTGCGCGCTGGTGCGCGGCGCCGGTTCTCAGGCGGCGGCGAGCACGATTTCCTCGGCCGTTGCGTGAACCGTGATCGTCATCCCGGCCTCGCGGGCGAGCAGCAGCGTGTAATAGGGCTGCACCGAATGGGCGTCGATCGGGTCCTCCGGCTGGTGGCCAGAGTGCAGTTCGAGGAATTTGGGCGGCACGCGCAGCATCGGGCCGCTGGTGGTCAGCGTAAAGCGCGGCTGAGTCTCGGTGTCCTCGAGCTTCACCGAAAGCTTGCCGCCGCGCGGGATCGAGGCATTCGCCACCAGGATAAGGTTGAGCAGCAGCTTGACCTTGTTCTTGGGCAGGAGCGCACGCGTCCCGCTCCAACTCAGTTCCGGCTTCTCGTTTCGCAGGAAGGCGGTGGCCACCGCTTCGGCGTCGCCGGTGTCGATCAGCATGCCGGCGGAACCCGCGGCACCGAAGGCGATACGGGCAAACTGCAGCTTGGCGGACGCATTTACCGCGCTCTGGCGGATCAGGTTCATGGCGTCCTCGTCTGCGCCGCCTTCGTCGAGCAGTTCCAGGCCGTTGTTGATCGCGCCGACCGGCGAGATGATGTCATGGCATACGCGGCTGCACAGCAGTGCTGCAAGGTCAGGCGCGGATAGGGTGAATAGATCGGCCATGAGCAAGAATCCCCGTGAATAGCCCCAAAGCGCAATCGAGTGTCGACCATACGCGCCGTATTGCCCGAATCAGGCAGACTCGAACCTCGACGGGTATAGCGTGCGCCGGAGCGGCGACAAATCCAAAATGGTCTTATCGACAGGCTCGCGCCCGGGGAACGGCGGGCCAGCCCGGATTGAGGGCCGGCGAAACGGCCGCGCGGCCATGCTGCCGCCACGTTCGTGTGCAAATTTAATGGTTGAAAAAGGATTACGGCATAGGTTGCCAACGAATACCCGAAGCGGCCGTTCTAAAGAGCCAAAAGGGGTGAGGCGTCGGCGAAAGCGCTCCCAGACGGAGATTGGAAGCATGTTTTCCCGATTTTGCGGCCGGAACGTTTTCCGTGCCATTGCCATGATGGCTATCGCCGGCTTTTTCGCGCTTTCCGCTTCTGCTTCGCAGGCGCAGGAATACACCGCGCAGGAAATCGTCGATTCAGGGCATAAGTTCTTCGGCGCCACCTCTGGCGGCCTGGCCAGCGTAGTCGAGAAGATTTTCGCTTCCTACGGCCTGCCTAATGGCTACCTGCTGGGCGAGGAGGGCTCGGGCGCGATCATCGGCGGCCTGACCTATGGCGAGGGCACGCTCTACACCAAGAACGCCGGCGACCATAAGACCTACTGGCAAGGTCCGTCGCTGGGCTGGGATTTTGGCGGCGGCGGGTCGCGGGTGATGATGCTCGTCTACAATCTGGACGACGTCAGCGCCATCTATAACCGGTTCGGCGGTGTGGCAGGCAGCGCCTATGTCATTGCCGGCGTCGGCTTCAACGTGCTCAAGAACGGCAACATGCTCCTGGTGCCCATCCGCACCGGCGTCGGCGCGCGGCTCGGCGTCAATCTGGGCTACCTCAAGATCACGCAGCAGCCGACCTGGAACCCCTTCTGACGGGCCGGCCGGCGGGGCATCGGCCGATCTTCCCTTTGTTTTCCGGATGCGGACGTGGCACAGTCCGAGCATGATCCCGACGCCTGCATGGAGCCGGGCTGTAACGAGTAAGGCGCCTTGATCCAACCTGTCCTGTTCTTTGCGCTTGGGTTCTTGTGCGCCGGCTTTCTGGCGCTGCTTGTCGCACCCGCCGTCTGGTGGCGCGCGGTGCGGCTGACGCGCCGGCGCGTCGAAGCCTCGGTGCCGCTGACGCTTTCGGAAATCCAGGCCGACAAGGACAGCATGCGCGCGGGCTTCGCCATGGCGGTGCGCAAGCTGGAAATGGACGTCAGGGCGCTGCGGGAAAAGTCGGCCGAACAGATGGTGGAGATCGGCCGCTCCCACGAGGCGCTGGCCTTGCTCGAGCGCGAGCGCGCGGCGCTGGACGAGAAGCTGGCGCAGAGCGTGAAAGACGGTGCGACGTCGCGCGAGGAACTGGGCCAGCATGCAGCACGGGTCCAGGAACTGTCCGAACGGCTCAAGCTTGGCGAGCAGGCGGCCGCCGAGCGGTCGCTGGAACTGGAGCGGCTGGGCCAGCTATACGACGAGGCCAGCTTTTCCGCGAGCAACCGGCAGATCGAGCTGGTCTCGCGCGAGGCCGAACTGGAGAAGCTTTCCAGCAACCTCTCGGTCCTGCGTGAAGAAAACAAGAACCTGGCGCGCAAGGGCAAGGAGGCGCAGGCTGAGGGCCAACGCGCCGATACCGCTCTCAATGCCGAGAAAAAGAAGGTGGCCGACCTGGACAAGAAACTGCAACGGATGATGGCGACGCTGGCCGACCGTGACGACAAGATCGACCGTCGCGAGAAGGAACTCGCTCGGTTGCGGCAGCAACCAAAGGCTTCCGCCGCTGCGGTGGCTGTTCGCGGCGACCGCGAGATCGACAAAGCCATCGCCAAGCTCGACGCGGATCGCCGGAATCTGGAAGGCAAGCTGGTCGAACTGGCGCGCGAGAACAAGAAGCGGCGCGGCGAAGCCGTGTCCGGCGAGGCGATACGCTCCGGGCCGGAAGTGCTCGACGACGATGCCGGCCTGTTGCGGGACCAGATGCATGAGCTTGCCGCCGAGGTCGTCGCGCTGACGGCGAGGCTTGAAGGGGAGGAGGCGCTGATCTCGCGCGTGCTCGCCATTTCCGCTCAGCCGCCTTCCGGCGACAACGGCACCTCGATGATGAGTCTTGCCGACAGGATAAAGGCCTTGCGAAAGACCATGCCGGCCGCCTGAACCTGCGTCACTCGCTTTCGGAAAAATGGTGCAGGGCAATGGCCGAGGCGGCGGCGACGTTCAGGCTGTCGAAATCCCCGCGCATGGCGATGCGGACCGTTGCCAGCTTTTCGAGCAGATCTTTCGGCAGGCCTTCGCCCTCGGTTCCGAGATAGAGGGCTATGCGCGTGCTGCGGCGGACGGCGCGGATGTCCGTTGCGCCGGCGGGCGAGAGCGCGAACTGGTCGTAGCCATGCCGGGCGAGTTCGCGGGTGAATGTGGCGGTAGCTCCGAAGGAAGCAAACGGCACTTTCAGAGCGGCCCCTACCGATACGCGGATCGCCTTGCGGTACAGCGGATCGCAGCAGGTCGCATCCATGAATACCGCATCGGCCCCGAAGGCGGCGGCATTGCGGAAGATGGAACCGATATTGTCATGATTGGCGATGCCGACCAGCACGACCACGAGCGCGCCGGCAGGTAGTTCCTCCAGCAGCGCCTCGGCGGTTTGCGGCGCGCGCCGTGCGCCGACGGCCAGGATGCCGCGATGCATGTGGAAACCGGCGATCCGGTCCATCGTTTCGCCCGAGACGACGTAGACCGGCAGGTCGGGCGGAGCTTTTTCCAGAATGCCGCTCAAGCCCGCCAGCCGGCTTTCGAGCACGAGGACCGATTCGGCACGGAAGCGCCCCGCCGTCAGCAGCACGTCGAGCACCACCTTGCCCTCGGCGATGAAGCGTCCCTGGCGGCCGATGAGGTCCCGTTCCCTGATGTCGAGATAGGCGCCGATGCGAGGATCGTTCGAATCTGCGATGTGGATGAGGTTCATGGTTTTTCCGGCGCTTTTCGCCGGAATGAACCGTGGCGGCTACGGGGTCAAGTTCCGGTCGCGCGCAAGAAGGGTTCGGCGCTTTCGGTTTCGCCGAACAATTCGTCCAGCATCTGCAACAGGGCGCGGGCGGCCTCGGACTTGCAGGAATAATAGATCATCTGGCGGTCGCGGCGCGTCTGCACCAGATCGAGCGCGCGCAGCTTGGCGAGATGCTGGGACAGGGCGGACTGGCTGAGCGATACTTTTTCGGCGATGGCGCCGACCGACATTTCGCCCTGAAGCAGGTAGCTGATGATGACCAGCCGTTTCTCGTTGCCCATCAACATGAGAAAAGTCGCCGCCGCCTTGGCGTTGTCAACCAGCGCTGTTGAAACCGTCATTGCCCACACTTTTCCCTTGATCGATCGCTATGGGGGCAAATAGCGCTCGAAATCCTGCAATCAATCCATCGCCGCATAAAACAGGATTGTTCACTAATACTCGGTAGGCCATGCGGTGGCCCGGCAAGAAACGACGCCAAACATGGTTGCGCAGTCCCGCAATGCGCGATGCTTTGGCGTGTACGCGGCGAAGGGTAAGGTTTTTCGCCGAGAGCACAAGGCATCTGTGGCCGACGGCGATAAAAAGCGGTCAGGACTGTGGCGCTTCTGCCGCACGTGCGGCCTTGGCCATCTGCACCAGAGCGGGTCTGAGGTCGGCCGCGGTCTTCAACGGCTCGGGAAAAAACGCGCGGCGGCTGTCGTCGCCGCTGGCAAGATCGATGCCGTCGGCGTCGAAACCGGTGGCGATCCAGCCGTCGCCCGAAGCCTTGGCGAAATGGTGCGCATAGAGGGCGATGGCGTCGAGATGGTCGCTGTTCATGTGGTCCAGCGCGCCCTGTTCGCTGGCCGCGAGTTCGTCATTGACGGCGCCGGCAACCAGCAGGTCGGAGCGGGTCAGCATATAGGCCTTGCCGAAACCGGCATTGAGGCTCCCCGTTTCCGGCTTCAGGCGGAAGATGGAGAAATCGCCGAGGCCGGCATAGAGTTTGGCCTTGGGATTGTGATTGAGGTAGCGCCGTTCGGCGCGGACGTGGTCCGGGCTGCCACGCTCCAGCCGTACCGCGCGGCAGGACAGCGAGATGCGCGGATGCGCCAGCGGATCGCCCTTGCCGGTAACGCCCACCAGCAGCGAGCAGCGCGGGTCGGCCAGGATCGCCGGCGTGTGCGCCGACAGCATCGAAACCAGAATCAGCGGGGTGCCGTCGAGGTCGGTGGCGACGCCGACGCGGTTGATCGAGGGCCCGCCGGTGTTCGGGTCGAGAAAGGCGATGGCGCCATGGCGGGCGCTGCGCACCAACGTCTTTGCCAGCCGGATCGACTCGGCGTCCGTCTTGCGGATGACATCCTTCTTCTTTTCTTCCACGTCGCTCACCACAATAAGCTGATAAAAACAGTCCACTTATTGATCGATGCGACGCGCCTTGGCAAGGCCCGTCAGCGCGGAGCCATGCGGATCGCGCCGTCGAGCCGGATGGTCTCGCCGTTGAGCATCTGGTTTTCGACGATGTGCAGGGCAAGCGCCGCATATTCGGCCGGTTCGCCGAGGCGTGGCGGGAAAGGGACCGCTGCACCCAGCGAATCCTGCACTTCCTGCGGCATGGCGGCCATCATCGGCGTCTTGAAAATGCCGGGCGCGATGGTGCAGACCCGGATGCCGGAGCGGGCAAGGTCGCGCGCCACCGGCAGCGTCATGCCGACGACGCCGCCCTTGGACGACGAATAGGCGGCCTGCCCGACCTGCCCGTCATAGGCGGCGACCGATGCCGTGTTGACGATAACGCCGCGCTCGCCGCCTTCCAGCGGATCGAGCTTTGCCGTCTGATCGGCGACGAGGCGGATCATGTTGAAGGTGCCGATCAGGTTGATCTCGATGACCCGGCGGTACTGGTCGAGTGGATGCGGGCCTTCCTTGCCGATGGTCTTCACGCCGATGGCGATGCCGGCGCAGTTGACGAGGATGCGCGCCGGGCCGAGCTTTTCGCCCACTTCTGCGATCGCGGCAACGGCGCTTTCGGCGCTGCTGACATCGCATTTGACGGCGATGCCGCCGATGGCTTCGGCCACCTTTTGCGCGCGCTCGATGCCGACATCGAGGATGGCGACCTTCGCGCCTTTGGCGGCGAGCGAGCGTGCGGTCGCCTCGCCGAGGCCGGAGCCTCCTCCGGTTACGATGGCGACCTGTCCGTTCGGATTCATGGGCTTCTCCCGATCATGATGCGTACAGTACGAAGCCGTCTCCGGCCGCGCAACTGTTGCTATCCGTTATGCGCCTGGGCGGCATGGCAGACTTCGCCGGCAAGCTTGCGCACCGCGCCCGGTGCGATCTCGTGGGCCAGCACCCGGTTGAGGTCGACCGGCCTCGGAAAGGTCAACTGGCCGTTCGGTATCCTGGCGAAGCCGAGCGGGCCGTAATAGGGCTCGTCGCCGACCAGCATGACGGCCGGCGCGCCGGCCTTGGCGGCCGCTTCCAGCGCGATCGCCACCAGCCGCCGGCCGATGCCGAGGTTCTTGTAGGCCGGGCACACGGCAAGCGGCCCAAGCATATGGGCGCGGCCGGCGCCGGCCGCGATCGGCGTCATGCGCACCGAAGCGATGACGGCTCCGTCCTTCAGTGCGACGAAGGAAAGCGCGCGGTCGTGCGGGCCGCCTTCGCGAATCCGGTAGGCGGCGCGGCTGAAGCGGCCCGGCCCGAAGGCTTCGTCGTTGAGGATATCGATTTCGGGGTCATGCGCCGGGGTTTCCGGCAGATAGGTGACGTCGGCAGAGCTCATGGGGATTGCGTTCCGGTATGCAAGGAAAGAGAGCCGCCACAAGGCGGCGGTCGCCAGTCGGCGCCGTTCAGGCGCGGGCGGTCTTTCGTCGTCGGTCGAACCGAACCATATCAGGAACATCAGTCATCGTGCCCTTCCGCTAGCATCAAACGCCTTGCCCTGCAATCGGGCTTATTCGCGCCGTTGACGCTCTGTTCAGTGGCGAAGGGCGTTCGAAACTCCATTTTGTGGGTTAGAAGGATCGCAGGACGAAAGGCAGGGTCATGGGACTACTGGTCGAAGGAAAATGGCAGGACCGCTGGTACGACACCAAGTCGACCGGCGGCCGGTTCGAGCGTTCGCAGGCGCAATGGCGCGACTGGGTGACTCGCGACGGCAAGCCCGCCGAGGGGCGCACGCGCGGCTTCAAGGCGGAGCCGGGCCGCTACCATCTCTATGTGTCGCTGGCCTGTCCGTGGGCGCACCGCACGCTGATCTTCCGGGCGCTGAAGAAACTGGAGGACATCATTTCCGTTTCCGTGGTGCACCCTTACATGGGGCCTGACGGCTGGACGTTCCGGACGGAAGACGGCGCCACCGGCGACACGCTCTACGGGCTCGATTTCCTGCACCAGATCTACACCATGGCCGATCCGGTCTATTCCGGCCGGGTGACGGTGCCGGTGCTGTGGGACAAGCAGGAAAAGACGATCGTCAGCAACGAATCGTCCGAGATCATCCGCATGTTGAATTCCGCCTTCGACGAGTGGGGCGATGCCGGCGTGGATTTATGCCCACCGGCGCTGCGCGGCGAAATCGACGACCTGAACGCCTTCATCTATCCGGCGATCAACAACGGCGTCTACCGGGCCGGCTTCGCGACCTCGCAGGCCGCCTATGAAGAGGCGTTCCAGGCCCTGTTCTCGGCGCTGGACCAGTTGGAGGGGCGACTGTCGACGCAGCGCTACCTGACAGGCGAGCGCGTCACTGAGGCCGATTGGCGGCTGTTCACGACGCTGGTGCGTTTCGACCCGGTCTATGTCGGGCATTTCAAGTGCAACCTGCGCCGGATCGCCGACTATCCGAACCTGTCGAACTACCTGCGCGATCTCTATCAGGTGCCGGGCGTGGCGGGCACGGTGAACCTGCTCCATATCAAGGCGCATTATTACGGCAGCCACCCCACCATCAATCCGACCGGCGTGGTGCCGCTGGGGCCGGTGCTCGACTACGAGGCGCCGCACGACCGGGACAGGTTCAGGCAAGCGGCCTAGCCACTACCAGTAGGGCGATGCCTCCGCCCCCTCGAACACCTCGGCGATGCGCCGCCGCGTCCCCGGGGTGGTGCCATCGGGCAGGCGGTCGAGCGGGAAGAAGCCGGCTTCGGCGATCTCGTGATCGGGCAATTTGGGGGCCGACTGGACGAAATCCTCGATGAGGTAGAACGCGACATGGTCGCGCCGGCTGGACTGGCGGTTGAAGTGCACCGACCGTAGCCGGGGTGGGCCGGTGAAGGCGATGTTGCCTTCCTCGCCGAACTCGCGTTGCAGCGCCTCGGCGCTCGTTTCTCCCGCCTCGACGCCGCCTCCGGGCAATTGCCAGCCCGGCACATAGGTATGGCGGATGAGGAAGACCGAATTGGTTTCGCGGTCGTGGACGAGGCCGCGCACGCCCAGCGTCATCGGTCGCCTCAGCAGGAAAAGAAAATGGAACAGCCTTGCGCGCAAGCCCGGCCAGCCGGTCTGGCGGAAGCGCTTTTCGTCGTCTTCGTTCATCGGGCGGCGATCTCGCGGTGGAAAGCACGGCGCGGGTCGCCTATGAAGAAAAAATGTTCAGGCTCGCGCATATTTCCGATGTCCATCTGGGGCCGCTTCCCGCTGTAACCTATCGCGATCTCGCCTCCAAGCGCGTGGTCGGCTACGTCAACTGGCAACGCAACCGTCGCCGCCACATGGTCGATGCCGTCACCGATACGCTGCTCGCCGATCTCAAGGCGAGCGAGCCCGGCCATATCGCCGTGACCGGCGATCTCGTGAATCTGGCGCTCGACGGCGAGATCGAACTGGCGCGGCTGTGGCTGGAGACGCTGGGCTCGCCGCACGACATTTCGCTGGTGCCCGGCAACCACGACGCCTATGTGCCCGGCGCCTTCGACAAGGCCTGCCGCTCGTGGGCGGCATGGATGAGCGGCGACGACAACGACGGACCGGTCGGCCGCGACACGTTCCCCTACCTGCGTGTGCGTGACAACATCGCGCTGATCGGCGTGTCGACGGCGCGCGCCACCGCGCCCTTCATGGCCAGCGGCTTTTTCCGGGAAGGGCAGGCCGCGCGGCTTGAGAAAATCCTGGAGGAAACCGCCGGGCGCGGGCTGTGCCGGGTCGTCATGATCCATCACCCGCCGGTCAGGGGGGCGGTTTCGCAGCATAAGCGCCTGTTCGGCGTCGGCCGCTTCCAGAAAGCGATGCGCCGCTACGGCGCCGAACTGATCCTGCATGGCCATTCGCACCTGCCCACGCTCTACCATCTCGACGGCGCTGGCGGGAAAATCCCGGTGGTCGGGGTGGCGGCTGCCGGGCAGGCGCCGGGCGGCCCGCGCCCGGCGGCGCAGTACAACCTGCTCGACATCGATGGCGGAAAGGGCGGCTGGCGCATCCGCCTGACGCGGCGCGGCCTGATCGGCACCGCGCTGCCGCTGGTCGATGTTGAAACGGTGGAACTGGACGGCAAGGCTACCGCCTTCGTCAGGAACTGAACATCACCGCGCTGATCCGGTCCCAGAACAGCACTGCCGAGAAACCGAGCCCGAACAGGACGCCGGCCAGGATCAGGGCGAGGCCGGTGAGAAGCGTGGCCCATACCCTGCTGCGTGCAGAAGCGTGAAGCGGCGGTTCGGCTTCCAGCACCGGCGCGTGCCTTGCCCCCGCCATGGCTGGCTCCGGGCCGCCTTCCAGCATGCGCTGGCGCTCGACGATGCGCTCGGCGACGTAGCGCGTCACCTGGTCGGCCACCGGCTTCATGTCGGTCGATTCGGCCAGCACCACGCGGCCGATGCGCGTGTCCCTGAGAAAGCGATAGGTGCGGCGGTCACGCCCCATGGCGACATGGCTTACCGCGTCGATCCACAGCCTCGGTTGCAGGCCGGACGAAACGGTGAAGTCGAAATTGTCCATGTCGGCCGGCACGTCGGCAAAGACGGGGGCGAGTTCGGTGGCCAGCAGTTCCAGCCGCATGCGGTGGGCGTCGCGCATGTCCACGACGACGTCCTCGCGATCGGCAAGCGCATTTTTGACGTCGCGGACCGCCTGCGACATGTTTTGCGCCTGTTCGGACTGGGCGGCGGGGTCGTTTGCGTCTTTCATCGGCGTCGGCCTCGGTTGGTTAACGAGGAATTACCATAGAAGATGGTAAAATTGCAGCCGTTGCTTCAAGCAGCGGTGAGGTTCGCCATGATTGCCTGCCGGACCGCGCCGGGGGCTTCGCTGACCAGCATGTGGCCGGCTCCATCGATTGCTTGCCGCCGGAAGTGGGCGGGCACGCCATCGGACTGCGTGAAGGGCAGGACGGGGTCGGCCGTGCCCCACAGGACGGTTGCCGGCATCGCAAGCGCCGCCAGCGCCTCGGCCGGGATGATGCCCTGTCGTTCGCCGCGCGTGATCGCGGCGGCGATCTCCACCAGTTTTTCGGTCTGGCCGGGGCGCGCGCGCATGGCGAGGCCGGCGTCCAACTGGTCGTCGGACACGACGACGCCTTCACCCGACATGGCTTCCAGGCAGGCGCGCAATTCGTGCCTGCCGGTGGCCCCGGCATAACGGCGCAGCAGCGGGCCGTTGATCTCGGGGCCGAAGCCGCCGGGCGCCAGAAGCGTCAGCGAGGCGACGCGCCTGGGCTCGGCCAGCGCCATCAGGGCCGCGACCGCGCCGCCCATCGAGTGCCCGACGACATGCGCCTTGTCGATCCCGCGCCGCGAGAGGTCGGCAAGCAAGGCGCGCGCGGCGGATTTGGCCGATCCCGTGCCCTCGGCGTCGAGGGACAGGCCGTGGCCCGGCAGATCGCAGGCAAGGACGCGCATGGCGGGCAGCAGGGATGCGGCTGCGGCATCCCACACGCGGTGGTCGGCGCCGAAACCGTGCACGAAGACGATTGCCGGGCGGCCGGCTCCGCTGTCGGAAACGAAAAAGGTGCCGGGATCAGCTTGCACTGGGGATGCCGACCTCGCGCAATGCCTTGACCAGACGGTCGGTGAGGTCGGGGGGATAGTTGCGCTCGACGAAGACCGGGCGCGGATTGGCGGCGAATTTCGGAAACTCGGCGATCAGCGTGTGGCGGAGCTTTTCGGCCAGCGCCCGGTCGCCGGACGCCGCCGCGACGATGATGCGGGCGGTGAGATAGTGGGATTTGGGGATCGTCGTCGTCAGGGAATCGCTGGCGCGCTTGGCGCCTTCCATGTCGCCGAGCATGAGTTTTCCGGCGAACAGCCCGAAATCCCACCAGGTCGGGCGCGCGCTCGAAGCATCGATAGCGCGCTCCAGGATCGGCGTGCCCTCGGCGTAGTTTCCGGCGAAGACCAGCGCGTAGCCGTAGGCCGCGCCCATGCCGAGATCATAGGTGTTGAGTTCGTAGGCCTTGCGCATCCAGTGGATGGCGGCGTCGGTCTTGCCCAGCCGCGAGTTGATATAGCCGTAGGAGCGGTGGACGGAGGCGCTGGTGGAGCCCATTTGCAGGGCGTTTCGCGCCAGCGCCAGGGCCTGGTCGGTCGTTGCGCCGGCGGGGTAGGGGAAGCGCTTGGTCGCCGCCTCGAGTTGCAGGGCGGCCGCCTCGGAATAGACAAGCGGCGACTTCACGCCCTGCTCGATCAGGGATTCCACGCAGCGATAGGCGGTTTTGTGCGTGCGGGCGTTCTGGTCGAGATAGTATTTCTCGTCCAGGAGCAGGCATTGCGTCAGGCCTGCCTGGAGGTTGCCCTGTTCGATATAGTTGTAGATGGCGCCCGAGGCCGGGACGGATGCGGTCAGGATGCCGGCGATGCGGTCGTCCAGTTTCGATGATGCCAGGGTTTCCGCCGACAGGCGTCGCGACAACAGCACGCGGCCGGTGGCCATGTTCTGGAGTTCGAGCAGGATGTCGCCATCGGAAGAGCCGGGGATGACGCGGAAGACGAAGCTGGTGCGGCTGGCCGAAAGGGGCTGCCCGTCGGCGGCGCGGCCGATGAAATCGACGGTGTCGAAGCCGGAAAGCCCGGTTCGCAGCGCGATGACGACGCGCTCCGCGTCAGGCCCCCGGGCATCGGCGTCGACATAGACGGCGGGTAAATCCACGGGTGAATTCGTCCTGGCGATGCTGCTCGTGGCGACGGCGGTTTCGACGGCCGCGGCCTCGATGCCGTCCGGCGGCGAAAGAACGCCCTGACGGACGAGAAGCGCGCCCAGCATGGCAATGACGACGGCGATCGCTCCCCAGAAAAAGCGCAACTGGCGCGCGATGGCGGGCCGTGCGGCCGCCCGGCGCTTCGGCGGCGGGGGTGCTACTGCGGCAACGGCGGGTTCGCCTTCTTCCTCCAGTGCGGTGGAGGCGGGCTCGTTCGCTTCGTAGGTGGGGACATAGCTGCCGCGCGGAATGGCGATGCGAACGGGGTCCGAGGCGCCTTCGGTCGCAAAATACTGGTTCAGCAGTTCACGCAGCCTGCCGGCCTGCCCCCGCACCACGGCGTCGGTCGAGGAATCGAAGCCGGCGTCCTTGCCGAAGACGTCGACCGCGATGGCGAATCCCTTGAGCCGGTCGGCTTCGCCGGCCAACTGGCGCTCGACCAGATAGCGCAGAAGCTCCCGCGCCCGTTCGGAACGCCCGAAAGTTTCGCTGGCGAGCAGTCGCTCCAGCGTTGCGCGCACTGCGGGGGCGGCAGGCGTGGAATGCTGCAAGTGTCAGACCTTTCGACAGGCGGCACGGTTAGGGTCGCAATCATATAACGCTGCGGCCCATGCACAAGCGTATGTTGATACTGGCCCACAGGACGACCTCCGGTAGGCCAGTATCGGCGTCCGATTAGCCGGCGTCGTAGCCGATGATGCGGTTGGCTGCCGAAACCACGGCTTCCAGCGAAGCGGACGAGATGTTGGTGTTGATGCCGGCGCCGAACAGCTTTCCGCCCGGATGCTCGACCTCGACATAGGAGATCGCCGAGGCATTGGAGCCGCGTTGCATGGAGTGCTCGGAATAATCGAGCACCGACATCTCCACGCCGATGTGGCGCGACAGCGCGTCGACGAAGCTGTCGATCGGGCCGGTTCCGGTGCCGGTGATGGTCACTTCCTGGCCGTTGTCGAGGATCGTCGCCTCGATCAGGCGCCGCCCCTTCACCGCCGTATCCGGATAGGTGCGGTGCTCGACATATTTCAGGCGCGCGCCCGGCTGGTCGACATAGGTCTGCAGGAACTGCTCATAGATGCGCCTGGCCGGCACCTCCTTGCCTTCGGCGTCGGTGATCGCCTGGATGGCGTGGCTGAACTCGATCTGGAGGTTGCGCGGCAGGTTGAGGCCGTAGTCGGCTTGCAGCACATAGGCGATGCCGCCCTTGCCGGACTGCGAGTTGATGCGGATGATCGCCTCGTAGGAGCGGCCGACATCGGCCGGGTCGATCGGCAGATAGGGAACCTCCCACAATTCCTTGTTCGCGGTCTTGAGTGCCTTCATGCCCTTGTTGATCGCGTCCTGGTGCGAGCCGGAAAAGGCGGTGTAGACCAGTTCGCCGACGTAGGGGTGGCGCTCGGGGATCGTCAGCTGGTTGGCGTATTCGTAGACGTCCTTCATCCGGTTGATGTCGGAGCAGTCCAGCATCGGGTCGACGCCCTGCGTGTACATGTTGAGCGCCAGCGTCACGATATCGACGTTGCCGGTGCGCTCGCCGTTGCCGAACAGCGTGCCCTCGACACGATCCGCGCCGGCCATCAGGCCGAGTTCGGTGGTGGCGATGCCGGTGCCGCGGTCGTTGTGCGGATGCAGCGAGATGATCAGGTTTTCGCGGTTGTCGAGGTTGCGGCACATCCATTCGATGCGATCGGCATAGGTGTTGGGCGTCGCCATCTCGACGGTCGAGGGCAGGTTGAGGATCAGCTTGTTGTCGGGCGTCGGCCGGATGATCTCGGCGACGGCGTTGCAGATCTCCAGCGCCACTTCCAGTTCGGTGCCGGTGAAGCTTTCGGGCGAATACTGGAAGCGATAGCCGCCACCAGCCTTGGCCGCCATGTCGGCGATCATCTTGGCGGCGTCGGTGGCGATCTGCTTGATGCCGCCGACATCCTTCTCGAAGACGACCCGGCGCTGCAACTCGCTGGTCGAGTTGTAGAAGTGGACGATGGGCGTCTTGGCGCCTTCCAGCGCCTCGAAGGTGCGGGCGATCAACTCAGGCCGGCACTGCACCAGCACCTGGAGGTCGACATCGTCGGGCACGTTGCCTTGCTCGATGCACCAGCGGTTGAAGTCGAAATCCGTCTGCGAGGCGGAGGGAAAGCCGACTTCGATTTCCTTGAAGCCCATGTCCAGCAGCAACTGGAACATGCGTGCCTTGCGCTCGTGGCCCATCGGGTCGATGAGCGCCTGGTTGCCGTCGCGCAAATCCACCGAACACCAGATCGGCGCGCGGTCGATGACCTTGTCGGGCCAGGTGCGATCCCTGAGGCCGACGGTGGGATAGGGGGCGTATTTCCGGGCGGCGTCCGGCATGCCCTTGGCCGTGGTGGCGGCGGCGTTGGTATCTTGTCTCATGGGTCTTCTCGTTTCCGGCGGCCTGACGAAGGCACCACGTGCGGCTTCGGTTGGCAGGCTGCGCCTCTACCAGGTTTCAATCGCTGAAGTTGACTTTGCCAAGGAGCATCGGGGCCTGACGGCGGTTGTCGACCGCCGGGCGCTCCTTCAGCGGACCCGGCGATCGCCAATAAGGCCGAGAAGAAGAAGGGCAGAGGTGAGCGCGCGCAACGTCTCGCCGGCGAAGCCGGTCGGGCGAAGGGTTGCCGATGCGTGGCGCTTGTTCATGGCCGCTTCCATACAGGAGCGACGCCCGCGAGGCAAGCGCTGCCTGCGGAGCAAGTGCTGTCTGCGTGTGTCATCGGGCGAGCCGCGCCATCAGCCGCGCCAGGCTCGGGCCGAGCAGGAGCACGATCATGAAGCGCACAGTCTGCAGTGCCATGACGAAGGAGATATCCACATTGTTGGTCGCGGCCGCGATGATGGCGATGGAATCCATGCCGCCCGGGCTGGTGGCGAGATAGGCGGTCAGCGGGTCGATGCCGACGAGGTGGCTGATCAACCAGCCGAGGCCGCCGCAAAAGGCGATGAGAAACAGGATCGAGGCGACGATCTGCGGCAGGGCGCGGGTGGCGTGAAGCACCGTCTGCCGGGTGAATTTTAGGCCGATGGCCCAGCCGATGACGGCGTAGCTCGCCGCCAGCAGCCATTGCGGCAATTGCAGGTCGAGGCCGAGGCCGAGATGCAGCGCGGTGCCAAGAAGCATCGTGCCGAGGAAATACGGCGACGGCAGTTTCAAGAGCTTGCCGGAGAGGGCGCCGACGACAGCGAGCCCGATCGTGGTGGCGAACGGCAGCGGGTCGATCGGCGGGAACCAGTCGATGGCCGGCGGCGCGACGCCGGAAGTGTCGACCCACAGCCTCGCCACCAGGGCCGCGGCCATGGAGACGAAGATGACGCGCAGATATTGCATGAAGGCGACGAGCCGCTGGTCGGCGCCAAAAGCGCCCGCCATCAGCACCATCGCGGTGGCGGCTCCCGGTGCCGAGCCCCAAACCGCCGTCGTCCCGGGCAGGATGCGCCAATAGCTGATCAGCCAGCCGAGCAGGCTCGAGGCCGCAAGCGTTGCCACCACGACGCCGACGAAAAGCGGCCATTCGGCATAGAAGGTCGCGAAGATGCCGGGAGCGATCGAATTGGCGATCAGGCAACCGATGACGGCCTGCGCCGCCGCGAAGGCGTGGGACGGCACGCGCACCGTGGCGCTGCCGGTGCCGGCCGCGATGCCGGCCAGCATCGGCCCGATCAGGAGGGCGGCGGGAAGGGCTGCCATCTCCAGCCCGCCGGCGAACAGGGCGGAGACAACGAGGATGGCCACCCATTGCAGGGTCGGCGGTATGTCCGCCAGGAGGCCGCTCGCTTGCGGTGGAGAGGATTGATCCATGGCCGGTCCTTAACCCGGCTGGCGCAAAATGCGAATACGCGCCGCATGTAAACTGCCAACAAAATTTCCGGATTGTTCAGGCCGGCAGGGGCTGCGCGGCAAAAACCGTCAGGGCAGGCCGATGCCGCCGACGGGTTCGGTCTCGACCTGGAACTCGAAACCGACGATGAGCGGCCTGGCCCTGGTGATGGCGGCCTGGACTTCCGGCAAGGCGAGGGAAGCCTTGTGGCTGGCGGCGTCTTTCCACACTTCCGTTATCCAGAGCGCGGTGGTGTCGGCCGGATCGCGCGCGACGATGTAGCTGAGGCAGCCTGGCAGCTTGCTGGTGGCCGTGAACACAAGGGCGAGCAGTTCCTCGCGCTTGCCTGGCACCGAGCGCATCTTTCCGATCAGGCCGTACATCCTCGTCTCCATTCGCTCCGTTCGGTATTCGGGAACGGCATTGGCGAGATTGGGCGAAACCGGCGGCAGGTCAAGACCTTACCGGCATGGCGTCAGGCGAAGGGAACGGCAGTGGTGCCCTTCGGCAACTTGGCCTCGTCTTCCGGCTCGACGTGGATCGTCACCCGCACCGAGGGAATTTCGGCCTTGAGCGCATCTTCGATGCGGTCGCAGATGACATGGCTTTCGCCGACCGTCATGTCGGCGGCGACCACCATATGGAACTCGATGAAGGTGGCGCGCCCGGCGATGCGGGTCTTGAGGTCGTGGACTTCCAGTGCGCCCCTGGAATTGGCCGAGATGATGTCGCGGATGTGCATGTGCTCTTCGCTGTCGACGCCGCGATCCATCAGGCCGTTCAGCGATTCGCCGGTGACGTGCCAGCCCTGGTAAAGGATGTTCAGGGCGACGACGAGGGCAAGCAGCGGGTCGAGTATGTGCCAGCCGGTGACGATGGCGCCCACCAGACCGGCGATGACGCCGACCGAGGTCACCACGTCGGTCATGATGTGCTGGCCGTCAGCCACCAGCGCCGGCGACCGGGCCTTCCGGCCGGAGCGGATCAGGAACATCGCCCAGGCCATGTTGATGATGGCGGCGCCGCCGTTGACGGCGAGGCCCTCCCAGGGCTGCTCCATCGCCACCGGATTGCGTAGTGAGTTCCACACCTGGGCGATGATCAGAAGCGCCGCCACCACAATCAGCACGCCCTCGAGCACGGCCGAGAAATATTCCGCCTTGTGATGGCCGAAGGGATGGTCCTGGTCAGCCGGCTTGTGGCTCACGCGGATCGCCCACAGCGCCGCCGCCGCCGTGATCACGTTGACGATCGATTCCAGCGCATCCGAATAGAGTGCGACGGAGCCCGTCATCCGCCAGGCTACGAATTTCAGGCCCATCACCGCCAGTGCGACCACGATCGACCAGAAGGCGATGGTGGCGACGCGCCGCTTGGCGGCGTCAGCGGGGGTGGTGGCAATGCTCATTCAAGTCGGGACCTTCACTAAGCCGCCTTTTCCTTCGCCTTGCGCGGCAGGTGCACCACGACGTTCTCGATCATGCGCATGCCGGCGTCGTGGCCGAGCGACATGATCGATTCGGGGTGGAACTGGACGGCCGCGACCGGCTCTTTCTTGTGCTCGAAGGCCATGATGGTGCCGTCGTCGCTGGTGGCGGTCACCTCGAAGCCGTCCGGCAGGGTTGCCTTGTCGGCAAAGAGCGAGTGATAGCGGCCGACGGTGATGTCCTCGGGCAGGCCGGAGAAGATGATTCCGGGCCGGGAGACGTGGATGCGCGAGGCCTTGCCGTGCATCGGCACGTCGAGTTGGCCGAGCGTGCCGCCATAGGCTTCGGCCAGCGCCTGCAAGCCGAGGCAGACGCCGAAGACCGGCAGGTCGCGCGCCCGCGCCTTGCGGATCGTCGCCGTGCAGTCGAAATCCTTCGGGGTGCCGGGGCCGGGCGACAGCACCACGAGGTCCGGCTTCAGCCGCTCGAACGCTTCTTCCGGTACAGGGCTGCGCAGCGTGGAGACGTTGGCACCTGTCTGGCGGAAGTAGTTGGCGAGCGTGTGGACGAAGCTGTCCTCGTGGTCGACCAGCAGGATGTTGAGGCCTTCGCCGACGCGGGCGGCGCTTCGCTCGGTCGAGACGGTGTTGGCGGTCTTCGCATCGCGGATGGCGGACAGCATGGCGGATGCCTTCAGTTCGGTTTCGGCTTCTTCTTCCTCGGGAATGGAATCGTAAAGCAGCGTCGCGCCGGCGCGCACTTCGGCGATGCCGTCCTTGATGCGGATGGTGCGCAGCGTCAAGCCGGTATTGAGGTCGCCGTTGAAATGCACCATGCCGATGGCGCCGCCATACCAGGCGCGCGGGCTTTTCTCGTTACTCTCGATGAAGCGCATGGCCCACAGCTTCGGCGCGCCGGTGACGGTGACCGCCCAGGCGTGGGTCAGGAACGCGTCGAAGGCGTCCATGTCGGGGCGCAGCCGGCCCTCGATATGGTCGACGGTATGGATGAGGCGCGAATACATCTCGATCTGGCGGCGGCCGATGACGCGCACAGAGCCTGGCTCGCACACGCGGCTCTTGTCGTTGCGGTCGACGTCCGAGCACATGGTGAGCTCGCTCTCGTCCTTCTTGGAATTGAGCAGTTTCAGGATCTGCTCGTGGTCGGCGATGGCGTCGTCGCCGCGCTTGATGGTGCCCGAGATCGGGCAGGTCTCGACGCGGCGGCCGTTGACGCGCACGAACATCTCCGGCGAGGCGCCGATCAGGTATTCGCCTTCGCCGAGGTTGATGAAGAACGAATAGGGCGAGGGGTTGATGACCTTCAGCTTGCGGGCGATGTCGGACGGCGCGCTTTCGCAGCGTTCGTAGAACATCTGGCCGGGCACGACCTCGAACAGGTCGCCGCGCTTGAAGCTTGCCATCGCCTTGCGCACGACATCGGCATATTCGCCGGGCACATGGTCGCCGCGCGGCGGGATGCGGTCGGACGGCTTGAAGGGTTCGACGTGCGGTTCGCGCTCGAGGCCTTCGGTGGAAAAGCCGTCTCCCGAAAAGTCGTAGCGGTCGGTCCAGGCCTTGGCCGAGTAGTGGTCGACGACGAGGATTTCGTCAGGCAGGAACAGCACGAGGTCGCGCTGACTCCCGGCGCGCTTCAGCGTGTACTCGACCGGGTCGAACTGGAAGGCGAGGTCGTAGCCGAACGCGCCGTAGAGGCCGAGATTGGCGTCTTCCGGGCTCTTGAACAGGGCGGTGACGGCGCGCAGCACCGTGAAGACGGAGGGCGCGCGGCTGCGCTCCTCTTCGGCAAGGACATGGGTGGGCTTCGCCACATCGAGACGGATCAAACGGCTGGACGTTTCGAGGATCGAAATTTCGGAAAGCGGCTCCAGCACCTTGCCGATGGCCGGCAACAGCTTTTCGCCGCGCGCGTTCAGTGCTTCGATCTTCATGGCGCGGCCATGCGCCGAAATCACCAGCGGCGGGTCGATGATGGCGGTGTCCCAGCGGGTGTAGCGGCCGGGATATTCGTAGTTGGAGGAAAACACCGCGCCGCGCCGGCCGTTCAGCCCGTCGATATAGGGGTCGATCGCGCCTTCGTAAGCGCGCTCATGGCGCTGGCGGGTAATCGTTACGCCGCCTTCGGTGACGTATCGCTCCGCCCCGTTTTCCAGAATATGCACCGTCATTGCCGTCTCCGCTCGATTTGTGGGCAACGGACCCGGAGCGCGAAAACAAAATGGCCGCCCGGGCATTCCGCTGCGGCCACTGTCCATTTTTTACGCACACGCGCTTCAACAGGCCGCTGTCAGCAGGCCCACCACCAGATGCTGTTGGTCGAATGCGTGTTCATGGCCAATCCCATAGCGGCGAACGGACCGCCGCGCAACTGGATTTACGGGCGGCGCGGTTCAGACCTCCAGCGTTCCGCTGCGCGCGTCCTGGCTGCGAATCGAGCCGACCAGCTTGACCAGGTCGTCGTGGCGGCGCGTGATGCGGTGGGAGCGGCGGGTGAGGATGTAGCCAGCCTGCGGGGCGCGGACTTCGGCGCGCCCATCGGGCTCGCCGGGCGCGTGTACGATGGTTGCCAGGAGATCGCCTCTCTGCACCCGGTCGCCGGGTTTCACCGCGTAGAGGACGGCGCCGGCCTTCGGCGCGGGCATCATGTCGATGTTTTCGAGTGGGGCCACGACGCCCTTGAACGGCCCGGGGGCGGCAAGCGCGGCGTCAGCGACCACGCCGCGCGCCACCAGCAGACGGTAGAGGCCCTCGCCGTCGCTTTCGGCCAGCGCGCCGTCGACATCGGCGATGCCGCGATACTCGACCGTGGTGACGGCATGCCGTTCCAGCGCGACCTTTTCTTTCGACAGAAGCGGGTGCAGCGAGGCTTCCTCGAAGGCCGCGCCGCTGGCGCCTTCCCACAACAGCACCGCGTCCACGCCCATGGCGGCGGCGCAGTCTTCCATCGCCGGCCACAATTGCCGCGGCACGTAGAGATAGGCGACGCTCTCGTCGTCGCAATGCAGGTCGAGCACGATGTCGTGGCCGACGGACAGCCGCAGCAGCCGCGCCTTCAGCCGCTCGTCGACGGTTTTCAGCCGCGCCTCGTCGGGCAGGAGGCTGGTATCCTGTCGCTCAATCAGCGGGAAATCGCGGTTGAAATTGGTGCGGGTACCGAGGTGGAAGCGCCCTTCCTGCTCGGTGAAATGGTATTGGGCGCGGCCGACCGGGTTGGCCCACGGCACCAGCGTGATGTCGCCTCGGATGCGTCCTTCGGCCTCGGCCTTCGCCAGTTTGGGCATCAGCGCGTCGATGGCGACGGTTCCCGGCAATTCGCCGGCGTGCAGGGCGGCTTGCAGATAGGCGGACGGAGCCGCCTCATCGGTGCCCGAAAACCGGAACACCGGGAAATCGTAGGCGACGCCTTCGCTGTCGCCCTGCAGCCGCTCGATCGCTTTTTTCATCACTGTGCCTCCTGTCGTCAGGCTGGAGATGCCAATTCAGCCAGCCCGTGTCGATAAAGGAGGATTGGTCCAGCCGCAATCTTGCGGGCCGCCGGCTATTCTGCCGGGCAGGGAAGGGGAGCAGCCCGTGCGGAATGCCGGCGATCGAGCGCGTAGGACCACAGCGCTACGGCAAGGCCAAGCCCGGTGACCAGCGCGCCGACCAGCGGCAGGTCGGCATAGGAGACGCCGAAGGAAAGGGCTGCTCCGCCGATCCACGCACCGATGGCGTTGCCCATGTTGAACGCACCCTGGTTCAGGGTAGCAGCCAGATTCGGCCCGTCGGCGGCGGTCTCGACGACCCGGATCTGCAAGGGCGGCACGATGACGAAGTCCACCAGCCCCCACACGAAGACCAGGCCGATGGCGAGCGTCGCCACCGATCCGAACTGGGCGAGCGCGCCGAAGACGAGAATCAGCGCCACCAGTGTGCCGATGACGGTCGGCATCAGTTTCCAGTCGGCCAGCCTGCCGCCGATGATGTTGCCGATGGTCATGCCGGCGCCGAACAGCAGCAGGACCCAGGTCACGGCCTCGGTCGACAGGCCGGAAACGTCGGTGAGATAGGGCTTGATGTAGGTGAACATCGCAAACAGCCCGGCCGATACCATTACCGAGATCAGCATCGCCAGCCACACCTGCAGCTTGCCGAGCACACGCAGTTCGCCGCGCAGTCCGCTACTGCTCGGCGGGGCTACGTCGGAGGGCACCAGCCAGGCGATGGCCGCGACCGAGACCAGACCGAGCACGACGACGGCAAGGAAGGTTGCGCGCCAGCCAAAGGCTTCGCCAAGGGCGGTGCCGCCCGGAACGCCGAGAATGTTGGCCAGCGTCAGCCCCGCGAACAGGAGGGCGATGGCGCTTGCCTGCTTGTTCCTGGGCACCAGGCCGGCGGCGACGACCGAGCCGATGCCGAAAAAGGCGCCGTGGCCGAAGGCGGTGACGACGCGCGCCGCCATCAGCGTCCAGTAGGTGGGGGCGACGGCGCACAGGAAGTTGCCGACCACGAACAGCGCGGCCAGCGCCACCAGCACCGGTTTGCGGCGCATATGGGCGGTGGCGACGGCGACGACCGGCGCGCCGAAGACGACGCCGAGCGCGTAGCCGGTGACGAGAAGGCCGGCGGACGGGATCGACACGCCAAGGTCGGCCGCGACTTCGGGTAGCAGGCCCATGATGACGAATTCGGTGGTGCCGATGCAAAAGGACGCAATGGCGAGCGCTAGGATCGGCAGAGGCATGGAAGGTCCAGGATGAAACGATTGAAAGCGAAGAAATGAGCCGGTCGGCGCCGGTTTGCAAACGCTATTGCCGCAATGCAGCATTGCGCGCAATGCGCATCGGCCGGCAGGGACGAGCGGCGCGCCGGCGATGGCGCGCCGCCGTGTCTTAGCGGTCTAGCACCGAGCGGACCTCGACGATGTTGGTGCGCACCTGCAACAGGTTGAAGCCCATCGTCGCCAGATGCGAGGGGAAGAAGGAACTGGACTCGCTACCGTTGGAGATGATCCAGGGCTGCACGTCCAGCGCCGCGCGCGACTGCTGTTCCAGGCGCGCCCATAGCGTGCCGAGGTTGCGCTCGGCGATGACCGTGCCGAAGTCGGAACGGGCTGCCGTCAGGATGCCGTAGTAGGCGTAAAGCTGGCCGTAGGCGAACCAGAAGCGGTCGTCGGCGCGGAAATCGAACCAGCCGGCGTCGGAAGCTGCGATACGGGCCCGCAGGATGTCGGAGGTCGAGCCGATGTCGCCGGCGATACGGTCGAGGAACTGCATCAGGTTGTCGGCGCGCGCGTCGAACGTCACCTGGCATTTCTCCAGGCTGGCATTGTAGGCGCGAAGCTTGCGGATCGCCTCGCGGTAGACGCTCGGCGTCGGGCGGGTGGGGCCGCGCCAGCCGACGTACCAGGCGTCCTCGTTCCAGGCGAGCGCGGTGCGCGCATCCTGGAGGTTCTGGTCGATCTGCGAGGTGCCGCGCACGCGCCCGAGCGTGTCCACCAGTTCCGTGGTGGTGCGGCGCAACACCTGGTTGATGCCCAACTGGAAGGCGGCCTTGTTGTCGAAGAACGGGGTCCGGCGCCATTCGATCCCGAAGAAGCCGGCCTTCGACAGCACCATCGAGGATATCCAGGCGTTCTGGTTGACGTTGAAGTCGATGAGGTCGGCCGAGACGGCGGCGATGGCGGAGGGCTTGCAGGAGGTCGGCGTCTGCTGCGTGTCGGTGCTGACCGGGTTGCCGGCTGCCGTCGGCTCCTTCTGGGCCGAAAGCGCCGCCGGGTAGTCCGGGTTGAAGTTGGTCCACCATTGGGTGACGTAGAAGAAATAGGCGTAGAGGCCGACGAGGACCACGACGACCGCGCCCAGAATGCCCTTCAGGATGAAGCCGCGCCCGCTGTACCAGCGGCTGACCCACAGGAAGGGCCACAAGACGATGCCGACGGCAAGGCCTATGCCTCGCCCGACCCATTGGAAAATCCGGGTGACGAAGTTCACGATCGGATCGAGCATGGATGGCGTCCCTCTCAGTCAACAGGCCGTCGAAACGTACGAATGCCGTCCCGGTTGCAGATATGTGGTCGCGAGGATGACTAAGACAAGAAGGAACGCAAGGCGAATGCCGGATTGCCGGCATCGTTGCGCCCGCCATCGGGCTGGAGCCCGTTGGCGGGTCGGATAGTGCCGGCTATGCGGCCGCTACGGGACGCGGGGTGCGCGGCGGCTGCGGCTTTCTCACCGGGCCGGCGATGAGGCCTTCGCGGATGGCGAGCTTGCGCGCCGCCTTGCGACCACGGCGAATGGCCTCGGCCTTCTCACGCGCGCGCTTCTCGGAGGGCTTTTCGTATGCGCGCCGCGCCCGCATCTCGCGGAACACGCCTTCGCGCTGCATTTTCTTCTTCAGGACCCTGAGGGCCTGCTCGACGTTGTTGTCACGTACCAGAACTTGCAATGGCTTTCCTTCTTCTCCTGGTTGATTTCGAATCGGGAGAAACGCTGTCGCCGCCGGCCAAACGGTCACCGGCCCGGCGAATCCCTCAAATCATATAGGTGAGCGGGAGCCACCCTAACAGGTTTTGAAAAGATTGCACGCGCCGATTGTACCACCGGCCCGGCCGGGCCGATATCCAGGCGGGCGGGAGCCTCAAAAGCATCAGCCGTGTCGCTTAACGGCCAGTGCGCGCCGCCGATTGTGGGGGTGCTGACGCTTGAAACAGCGCCAAAATGATGTTTGGCTGTAAAAACAAGGCGGATAATGAAATCCGCTTCGTCTCAGGTTTCAAATGGGAGAAGTCGACATGTCGCGTAAGAAATCCATCGTCGCCGGGCTCGGCCTGGCGGCTTTTCTTTCAACGAGCGTGGTAGCTTTCGCGGCGGAGCCGGATAGCTGCAAGGCTGTTCATTTCGCCGATGTCGGCTGGACGGATATCACCTCGACCACGGCGACCGCTTCGGTCATTCTCGAAGCCCTCGGCTATACGCCCGATGTGCAGGTGCTGTCGGTGCCGGTCACCTACACCTCGCTCAAGAACAAGGACATCGACGTCTTCCTCGGCAACTGGATGCCGACGATGGAAGCCGACATCAAGCCCTATCTCGAGGACAAGTCGGTCGAGGATATCGGCATCAATCTCGAAGGCGCCAAGTACACGCTGGCGGTTCCTACCTATACCTATGACGAGGGCCTGAAGAGCTTCCAGGATATCGCCAAGTTCAAGGACAAGCTCGGCAACAAGATCTACGGCATTGAAGCCGGCAATGACGGCAACCGCCTGATCCTCGACATGATCGCCAACAACAAGTTCGACCTCGGCGGCTTCGAGCTGGTCGAAAGCTCGGAAGCGGGTATGCTGGCGGCGGTGCAGAAGGCGGTTCCGTCGAAGACGGACGTTGTCTTCCTTGGCTGGGAGCCGCATCCGATGAACTCCACCATCGACATGAAGTATCTCGAGGGTGGCGATGACGTGTTCGGCCCCAATTATGGCGGCGCCACCGTGCACACCAACGTGCGCGCCGGCTATCTGGGCGAATGCGCCAATGTCGGCGCGTTCCTCAAGAACCTCGTTTTCTCGCTGAAGATGGAAAACGAGATCATGGGCGCGATCCTCAACGACGGCGCCGAGCCGAAGGCGGCGGCCACGGCGTGGCTGAAGGCCAATCCCGACGCGATCGAACCGTGGCTGAAGGGGGTCACCACGTTCGACGGCGGTGACGCCGCCGCCGCCGTCAAGACGGCGCTCGGCCAATGAGGCCTGCGACGACTGTCGCCTGAACGAAACGGCGGCCAATCCCTGGACGATTGGCTGCCGTATTCTTTGGGGGCGCCCGGCACATTGCCGCGCCCCGCCATTTCGATTGAGCACCGGAACCGCCCGAAAAACCCGATTCCTTTTTCGGCCCGATACTCTAGAAATTCGACAAGGGGAGGAGGGAGCCCATGGATCCGGTCACGGCACTGATTGCCAGCTTCAAGATACCAGTCGGCCAATGGGGGAAGGCGTTCTTCACTTTCCTCACCACCAATTTCGAGTGGTTTTTCGATTCCATCGCCAACGGCGCGACCTATGTGCTGCAAGGGCTCATCAACATGCTCGTCTGGCTGCCGCCGGTGCTGGTCGTGCTGGCGATCGCGGGGCTGGCCTGGTGGCTGCAGCGCTCGTGGAGGCTGGCGGTCGGGGTCGCCGTCGGGCTCGCCTTCATCATCAACCAGGGCTTGTGGAAGGATACGGTAGAGACGCTGGTGCTGGTCGTGGGCGCCGCCGCCGCCTCCATGGCCATCGGCGTGCCGGTCGGCATCTGGGCGGCGCACAGCGAGCGCGGCTACCGCTATCTCCAGCCGATCCTCGACCTGATGCAGACGATGCCGACCTTCGTCTACCTGATCCCGGTGCTGATCCTGTTCGGCCTCGGCATCGCGCCCGGCCTCATCGTCACCATCGTGTTCGCCTGCCCGGCGCCGATCCGGCTCACCTATCTCGGCATCACCTCGGTGCCGAAGCCGATGCTCGAAGCCGGCGAAGCGTTCGGTGCCACCAAGCGCCAGCTTCTATGGAAGGTGGAACTGCCGGCGGCGCTGCCCACCATCATGGCCGGCCTTACCCAGTGCATCATGTTGTCGCTCTCCATGGTCGTCATCGCCGCGCTGATCGGCGCCAACGGCCTCGGCAAGCCGGTGGTGCGGGCGCTGAACTCGGTCAACATCCCGCTCGGGCTGGAAGCCGGCCTCGCCATCGTCATTCTCGCCATCATCCTCGACCGCATGAGCCGCGTTTCCACGGGAGGCCCGCAATGAACGTCGCCGTCGATTTCCAGAACGTCGATATCGTCTTCGGCCAGGACAAGCCGCGGGCGCTGGCGATGATCGACACCGGTGCTACGCGGCAGGAAATCCTGGCGCAGACCGGGGCCGTGCTCGGTTGTGCCGACTGCAGCCTGACCATCCGCGAAGGCGAGATTTCGGTGCTGATGGGCCTTTCCGGTTCCGGCAAGTCGACGCTGCTGCGCGCCGTCAACCTGCTCAACGTGCCGGCGCGCGGCCATGTCTTCGTCAAGCAGGGCGACAAGGCGGTGGATGTCGTCAATTGCAGCCCCGCGACGCTGCGCGCCATCCGGCAAAAGCAGGTCGCCATGGTGTTCCAGCAATTCGCGCTGCTGCCCTGGCGCACGGTGGAGCAGAATGTCGGCTTCGGGCTCGAACTGGCTGGCGTGCCGGAAGCCGAGCGCAAGGAGCGGGTGGCCAAGCAACTGAAGCTGGTCGGGCTCGAACAGTGGTCCAAGAAATACGCCCACGAACTGTCTGGCGGCATGCAGCAGCGCGTCGGGCTGGCGCGGGCGTTCGCTACCGACGCGCCGATCCTTTTGATGGACGAGCCGTTCTCCGCGCTCGACCCGCTGATCCGCAGCAAGTTGCAGGACGAGTTGCTGCAATTGCAGGCGGAACTGAAGAAGACGATCATCTTCGTGTCGCACGACCTCGAAGAGGCGCTGAAGATCGGCAGCCACATTTCCATCATGGAAGGCGGCCGCATCGTCCAGACCGGGGCGCCGGAGGAGATCGTGCTCAGTCCCGCCAACGACTATGTGCGTGAGTTCATCGCCAACGTGAACCCGCTTTCGGTGCTGACGGCGTGGAACGTGATGCGCACCAAGAACGAGCTGGAAAAGGACAAGGGCGGCTGGGTATGGCTCGACCGGCGCGCCACCACGCGCTTCAAGCTCGACAGGAACAGCCTGGTCACGGCGGCGGAGCGCAACGGGAAGCCGGCGATATGGGTCTCCTGTGCCGATGTCGAAGGCCAGCCGGAAGAGGCGAGCCAGGTGTTCTGGGCAACGCCCGGCACGCCGCTCAAGACGGTGATGCTGGCCATGCACCGCTCGCAGACGGCGCCGGTGGCGTTGTTCGACGACCAGTCGCGGTTCGTCGGCTCGATCGGCATTCGCGACGTGCTGTCGGCGGTGCTGCGGCGATAGGGCAAGCTGCCGGAGCGATTCAGGAAAAGGGCGCAACCGCCTGATATAGAATCGGGTTTGCAGGCCAGCTCAACTGCTGGCCGTGACGCCGGGCAGCCTGAGCTCGACGCACAGCCCGCCCAGCGGATGGTTGCTCAGCCGGACATCGCCGCCCATGCTGCGAGCGATGTTGCGCGCGATGGTCAGGCCGAGGCCGGAGCCGCCGGTCTCGCGGCTGCGCGAAGCCTCCATGCGCACGAACGGCCGGAAGACGTGCTCGAACTGCCCCGGCGGCAGGCCCGGCCCCTCGTCGCGGATCGTCAGGACAATGTCTGACTCGTCGCGGCGAAGGTCGAGGTGCACGCGCTTGCCGTAGATGACCGCATTGTTGACCAGGTTGGTGATGCAGCGGCGCAGCGCGATCGGGCGCGCTTGGCAGACCATGCCGCGCATCGCAGCCGATGCGCGCTCGAACGAAACCGTCTCGTAGCTGTCGGCGATCGCGGAGGCGAGCGACCACAGGTCGATGCGCTCGGATTTTTCCTCGGCGATCTCGAAGGTGGCGAAGTCGATCACGGAACGGGCGATCTGGTCGATGTCAGCGAGGTCATGGGTGAGGGCGGCACGCTGTTTCGAGGGGCCGAGCAGTTCGAGCCGCAGGCGCATGCGGGTGAGCGGCGTGCGCAGATCGTGGGCGAGGGCGGCTGCGAGTTGCTCGCGGTCCTCGACATAATCGCGCAGCCTCGCCTGCATGGCGTTCAGCGCGCGAGCGGCGGAGCGGTATTCGCGACTGCCGGTCTCGTCCAGCGGCGGGCTGCGCAGGTCGGCCGAGATGCGGTCGACCGCGCGTTCGAGCGCGCGGTAGGGTGCCGTCAGCCGCCGCAGCGACCAGATCGACATGATGATGACCAGCCCGGCGACGATGGCCGACAGCGGCGTGCTGTCGAGGCTCAGGATAGGCGGCACCGGCGTCATCGGCGTGGTGAAGTTCAGCCACTGGCCGTCGGCGAACTCGATCGATGCGGTCAGCCGCTTGCTGGCGGCGAAGTTGGTCGCCAGGGCCGAAAGGTTGCGCTCGACCTGGCCGAGCTCGGTGTCGTCGGCCGAACTGCCCGGCTTCTTCGCGGGCCGCTCGGCCGCGTCGCGGCGCACGCGCGCATCGATGACGCCGAATTTCGACAGGCGTCCGACCAGGATGTCCTCCAGTTCGGCCAGCGCGTCGTCGGTGGCGATCGAGGAGGACACGGCCGGCTCGTCCGACACTGTCAGCGCATTGCCCTTGTTGGAAAGGCCGGCCGCCAGTTGCATGCGTTCCTCGCGCGAGGCGTTGTGCATCAGTTGCACGAAGGAAAAGGCGCGCTCGTTGAGCCGGTATAGCTCGACCACGTCGTTGTCGGCGGCCCGGTCGCGCTGCACCAGGTAGAAGGTCGTGGCCTGGCTGACCAGAAGCCCGGTGATGACGACGAGCAGCACCCATGCGGGAAGGGTCTGCGGCAGGAAGCGCCTCATTCGGCCACCGTCTCCGGCATGAACTGGTAGCCGCCGCTGCGCACCGTCAGGATGAGCTTCGGCCGACGCGGGTCGTCCTCCATCTTGCGCCGGAGCCGGCTGACCAGGATGTCGACCGAGCGGTCGTAGCTGTCGCCGCCGGAAAGCTCGACCAGTTGCTCGCGCGAAAGCACGCGCTGGGCGCTTTGCGCCAGGGTCTGGAGGAGGTTGAACTCGGCCGCGGTCAGTTCGACTCGCACGTCGGCGGGGGAGGTCAGCCGGCGGCGCGCGCAATCCAGGGTCCAGCCGGCGAAGCGATAGACCTGCGGCTGCGGGTCCCGGCGCGCCTGCGGGCTGTTGCGCCGCAGGACGGCGCGGATGCGGGCCAGCAGCTCGCGCGGGTCGAACGGCTTCGGCACATAGTCGTCCGCGCCCATTTCCAGCCCGACCACGCGGTCGGTCGTTTCGTTGACGGCCGTCAGCATGATGATCGGCGTCGGGTAGCGGGCGCGCAGTTCTCGGCACAGTTCGAGCCCGCTTTTGCCCGGCAGCATGACGTCGAGGACAATGAGGTCGACCTGTGTGCGGCGCAGCACGGCCTCCATCTCGTTACCTTCGGCGGCGACGGAAGCGCGCAGCCCGCGCTTCTGGAAGAACTCCTGCAGAAGGTCGCGGATTCCCTTGTCGTCGTCGACGATCAGTATGTGCGGATCGGATTTCAAAGGAGCCCTGCCGTTGATCTCTATGTCCCGATTCATAGGGCGGTAATGACGGCAAATCCATGCCTTCGCATCCGAAACCCCCGGCGGCGGGGCGCCAGAAACAATCCAGAAACAAAATTCAACATTGGGGAAAAACTGGCGAAAAAAACGTCGGGCATAAAGGCACCCGTGGCGGCCAGACGACCGGTTGCCAAGCGCTCCGAGGGTTCAGGACCGAGCCATGCAGAGACGTTCGATCAGGTTGGTGGGCATTGTTCTGCCCCTGGTGCTTATCACGGCAACCGCCGCGCGTTCGAATGTCAGTGCGACCGCTCATCAGGCCCCGATCACCCGGAGCGAACGTTGCAACCGGCTCAGTCGACAGGTCGACGAAGCCATCGAGAAACATGCCAAGGCGATGCAGGTCACCGAGGCAAAGGCACTGCAAAGGAAAGCGAACCGGTTCTGCGCCGCGAAGAAACAGGCACAGGGCATACGGTTGCTCGCAAACGCCTTGAAAGTGCTGGGGGTGGCGCCGGTCGATCCCAACCAGTGACCCCCGAACCCCACCTGCGAACGAAAGGACGTCTACCATGAACAAAGCTCTCCTCTCCGCCCTCGGCCTCGCCGTCGCCGTCGCTTTCTCTGTTCCGGCCGTCAGCGCCGCCAACGCCGCGGCCGCGACCGCCGCCACGACCACGACCACGACCACGTCGACGACGACCCCGATCGTGAAGAAGCCGGTGCACAAGGTCGCGCACAAGAAGGTGATCAAGAAGAAAGTTCACAAGAAGGTCGCTCCGAAGAAGACCGACGCCAGCAAGACGATGTGACCGTGCCTGCGGGGTCGCCGCCTCCGGCGACCCCGCAGTCGCATCCTCCCCCTTCCCCCCAATTGCCGGGCCTGTGAGGGCTCTCTGATCCTGAGGAACCGATCATGAAGAAGTTTGTCGTGCCGCTGCTGGCCCTTGCCGCTGCTTTTGCCATGTCGCCGATCGCCGGCGTCGCCAGCGCCAATGCCGCGCCGGTCAAGCATATGACCTATCATCACGTCGTTCATCACCCCAAGCAGAAGACCGTTTGCAAGGTCGTGCACCACAAGAGGGTGTGCCACGTTGTTCATTACAAGCCCGTGCACAAGGTGGGCCATCATACGCCGGCGCATTCCAGGACACACCACACCGCCCCGAAGTCCTGAGCACCCGCTCCCGTTCGGGTGCCAGTGAAGACGAAGGCCGGTCCGTTCTCGGGCCGGCCTTCTCCGTGGAAGGGAGTAGGGGGTAATTCTGGTGGTTGCCACGGCTTTGCGCTTGCATAGGCGGCGGGTGATTTGTTTGCAGTCCCTGCTGCCCTACCTGCCTTCCCGATACCACATCGTTCCCAGCGCCAGCAGGAGCAGGCCGAGGCCGAGGAAGCCGCCGAACAGCGGCACGCGGCTGACGGCCTTGAGCACGCTGTCGTCGGTGGTCCTGAGGCCGATCCAGCCATCGCCGGAAGCTTCGCCGGAAGAACGCACCGGCACGATCGAGGGCAGGGCAATGGTGTCGCCCGGCGCAGATGCCAGTCTGCGCACGCTGCCGCCGGTCGCCTCGGCCGCCGGCTTGAGCTTCTCTTGCGTCGAGACGACGTCGGTGAACTCCGGCGCATTGACCGGTCCGACATGGGCGAGCGCGGTGAGGTTGCCATTGCCGACCTGATAAAGCCCGATTTCCCTGACCTCGGCGCTGCCGGTGAAGACGCCCGGTTCCGCCTTCTTCAGGGGGATGTTCATCGCCTTGCCGGAAGGGGTGATGGCGCGGGCCGGGCCGGGGTCGTCGCTCATGGTCTGGCGGCGCACCTCCAGCACCATGCCGCGGCCGTCGGCGGTCAGGCGCTCTTCCTCCAGTTCCGGCTCCTTCATCAGCCAGTGGGCGATGCGGCGGTAGAGCTGGACGTGCGGGCCGCCGCCCTCGTAGCCACGCGCCCACAGCCAGCCCTGGTCCGACAACAGCATGCCGACGCGGCCTTCGCCCTTGCGATCGAGCACCAGCAGCGGGCGATCGTCGGCCCCCTTCATCACCACCTCGCCCTCGGGCTGGTCGACGCCGATGGTGCGGAACCAGCGGCTCCAGTGCGGCGGCTCGCTGGCCGAGCCGTCGAGACCGCGCGTGACCGGGTGGCGCTGGCCGAGATCGGTCAGGCGCGGGTAGAAGGCCTTGTCGATCACCTCGCCGGTCGGCATCGCCGGCAGCGCCGCCATCAGGGGCGTGCGCGCGATGGTCTGGTCGCCGGCATATTCCGGCCCGGCCGCGATCAGGAGGGCGCCGCCCTTTTCGACATATTCGGCGATGTAGTCGTAATAGAGGATCGGCAGCACGTCGCGATGCTGGTAGCGGTCGAAGATGATGAGGTCGAACTGGTCGATCTTTTCAACGAACAGTTCGCGCGTCGGGAAAGCGATCAGCGACAACTCGTTGATCGGCGTGCCGTCCTGCTTTTCCGGCGGCCGCAGGATGGTGAAGTGGACGAGGTCGACCGAGGCGTCGGATTTCAGCAGGTTGCGCCAGGTGCGTTCGCCGGCATGCGGCTCGCCCGATACCAGCAGAACGCGCAGGTTCTCGCGGATGCCGTCCACCAGCGCGATGGTCCGGTTGTTGATATCGGTCAGTTCGCCGCCCTCTTTCGGGATGGCGAGTTCGACGATGTTCTTTCCGGCATTGGGGATGGTGACCTGCAGCGGCATTTCCTGGCCGATCTGGGCCTGCTCGACGGCGACCTGCTCGCCATTGACGGAAACGCGCACCTCGACCGGCCCGGTGCGGTTGCCGGTGGCGATGACGCGGTAGCTCATCTCGAGCGGCTTGCCGACGAGGCCGAAGCGCGGCGCGCGCTCGAAGCGGATGCGGCGGTCCTTTTCGTTCTCGTGCCCGGTGATCAGTGCATGCAGCGGCGCGGCGATCTCCGGCGCGCCCTTCGGCGCATCGTGCACCTCGCCGTCGGTGATCATGATCGAACCGCCGATGCGCGAGGGCGGCACGTCGCGGAAGGCCGTGTTCAGTGCGGAGAACAGGCGGGTCTCGGTACGGTCCCCGGCCGCGCCGGCCTGTCCGGCCTCGACCACGCGCACGTCGAACTGCTTGAGACGCGAGAGCCTTTCCTTGATGCCGGCAAGGGCTGCGTCGGTTTGCGCGTTGCGCTCGCCCAGGTCCTGGCTCTGGCTGCGGTCGACCACCACGGCGACGACGCTTTTCAGCGGTTCGCGGTCCTCGTCGAGGAAGACCGGGTTGAGGAGTGCCGCCGCGAGCGCCGCCAGCGCCAGCGCGCGCAGCCAAGCGCCGCGGCGGGCAAACCACAGCCCGGCCAGTACAAGGATGGCGAGCGGCACCAGCATCGCCACCAGCAGCGGCCACGAAAACAGCGGCTCGAAGGACAGCGACCAGTTCATGGCGCACGCCCTTCATTCGCACGGCGGGCGAGGCGGAAATGCTGCGTCATTGCCCCAGCCTTTCCAGAAGGATCGGCACGTGCACCTGGTCGGATTTGTAGTTGCCGGTCAGCATGTACATCATGATGTTGACGCCGGCGCGCAGCGCATAAAGGCGCTGCTCGGGGTCGGGCGGCACGGTCGGCAGCAGTGGGGCGCCGCTGGCGTCGATGGCCCAGGCGCCGGCGAAGTCGTTGGCGGTGATCATGATCGGCGTCACGCCGTCGCTGGTGCGGACCGGGCGGTTGCCGGCGTTGTCCGGGTCGAGCGAGGCCTCGACCCAGAGCGGGCTGCCGCTGAAGCGGCCCGGAAATTCGGGCAGGATATAGAACGACTTGGTCAGTACGTGATCGGGCGGCACCGGCTCCAGCGGCGGCACGTTCATGTTGCCCAGGATATCGCGCAGGCGCTGGGTGGCGGGGCTGGCGGAATCCGCGCCGATGCCGGTCGAGAACTGGTCGCGCGTGTCGAACAGCACCGTGCCGCCCTGGTTCATGTAGGCGTCGATGCGCCCGATCGCCGCCTCGCTCGGCATCGGCGCCGAGGCGTCGATCGGCCAGTAGATCAGCGGATAGAAGGAGAGTTCGTCCCTGGCGATGTCGATGCCGGCCGGTTCGCCCGGCTCCAGTGCGGTCTTCTCGACGAGGAAGCGATTCAACCCCTCGATACCGGCGCGGCTGACGGCGTCGACGTTCGGCTCGCCGGTCAGCACATAGGCGATGCGGGTCTTGGCGACCGCCTCTATGGCGGCGGCGTCGCCGGGCTTCGAATCGTCGGCACGGGCACGGCCGGCATTGAGCGAGAAGGCCGCGACCGCGATCAGGAGCGCGGCCGTGGTCGCGGTTGCCGCTCCCCGGCGGCGGCTTCCCCCGCGTGAGAACAGGCCGCCCATCCAGAACACCGCCAGCGTGTCGAGGAGCATCAAGGCCAGCGCCGCCGCGATCATCGACCCTTTCAGGTGCAGCGATTCATCGAAGGCGTAACGCATGGTGGTGACCGGCACGTTCATTTGCGGGCGGGCGAGCGGCGTCAGCACGGCGTCCGCGGCCAGCAGGTTGTGGGCGACAACGCCGGCTTCAGAGCCGTAGAGGCCGGGCGGGTTTTCCAGCGTGACGGCCCTGGCGTTCGCCGGCAACGGGCGCGCGTCGGCGGGCGGCGGCACCAGCATGCCGTCGGCGCCGATCATGCGATAGGGCACGAGGGCCGCGGCAGATGCCTCCGCGCCGGCCGTGGCACTGCCCTGGTTGCGCGACAACTGCACGAGCCGACGCAGCATTTCCACGAAACTGCCGGAAATCGGCAGGTTCGACCAGGTCGCCTCCGGCGTGGTGTGGAACAGGACCAGCGTGCCCTTGCCCTTCTTCAGGCCGGTCACCAGCGGCGTGCCGTCGGCAAGGCTTGCCCAGGTGCGGTCGGCGATGTCCGGGCCGGGCTCGGCCAGCACCTGCCGGCTCACGGTCACCTCGACGGGGGCGGGCAGGTCGGCGAACGGGCTGCCGGCCGGGAATTCGGCGACCGGCTGCGGTGTCGTCCATGACAGCGAGCCGCCCAGCGAACGCTCGCCGGTGCGCAGGTGCACCGGCAAGAGGTCGTCGTCGTTACCGGCGGCGGCAAGGCGCGAGCCGGCGAAGCGCACCAGCGTGCCGCCATTGTCGACCCAGTCGACCAGCCTTTGCCTCACCTGCGCCGGGATGGTGCCGATGTCGGCCATGACGATCATCGCCGGCTTGCGATCCAGCAATTGCGGGATGGCGTCGGCGAGGTCGGCGCTCGCCGGCTCGACCAGGTCGGCAAAGGGCGAGAGCGCGCGGCGGATATAGTAGAGCGGCGACAGCAGCGGCTGTGCCTGGTCGGCGTCGGATTGCGACAACAGCCCGACGCGCCGGCGCCTGGAACTGTCGTCGAGCACGCGCACCGCGCCGGCATGGCGCTCGCCGTCGAGCGCGATGGACGAGAAATCGTTGCGCAGTTCGAACGGCACGGCGATGCGGCCGGTGCCTTTGGTTTCGCCGGGGCCGAAGCGCAGCGTGGTGTCGGCGATGCGGCGGCCCTTGTCGTCGAAGGCGCCGACGGTGACCTGGCGGGGCGCCGGGTCGCCCGCCGCGCGGATGGCGGTCAGTGCGAAGCCGTCCACCTCGTTTTCCGCGTTGGAGAGGCCGATGGGGGCAAGTTGGTCCGGCTCGACCCATACGACGTTGGCAGCCTGTCCCGAAAGCAGCGTCTTGAACGCGGCATTGTCACCGGGTGCGGCAAGGCCGTCGGCAAGGATGGCGATGCTGGCGCCGGGCAGCGAGGCGAGCACCTGCGCGACGCGGTCATAGACGGCAGGACGGTCGGTCGGGATCGGGCGCGGCCTGGCGGCGCGCAGCCGGCTCAGCGCATCGGAGGCGTCGAACGGACCGATCTCGGCGTTAGGCTTCTCGGCGGTGAAGGCCACGAGCACCGGCTCGCCCTTGGTGCCGGCGTCTGCAATCAGCCGCTCGGCGGTGGCGACGCGCTTGTCCCAATCGGGTGCAGCCGCCCAGCCATTGTCGATCACCAGCGCAAGAGTGCTGCCTTCGGAGGGCAGCGGTTCGCGCGGGTTGAACACCGGTTCGGCAAGGGCCGCGATGACCAGCGCCGCCATCAGCAGGCGCAGCAGCGTCAGCCACCAGGGACTGTTCTGCGGGGTTTCCTCTCGTTTCAGGACGCGGGCCAGGATTTTCAGCGGCGGGAACACCTCCGCCTGCGGTTTCGGCGGCGTCAGTTTCAGCAGCCACCAGATCACCGGCAGCGCCAGCAGACCCCAAAGCATCATGGGCGCGCCGAAGGAGAGCGGCAGCCAACTCATGACGCCGGCCCCGCAGGAAAGCGTCGGTTGCTTTTGCGGGTATGAAGCCCGCGAGGGCAGAAAACCAATCCTATGCGATTGCCCTGTCCTTTCGGGGGGAGGGTATGAGGCACAATGCCGATCCTGCGTGCCCTGGTCCTCATCCTCGCACACTCCCGTCAAAGCCGTCGTCGCTCATGGCCAGGTGGACACGCGCCAATGCTTCAGCGGCGGGGCGGTCGGTGTGGTTGGTGGTGAAGCTCCAGCCGAGCCGGCGGCACCAGCGCGCCAGTTCCTCGCGGCGGGCGGCGTAAAGGCGGCGATAGGCCTCGCCCAGGATCTCGGCGCGGCCGGCGGTCAGTTTCTCGCCGGTCTCCGGATCGGTGAACTCGGTGCGGCCGGCATAGGGAAAGGCTTCCTCGGCGGGGTCCGCCACCTCGATCAGGTGCGCGCGCACGCCGCGCCGGGCGAGGCCGTCCAGCCACTCCTGCGTTTCCTCGACCGGATCGAGGAAATCGCCGACCAGCACGACCTCGGAAAAGCGGCGGATGGCGGCAAAGTCGGGCTTCGCGGGCAACTCGCCGGCATGGGCGAGGTGAGCGGCGATGCGCTCGGCGCCGTTGCGGGCGGTGAAGGGATCAGTCAGCCCCGGCCAGCCGATACGCTCGCCGCCGCGTGACAGAAGTTCTGCCATGGCGAGCGCCAGCACCAGCGCGCGCGATTGTTTCGAGACGGGGGCGGCCGCAGACTTGTAGAGCATCGAGGGCGAAGGGTCGGCCCATAGCCAGACGGTGTGGGCGGCTTCCCATTCGCGGTCGCGCACATAAAGATGGTCGTCGCGGGCGGAGCGGCGCCAGTCGATGCGGGCGCTGTCGCCCTCGACGTAAGGGCGGAACTGCCAGAAATTCTCGCCGATGCCGCGCTTCTTGCGGCCGTGCCAGCCGGAGATCACCGTGTTGACCAGGCGATGGGCCTCGACCAGCAGGTCGGGCATCAGCGAAGCGCGCGACCGGGCGCGGGCGAGCGCGTCGTGCGCCTTCGCCGGTGCCTGGGCTTCGCCGATCCTTGCCATCAAATATCTTTCACGAGTTTGGCCACCACGTCGCGCACGCTGGTGCCTTCGGCCCTGGCTGCGAAGGTCAGAGCCATGCGGTGCTGGAGCACCGGTTCGGCCAGCGCGCGCACGTCGTCGGTGGAGGGCGCGAGCCGCCCGTCGTAGAGCGCCCGGGCTCGGGTGCACAGCATCAGGGCCTGGCTGGCACGGGGACCCGGCCCCCAGGCCACCAGCTTGTCGGTTTCGGCGTTGCCCTGGCCGGGGCGCGCCGAGCGCACCAGCCTGAGGATCGCCTCGACGACGCTTTCGGGCACCGGCATGCGGCGGATGAGGGTCTGGATCTGCTTCAGGCGCTCGGGACCGATGACGTTTTCGGCCTTCGCGTCCTCGATGCCGGTGGTTTCGATCAGGATGCGCCGCTCGGCCTCGAGTTCCGGGTACAGGATGTCGATCTGCATCAGGAAGCGGTCAAGCTGTGCTTCCGGCAGCGGATAGGTGCCTTCCTGCTCCAGCGGGTTCTGCGTCGCCAGCACGTGGAAGGGTGCGGGCAGATCGTAGCGCTGGCCGGCGACGGTGACGTGATATTCCTGCATTGCCTGCAACAGCGCCGACTGCGTGCGCGGCGAGGCGCGGTTGATCTCATCGGCCATCAGCAGTTGCGCGAAGATCGGCCCGGCGATGAAGCGGAAGGAGCGGCGGCCGCCGTCGTCCTGCTCCATGACCTCTGAGCCGAGGATGTCGGAAGGCATCAGGTCGGGCGTGAACTGGATGCGGCTGGTGTCGAGACCGAGCACGATGCCCAGGGTTTCCACCAGCTTGGTCTTGGCGAGGCCGGGAACGCCCACCAGCAGCGCATGGCCGCCGGCCAGAAGCGCGACCAGCGCGCGCTCGACCACGCTCTCCTGGCCGAAGATGATGCGGCCCACGCCTTCGCGTACACGGGAAATGTCAGCGAGAGCCTTCTCGGCCTCCGCGATCATTTCCTGTTCACTGACAGGGCTTTCCTTGACCATCACGCTCATGCGGCATCGATCCTTGTAGCTGGAAATATCGAGCCGCGCGACAATTGCCGCGATTCGGGCTCGCGTTGCGCCTCGGGTGAACTTAAATCACAGACTTGGGCTGACAAGCGCAACAACAGTGACTATTTCGTGACGATGGCCAATCCCTTTCCCGAAAGACAGGAAACACTTGCCGCGGCCGCCGATTCGCGCGGGCTCGAGGCGCTGATTTCACGCGCCGCGCGCGCCGGCAAGGGCCTGCCGCCGGTGGAACGATGGAATCCGCCGTTCTGCGGCGACATCGACATGGAGATCCGCCAGGACGGCACCTGGTTCTACATGGGCACGCCGATCGGCCGCATGCCGCTGGTGCAACTCTTCTCCACCGTTCTGCGCAAGGACGAGGACGGCAAGACCTATCTGGTGACGCCGGTGGAGCGGGTCGGCATCCGCGTCGCCGATGCGCCTTTCGTGGCGGTCGAGGCGGATATCTCGGGCGAGTGCGCCGAACAAGCGATTACGCTACGCACCAATGTCGGCGATGTGGTCGAGGTCGGGCCGGGCCATCCGCTGCGCTTCGTCGACGAGGCCGAGACCGGCGGGCTGAAACCCTATGTGCTGGTGCGCGGGCGGCTGGAAGCGCTGGTGGCGCGATCGGTCATGTACGAACTGGTCGGCCACGGCGAGGAAATCATGCTCGACGGCACGCTGGTCTTTGCGCTTCGTTCGCGCGGCGAGGTCTATCCGATCATGCCGGCGGACAGCCTGAAACGGCTGAGCGCCTGATGGACAGGCTTGCCGTTCCACGGTTTTCGGCCGCCGACTTCCGTGCCCGCGCGGTTCACCAACCGGCCATAAAGGCGGGTGAGGTTTTCGGTGACCACCGCTTCAACCCCGGTCATCCCCGCCTGAGCAGGAGCGATCCGCTGCGCGATGCGGCAGTGCTGATCCCGGTCGTGGACCATGGAAACGAGGCTTCCGTGCTGTTGACCAAGCGGTCGGAGAAACTGCGGGCGCATTCGGGGCAGGTGGCCTTTCCGGGCGGGGCCATCGATGCGACCGACCCGTCGCCGGAATTTGCCGCGCTGCGCGAGACGCGCGAGGAAATCGGCCTCGGCCGGGATTTCATCGAGATCATCGGCCGCATGCCCGACTATGTTTCGGGCAGCGGTTATCGGATCGCGCCGGTGCTGGGGATCGTGCGTCCGGGGTTTTCCCTGCATCTCAACCCCGACGAGGTCGATACGGCGTTCGAGGTGCCGCTTTCCTTCCTGATGGACCCGGCCAATCACCATCGCGGCAGCCGCGTGTGGAACGATCTCGAATGGATGTTCTACGAGATGCCCTATGACGGCCAGCGTGTGTGGGGGGTTACGGCCGGTATCCTGCGCACGCTGTATGAAAGGCTTTACGCGTGAGCGTCTCCCTGACCGGCAAGGCCGACTGGCTGGCCGAGGAACATTTGCAGCACCTGCTCGCCGTACTGAACGAAGGCGGCGAGGAGGCGCGCATTGCCGGCGGGGCGGTGCGCAACGCGCTGATCGGCGCGCCGGTCGCCGACGTCGATATCGCCGCCACGACCTTGCCGGCGGAGACGATACGCCGCGCCGAGGCGGCCGGCCTGAAGGCCGTGCCGACGGGCGTCGAGCACGGCACCGTCACCGTTGTCGCCGGCGGCCGGCCATTCGAGGTGACGACCCTGCGCGCCGACATCGAGACGGATGGCCGGCATGCGAAAGTGTCGTTCGGGCGCGACTGGAAAGCCGATGCCGAGCGGCGCGATTTCACCATCAACGCGCTTTATGCCGACGCGGACGGCAGGGTGGTCGACCTGGTCGGCGGACTGGCCGATATCGAGGCGCGGCGGCTGCGCTTCATCGGCGATGCGGAGCAGCGCATCCGCGAGGATTATCTGCGCATCCTGCGCTTTTTCCGGTTCTTCGCCTGGTATGGCGCCGGCCGGCCCGATGCCGAGGGGCTGAAGGCCTGCGCGCGCCTGAAGGACGGGCTCGACCGGCTTTCGGCCGAACGGGTCTGGGCGGAGCTGAAGAAGCTTCTTGCCGCCCCCGACCCGGCCCGCGCCCTGTTGTGGATGCGCCAGTCCGGCGCGCTGACCAGGGTGCTGCCCGAAAGCGAGAAATGGGGCATCGATGCGATCCACGCGCTGGTGCGGAGCGAGCAGGATCTTGGCTGGCAGCCCGATCCGCTGTTGCGGCTGGAAGCGATCGTGCCGCCGGACGCGGTGCGCATGGAGGCGCTGGCGGTGCGGCTCAGGCTGTCGACCCGCGAGGCGACCCGGCTGAAGCAATGGAGCCTCGCCGATCCGGTCGCGTCGAGGACGACCGAGGCGCAACTGGCGAGAAAACTCTACCGTGGCGATGTGCGCGCAATAACGGATCGCCTGCTTCTGGCGCTTGCATCGGCTCGGGCCAAGGCTGTCGAGGACGACGCCGCGATGATCGAGGCGGGCGGCTATTCGCGCCTGCTTGCCTTCGCCCAGAAATGGGAGAAGCCGGTTCTCCCGATCAAGGGCGCCGATCTTTCGGCGCTCGGTGCTGTGCCCGGCCCGAGGATCGGGGCCGCGCTCAAGGCTCTGGAAGACGAGTGGATCGACTCGGGCTTCACGCTGGCGCGCGACGCGCTGCTCGAGCGCGCCGCGCATGTGCTGAAGGCGTGATCAGGCCGCGTCGCGGGCCTTTTCGATGCGCGAGCGGATGGCCTCGACCATCGTTTCGCGGATGATCGTTTCGCCGTGGGTCTCGCGCATATGCTCGATGGCGCGCCGCATGACCTCGGCTTCCTCTTCGGCGCGGGTATGCCATTCGCAACCGGGGACAAGCGATCCGCAGTGAAATTCCTTCATCGCAATCCTCCTTTCCTCGCTCTGTGGGGAGATAAGCATACCACGAAAGGCGCCGGCAAGGTCGGCACGAGCGGTAAAAACATCGCCAGCCACCAACGGCCTGCCTTTCGGAAGGGGCCGTCGCTTACGGCCACTTCACTTCGGGCGGCATGGAAGACAGAATCGAGGTGACGTTGCCGCCCGTCTTCAGGCCGAAGATGGTGCCGCGGTCGTAGAGCAGGTTGAACTCGACATAGCGGCCGCGGCGGATCAACTGCTCCTCGCGGTCGCCGTCGGTCCAGTTGTCGTTGAAGTTGCCCCGCACCAGATGCGGATAGACGACGAGGAAGGCGCGGCCGACTTCCTGCACGAACTGAAAATCGGCTTCCCAGCCGCCTTTTTCGGCGTCCGAATGCAGCCAGTCGAAGAAGATACCGCCGATGCCGCGCGCCTCGCCTCGGTGCGGCAGGTAGAAATATTCGTCACACCAGGCCTTGTACGTGTCGTAGTCGGCGACGGCGGCGTTGCGCTCGCAGGCCAGCCGCATCACCTTGTGGAAGGCGACCGTATCGGGGTCTTCCTGTGTGCGGCGGCGGTCAAGCACCGGCGTCAGGTCGGCGCCGCCGCCGAACCACTGGCGCGAGGTCACCACCATGCGCGTGTTCATGTGCACGGCCGGCACGTTGGGGTTCCAGGGGTGGGCGATCAGCGAAATGCCGCTTGCCCAATAGCGCGGGTCTTCCTCGGCGCCCGGTATCTGCTTGCGGAACTCCGGCGAGAACTCGCCGAAAACCGTCGAGGTATGGACGCCGACCTTCTCGAAGACGCGGCCGTGCATCATCGACATGGTGCCGCCGCCACCCGCACCTTCGTCCTTCAGCCACGGCGTTTTTTCAAAGCGCCCCGGCGCCCAGGAGGCCTGCGGACCTGCCAGATCGTCCTCGACCTTTTCGAAAGCGGCGCAGATGCGGTCGCGCAATTCCTCGAACCAGGCCTTGGCCGCGAGCTTCTTCGCCTCGATATCGGCCGGCAGGCCCAGGGGGATGTCGGGTCGTTCCACGCTGTGAATCTCCATCTCGGTCGCGAATCGACCGGTAGCCAAGCCTACAAATGACTCGTCTTTTGTGGGCCCGATCCCTAGTCTGTCTTTGATACGGGTCAAGGAGTTCTTTCATGCGTACTCCCGCGCGACCGCCGTTGGACGGGCTGAAGAAGCAGCTGGACCGCCGACGCGCCGAGCAGGCGGGTAAACCGCGGGACGGGTTCGTGCGGGAAACTTTCGTCCTTTCGCGCAGCGACGCACGGCTGAAGGCGCGGGAGTGGTTCGAGCGCTTTCCCAAGCAGGCCTATTGGACCGAGATCGAAAGCTGGTTCGAGCGGCCGGGCGACGTCATCGAGTTTACGATGCGCCGCCTGCCGGCGGCCGACTGACCTGCCGCCCATTGACTTGCCGAAGCGCCTCGCCGGCCACCATCGCCACCGACAAGGCGAGATTGATGCTGCGCGCGCCGGGCACCATCGGGATGACGAGACGGGCGTCGGCGCTATCGTGGACGTGCTCTGGCACGCCGGCTGATTCCCGGCCGAAAAGCAGGATATCGTCCGGCGCGAAACGAAATTCCGTATAGGGCAGGGCGGCCCTGGTCGACAGAAGCGCCAGCCGCCGGCCTTCGCTCCTGCGCCATTCCTCGAAATGTTCCCAGTCGAGATGGCGCGTCAGCGCCGCCATTTCCAGATAATCCATGCCTGCCCGCTTCAGGTTTCGGTCCGAGAGATCGAAGCCGGCGGGCTCGATGATATGGACCTCGAGGCCGAGGCAGGCCGCCAGGCGCAGGATCGTGCCGGTATTGCCGGCGATGTCGGGCTGGTAGAGCGCGATGCGGGGGCGGGACATTTAACGACTCGCTCAGATGTGGCGCATCGGCCACAATGGCAGGATGCTTGGCTGGGGATCTGGCCCGCGGCTGGTCATTCCGCTCGAATGCGTCTAAAGAGAAAACATTGTCAACTCGAACCGATGGAGGGGAACAGATGATGCGTATCCACACAAATCCACCCCTCGCATGGCTCGCCAGCCCGCCGGCGGTTCCGGTTCGACGTTTCCTTTAGGTTTTCGGGCACAGTCGCACGCGTTCCGCCGAAATCCGGTTATCGGTTTTCGAAAGTGACCTGCGATGTTTTCCTCTCGATTTGCCCGTTTGAGCGCCTTCCCGGATTGCCGGTGTATGGCCTCTTTTCCTCTCTGAACGAGAACGACGATGTTTGACTGGTTCGAAAAAAGACTCGATCCGTTTCCGGCGACGGAGCCGGTGGAGCCGCCGAGGACGCTGATTGCGTTCTGCCTGCATTATACGCGCGGCGCCTGGCCTTATATCGCCGCCACCGGGCTGCTGATTACGGCGATCGCGCTGGCGGAAGTGTGGATGTTCAGCTTCCTCGGCCGTATCGTCGACTGGCTGTCGGCGCAAAACCGCGAGACGTTCCTGCAAACCGAAGGCTGGAAGCTGGCGGTGATGGCGTTCATCGTCGTGGTCGTCCTGCCGGGCATGGCGCTGCTGCAATCGCTCGTCCATGACCAGACGCTGATGGGCAACTACCCGATGCGCATCCGCTGGGACGTGCACCGCTACCTGCTCAAGCAGTCGATGAGCTTCTACCAGGACGAGTTCGCCGGCCGCATCGCCACCAAGCTGATGCAGACGGCGCTGGCCGTGCGCGAATGCGTGGTCAAGGTGATCGACGTCCTCAACTACGTCATCGTCTATTTCCTCGGCATGCTGGTCATCGTCGGCTCGTCCGACTGGCGGCTGGCCATGCCGCTGCTTGGCTGGCTCGTCTGCTACGGGCTGCTTTTGTGGTATTATATTCCGAGGCTCGGCCGCGTTTCGGCCGAGCAGGCGGATGCGCGTTCGGTGATGACCGGGCGCATCGTCGATTCCTATGCCAATATCCAGACGGTGAAGCTGTTTTCGCACGCGCAGCGCGAGGCGACCTATGCGCGCGACAGCATGGCCATCTTCATGGACACGGTCTATCGCTCCATGCGGCTGGTCACCAGCCTCTACGGCTTGCTCTATCTGCTCAACTCCCTGCTTTTGTTCTCGGTCGCTGCGCTGTCGATCTGGCTGTGGCTGGGTGACCTGGTGTCGATCGGCGCGGTTGCCGTGGTCATCGGCCTCGTGCTGCGCCTGTGGGGCATGTCGCAATGGATCATGTGGGAGATGTCGGCGCTGTTCGAGAACGTCGGCACGGTGCAGGACGGCATCGGCTCCATCTCGCTGCCGCGGCTGGTCGAGGATCGGGCGGGTGCCGGCGAGATCGCCGTCGAGCGGGGCGAAATCCGGTTCGAAAGCATCGGCTTCCACTATGGCAAGGGCAAGGGCGTCATCGACGACCTGTCGCTGACGGTGCGGCCGGGCGAGAAGGTGGGCATCGTCGGGCGCTCGGGCGCCGGCAAGTCGACGCTGGTCAACCTGCTCCTGCGCTTCTACGACCTCGAACGCGGCCGCATTCTGGTCGACGGCCAGGAGATCGCGGCGGTGAAGCAGGATTCGCTGCGCGCCCAGATCGGCATGGTGACGCAGGACACCTCGCTGCTGCACCGTTCCGTGCGCGACAACATCCTCTACGGCCGCCCCGATGCGACCGATGAAATGATGGTCGAGGCGGCGCGGCGCGCGGCGGTGATGGACTTCATCGGCGGGCTTGCCGACTACAAGGGGCGCAAGGGGTTCGACGCCCATGTCGGCGAGCGCGGCGTGAAACTGTCCGGCGGCCAGCGCCAGCGCATCGCGATTGCCCGCGTCATGCTTAAGGACGCGCCGATCCTGATCCTCGACGAAGCCACGTCGGCGCTCGATTCGGAGGTCGAGGCGGCAATCCAGGAAAATCTCTACAAACTGATGCAGGGAAAGACCGTCATCGCCATTGCCCACCGACTCTCCACCATCGCGGCCATGGACCGACTGGTGGTGATGGACAGGGGCAGCATCGTCGAGGAGGGCACCCACGACGAACTGGTCGCCGCAGGCGGCCTCTACGCGCAGTTGTGGCAGCGCCAGTCCGGCGGTTTCCTGCTCGACGAGGGGCCGGCCGACTTGAAGGAGGCGGCGGCGGAGTGAACGTCTGCCCTTCTATCGACAAGGATGGGAGGCATTTGCGCGCATCATCTGATAGCGATGGTGGGCGATGACGTTGTTCGATCCTCTCTACCGTTGGTTCGAGAACTGGGTTTCCCCGTTCCGAGAGCCTGCAAATCTCAGGCCGCCGGCCAGCGTCGGCGGCTTCCTCTGGCACTATGTCGGCCAGGCGAAGTTCGCCTTTTTCGCCATGCTGGTCATCGGCGGCATCGCGCCGCTGGTCGAGGCGGGCCTGTTCTACTTCGTCGGCCGGATCGTCGATCTCCTCGATCAATTGCCGGCCGAGCGAAGCTGGCATGCGCTGTGGCAGGCGGCCGGCCCCGAGCTTCTGTTCATGGTCGTGGTGGTGCTGGTCATCCGCACCGTCGTCGTGGCGCTGTCGGCGCTGGTCGGCGAGCAGACCGTCGTGCCCGGCTTCTTCAACCTCGTGCGCTGGCAGGCGCACCGGCACGTCTCGCGCCAGGCCTATTCCTTCTTCCAGAACGATTTTGCCGGCCGCATCGCCACCAAGGTGTGGCAGGCGGGGCAGGCCACCGGCGACCTGATGGAAAGCTTCATCGAGGTGGTCTGGTTCATGGTCGTCTACACCTTCACCACGCTGGCACTGGTGGCGGGGCTCGACTGGCGACTGGCGGCGCTGGTGGTGATCTGGATCGCCGCCTTCGGCCTTTTGGCCCGGCTTTACCTGCCGTCGATCCGCAAGCGCGCGGAGGCGACGGCCGAGGCCGGGTCGATGATCAACGGTCGTATCGTCGATTCCTACTCGAACGTGCAGACGCTGAAGCTGTTCGCGGCCGACGGCGACGACCGCTATATACGCAGCGGCTTCGACATCTATCTTGGCGAACTGAAGCCGTTCACGCGCCGGCTGACCGGCGTGCGGGTGGCGCTGACGGCGCTGTCGGGCGTCATGATCACGGCGATCGCCTGCTTTTCGGTCTATCTGTGGATGGGCGGGCTGATCACCGTCGGCGCGGTCGCCTTCACCTTGTCGCTGGTGCTTCGGCTCAACATGCTGCTCGGCCGGCTGATGATGCAGTTGAACGGTATCCTGCGCAATCTGGGGGTGCTGGAGAATTCCAAGGCACTGATTTCGCAGCCGCTCGGCCTGCTTGACGCGCCGGATGCGCGCGAACTGGTCGTCGCCGGCGGCCGCATCGACTTCGACGGCGTGACTTTTCACTATGGCAAGGGCGGTGGCGTGCTCGACGGCATCGACCTGACCGTGCGGCCGGGCGAAAAGGTCGGGCTGATCGGCCCGTCAGGTGCAGGCAAGACGACGCTGGTCAACCTGATGCTCAGGCTCTACGACCTCGAAGGCGGCAGGATCGCCATCGACGGGCAGGACGTGTCGAGCGTGACGCAGAATTCGCTGCGCGCCAATATCGGCGTGGTCAGCCAGGACACGGCGCTGTTCCACCGGTCGCTGCGCGACAATATCCGGCTCGGCATGGAGGACGCCAGCGACGACGAGGTGGCGGCGGCGGCGAAAAAGGCCGAGGCGCATGATTTCATCCTGCGCCTTCGCGACAACAAGGGCCGTGCCGGCTACGACGCCTTTGTCGGCGAGCGGGGCGTGAAATTGTCCGGCGGGCAGCGCCAGCGCATCGCCATTGCCCGCGTTTTCCTCAAGGATGCCCCGATCCTGGTGCTGGATGAAGCGACTTCGGCGCTGGACTCCGACATCGAGGCGGCGATCCAGGAAAACCTGGCCAGGCTGATGCAGGGCAAGACCGTCATCGCCATCGCGCATCGGCTCTCGACCATCGCGGCGCTCGACCGGCTGGTGGTGCTGGACGGCGGGCGTATCGTGGAAGAGGGCACGCATGACGAACTGGTCGCCCTCGACGGTCTTTATGCGCGGTTGTGGAAACGCCAGTCCGGTGGCTTCCTGTTCAACGAGGAAAGCGCACTTGAGGAAACGCGGCCGGCATGAGCGGTGGCTCACGGCTTCTTGGGCGCGGATAGGGACGCGAATCATGGCGGTGCGAATGCCTTCGAATTTCGGCCGGTCCGGGCATGGCGAAGATGCCCCGGACGTCCTCGGCTTTGAAATCCTGGCGGAAAAGGCGGCCTCTCTCGGCCGTGCCGGCGAACGGGTGGAAGTCGCGCTGGCGCGGCTGCGGGAGGGCAAGGCTGACGAGCGCGCTATCCTTCTCAAGGCGGCGGCCGAAGCCGTGCACGCCTACTTCATCCAGCGGGAATTGTGCGGTTTGCGCCGCCACGACGCGGCGATCCGCGAGTATGATATCCCCAAGGCCGTGCTGGCGCGGCTTGGCGCACGATAGCTTTCGCCGGGTCGTTTTTGCGCGAAGCGGACGTGCAGGCCTCCCCCATTGGCGGGGGCGGGATTTCTTCCCCGCGACAATCTGCCCTTGGGTGCTCACCCGACTGGACAAAAAGGGGCTTCACGCATAAACCGAAATCAAAATGCCGGAGGAATTCGCTAGCCTGTCCGCCATGCGCTGCCGGGCAGATGCGATGGAGCGGGGAAAAGGGCTCGGCTTTCGGCAGGTAAGAGGCGAAAGGACCAGGCACCCGTGAGCGCAACCGAGATCGAAGATCCCAACCGTCGTGATTTTCTTTATGTCGCCACCGGCATGGCTGCCGTGGTTGGCGCCGGGGCTTTTGCTTGGCCCTTCATCGACCAGATGCGGCCCGACGCTTCGACGCTGGCGCTGTCCACCGTCGAAGTCGACGTGTCTTCGCTGACGCCGGGCTCTTCGCTGGTGGTGAAGTGGCGCGGCAAGCCCGTGGTGGTGCGCAACCGCACGCCCGAGGAAATGAAGAGCGGCGAGGACGTCAAGCTTTCTGACCTCAAGGATCCGCTGGCCCGCAACGCCAATCTGCCCAGTGACGCGCCGGCGACCGACGCCAACCGCACCACGCCCGGCAAGGAAGCCTGGATGGTCATGGTCCAGGTCTGCACCCATCTGGGCTGCATCCCGCTCGGTCAGGAAGGTGAGTTCGGCGGCTGGTTCTGCCCGTGCCACGGTTCGGTCTACGATACGGCCGGGCGCATCCGCCACGGACCGGCGCCGGAAAACATGGAAATTCCGGTATTCAAATTCATTTCCGATACAAAAGTTCTGATCGGCTGAGGTAGGGGGTATTTTCATGAGCGAGGGACACTCGACCTATACGCCGAAGACCGGCCTGGGGCGCTGGTTCGACGCGCGTATGCCGCTGCCGCGCCTGGTCTACGATTCATTCGTTGCCTATCCGGTGCCGCGCAATCTCAACTATTTCTGGGCCTTCGGCGGCATCCTGTCGGTCATGCTGGTGGTGCAGATCCTCTCCGGCATCGTGCTGGCCATGCACTACGTGTCCGATACGTCGCTGGCTTTCGATTCGGTCGAGAAGATCGTGCGCGACGTCAACGGCGGCTGGATGCTTCGCTACCTGCATGCCAACGGCGCTTCGTTCTTCTTCATTGCCGTCTATATCCACATTTTCCGCGGCCTCTATTACGGCTCCTACAAGGCGCCGCGGGAACTCCTGTGGATCCTCGGCTGCATCATCTACCTGTTGATGATGGCGACCGGGTTCATGGGCTACGTGCTGCCGTGGGGCCAGATGTCCTTCTGGGGCGCCACCGTCATCACCGGTTTCTTCAGCGCCATTCCGCTGGTCGGCAACTGGATCCAGGAACTGCTGCTCGGCGGCTTTGCCGTCGACAACCCGACGCTCAACCGCTTCTTTGCGCTGCACTATCTGCTGCCGTTCATGATCGCCGGCGTCGTGGTGCTGCACATCTGGGCGCTGCACGTGGTTGGCCAGAACAACCCGACCGGCATCGAGGTGAAGTCGAAGACCGACACTGTCGCCTTCACGCCCTATGCGACCATCAAGGATGGCATGGCCATGGTGGTGTTCGCGCTGGTGTTCGCCTATTTCGTCTTCTACCTGCCGAACTATCTTGGCCACCCGGACAACTACACGGTTGCCGACCCGCTGAAGACGCCGGCCCATATCGTTCCGGAATGGTACTTCCTGCCGTTCTACGCGATCCTGCGCGCCATCACCTTCAACATCGGGCCGATCAACTCCAAGCTCGGCGGCGTGCTGGCCATGTTCGGCGCCATCGCCATGCTTTTCCTGGTGCCGTGGCTCGATACGTCGCGGGTCCGCTCGGCGGTCTACCGGCCGTGGTACAAGCTGTTCTTCTGGCTGTTCGCCGCCGATGCCATCCTGCTTGGCTGGCTCGGGTCGCAGCCGGCGGAGGGCAGCTACGTGTTCATGGCGCAGATGGCGACGCTGTTCTACTTCGCCTTCTTCCTGATCATCATGCCGGTTCTCGGCCTGATCGAGACACCGCGCCGCCTGCCGAACTCGATCACCGAGGCGGTGCTGGAAAAGAACAAGGGGGCCGGCAGCGTACATCCTGCCGGGGCCAGTGCCGCGCCGGAAACGCGGGGCTGAGCGATCAGAGAATCGATGAGGGATTAGGTATGAAAAAGATTCTCACGTCGCTGGCGGCATTCGGCCTGGTGCTTGCGGGCGCCGCGGCCATCGGCACCGCCGCGCAGGCCCAGGAAGAGACGGCGGCTGCGGCCGCGCCGACGCACTTCCCGATCCACGAGCCCAAGCAGTTCGACTGGAGCTTCAACGGCCCGTTCGGTACTTACGACAAGGCGCAGTTGCAGCGCGGGCTGCAGGTCTACAAGGAAGTTTGCGCAGCCTGCCATTCGATGCATATGGTGGCGTTCCGCACGCTGGAAGACCTCGGTTATTCGGAAGCGCAGGTGAAGGCCTTCGCCGCCGAATACACCATCCATGACGGTCCCAACGACGATGGCGACATGTTCGATCGTCCGGGCAAGCCGTCCGACTACTTCCCGTCTCCGTTCCCGAACGTACAGGCGGCCGCCGCTGCCAATGGCGGCGCTGCGCCGCCGGACATGTCGCTGCTGGCCAAGGCACGCGGTATCGAGCGTGGCTTCCCGCAGTTCGTCTTCGACATCTTCACGCAGTATGCGGCAGGCGGCCCGGACTACATCCATGCGCTGCTGACCGGCTATAACCAGGAGCCGCCGGCCGGCATGGTCATTCCGGAAGGCACGCATTACAACCCGTACTTCAACGCCGGTGTCTCGCTGAAGATGCCGCCGCCGCTGTCCGATGGCCAGGTCACCTACAGCGACGGTTCGCCGGAGACGGTCGAGCAGTATTCCGAGGACGTCTCGGCGTTCCTGATGTGGGCTGCCGAGCCGCATCTGGAAGCCCGCAAGAGAACCGGCTTCCGCGTCGTTATCTTCCTGCTTCTGTTCGCCGGGCTGGTCTATGCGACCAAGCGCAAGGTGTGGGCCGGCGTCGCGCACTAAGCGGCCGGTGCTGGTCCGCCGCCATCGGCGGGCCGATGAAGAACAGGGAAGGGCGCCATCGAGCGCCCTTTTCTTTTGCGCGAGGAAGCGCCAAGACTGGCAGGCAACCGGAACCCGCTCCCATGGAATCTCTCGAAGACACGCTGCGCGGCGCGATCCGCACGATCCCCGACTACCCGAAGCCGGGGGTGTTGTTTCGCGACATCACCACGCTACTCGGCAACGCCCGCGCCTTTCGCGACGCCATCGACGCTTTGGTCCGACCCTATGCCGGGGGGGCGGTCGACAAGATCGCCGGTATCGAGGCGCGAGGCTTCATCCTCGGCGGCGCGGTTGCGCACCAACTCTCGGCCGGATTTGTCCCGATCCGCAAGAAGGGCAAGCTGCCGCACGAGACGGTGCGCGTTGCCTACAGCCTCGAATACGGGCTGGACGAGATGGAGATGCACCGGGACGGCGTGAAACCCGGGGAGAAGGTCATCCTAATCGACGACCTGATCGCGACCGGCGGTACAGCCGAGGCCGCGGTAAAGCTATTGCGCCAGATCGGCGCCGATATCCTCGCCGCGTGCTTCGTCATCGACCTGCCCGACCTCGGCGGCCGCAGCCGGCTGGAGGCACTGGACGTTCCGGTGCGGACGCTGATCGGCTTCGAGGGGCACTGACGCGGCTCAAGGGTACGCCGGCTCAGCTTCGCTCCGCCGGCACGCAGAAGACGTCGAAGTGGCTCTCGCGCATCATGTCGTCCGCGCCGAGTTCCTTGCCGCGCAACTCGGTATAGGGCTGCGCGCGGTGGAGCCGGTAGTTGAGCTCCGCGCTCAGCAGGCGGTGAAACGAGCGGCGATAGTCCGTCGAGGCGTGCCGGTACACTTCGCAGAGCAGATAGGGCCGGGCGCCGTCGATCAGCTTGCGCAGCGTCTCGACGACGGCGAGGTCGTTGCCTTCGGTGTCGGTCTTGACGAACTTCACCCGCGCCAGCCATTCGGGGGCGAGGTCCTCCAGTTCACGGACGATATTGCGGCCTTCCACATCCAGCCGGTAGAGATGCCCGCCGCGCAGACGGCCGAGTCCCGAGAGGTCGCCGCCGTTGCAGAAGCCCGGGTCGCTGTAGTCGAAGGTGAGTTCCGCGGTTTCCTTCGTCGCGGCATAGGGAAGGACGGTGATTGGCGCGGCCATCGGGTTGAGGCGGGCGTTCAGTTCGAGGATCGGCAGCACGTAGCGGTTGGGCTCTACGGCAAAGACACGGCCTGTCGGGCCGGCGACGAGCGCGAACGGCACGGCCGTATCGCCGATATGCGCGCCGATATCGAGCACGGCGTCGCCCGGCGCGATATAGCGGCTCAGTTCGTCGACCGTCGCCTGGCTCACTGTCTTCGCGCGGCATTTCGGATGAAGCCATTGCGCAAACCGCACCTGTCCCTGCCGCTCGAGCTCGAACGTGTCTATGCGGTGGCCGTAGGTCCGGGGCGGTGAACGCAAGCCGATGAATTCGAAGAGCGTGCGGGCCTTCATGGTACTTTCACCAATACGGCGTTTTCGAACTCGATGACCTTGGCGTCGGTGGAATCGTAGCCCTCGGCGCGGATGGTCAAGAGCCGCCAGCCGGGGCGCGAGGCGACCGGGCGGTGGGCAAGGCAGGTGCGGGTGAAGCGCACGGTCTCGCCGGCATAGACCGGCTTCAGCCATTTGAGGTTGCGGAAGCCGGGAGAGGGGCCGAATTCCGGCGGCTCGCCCGGGCCGCTCCAACCGGATCCACCCATGCCGCAGGCGAGATGGTATTTCATCCACGTCGCCGCCGTGTGCCAGCCCGAGGCGCACAGGCCGCCGAACACGCTGTTCTTTGCGGCGGCTTCATCGACGTGGAAGGGCTGCGGATCGTATTTGCGCGCGAAAGCCTTGATCTCGTCCGGCTGGAAGGTGTGGGAACCGAGCGTAACGGTGACGCCGATGGCGAAGAACGCATCCAGACTCATGATCCTGCGGCCTCCCGGGTAAGGAACATGGCGGAATTTTCGAACTCGAACACGCTTTCGCCGCGCTGGTTGACCATCTCGGCGCGCAGCTGGACGAAACCGAGTTGCGGCTTGGAGCGCGACAGCCGCTTGGACAGGATGGTGCAGCGGCCGGTCAGCATGTCGCCGGCAAGCACCGGTTTCTTCCACTTGACGTACTCAATGCCGGGCGAGCCCTGCGATGTCGAATCGAGCAGGAAGCCATCGCATAAAAGCCGCATGAACATGGCGCAGGTATGCCAGCCAGAGGCCGAGAGACCGCCGAGGATGCTGCGCTTGCCCGCTTCCTCGTCAAGATGCATCGGCTGGGAGTCGAACTCGGACGCGAACTCGACGATTTCTTCGGCGGTTACCAGCTTGCTGCCAAGGTCGAGCGTCGCGCCTTCGACAAAATCCTCAAAGGCCCAGGTCCTGGCCATCCGCTCGCCCCCGCTCGTCATCGTCCGCTCACCATGGACCCTGGGGCAGCGCCGGACAAGCCGGCCATGCCGCCCGCCTTCTCCCCGTCAGGTGTTGAACCTGAACAGCATCACGTCACCATCCTGCACGACATAGTCCTTGCCTTCGTCGCGCGCCTTGCCGGCTTCCTTGGCCGCGACCTCGCCGCCAAGCGACACGAAATCCTCGTAGCCGATGGTCTGGGCGCGGATGAAGCCGCGCTCGAAATCGGTGTGGATGACACCCGCCGCCTGCGGCGCCCTGGTGCCCTTCTCGATGGTCCAGGCCCGTGTTTCCTTCGGCCCGGCGGTGAAATAGGTGATGAGGTGCAGCAACGCGTAGCCGGCGCGGATGACCTTGTTCAGGCCGGGCTCATCGAGCCCCATGTCGGCCAGGAATTCCCGCGCGTCGTCGTCGGAAAGCTGGGCGACCTCGGCTTCGATCGCCGCCGAAATGACGACTGTGCCGGCCCCTTGAGCGGCCGCCATCTTCTCCACCGCAGCACTATGGGCGTTGCCGGTTGCTGCGTCGGCTTCCGCGACGTTGCAGACGTAGAGCACCGGGTGCGAGGTCAGGAGGTTGAGATCGCGCAGGATGCGCAGGCCTTCCGGGTCGAGTTCGGTGAGAAGCAGCCGGGTCGGCTTGCCGGCCTGCAGCAGTTCGAGCGCCCTTTCCATCACCGGCAGGACGGTCGTGGCTTCCTTGTCCTTGCCCGTGGCGCGCTTGCGGAACTGGACGATGCGCCTTTCCAGGCTTTCGAGGTCCGACAGCATCAGCTCGGTTTCGACCGTCTCGGCGTCGGCCACGGGATCGATGCGGCCTTCGACATGGGTGATGTCGTCGTCCTCGAAGCAGCGCAGGACATGCACGATGGCGTCGACCTCGCGGATGTTGGCGAGGAACTGGTTGCCCAGCCCTTCGCCCTTGGAAGCGCCGCGCACAAGGCCGGCGATATCCACGAAGGAGATGCGCGTCGGGATGATTTCCTTCGACTTGGTGATTGCGGCGATCTTCTCCATGCGCGGATCGGGCACCGCCACCTCGCCGGTGTTCGGCTCGATGGTGCAGAAGGGATAGTTGGCGGCCTGCGCGGCGGCCGTTCTGGTCAGCGCATTGAACAGCGTCGACTTGCCGACGTTAGGCAGCCCGACGATGCCGCATTTGAAACCCATGTTTTCAGTCCTACCGGGGAATGGAGAATGTGCTCAGGGCTATGGGCGAAAGGGTCGGCCATCGTCAAGTCCCGGCAAGATATTGGTAAAGGCTCAGTCCTTGTTGAACAGCTTCTTCAGCATGGCCGCCATCGGTCCGCTTTCGGGCAGCTTGACCGCCGGCTGCGCGGGGCGCGCCTGGCGGATGTGGCTTTGGCCGGCGGCGGGCTTCGACTTCGGCGCTTTCGGAGGCGGCGTGTCGTCGGGCCCGGTCGGCTGTAGCTTGTCGCGAAGCGTCAGCGTGATGCGGTTCATGAACGAGTTGTCGTCGCCCTTGGCCAGCAGCCCGGCGCCGTCGGCGACGGCGTCGAGAAGAACGTCGAGCCATTCCCGGTCGGCCTTGGAGAAATCGCCGAGAACGTAGTTGTGGACCATTTCCCGGGCGCCGGGATGGGCGATGCCGATGCGCACGCGCCGGTAGGCGTTGCCGATGTGCTGGTCGATGGAGCGGATGCCGTTGTGGCCGCCGGAGCCGCCGCCGACCTTCACCCGCACCTTGCCGGCGGCGAGGTCGAGTTCGTCATAGAAGATCGTCACCGCCGCTGGCGTCAGCTTGTAGAAGCGCATCGCCTCGCCGACCGCCTGGCCGGAAAGGTTCATGAAGGTCTGCGGCTTGATCAGGAGGGTCTTCTCGCCGGCGATGTTGCCTTCGGCGACCAGCCCCTGGAATTTCTTCGACCAGGGGGAAAACGAATGGCGGCGGGCTATCGCGTCCGCCGCCATGAAGCCTACATTGTGCCGGTTGTCGGCGTATTGCGCGCCCGGATTGCCGAGGCCTGCAAACAGCAGCATCGTCGTCTCCGGGCGCTGAGCGCTTATTTCTCCGCGGGTTCGGCCGCAGGCGCCGCCGCTTCCGCGGCCGCTCCGCCTTCTTCCGACTTCATCGCCGAGGAGCCGGCAATGGTCGCGATGGTGAAGTCGCGATCGGAGATCACCGGCTTGACGCCTTCCGGCAGCTTGACCGACGAGATGTGCAGCGACTGGCCGATTTCCGTGCCGTCGAGGTCGATGGTGATGAACTCGGGGATCGCATTGGCCGGGCAGAGGAATTCGACTTCGTGGCGGACCACGTTGAGAACGCCGCCGCGCTTGATGCCGGGCGACTTTTCCTCGTTGATGAAGTGCACCGGAATGTCGACGCTGACCAGCGTGTTCTTGCCGACGCGCAGGAAGTCCACATGCATCGGGAAATCGCGGACCGGATCAAGCTGATAGTCCTTCGGCAGGACCTGAATCTTCTTGCCGTCGACGTCGATCGTGGCAACCGTGGTCAGGAAGCCGCCGCCGTGGATCTTGTAGAAGATCTCCTTGTAGGACAGGGCGATCGCCAGGGGGGGCTGTTTGTCGCCATAGATGACTGCGGGTACTTTACCGTCGCGGCGAACTGCACGGGCGGACCCCTTACCGACCTGTTCGCGTGCTTCGGCCTTGAGCTCGTAAGAAGCTTGGCTCATGGCATTTCCTTTCAGTGTTGTTTGGAGCGTCTTCGGTCGGCAAGCCGTGCCGGAAACGTCGAAGCCGCCACAGGCAGCAGGACTGTCCTTTGTCGGGACAGGCCATGCACCGGGCGACATTCCCCCGCATTGCCTCCAAGGGTGTCTATGCGGGTGCCGGTTCTATAACGGAAGGCCGTGTGCGGCGCAAGCGCGGCCTTGCCGCTCGGTCAGGCCGCTTTCTCGGTGTGCTTCATGTTCGGCAGGAAGATGGTGAGCAGGCCGAGGAAGGGAAGGTACGAGCACACCTTGAAGACGAAATCGATGCCCTTCCAGTCGGCGACGATGCCGAGCAGGGCGGCTGCGATGCCGCCCATGCCGAAGGCGAGGCCGAAGAAGATGCCGCCGATCATGCCGACGCGGCCGGGCACCAGTTCCTGCGCAAACACCACGATGTTGGAGAACGCCGAGGACAGGATCAGACCGATGATGATGGTGAGCACGATGGTCCATTCGTAGTTCGCGTAGGGCAGGGCGAGCGTGAACGGCAGCACACCGACGATCGAGAACCAGATCATCGCCTTCTGTCCGTAACGATCGCCGAAGGGGCCGCCGAGCAGGATGCCCAGCGCCGACGCGCCGAGGAAGACGAACAAAAGTACCTGCGACATCTGCACCGAGACGTCGAATTTCTGGATGACGTAGAAGGTGTAATAGCTGGCAAGGCTCGCGACATAGGCGTTCTTGGTGAGGACCAGAAGGGTCAGGATCGCCAGTGCCCAGCCGACCCGCCTTCTCGAGAAGGGCGAGACGAAGGCCGATGCCTTGCGGTTCTTCATCGCCGCGCGCAGGCGCGCATACCAGCCGCTGACTTGCCACAGCACCAGGATGCCGAGCAGCGAGCCGACCGCGAACCAGGCGATGCTGGCCTGGCCGAATGGCACGACGATGAAGGCGGCGAGCAGCGGGCCCATGGCCTGGCCGGCATTGCCGCCGACCTGGAACAGCGACTGGGCAAGGCCGTGCCTGCCGCCCGAGGCTAGCCGCGCGATGCGCGAGGATTCAGGATGGAATACAGCCGAGCCGATGCCGATCAGCGAGGCGCCGACGAGCAGCAGCCAGTAGTGGCCGGCATAGGCCAGCACGATCAGGCCGACCAGCGAGGAAGCCATGCCATAAGGCAGGGAATAGGGCATCGGCTTCTTGTCGGTCACCATGCCGACGACCGGTTGGAGCATCGATGCCGTCATCTGGAAGGTAAAGGTCAGGAGGCCGATCTGCCAGAAGTCGAGGCCGTAATTGTCCTTCAGCAGTGGGTAGATGGCCGACAGCAGCGACTGCATGATGTCGTTGATGCCGTGGCAAAGGCTGACCGCCAGGATCACCGCAAGGGCGGTTGCCTGCGCCGTTGCCTGCACGTTCGTTTCCTTGTCGGCGGGAGGCTGGCCGGGCGAGAGGGTAGTATCGGTCAATGGAGTAGCCTTGACGGGTTAGCCGGAATCCGGCCGGATGGCGCATCTGACTTTCCCGGTTGCGTCCGCACGCGGGAGTCCGTTCGACGCATTCCCTTGGTCTGGTCACGCGGGTTATAGGCCGCGGGTCGTGCTTAGGCTAGGTGGTGGGGGCGCCACTCGTTGGGCCAATCGGCCCAAGGCGGATGGGGGCGTCAGTCGAACAGGCTCGACACCGATTCCTCGCTCGCCGTGCGCGAGACCGCCTCGCCCAGGAGGTCGGCGATGGAGACGACGCGAATGTTCTTCGCGTCGAGCACGGCCTGGCTGGGCTGGATCGAGTCGGTGATCACCAGTTCCTGCAGCGCCGAGCCGGTAATGCGGGCGATCGCCCCGCCGGAAAGGACGCCGTGGGTGATATAGGCCGTGACGCTCGATGCGCCCTTGGCCAGCAGCGCGTCGGCCGCGTTGCAGAGCGTGCCGCCGGAATCGACGATGTCGTCGAACAGCAGGCAATCCTTGCCGTCCACCGCGCCGATCACGTTCATGACCTCGGATTCGCCGGGTCGCTCGCGGCGCTTGTCGACGATGGCCAACCCCCCGTCGATGCGCTTGGCGAGCGCTCGCGCCCGCACCACGCCGCCGACGTCCGGCGACACCACCATGACATTGGCGATCTGCTTGTATTTCGCCTTCACGTCGCGAGCCATCACAGGCACCGAAAACAGATTGTCGGTCGGGATGTCGAAGAAGCCCTGGATCTGGCCGGCGTGCAGGTCGAGCGTCATGACGCGGTTGGCGCCGGCGCGCGTGATCATGTTGGCGACGAGCTTGGCCGAAATGGGGGTGCGGCCGGAAGCGCGGCGATCCTGCCTCGCATAGCCGAAATAGGGGATCACCGCCGTGATGCGCCGGGCCGAGGAGCGCATGAAGGCGTCGATCATGATGAGCAGTTCCATCAGGTGATCGTTGGTCGGGAACGAGGTCGATTGCAGGATGAAGACATCCTCGCCGCGCACATTCTCCTGGATCTCGACGAAAATTTCCTGGTCGGCGAATCGCCTGACCGTGGCCTTTCCCAGGGGAATGTTGAGATAACGGGCTACCGCCTCGGCCAGCACCCTGTTGGAATTGCCCGCGAAGAGTTTCATTCATCGTTCCTGGAAGGGATTTTACGGGGCTTGTAGTACCCTTGACCGGTATTGCAAGGGTAGAAGGCCGGATTCTTCCGGCTAATCCAAAAAAACTGTTATCCCGGCAAAATTTGCGGTGGATCGGTCACGCTTGGCCGATGCCGGGCCTAGCTGGTGCCGGGCCTAGCCGGTGCGGGTGCCGAGCCACGCGGCCAACTGGTCCATGGTCGTGTCGGCAACGGCCTGCATGGTCGCGGGCGCCACGGCGGACCAGCCGTCGCCGCCCTTCACCGAGGGCGCCTTCTGCTGGCCGTTGATGCGGTGCAGCCGGTTGCCGGCCGGGTCGTAGATGTCCCAGACATAGATGACGGTGGTGTCGGCGCCTTCCGTCAGGGCGGAGAAGTAGCCCTTGAGCATCAATGTCGGCGTCTGGGTCGACGTCTGGTCGGCGGCGCTTCCCGTCAGCTTGATGCCGCGTTCGCGTGCGCGCTGCGCAAGGCGTTCGGTAAGCGGCGTCGCGGCTTCGACCGTGGCTCCGACGATCGGTGCGATCTGCAGGCGAGTCTTGGCGAGCACCGCCGGCGAAGCCGCCCGGTCGGATTGCGAGCCCGCTGCCTGCGTGCTGCTGGTGGTAGGATCGGCAGGCTGGATCGAGGTTGTCGCGGCCGTGTCGGCCGGTTTGACGGCCGAGGGCTCGAGCACGTCGTTGGCGCGGGTGCAGCCGCCCAACGCCACCGCGACCAATATGGAAGCAGCCACCAGCCGCGACTGCCGCGTTGACACTGGAACTCCCTGACTCTGAACGATTTTCGACACCATGCGCCCTCGATTCACCGCACGATCAAGTCGAGATCATGGCGCGACAGGGGTTTCGGCTGCGTCTCGGTGGTGAGGTAGGTTCGGCCGAGCGTCATGGCGGTTTCCGTCTCGGAATCCATGATGATCATGTGCGCGAACAGCGTCATGTTCGGGGCGATCGGCTCGGGGTTGCCCTGATAGAACATCGGCATGTCCATCCAGGACGGCGAGAAGCGGGCTCCGACCGAATAGCCGCAGGCGTTGAGCCGGTGCTTGGTCAGGCCGTGCGCCTCCAGCGCCCTGGCGTGGGCGTCGAACACGTCGCCGAAGGTGTTGTCCGGCGTCATCGCCTTCTCGACGGCGGTAAGGGCGGCCTCGGCCGCGTCGAAAAGCTCCTGGTGGCGCTTGGAGACCTTGCCGGTGAGCACGGTGCGCATCATCGGCGCGTGGTAATGGTGGAAGACGCCGGCCCATTCGAGCGTCAGCTGGTCGTTCTTGTTGAGCTTGCGGCGGCCGGCCTTGTAGCGGCAAAGCAGGGCGTCGGCGCCGGAGCCGATGATGAATTCGTTGGCCGGATAGTCGCCGCCGCCGGCCAGGATCGTCCCCTGCATGGCCGCGAGGATGGCGGCCTCGTCGCCTCCCTGCCTGATCAGCGGCAGGGCGGCGTCCAGCGCGTCGTCGGAAAGGCTGGCGGCCTTCTCGGCCCTGGCCACTTCGGCCGGGCTCTTGAACAGGCGCAGCCGGTTGACGATGCCGGACGCGTCGGCGATCTGGCCGAAGGTCTGCAACTGCTCGTCCAGCCGGCGGCCGTTGAAGGCGGTGAGGCCATGGGTATCGTATTCGACGCCGATGCGCTTGCCGAGCAGGTCGAGGTCGTTCAGGAGGTTACGCAGGTCGATGGCCGGATTGGCGCCATAGCGGTCGGTCCACAGCACGATGTTGTCGATGACCGAGGTATGGCGCGCCTGGCGCATGTCGGCCGAGCGGGTGAGCAGTACCATGGAGCCGTCCGCCTTCACCACCAGGCACTGGAAGAAGCAGAAGCCGAAGGTATCGTAGCCGGTCAGCCAGTACATGCTCTCCTGCGCGAACAGGAGCAGGGCGTCGAGCTTCTTGTCGGCCATCTCGATCATCAGCCGATCGCGCCGCGCGTCGAATTCCGAGCGTTCGAAATGCAGGGCCATCACTCATTCTCCAGGCAAATGGCGGACACATGGCGCCCATAATCCGGCTCGTTGCGGTGGGTTCCGCGCCGGTAGGAGTAGAAAAGCTCTTCGTCGGCATAAGTACAGAGGCCGAGCGCGTCGGCCTCCACCCCTGCTTTCCGCAACCTGTCGACCGTGTAGCAATTGAGGTCGAACATGGCATGGCCGGGCCGCGCCGAGGGTACGAAATATCGGGCGTTACCGGCATCGGCCTCGACGAAACGAGCGACGAATTCAGGCCCGACCTCATAGTTCTTCGGGCCGATCGAGGGGCCAAGGACGGCGACGATACGGCCACGCCGCGCGCCGAGGCTTTCCATCGCCGCGACGGTGTTTTCGAGCACGCCGGTGAACGCGCCCTTCCAACCGGCATGGGCCGCGCCGATGACGCGCGCCTCGGTATCGGCAAACAGCACCGGGCCGCAGTCGGCGGTCGAAGCGCCGATGGCAAGGCCGGGTCGGTCGGTGACGATGGCGTCCGCCCTGGGGCGGTCGCCGGGAAACGGCTCGCGCGCGACGACGACATCGGGCGAGTGGATCTGGTGGGCGGTCAGCAGGTGACTCGGGACCACGCCCATCCATTCGGCGACGCGGCGGCAATTCTCCGCCACATGGGCCGGATCGTCGCTGGAGCCGGTGCCGGTGTTGAGGCCGCGATAGATGCCTTCCGAGACGCCGCCGGCACGGGTGAAAAATCCGTGGCGGATACCGTAGGCGTTCGCCTGTTCGAGCAAGGATGACCGGAGCGGGGCCGGCTTGTTCGGTATAGACATTGTCGCCTTGTTGTCTCCGCCGCCGGTTTCGTCAAGCAAAGTTTGGCCGCCATCCCGGCCGGCCCGGAAAGCAGGACAGTGATGCAGGCGGGCGGGGAAAGTCAATCCGTGCGGTAAAAGGGCGCGACCGAGATGCCGGCCGGCATGACGGCGAGAACCTTGAAAAGCTCGCCCATCGCCTGCGGCCCGGCAAGCCGTTCGACCTCGCCTGAAAGCTTTTCGCGCGAGGCCTGGGGGCCGCGCGCGCCAAGCTGGCCGGCGCGTTCCAGCAGCCCGAGGTCGAGCAGGAAGGAACCTTGGGTGGCGGTGTGTGTGTCGAGCCCTTGCGCGCGTGCAGCCTCTGCCAGGGCGGCAAAATCGACATGGCTCGTAAGATCGGCTTCCCCGGGGCTGGCCAGCACGTCCTCATGGCGGTGCCCGCGAACGGCCTGCAGCGTGTCGCCGACCGCCGGCCGGAGATAGCCGTAGTCGATGAACAGGCCGACGCCGCCGTTGCCGGCGATGCGCGCGGCGATGGCAGTCATCAGCGCGGAGCGGGCCGGGGAAAATTCGACGATGGCGCCTTGTGACGCATCCTCGGCATCGGCGGGCAGCAGCGAGGGGTCGAGCGAGGCCGCGCCGGCGAAAAAACGCAGGCGGTCGTCGTCATCGAGGCCGACCATGCGCTCGCGCCAGCCCTTTTCGGTGCGGACGAACTGACGGGTCGGGACGGCGTCGAACAACTCGTTGCCGACGATGAGCAGCGGCGCCCGCGGCAGCGTGTCGATCGTTTCGTGCCAATGGGGGATGGCGGGAGCCTGCGCCAGCGTCTTTTTCTGGATATCGGCCAGTCGCGGGCTGGTTTCGACCATGGCGAAGTCCGCGTGGCTGATGAACGTCTGGTCGAGGCGGGCCAGCGTGCGTAGCATGTCCTTCATCAGCGTGCCGCGGCCCGGGCCGATCTCGGCGACGGTGACCGGCATCGGCTCGCCGAGCGTCCGCCAGGCCTCGTAAAGCCAGACGGCGATGAGTTCACCGAACATCTGGCTGATCTCGGGAGCGGTGATGAAATCGCCCCGCACACCGAAGGGTTCGCGCGTCGTGTAGTAGCCATCGTGCGGGTCGAACAGGCAGAGCGCCATATACTCGCTGACCGGGATCGGCCCCAGCGCCGCGATCAGCTCGACGATGCGCTGTTCCAGCCGCGTCATGCGGGCCGGGAGGCGGACACGGGCCTGGCGCTCAGCATGCACCACAGGCCGATCAGCACCATCGGCAGCGACAGCACCATGCCCATGGTCAGCCAGCCGGTGCCGGCCAGGTAGCCGATCTGCTGGTCCGGCTCGCGGAAGAATTCCACGAAGATGCGCGACAGGCCGTAGCCGCAGACAAAGGCGCCGCCGACGAAGCGCGGCGTCTTCAGCTTCAGGCGCGAATGGGTGAGGAAGCGCAGAACCACAAACAGCACCAGCCCTTCGAGCAGCGCTTCGTAGATCTGGCTGGGATGGCGCGGGAACGGGCCGCCGTTGGGAAAGACCATCGCCCATGGGACGTCGGAAACGCGGCCCCACAGTTCGGAGTTGATGAAATTGGCCAGCCGCACGAGCCCCAGTCCCACCGGCACGCCGGCGGCGACGACGTCGAGCAGCGACCAGGTGCGGATCTTGCGCGACCGCGAAAACAGCACCATCGCCAGGATCGTGCCGAGCAGGCCGCCGTGAAACGACATGCCGCCCTGCCATACCGCGAAAATATCGAGCGGATTGGCGAGGTAGCGGGGCAGGTCGTAAAACAGCACATAGCCGGTGCGCCCCCCGACGACGACGCCGATGGCGGCCCAGACGACGAAATCGTCGAGGTCTTCCGGTTTCATCGGCAGCCCGCCGTCCGGCCACAGTTTCGGGTTGGTGACGAGCCGTTTGCCGTACCACCAGGCAAACAGGATGCCGACGATGTAGCCGAGCCCGTACCAGTGGATGGCGAGCGGGCCGATGGTGACGATGACCGGGTCGATGTTCGGGAACGTCAGGGCCGCAAGCGGCAGGAGCAGGGTGTCGCTCAACAGGGGTCTCCCGGTTGCGATGCTGGTTCGCGCGGGAACATGCGGCAGCGTGTTGTCCGGGTCAAGGCGACCCGGTACAGGTGTCAGAGCGTTCGCCTAGTCATCCTTGGGGAATAGGATCGGTTCGAATTCCCTTGCGCCATGCAGGACGTGCAGGATTTCTACGGCCTTGAGGCCGATACGATAAAAAATCAGGTACTTGCCATGGACGCGGCGGCGGATACCGGAAGCTTCCTGATTTTGAAGAAGCGGGAATGCGTGCGGTGCTTCGTGCAAACTCAGGCACTTCACGCGGATTTCCCGGACGAAACTTACGGCCCGAAATGGATTCGACAACGCGATATAGTCGCCGATCGTCTCGATGTCGGCTTCTGCCGCATCGGTGAAGACAACCTTCATCCTGCCTTTTTCATGTGCGCCTTGGCCAGATATTTCGCTTCGAGACGGTCGAAGACTTCTTCAGCGGGCTTCACCCGGCCGGCGTCGGCATCGGCTATGCCCTTGGCCAGAGCCGCGTCGAGGGCGGCGAGCCGCTGTTCGCGCTCCTGCACCAGCCTCACGCCCTCGCGCAGGACCTCGCTTTTGGAGTTGTAGCGGCCGGTGCCGACCAATTCGTTGACGACGCCTTCCAGATGGGCGCCCAAATCCGCGCTGATGGCCATGATCCGCTTCCTTTTGCCGGTTCGTTTAATAATAGTTATTGTTTTTGGCGGCCTGCGCAAGGCCTGCGGGCATTTACCGTTCCGGTCGGCGCTTGCATTCGGCCCGCATGGCCACTACGTCATTTCCGACCAAGCGAGGTTTTGCCATGTCGACCGGACCCAACCGCATTCTTGACGAGTTCGCCAAGCTGATGACCGATGCCGCCGGGGCGGCGCAGGGCGTTCGCCGCGAGGTCGAGACGGCTTTTCGCGGGCAGGCGGAACGGATACTCAACACCATGGACGTGGTGCAGCGCGAGGAATTCGAGGTCGTGCGCGACATGGCCGTGAAGGCGCGCGAGGAAAATGCCCGGCTTGCCGCGCGCATCGAGGCGCTCGAAGCGAAGCTCGGCGTGGCCGGCGAACCCGCTTCCGAGGCCGGACCGGCTTCGCGCAAGCGGCCCGCGAAAAAATAATCGCTAAACTTTTCCACAAAGCCACAGCCCGAAAAAGCGCTTTGTCGTGAATCGCTTACCGGCATTGCGTGAATCTTTCCGGCAGCGACTGTCCACATGCGAATGCGGCGTTGCCGAAAATTGGGCTGGTCAGCGGACTCACGATCAATAGACTGAATTTGTTGCATGATTCGGGGAAGGGTCATGTGTCGGGCGGTGGGGTTCCGGCCTGGGGGTTTCTTGTAGACCGGTCCTGGCTGTCCGAGTTCAAGATAAGATTTGTTCGTGTGCGTGCGTATTTGCGCGGAGCGCGCGATTGCGCCCAAACGACGGGAAGCATTCATGGAACTGCTGGAACTCGAGGTTTCGCGTGACATCCATCCGGTGGATGTGATCGAGCAGGTTGCGCATAACAACGACTGGTCGTTCGAGCGCGCCGGCGACGACGAGATTTCGATCTCGGTCGTCGGTAGCTGGAGCGATTATCACGTTTCCTTTTCCTGGATGGAGGATTTCGAGGCGCTGCACCTTGCCTGTGCCTTCGACATCAAGGTGCCGGAAGCCCGCGCACTGGAAGTGATGCGGCTGTTGTCCCTGATCAACGAGCAGATGCTGTTCGGCCATTTCGACCTGTGGGAGCAGGAAGGCGCGATCATGTTCAGGCAATCGCTGCTGCTTGCCGGCGGCGTCGAGCCGTCCAGCCAGCAGGTGGAAGTGTTGCTGTCGTCGGCACTGGAAGCATGCGAATGCTATTTCCAGGCATTCCAGTTCGTCGTCTGGTCGGGAACCTCGGCCAGGGATGCGCTGGCCAGCGTCCTGTTCGAAACCCACGGAACCGCCTGAACCGACATGAGCGCCAGCAGCGAACGCAAGCCCGAAATCAGCTTTTCGGATTTCAACAAGGTGGACATCCGGGCCGGCACCATCGTCGGAGCGGAGCCGTTTCCCGAGGCGCGCAAGCCGGCCATCAAGCTCCGGATCGATTTCGGCCCGGCGATCGGGGTGAAGAAGTCGTCGGCGCAGATTACCAAATACTACGCGCCCGAAACGCTGGTCGGCCGGCAGGTGTTCGCCGTGGTGAACTTCCCGCCGCGCCAGATCGGCCCGTTCATGTCGGAAGTGCTGACGCTGGGCTTTCCAGACGAGGAAGGGGCGGTGGTGCTCGGCGCCATTGAGCGTAAGATCCCCGATGGCGGCCGGCTGTTCTGACGGAATATCGCCCTTACGCGGGCACCTTGATCGAGGCGCGCAGGCCACCGAGAGGGCTGTCTCCGAGCGAAATGTCGCCGCCGTGGCTGCGGGCGATGTCGCGCGCAATGGCGAGGCCGAGGCCGGTGCCGCTGGCGTCGAGGTTGCGGGCCTCGTCCAGTCGCACGAACGGCTTGAACACGTCCTCGCGCTTTTCAGGCGGAATGCCGGGGCCGTCGTCGTCGATGGTGATCAGCAGCGTGCCGCGGCGGTGCACCGCACTTACCTCGACCGTCCGGGCGTAGCGGAAGGCGTTGCCGACCAGGTTGGAGATCAGCCGGGAGAAGGCGCGTGGGCGCACCCGCACCTCGCTGTCGCCGCTGATCGAGGTGGTGAGCTTGCGCTTGCGCAGGTTGGCTTCCTCGCCCAGCTTCTGGAAATAGGCTTCGAGGTCGAACAGGCCGGTGTCCTCGGTCGCTTCGCCGCGCGCGAAGTCGAGGTAACCTTCCAGCATCGACTGCATGTCGTTGATGTCCTGGTTCAGCGCCGCGATATCGCTCTTCCTGCCGCCTGAAAGCGCCAGTTGCAGCTTGAAGCGGGTGAGGATGGTGCGAAGATCGTGGCTGACGCCGGTCAGCATCGCCGTGCGCTGCTCGATCTGGCGCTCGATGCGTTCGCGCATCTGGATGAAGGCAAAACCCGCCCGGCGCACCTCTTCGGCGCCGCGCGGGCGGAAATCTGCCGGCATCGGCTGGCCCTTGCCGAAGCTTTCAGCGGCGGCCGCCAGCGTCAGGATCGGCTTGATCTGGTTGCGCAGGAAGGGGATCGCGATCATCAAAAGCACCAGCGAGGTGCCCACCATCGACAAGAGGAACACCTGCATATTCGAGGCATAGGCCTGGCTGCGGCGCACGAAGACGCGCAAGACCTTGTTTTCAAGCTGGATGCGGACCTCGATGATCTTGGAATTGCCGACCGTGTCGACCCAGAACGGGCGATTGATCTGGCGGGTGATTTCGGCCGACAGCGGCTCGTCCAGCGTCGAGAAGAACGGCTTCGGGCCGGGCGCGGGCAGCGGGTCGGGCGGCAGCAGGTCGACCTTCAACTGCATGCGGTCCTGCGCGATGCGGATGACGTTGGCGTAGTCGGGCTCGTGCGGGTAGGTTTCCATCATGTCGATGATGGCGGCGATGTCGCGCACCACCGATTGCGACAGAAGCTGCGTCACCGTCTGCCAGTTCCGCTCCATGAAGACGAAGGCGACCACCGACTGCAGCAGAAACATCGGCGCGATGACGATGATGAGCGAGCGGGCATAGAGCCGCTTCGGCATGTAGAGGGAAATGAGCCGCCAGAGCCGGTTCCAGCCGCGCCGGACGGTCAGCGTGAAGGGCCTGCCATGCTTGTGCCGCCCCTGGCCGGTCGTCTGTTCCAGTTCAGTGGGCACCATCGTTGCCAGCTCGTTCGCGGCCGTTCAGGACGAGGCCGTCAGGCGGCATTCTATTCCACACTCAGGCGATACCCAATACCGCGCACCGTCTGCAACCACACCGGATTGGAGGGGTCGCGCTCGATCTTGCGCCGCAGCCGGTTGATCTGGACGTCGATGGTGCGCTCGCCGACTTCCGAGTCGTCGCCGACGAGTTCGTGTCGCGGGATGGTCTCGCCGGCCCGGGTCGCGAAGATGGTGAGGATTTCCTGCTCGCGGTCGGTCAGCTTCAGCGTTTCGCCGCCGCGCTTCAATTCGCGCCGGGTGAGCTGGAAGGTGTAGGGGCCGAACACGAGCTGCTCGACCTTCGGCGCGACCGTCGGCCCGCCGCGCCGCAGGATGTTGTTGATGCGCAGGATCAGTTCGCGCGGGTCGAAGGGCTTTGGCAGGTAATCGTCGGCACCGGCTTCGAGGCCGGTCACGCGGTTGTCGGTCTCGGAGAGGGCCGTCAGCATCAGGATGGGGACGTTCTTTTCGGCCCTGAGCGCCTTCGTCAATTCGACGCCGCTTTCGCCCGGCATCATCACGTCGAGGACGAGCAGGTCGAAATCCAGGCCCCTGAGCTGGCGGCGGGCTTCATCCGCGTTGCCGGCTACGGTGACGCGGAAGCCGTTTTCGCTCAGGAACTGCTTCAGCAGGTTGCGGATACGGGTGTCGTCGTCGACGACCAGCAGATGCGGCGCATCGTCGTCGGGCGCCGCCGACCGGTCGATGGTGTCATTGATCTCCATGGCTGCTCCCTGATGTATCTGCGGGTAAAATCGCGATCTGCGCCCTAAGTTCCGGATTGACCATTCCTTTCAGGAAATGCTCGATGGACTTCCGATCTACCCCGCTCAAACCCTCCAATGCGTCATGGATGCGACGCGACTGTGGCCTCGCCAAGGCCAGTGCCAGTTTACGCCCCTTTGCCGTGGGGTAAAGTTCGCGCTGGCGGCGGTCGCGCGGCCCTTGCAACTGCACGATGTGGCCGGTGTCGATCAACTGCTTCAGCACGCGGGCGAGCGACTGCTTGGTGATCTTGAGCACGTCCAGCAGTTCGGCGACGGTCAGCCCCGGCCGGCGGTTGACGAAATGCAGCACCCGGTGATGCGCCCGCCCGAAGTCGTAGTCGGCCAGAATCACGTCCGGGTCGGACGTGAAGTCGCGATAGGCGAAGAAGAACAGTTCGATGAGCGTGAAATCGATGCCGTCCTCGTGCCCCACGGGGGTCCGGATGGCGTCTGCGGTTTCGATGTGGCGGTCGGGGCGTCGGTTGGGCATGACTGTTCCGTCGATGGCTCAAAATATGTCAGCACTATTGACATAGTTTTGGCGCGCTGATAATTTTTGACAAGCTTTTGGGCCGAATGTGACCGAAAAGGCAAGGCGGGGCGTTGTTTTCGTAACTTCCTTAATTTGCCTGAGCCCGGTTATCGGCCTAGGTTTGCAGGAAATGCCGGCCTGCGATGTGACCGGCCACGACATTCACGACGCTTCATGGAAGGCGGGCGCGGCCCGCGGGAGGTTAGTATGGCATCCGTTCCTTTTGACCAGCTTGATGGCTTCATCTGGATGAACGGCGAATTTGTCAAATGGGCCGATGCGAAGATTCACGTATTGACCCACGGTCTTCACTACGCGAGCGCGGTGTTCGAAGGTGAAAGGGCCTATGGCGGCGAGATCTTCAAGCTTGGCGAACATACCGACCGGCTGCTGGAATCGGGCCGCATCCTCGGCTTCAAGATTCCCTATACCGCCGGGCAGATCAACGACGCCAGCCGCGAACTGCTGAAGAAGCAGGGCTTCCAGGATGCCTATGTGCGCCCGATCGCCTGGCGCGGCAGCGAACAGATGGGCGTTTCGGCGCAGAATTCCCGCATCAATCTGGCGATCGCCATCTGGCAGTGGCCGAGCTATTTCGATCCGGCGCAGAAGCTGAAGGGCATCCGCCTCGACATCGCCGAGTATCGCCGGCCCGATCCGCGCACCATCCCCTCCAAGGCCAAGGCCGCCGGCCTCTACATGATCTGCACCATCTCCAAGCACGCCGCCGAGGCGAAGGGCTATGCGGACGCCATGATGCTCGACTGGCGCGGCCAGGTCGCCGAGGCGACCGGCGCCAACATCTTCTTCGTCAAGGACGGCAAGATCCATACGCCCAAGCCGGACTGCTTCCTCGACGGTATCACGCGCCGCACGGTGATCGGGCTCGCCAGGGATCGCGGCCTCGAGGTCAACGAGCGCGCCATCATGCCGGAGGAACTGGAAGGCTTCGAGCAGTGCTTCCTGACCGGCACGGCGGCCGAGGTTACGCCCGTCTCCGAGATCGGCCCGTACCGATTCGAGGTCGGCGAAATCTCCAAGTCGCTGATGGAAGCCTATTCGGCGGCCGTGCAGCCGAAGCACGCGATCGCTGCCGAATAAGGGATTTTCCTTATCTTACAAGGGGTTGAGGCGCCCTCTCGGGCGCCTCTCCTATTTCAGCGTTTCCGCATTTGACATTGATCGATTTCGGTTTCTCATGTCGTGACGGCCCTGCGGCCGGCTATGGAGGGACTAGCAGATGGAAACACTTCTTCCGATCATTGTGCAGATAGTCACGGGTATCATTGGCGGCCAGGCCGTGGGTGCGGCGGTCAAGCAGGCAGCCATGAGCCAGCTTCCTAAAATTCTCAGCGGCGCCATCGGCGGCGTGGGCGGCACGGCAATCCTCGGCAGCCTGCTTGGTGGCGGCACCATCGATCCGGCGGCGGCGTCGGCGGCTGCGGAAGGGCTCGGCAGCGCGCTCAACCTCAACAACATCGTCGGCGGCGTTGGCGGCGGCGCCATCCTGACGGCGATCGTCGGCGCGGTCATGAACGCGATGAAGAAGTAGGCTTCGAAGCGTTTCGGAACTCAGGCAACGGACGGACGGCTTCGGCCGTCCGTTTTTTTTTGGCCTGCCTTCCGAAAACATGCCGCGGTTTCGGGGCAGGGGCAGGGGCAAAAGTGTTACCGATACCGCGCGCGGCCGGGCGGCTGCCGAACTGGACGCCGCAGGGCGATGCGGATAGACAGCGGGCTTGTTTTGAAAGGACAACCATGGGTCAGCTCAACGCCATCATTGTTCCGGTCACGCCGTTCCAGCAGAACTGCACGATCCTGTTCGACGCGGATGACAAGAGCGGCGTCGTCGTCGATCCGGGCGGCGATGTCGACCGCATCCTTGCCGCGCTGGAAGAAAATGCGATCCGGGCAGGCGAGATCTGGATCACGCATGGCCATATCGATCATGCCGGCGGTGCCATGGACCTGAAGGACGCGCTCGGCATTGCCGTCATCGGCCCGCACGAGGCCGACCTGCCGCTCCTGTCCAATCTGGAGGCACAGGCGCTGCGCTTCGGGCTCGCCGGCAAGGTCCGCAACTGCACGCCCGACCATTTTCTCACCGAAGGGGAGACCGTGTCGTTCGGCGAGCATGCCTTCGAGGTCTTGCATTGTCCCGGCCATGCGCCGGGGCATGTCGTTTTCTACGACCGGGCGGAAAAGTTCGCCCATGTCGGCGACGTGCTGTTTCGCGGTTCGGTCGGGCGCACCGACCTGCCGGGCGGCAACCACGCGGCGCTGATCGCCTCGATCAAGGAAAAGCTCCTGCCGCTGGGAGACGATATCGGTTTCCTGTGCGGCCACGGCCCCGGCGGCCGCTTCGGCGACGAGCGGCGCGGCAATCCGTTTCTGGCGTAGGGCAGGCTTTTTCGTACGGGCGGAAAGGTCGGGGCTTCAATGCCCTCACCTTTGACCCCTCCCCACAAGGGAGAGGGGCGAGGGGTATGAAGCCCACCGAGGCCGCGATTTTCGCGGTGCCGGACCGGCCTTAGTTGGCGTTGCAGAAATGCGCCTGCCCGTCATAGCCGACATAAGTGCCGGTGCGCCCGTTGAAAGACCGATATCGGCTCGAGCAGTAGTTATACCAGGCCCGGGTCCATGGCTCGATGCCGCCGACGGAATATTCGCGCACGACCCGGACGGGTGCCCGGCGCACGACATAGGCCGGCCGGTCGTAATAATCGTAGCCGTCGTAGCCGGCCGGACCGTCGTAGTAATAACGCGGGGGCGGCGGTGAGGCGAGCGCGCCGCCGATCAGCGCGCCGGCCGCCAGGCCGACCACGCCGGCTGCGATGGCGTCGCCGGAACGATTGTGATGGTGACGGCGGTGCCACTCCTGGGCATTGGCCGCCGGAAGTGCGCTGAGCGTCATCGCGGCTACCGCCGTGGACAGAACGGCTGTCTTCAAAACCCTGTTCATGTTGGTCTCCTTTTTACCGGATCGCGCGCTGCGAGGGGCCGATTCCAGTTTATGAAAGAAGACTATAAATCCGTGGCTGAACGAAGGCTGAACGACTTTGGGCTAATGGATGTCTCCCGAAAGCGTGCAGCGGTTTCGGGACAAAGGCATGCGCAAAAGCAAACGGCTACAGCAGAGCGCGTGATCCTTTTTCACGCGGCAGGCTGTAGATGTGCGGGCAAACAAGAGTGCGGCCCGGCGCGAGGCCGAGCCCCGGATCATGTTTGCCAGCGCGCTTCAGCCGATGGTGAGATTGACGGCCTTCGGTCCCTTGCCGCGCTTGTCGGGTTCGGTATCGAACGTCACTTTCTGCCCATCCTCAAGTCCGGGAAGGCCCGACGCCTGCACGGCGGAAATGTGAACGAAGACGTCCTTTTCCCCATCATCCGGCGTGATAAAGCCAAAGCCCTTGGCATGATTGAAGAATTTGACGGTGCCGGTCTGCGGCATGGGAAGCTCCTTATAATCCCGCCAGGTCCATTTCCGGGTGGGCGCGCGCCCGAAGCGGAAATTTGTCGTTTATTTTCGAGCCGGCGGCAAGCAAAACTTTGCAGTTAGGATGCCGTCCGTTCCGTCTCATCCTCGGTGCGTGCGCGGCTTTCTCGCCGAACGACATAGAAAGGGCGTGCCGGAAAACCGCCACGCCCTTTTTTGATCGTCTGGCTGCCGTTCGCGCCGGGCAGCGTGGATTATTCCGCGCGCAGGTTGACCGCCTTCGGGCCCTTGCCCATGCGGTCGGGTTCGACGTCGAAGGTCACCTTCTGGCCGTCGACCAGCGTGCGCAAGCCGGATGCCTCGATCGCGGAAATGTGGACGAACACGTCCTTGGCGCCGCCGTCGGGGGTGATGAACCCGAAGCCTTTGGTGGTGTTGAAAAATTTAACGGTTCCGGTCTGGGCCATGGGGAAACTCCTTCACCCGTTCAGTCGTTGGTCCTGCCCGACATCTGGGGTTCGCGGCAGGATACGGTGGTTGCTTCGGCGGTCATGCATTCGCGCACGGCAAAACCCCCCGCCGAAAAACGGGGCCGTCAGAGATTCACAAATATCGGGGAAAGGGTCGTTCAAACGTTCCAGTCTCCGGGTCCGCAAATGCCCGAACACTGCATTTATTGCACGAAAACGGGAAAGTTGCAATACGGCGTCCGAAGAGGACACTTCAGCAGCATGTGTTTAGTCCGGGTAGACGGAAAGTTAATCAGCCAGATGGACCAAGGTATTGGTGCAGTCGAAAGCCGTATTTTTCACTGGCGCGCGGCCGCATTTGATGCTGGGATCAGCCGGGGGCGGGTTCGACCAGCAGTCGCAAGGAGAGGTGGCGATGAGTTTCCCGGGTTTTTCCGTGCTGTGGCGCGGGTTGGCAATCGTTGTGCTGGCGGTGCTGGCCGGCTCCTGTACCGTCGTCGTGGACGAGGGGCCTGGTTACCACCGGCCGCCGCCGCCGAGACCGAAGCTGTGCACTGCCGACTACAGGCCGGTCTGTGCGGCCCGCGGGCATGACCGCCAGACCTTCGCCAATGCCTGTACCGCCGAGCGGGCAGGGTTCCGCGTCGTGCGCCGTGGCCAATGCCAGCGCGAGTCAGGCCCGAGCCGGCCGGCGATCTGCACGCGCGAGTACCGGCCGGTCTGCGCGCGGCGCGGCAACAGCATCCGCACCTTCAGCAATGCCTGCGAGGCGCGGGCGGCAGACTACCGCATCGTCGGCAACGGCCGCTGCTGAGCGGTAGCGGGCTTGAGAATACCGAAGGGCGGCTACTGCCCGTCCTTCGGTTTTTCGACATGGCCGCCGAAGGCAAAGCGCATCGCCGACAGAAGTTTGTCGGCGAAGGCGGACTCGCCGCGTGACGAGAACCGGTCGAACAGCGCCGAAGCCAGCACCGGCGCCGGCACGCCGGTATCGATCGCCGCCTTCAGCGTCCAGCGTCCTTCGCCGGAATCCGAGACGCGTCCGCCGAACTCGGCCAGCGAAGGGTCTTTCTTCAGCGCGTCGGCGGTGAGGTCGAGCAGCCACGAACCGATGACACTGCCGTGGCGCCAGACTTCGGCGACGGCGGCCAGGTCGATATCGAATTTGTAGTATTGCGGCTCGTCCAGCGGCGTGGTCTCGGCGTCGGCGGCACGAGCGACATTGCCGGCGTTCGCCGCCTTGAGGATATTCAGGCCCTCCGCATAGGCGGCCATCAGGCCGTATTCGATGCCGTTGTGGACCATTTTGACGAAGTGACCGGCCCCGCTCGGGCCGCAATGCAGGTAGCCGCGCGGCGCGGTCGGCCCCGCAGGCGACGCCGGTTCGCCGGTGTCGGGGGCAAGCGTGGCGAACACCGGGTCGAGGTGTTTTACCGCCGCCTTCGGCCCGCCGATCATCAGGCAATAGCCGCGGTCAAGGCCCCAGACGCCGCCGCTGGTGCCGACATCGACATAATTCAGACCCTTCGGCTGGAGCTTGGCCGCCTGGTCGACCGCATCGCGATAGTTCGAATTGCCGCCGTCGATGATGATGTCGCCCGCTTGCATGAGCACGGCGAGCTTGTCCACCATCTGCCCGGTGAAGGCGGCCGGCAGCATCAGCCAGGCGCTGCGCGGCTTTTCGAGCCGGTCGACGAAGGCTTCCAGCGAGGAAGCGGCGATCGCGCCTTCCTTGGCGAGCGCGGCGGCCGCCGCTTCATTGATGTCGTAGACGACGCATTCATGGCCGTCGCGCAGCAGGCGGCGCACCATGTTGGCGCCCATCCTGCCAAGCCCAATCATCCCGATCTGCATTTTTCATCCTGTCGTCGGTGGGGGGGAGCGGATCGAGCGATCCGTTTTTTCTGTTCTATCGGTATTAACGCGCTTTTTGAAAGGGCGATCCCGCCGCGATGGCTGACAGTATCGTGATGGCCGCTCTTGCGCGGGGGCGTTCAGTGTCCTAGGTCGGGACAAACGGCGAGAGTAGGCAGGTCTATCATCAACCGGGCTTTGAGACGACAGGCAGGGGCGAAATCCGGCGGCGGATCGGGCCAGCCGCCGCGCGGCGACCTCGACCAGCATGTGCGCCAGGCGCTGGCCCTGCATCAGGCGGGGCGGGCAGGGGAGGCCGAGGCCCTCTACCGGCAGGTGCTGGCGGTAAAGCCGGACCATGCGGCGGCGCTGCATTTCCTCGGCATTTTGCTGCATCAAGGCCGGCGCAGCGCCGATGGCGTGGCGCTGATCGAAAAATCCGTGCGCGCGGCCCCGAACAACCCGGACTTCCTCAACAATTACGGCTCGGTGCTGCGCGACCTCGGCCGCGTCGCGGCCGCCGCCGATTCCTATCGCAAGGCTGTCGCCGCCAAGCCGGACCATGGTGCCGCGCGCGACAATTACGCGTCGGCGCTGGCGCAACTGGGGCGTTTCCCGCTGGCGGAAGAGGTTTTTCGCGGCACCATCGGGCGCAACCCCTTCCATATGCGTGCCCGTGTCGGGCTGGCGGAGGTGCTTCAGGAAGCCGGCCGGCTGGACGAGGCGCTCGCGGTTTTCGCGGAGGCGCTGGCGATCCGGCCGAACGATGCCGAGGTGCTGCATGGCTACGGTGTCGCGCTGATGGAAAAGGGCGACCTGGCCGGTGCCGCGGACATGCTGCGCCGGGCGCTTTCCTCGGCGCCGAAGCAGACAAAATCCTGGCTGATGCTGAGCCAGGTGAAGCGGCAGCAGGCCGACGACGCGGACCTTGAGGCCATGCGGGCGCTGCATGACAAGGTTGACCCCGCCAGCCTCGACCGCATGCAGCTTTCCTTCGGCCTCGGCAAGGTACACGACGACCTCAAGGCCTATGGCGCGGCCTTCGACTATTTCGCCGAGGGCAATGCGATCCGCCGCAAGGCCATCGCCTATGACGGCGAAAAGACGCGCGCGGAGTTCGCGGCGATGAAGGCGACCTTCGACGCCGCCTTCTTCGAAAGGCACAAGCCGAGCACCATTACCGACGACACGCCGATCTTCGTGATCGGCATGCCGCGCTCGGGCACGACGCTGGTGGAACAGATCGTCGCCAGCCATCCGCAGGTGTTCGGCGCGGGCGAGCTCACCATCCTGAAGACGGCGGTGGGCAAGGGCTTCCCGCTCGATATGAAGGGCGGGTTTCCGGCCGGCATCCGCGACTTGCCGGACAAGGTCTTCGCCGATGCCGGGAACGATTATCTCGACATGCTGCACGACCGGTTTCCGGGCTTCCGGCACGTCACCGACAAGATGCCGGGCAATTTCCTGCTCGTCGGCTTCCTGCACCTGATGCTGCCTAAGGCCAAAATCGTCCATTGCGCGCGCAACCCGGTGGCCACGTGCCTGTCGATCTACAAGACCAATTTCCGCGGCGACGGCCACCTCTACAGCTACGACATCGGCGAGCTGGCCGATTTCCACAACCTCTACACCGATATGATGGAGCACTGGCACAAGGTGCTTCCGGGCGTCGTGCACGACGTGCGCTATGAGGATTTCGTCGCCGACCAGGAAGGCCAGACGCGGGCGCTGATCGACTATCTCGGCCTGCCGTGGAACGATGCCGTGCTGTCGTTCCACAAGAGCGAGAGGCAGGTTCGCACCGCATCGGCCGCGCAGGTGCGCCAGCCGATGTACCAGGGCTCCGTCGAACTGTGGAGGCGCTACGGCGACAAGCTCCAGCCGCTGATCGAGCGGTTGAAGTAGCTCGCGGCCCAAACGCGACGCGTTTTCAGGGCCACATGGCGATTTTTCCGGCACCAGAGGGTTTCATTGGCGGTTCTGGGACAGTTTAGGGCCATTTGACCATTGCGCCCGGCGGTTCGGCAAATTATGCACGCACCTGCACATCCCATACTCGCATAGCCAGAGGGTTCCATGACAGAAGTCAGTCTTCTCGACCACGCGCTTGTCCGCCTGGACGAAGCGGCCGCCCACCTCAACATCGACGCGGACGTGATCGAGAAACTGAAATATCCGCGAGAGACCACGAAAGTGCGATTGATGATCCGCATGGACGACGGCTCGCGAAAATCCTTCATCGCCTGGCGATGCCGCTATGACGACACGCGCGGCCCGACCAAGGGCGGCATCCGCTACCATCCGGACGCGACCGAGGACGAAGTAGAGACGCTGGCGTTCTGGATGACGTTCAAATGCGCGGTGATGAACCTGCCCTATGGCGGCGGCAAGGGCGCCGTCCAGGTCGATCCGCGCCAGCTTTCCAAGGCCGAGCTGGAGCGGCTGTCGCGTTCCTACGTCAAGGCGTTCTCGCGCATCATCGGGCCGGATCGCGATATCCCGGCGCCCGACGTCTACACCAACGCCATGATCATGGGCTGGATGGAAGACGAGTATTCGCAGATCGTCGGCCAGTCCTCTCCCGCCGTCATCACCGGCAAGCCGATCGCGCTCGGCGGCTCGCTGGGCCGTGGCGACGCCACGGCGCGCGGCGGCTACTATCTGGTGCGCCATCTGGCGAGCGACCTCGGCCTCAGCGACACGATGCGCGTGGCCATCCAGGGCTTCGGCAACGCCGGCCAGTATATTGCCAGCCTGATGGCCGCGGACGGCCACAAGATCGTAGCCGCCTCGGATTCGCAGGGCGCCGTCTATTCGGCTAACGGGCTGCATGTCGATCTGTTGCTCGAGGCCAAGGCGCAGGGGCATTCGGTCGCTTCGACCATCGGGCAGGGCGGCCACGAGCATCTCGACGCCGACAAACTCGTCGGCGTGGATTGCGACCTGCTGGTGCCCTCGGCGCTGGAGAACATGATCCATGAAGGCAATGCCGGCTCGGTGAAAGCCAAGCTGATCCTGGAACTCGCCAACGGCCCGATCACCACCGAAGCGGACGATATCCTGGCGAAGAAGGGCGTCGTCGTGCTTCCCGACATTCTGGCCAATGCCGGCGGTGTGACGGTTTCATACTTCGAGTGGGTGCAGAATCGGCAGGGCTTCTACTGGACGCTGGAGGAAATCCACGACCGGTTGCGCACCATCATGGAGCGCGAAGGCCGCGCCATCTGGAACCTGTCGCGCGAAAAGGGCATTTCGGCGCGCACCGCCGCCTATGTCCATGCGCTCGGCCGACTGGCCGAGGCCATCGAAGCGCACGGAACCCAGAATTTTTTCGTCAGTTGACATAGAATTACGCCCGCATGGATTTTTCATGCGGGCGTATTCGTTCGTGCTTATTTCCCAGGCCGGCCGGTTTTTCCGGGCCGGCGTTTTTGTCGTGAGGCCTCGGCCGGATCCTCGTAGGACCCCGCGCCGATGCGTCCGCGCACGACCGGCTTCACGTCCTCGGGTTTGACCGGCTTCTTGCCTTCCACCGGCTTCTCGGTGCGCCGCACCGTCATCTCGTCCAGCGAGTTCTTCCTGAACAGGGAAGGCTTTTTCTCGCCCGGAACGCCGAAGTCCGAGCCGTGAGCCTCCTTCGCCGACTGCTTCTTGAACAGCGAGCGCGAGACCGCGCCTGCCGGCGTCGTCATGTCGGTGCCTGGGCCCATATTGTCGAGATCGGGTTTGGCGAAAAGCGAGCCGCCTGACACACCCTCTCCGTCATCCACCGCCCTGTGCCGCTGCCGGCCCTTGTTGTGCTTGCCCTTCTCGCGCCCCGAAACCGGGCTTTCGCTCTCGGCATATTTCGCCAGCGGGTCGTCGGAGATCGAGAGCTCCAGTTCGGTGAGGCGCTTGATCTCGTCGCGCAGGCGAGCGGCTTCCTCGAAATTGAGGTCGGCGGCGGCGTCGCGCATCTTCTTTTGCAGGAACTCCAGATGCGCCTTGAAGTTGTTGCCCATCATCTGGCCGGCGTCGTCGGTGAACTGCGAGATGTCGGCGCGCACGTGGTCCTTCTCGTAGACGGACTCGAGGATGTCGGCGATGCGCGACTTCACCGATTCCGGCGTGATGCCGTTCTCGGCGTTCCACTCCATCTGCTTCTCGCGGCGGCGGTTGGTCTCCGCCATCGCCCGCTCCATCGAGCCGGTGATCTGGTCGGCATAGAGGATGACCTTGCCGTCGACGTTGCGCGCCGCACGGCCGATGGTCTGGATGAGCGAGGTCTCGGAGCGCAGGAATCCCTCCTTGTCGGCGTCGAGGATGGCGACGAAGCCGCATTCGGGAATGTCCAGTCCCTCGCGCAAAAGGTTGATGCCGACCAGCACGTCGAACGCCCCCAACCGCAGGTCGCGCAGGATTTCGATGCGCTCCAGCGTGTCGATGTCGGAGTGCATGTAGCGCACGCGCACGCCCTGCTCGTGCAGGTACTCGGTGAGGTCCTCGGCCATGCGCTTGGTCAGTACCGTCACCAGCGTGCGGTAGCCCTTGGCTGTCGTCTCGCGGATTTCGCCGACCACGTCGTCCACCTGCGCCTTGGCCGGGCGCACCTCGACCGGCGGGTCGATCAGGCCGGTCGGGCGGATCACCTGCTCGGCGAAGACGCCGCCCGCCTGCTCCATTTCCCAGCCGCCCGGCGTCGCCGAAACCGCCACCGAAAGCGGGCGCATGGCGTCCCATTCCTCGAAGCGCAGCGGCCGGTTGTCCATGCACGAGGGCAGGCGGAAGCCGTATTCGGCCAGTGTCGCCTTGCGGCGGAAGTCGCCGCGATACATGCCGCCGATCTGCGGGATGGTGACGTGGCTTTCGTCGACGAAAACGAGCGCGTTGTCGGGAATGTACTCGAACAGCGTCGGCGGCGGGTCGCCAGGCTGGCGACCGGTCAGGTAGCGCGAATAGTTCTCGATGCCGGCGCAGGAGCCGGTCGCTTCCAGCATTTCGAGATCGAAGCGGGTACGCTGTTCCAGCCGCTGCGCCTCCAGCAGGCGGCCAGCCTTCTCGAGTTCCGCAAGCCGATGCTTGAGCTCTTCCTTGATCGACTTGATAGCCTGGTTGAGCGTCGGGCGCGGCGTCACATAGTGCGAGTTGGCGTAAATCTTGACGCTTTTCAGGTCGCCGGTCTTGCTGCCGGTGAGCGGGTCGAACTCGGTGATGCTCTCGATTTCGTCGCCGAACAGCGAGATGCGCCAGGCGCGGTCTTCGAGGTGGGCCGGGAAGATTTCGATGGTATCGCCGCGCACGCGGAACGAGCCACGCACGAAATTGACGTCCTGCCGCTTGTATTGCTGGGCGACGAGGTCGGCGAGCAGGGCACGCTGGTCGAGCCGGTCGCCGATCTGCATCTGGAAGGTCATCGCCGTATAGGTCTCGACCGAGCCGATACCGTAGATGCAGGACACCGAGGCGACGATGATGACGTCGTCGCGCTCCAGCAGCGAGCGCGTCGCCGAGTGGCGCATGCGGTCGATCTGCTCGTTGATCGAGCTTTCCTTCTCGATGAAGGTATCCGTGCGCGGGACGTAGGCTTCCGGCTGGTAGTAGTCGTAATAGGAGACGAAATACTCGACCGCGTTGTCGGGGAAGAATTTCTTGAATTCGGCGTAAAGCTGGGCGGCCAGCGTCTTGTTGGGGGCGAGGATTAGCGCCGGGCGCTGCGTCTGCTCGATCACCTTGGCCATGGTGAAGGTCTTGCCCGAGCCGGTGACGCCGAGCAGCACCTGCGTGCGGTCGTCGTTGACGATGCCTTCGACCAGGTCCTTGATCGCGGTCGGCTGGTCGCCGGCCGGCTCGAAGTCCGACACCATCTTGATGGCGATGCCGCCTTCGGACTTTTCCGGGCGCTCCGGCCGGTGCGGCGTCCACAACACGCCGTTCTTGTGCAGCGGGTTGCCGCTCTCGATCAGGTCGGCCAGCGCCTTCACCGTCGCGGTGACGCCGGTGTTGGAAAGCGTCTCGGCGTCTTCGAGGTCGATGTCGATGCCCGCGACCGGGTTGAGGCCGACGGCTACACGCTCCTTCGCCGTGGCCGCGCCGCCCATCGAGGTGCCGCGCGCCGTGCGGGTAGGAGAGGCCGAGCGGGTGGGGACCTTTTTGGGATGCTTGCCCGTGTTGCTGATCTCCCCCCTCGAGGGGGAGATCATCTGGCGTCCTTCCTGCTCCGCTTCCCGTGTGATCTGCTCGGCCCAGTCGGAAATCGAGCCGGAGAGCGGCACGCCGGCGAATTCGGCCTGCGGCGCCTCGCCGAAGCCTTTTCTCTCCAGCGGTTCGGAGGCGTCGAGATAGTCGGTCACGGCATTGCCGCGGCGGCGCGGCGTGCGCGCGTCATCGACCGGCGGCGTTTTCTGTTCGGGAGATTTGGCCATGGCCGGAATATGGGCAGAGTCCGGCCAAATGGAAAGGGTGCAGATGCGCCCGCCCGCATCGCCTCCCGACAATGGGATGTCAGGAGAGTGACGGCCTATCCGAAGCGCAGCTTCAGGCCGACGATCAGGGCGATGAACAGGAACGTCACGGTGTTGGACACGATCACCGGCATGGAGCCGATGGCAAGGCCATAGACGACCCACAGGAAGACGCCCGTGGCAAGGGCGGAGGTGGTGATCAGGGAAATGTCGCGCGCCTGGCGTTCGCGCAGGATTTTCAGGATCTGCGGCAGCCAGGCGAGCGTGGTTATGACGGCCGCGATCGAGCCGATGATCTCGTAGAAGGAATGCAAGGCCGTGACTTTCCAAAGCGCCCGTCGCGCCTTGCTTCCTATGCCAAATCCTTTGATTCCTGTGAAGCGGTTCGAGCGGCCAGGTGTGCGACATAAGCGGCCCGGCGGGCTCGATCCGCTGCCGCCCTATCCGTTGTCCTCCAGCACCATCTGCGCGCCCTTCCAACCGGTCATAATGGAGGCGGCGTTGGTGTTGCCGGAGATATTGTCCGGAAAAATCGAGGCGTCGATGACGCGCAAGCCGGCGAGGCCATGCACCCTGAGGCGAGGGTCGACCACGGCGCGCGCGGCGTCCGGCCCCATGCGGCAGGTCGAGACCGGATGGTAGACGGTGCCGGAGCGCTTCCTGAAATCCTGAATCAGGTCTTCGTCGGAAGTGATTGACGGACCTGGCAGAATTTCCTCGACGATATTTTCCGCCATGGCCGGCATCGAGGCGATCTTGCGCACGAATTTCACCGCCGCCAGCATCTCGGCTACGTCGCTTTCTGTGGAATAGGCGTTGGCGACGATTTTTGGATAGTCGCGCGGGTTGCTGCTGCGGATCATGATCTCGCCGCGGCTGGACGGGCGGCAGTTGGAGAGGCCGATGGAAAAGCCCGGCCACGGATCGGGCGTCAGGATCGGCCGCTCGCCCGACTTCGGGATGACGGTCGAGAACGCCTGGAAATAGAGCTGCATGTTCGGCCGCGCCATCGTCGGGTCGGTGCGGAAGAAGCCGCCGGCGTTGTTCATCGACAGCGACAGCGGCCCGGAGCGCAGCAGAAGATACTGCATGCCGACCAGGAGCTTGCCCCACCAGGGGCGCAGGATCTGATTCAGCGTCGCGGTCCTGCCCTTGTAGGTGTAGTTGATGCCGACATGGTCCTGTAGATTGGCGCCGACATTGGCGTTGGCGTGGACGACCGGAATGCCCAGCGCTTGCAGCAGGGCGGCCGGGCCGACGCCGGAAAGCTGCAACAGTTGCGGGCTGTTGACCGAGCCGCCTGAAACGATGATCTCGCGGCCGGCGCGGGCGGTTTGCGTGCCGCCGTTCCGCTCGTATTCGACGCCGACGGCGCGGTTGCCCTCGAACAGGATTTTCGTCGCGAGCGCATCGGTCTCGACGCGGACATTGGCGCGTTTCATCGCCGGGCGCAGGAAGGCGCGCGCCGCCGACATGCGGCGGCCGTTGCGGGTGGAAATCTGGTAGATGCCGACGCCTTCCTGGGACGCGCCGTTGAAGTCGGGGTTGAGCGGCAGGCCGGCCTGTTGCGCGGCCGCCAGATAGCGCTTGCCCAGCGGATGGACGAGCTCGTCGCAACGCGTGACATGCAGCGGGCCGCCTTGCCCGCGCCATTCGTCGGCGCCGGCTTCGTTGTCCTCGATCGCCTTGAAGGCCGGCAGCACCTCGTCATAAGACCAGCCCGGATTGCCGGCTGCCGCCCAGGTGTCGAAGTCCTCGCGCTGGCCCCTGATCCAGACCATGGCGTTGATCGAACTCGATCCGCCGAGCAGCTTTCCGCGCGGCCAGTGGTCGGCGTTGCCGGCGAGGCCGGGGTCCGGCTCGGTCTTGTAGTTCCAGTTCACGGCGGGGTCGAAGAAGGTCTTGCCGTAGCCCAGCGGCATCTGCACGAAAAAACGGCGGTCGGTGCCGCCGGCTTCCAGCACCAGCACGGAGAAGCGGCCCGACGCCGACAGCCGCTCCGCCACGACCGATCCGGCCGAGCCGGAGCCGACGACGATGAAATCATAGGTCTGCATGGCTGGCGGGGCTCTCCGGATTTTCGCGCCCACCCTAGCCGCGACGAGCCTGCGGCGTCACCGGATCATCCGCCATCCGTTGTGAAAAAAGCGACCGGCCGGTGCGTTGACGCATCGGCGTCATGGCGATACGCCATCCTGACGACGCGATCATCGGGGGAGTTCAGGCATGGTCCAGTATGCAGACGGCAGGCCGCACGGCGAATTGACGCTGCGGACGCTGGCCATGCCCTCCGACGCCAACGCCGCCGGCGATATTTTCGGCGGCTGGGTGATGGCGCAGATGGACCTTGCCTGTGGCATCCGTGCCGCCGAGCGGGCGCGCGGCCGGGTGGTGACGGCAGCCGTCAAGGAGATGGCCTTCGCCAAGCCGATGAAGATCGGCGACACGCTGTGCATCTACACCCATGTCGAGCGCGTCGGCCGGACCTCGATGACGCTCAAGGTCGAGGCGTGGGCGCAGCGCTACCTCTCGGAACTGATGGAAAAGGTCACCCACGCCGATTTCGTCATGGTGGCGCTGGACCAGGACGGCAAGCCGGTGCCCGTGCCGGCGGAGTAGGGCCTTTCCTGGTCGATCAGGTAGCGGCGGCGCCGTCGAAGCGCTGCCGGGCTTCGCGGACGCGCGCCGTGTTGAGACGCGCCCATTCGCCCAAAGCGGCGACGGGAACCAGCAATTCGTGGCCGAGATCGGTCAGTTCGTAATCGACGCGCGGCGGGATCGTCGGGAAGACGGTGCGCGTGACGAAGCCGTCGCGCTCCAGCCCGCGCAGCGTCGTGGTCAGCATCTTCTGCGAGATGCCGCCGACGGCGGCGCGCAGTTCGTTGAAGCGCATCGACCCGTCGCCGAGCTTGCCGACGACCAGCACGGTCCACTTGTCGCCGACGCGTTGCAGAATTTCCGATACGGCGCGGCAATCCTCGGTGTTGTGCGGGTGCCTCGGTTTCAAAAAAGTGCCTCCTTGCGCTCAAAATTCATAGTCACCTATATAGCGCCAGTATCCATTTTATACCATTGTTCCGAACAGGAGACCCTCCATGTCAAAGCCCAAGATCGGCATCATCGTCGGTTCGACCCGAGCCAGCCGGTTCGCCGACAAGCCGACGGAGTGGATTGCCAATATCGCCAAAGCGCGCGCCGACCTCGATTTCGAGGTGGTCGACCTGCGCGACTATCCGATGCCCTTTTTCGAAGAGGCGACCTCGCCTGCCTGGGCACCCTCGCAGAACGAAGTCGCCCAGCGCTGGCAGAAGAAGGTCGAGGCACTCGACGGCTACATCTTCATCGCCGCCGAGTACAATCGCGGGCCGACGGCCGTTCTCAAGAACGCGATCGACTATGCCTATAACGAGTGGAACAACAAGCCTGCCGCCTTTGTCGGTTATGGCGGCGTAGGCGCTGCCCGCGCCATCGAGCAGCTTCGCCTGCATGCGGTCGAGATGCAGATGGCTCCGATCCGCGCCGGCGTTCATATCCTGATGCCCGATTTCGTCGCCGTGCTGCAGCAGGGCAAGAAGCTGGAAGAGATCGAGCACCTGAACCAGAGCGCCACCGCGATGCTCGACCAGCTTGCCTGGTGGGCCAAGGCCCTGAAGGCGGCGCGCGATGCGGACGCCCTGACGGCCCAAGCGGCCTGACCGGTCCTCGCGCAAGCTTTGGGGGCGGTGTGCTGCACCGCCCTTTGTCATGACTAGCGTCCGGCGTCCGGGTTCTCGCTCGTCAGCCGCGTGGCGATGAGCTTGTCGATGCGGCGGCCGTCGAGGTCGACCACCTCGAAGCGCCAGCCCTGTGCATCGACGGTTTCGCCGGTGTTGGGCAGGTGATGCAGGTAGGACAGCACGTAGCCGGCCACCGTCTCGTAGTCGCGATGCTCCGGCAGGTCGACGCCGAGCGTCTCGGCCATCTCGTCGGCCGGCATGTAGCCGGCCAGCAGCCACGACCCGTCCTCGCGCTGGACCGCGTTTTCCTCCGCGTCGTCCTCGTCGAGGTCGGAGCGGAAGACGCCAGTGATGGCCTCGAGAATGTCGGCCGGCGTGACGATGCCCTCGAAATGGCCGTACTCGTCGTGGACCAGCGCCATTGGCACGTCGCTTTCCTTGAGCTTGGCGAGCACGTCGAGCGCATCGGCCTGGTCGTGGACGATCGGGGCCGGGCGCACGTGCCGGCGCAGGTCGAAGCCGCGCCCGGCCAGCGCCGCCGCCAGCAGGTCGCGGGTCTGGACGACGCCGACCATGGTGTCGACCCCGCCCTCGGCCGCCGGCAGCCGCGAATGCTGGGTCTCCATCAGAAGCTTGCGGCAGGTGGCCTCGTCGGCGTCGAGATTGAGCCAGTCGACCTCGGTGCGGGGTGTCATCACGGCGCGCACGGCGCGGTCGCCGAGCCGCATGACGCCGGCGATCATGCGTCGCTCGTCGGATTCGATGGTGCCGTGGTGCTCGGCCTCGGCCACCAGCATCTTGATCTCTTCGTCGGTGACCTTTTCCTCGCTTTCGCCTCGCTGGCCGAGCAGCCACAGCACCGCCTGTCCGGAAATGTCGAGCAGCCACACCAGTGGCGCCGCGATCTTCGCGATCAGGGCCATGGCCGGGGCGACGCGCACCGCTACCTTTTCCGGGTCGCGCAGCGCGATCTGCTTGGGCACCAGTTCGCCGGCGATCAGGGAGAAATAGGTGATGACGGCAACGACGATGCCGACGCCGGCCGGATCGGCGATGCTGTCGCCGACGCCCTGGGCCTTCAGGAACAGGGAAAGCCGGTTGCCTAGCGTCGCGCCGGAAAACGCGCCCGACAGGACGCCGACCAGCGTGATGCCGATCTGGACCGACGACAGGAATTTGCCGGGATCTGCGCCGAGGTTGAGCGCGTGGGACGCGCCTTTGACGCCGCGGTCGATCATCGTCTTCAGCCGTGCCGGGCGTGACGAGACGATGGCGAGTTCCGACATCGACAGAAGGCCGTTCACGCACACGAGGACGATCACGATGGCGATTTCAAGATAGAGCATGGGCGCTCAATAGCATCACGCGTGCCGGTTCGGGAAGAAGCGACGCGGGCGAGCCGCGCTTATTCACGGCGATCCCCGGGAATGCGGCTAGCGGCAGGCGCGGTAGCCGTTCTTGCGGTTTTTGATGTCGAAGTGGAAGTGGTTGCGGTGATCGTAGTTGTAGCCGGGGCCGAGCACGGTGGTGAAATACTGGCAGCCGTCGGCGCGTACCGTGTTGAGGAAGCCACGCTGGCGGAAGGAAAACAGGCCGGGCTTGCGCACGTCGATCTTGTCGCCGTTGGTGAGTTCGATGCTCATGACGTCGAGCGCGTTGCCCTTGCCGTGCTCGGACAGGGTGCGCTCGCCGGCAATGCGGCGGCAGGAATAGCTCGACCCCTGGTTGATCGCCCGGACGCCGGAGAAGTAGCGCCAGCGCGCGGCCGGAACCAGTTCCTTTTTCGTCCAGGTGGCGAAACTCGCCGCCATGTCGCAGGTCAGCGTCGCCGCGGGTTTCATGGCTACGCTGCCGATGGCGGTGACCCGGACCGGATGGGCGATGCCGCATTCGCCGCTGCCCTCTATCGGCTCGACCTCGGTGAAGGCGACACCGAGCCGCCGCAACTCCTGTCGGCAGGCGATCTGGTCGGCGGGCATGGTGTCCGTCGGCAGCGCCGGCATGTCCATGCGCGGATAGGCGACGATCGTCACCGGCTCGGAGATGGGCGGAGACAGCGTCTCGACGGGTTGTGCGGGAATAATGGCGGCCGTCTGCGTGCCGACATCGACGGCCGGCTCCAGCGTGAACACGTTGCCGGTGGTGCAGGCGGACGCGGCCGCGAGGACGAGCAACGCGCAGGCGCGGGCGATCGGCGGCCTGCGCCTGGCCGTTGGCGTGCCGTTCCCCGGTCGGTGTCCTTCCTGTCGCATGGGGTCGAGTGTAGCGGCCAAGGGTAAAGGAAAAATCAGCGCCGCCGTTCATGGCTACGGCCGAAATGCGGCGAGGCGCGCCCGCAAGGCTACTGGCAGAAGGTGCCGCCATTGCGTCTTGGCTCTAGGTCGAGGTGAAAGTGAACGGCATGGTCGGCGTCGCTGCCGGGGCCGAGCACGGTCTTGAACGGCCCGCAGGCGGCCTTGCGGATGTCGGCCAGGAATTTTCCGGCGGCCTTCTGGTCCGGGGCGGCCTCGACGTCGACGCGCGTGCCGTCGGTAAGCGTGAAACTTGCGATGTCGAGCGCGTTGCCGAAGGCGTGCTCGGACATCTTTTCCCGGTTATGGCGGGGGCGGCAGACATAGGCGGACGCCTGGCTCACGGATTTCAGCCCGGCGCCTAGCTGGTTTCTGGCGGTCGGGGCGACGGTCCCTGCCATGAAGCGGGCCGCGGCTTCCGCCATCCGGCAATTCATCTCGGCTTCCGGCTCGAGGTCGATGGCAGGGCCGAGCGTTTTCACCACGAGAGGGTAGGGCAGCGCGCAGCCGATCTTTTCGTCATGCCGGGCCTCGCTCGCCTCGAATTGCACGCCAAGCGCCTTGAGTCGTTGCCTGCATGCCGCTTCCTCGGCGGGCAGGGGCGAGCGGGGTTCTTCGGCGGAGCGAGGGTCGGCCGGAACAGGCGTTTCTTCCGGCGGCTTCTCGCTTGCCGTTTCGCCGTCCGGCCTTGGCGTCGGGACGGGGGGCTTTGCCGGTGCTTCTCCGGGCGGCGGCGCCGGCCGTTCGCTCGGTTGGGGGATCGGCGCCTTGCGGGGCAGGGCGATGGTGGCCGCCGCCGCTTCCGCGCCGATGACCGACGTCGAGGTAGCCAGCCACAGGGCAATAAGCGCGCGGGACAGAATCATCGTGGCGAAAACGGCTGGCGGCGCGGATTGGTTGCCGCGCGCCCATCACGTTCAATGACCGTTTGTGTCGGCCTTCAGGAAATGATTCCGGCCGGATCGCCAAGCAATTGGTTCAAAAGAGGATTCTGTTGCTACGGCTGGGTTGAAGCACCGCGCAGCCGGCGGTCCCAGTTCTCCACCGCGTTGGTCTCGATGCGCCTTGTGGCGAGCGAGCGCCAGGAGGGTGCGAGTTCCGGCAGGGCGGCGAGGCCGGCGAGCGATTCCATGTCCAGCGTGCGCGTATAGAGCAGGTCGATGATGCGGCTGAGCGGCCATTGCGGCTGCGGCCGTTCCGTCAGGACAAGCTGGTCGCCTGCCTCGGCCGCGCCCTCCTCCAGCACCCGGTAGTACCAGCCGGTGCGTCCGCTTTTCTGGACGCGATAGGCCATGTCCGGCCGCTCGAAGCGGGCGTTGAGCCGCCAGCAGGGCTGGCGTCCCTGCGCGACCTGCAACAGCGCGCTGCCGAAGCGCCAGATGTCGCCGATGCAGATATCGGCCTCGGTAACGCCGAAGGTGGAGATGTTCTCGCCGAAGGCCGGCGGCTCCGCTGCGATACCCTCGGCCGCCCATGCGGCGTAGTGGTCGCGGGGATAATGGTGGACGGCCTTTTCCGGCCCGCCATGGCTTTTGGTGTCGCCCTGGTGGTCGCCGGCAAGGCCGAGGCGGGTGATGATCTGCCGCCCGGCTACCTTCGACTTGCGGATGCCGCTCGGGGCGTTCTGCGGGCCCAGCGGGGCGAGTTCCCCGATGAACAGGGCTTCGGCAGCAATTGCGGCGCGTCCCTCGTCCAGTACGAAATCAAGCGCCAATCTGTTCCAGTCCCTCTTCCAGCCAGTCGGCCAGTTGCGGCAGGCCGAGCAGGTATTTCGCGGTGCGCCGGTACGGGCGCTCCCGGGCGGCGGCCAGCGCTTCGGCCCATTCGGAAGCGGCATAGTCCCCGCGGCCGATCCAGACAAGCGCAACCAGTTCGGCGGCTTCGTCGACATTGAGGTCGCCGATCAGTTCGCGCAGTTCCTCCTCGGCCATGTTTTCGGATTTTTCCTCGGCAAGACCGTCGTGGTGGTGCCGGTCGTGGCGGTTGCCGTCGAATTCGACCTCGTGCTCGGCGCCCGCGTCATAGTCGTCGTTGAGGGCGGCGGCGAGGCCTTTGGCCTTGAGGACGAAGTCGCGCACCGTGTCAGGCCCGATCGAAAGCTCCCACTCCCTTTCCCGACGCTGTTGCAAGGCCTCCTCCACGCTCCTCTCCAGTCGAATGATACCTTATTTGCCGCGCGCGTCACCTTTCTTCGGGCCGGCCCCGAAACTGCCGGTTGACAGCGGCCGGCCTTGCCCTGAAATGGCGTCTCCCTCCATATCCGTCTGGTCCGCCATGGCCGTTCTCCTGTCACCCAAGATCCTGCCCATCCTGATGCTCGTCGCCTCGAACGTGTTCATGACGTTCGCCTGGTACGGGCATCTCAAGTTCAAGGCCTCGCCCATCTATGCCGCCGTGATCGCGAGCTGGATGATCGCCTTCTTCGAATACTGGCTGGCGGTGCCGGCCAACCGCATCGGCAGCAGCGTCTATTCGGCGGCCGAACTGAAAACCATGCAGGAAGTCATCACGCTTTCGGTTTTCGCGGTGTTTTCGGTCTTCTACCTGAAAGAAGCCCTGACCTGGAACCATGTACTGGGCTTCGCGCTGATTGCGGGCGGCGCCGCGCTGATTTTCAAAGGCTGAAGCGGCTCGCCGCCATTATTTTGATGCGGCGCGGTTTTTGGGCGTGAAAAGTGTAGAAACGTAGCTATATTGGGTTGAATCGCAGTGAGACGGTTTCGTTGGTTTGATCCGGCGGGCCGTTTTCTTTTTGTGTGGCGTCGCCGCTCGGGCAACGGCGGATGGTAGAGAGGTCTGGCTATGAACAAGGTCCCGATGACGAATGAGGGCTTCCAAGCGCTGAGGGAGGAGTTGCGCTGGCGCCAGCAGGAAGAGCGGCCGCGCATCATCGAGGCGATTGCCGAGGCGCGCTCGCACGGCGACCTTTCCGAAAATGCCGAATACCATGCCGCCAAGGAGCAGCAGAGCCTGAATGAAGGCCGCGTCGGCGAACTGGAGGATCTGGTGGCGCGCGCCGAGGTCATCGATATTTCCAAGCTCAGCGGCGACAAGATCAAGTTCGGCGCGACCGTTGCGCTTGTCGACGAGGACACCGAGGAAGAGAAGACCTACAAGATCGTCGGCGACCAGGAAGCGGACGTGAAGGCGGGCCGCATCTCCATTTCCTCGCCGATCGCGCGTGCGCTGATCGGCAAGGAAGTCGGCGACTCCATCGAGGTCAACGCGCCCGGCGGCGCGCGCGGCTACGAGATCGTCAAAGTCCAGTTCATTTAGGACTTTTAAGGCCTAGCAGCCGCTTGGCTTCCGTCACCACGGCGGCGGGCGTCACATGCCCGCCGTTTTCGGCCAGAAGCGTTGATGCGTATGGCCCGCGTGGCCCGGTCAGGCCGGGCTGGGTGGTCAGGAAGACGGCGACGGTCGGCAGGCCGTAGGCGCTGGCCAGATGGGTCAGGCCCGTATCGGCGCCGATGACCAGCGAGGAGCGGCCGAGCCGCGCGGCGATCTCACCCAGCGGCGATCTCGTCACCAGGACGGTTTCGGGCACAGCGGCGGCGATCGCCTCGGCGACACCCTTTTCGCGCTCGTTCGACCAGGTAGTGACGGGCGTGATGCCGGAAGCCGCCAGCAGGCGGGCGGTTTCCACCCAGTCCTGTCCCGGCCACTTCTTGTCCTCGCGGCTGGTGCCGTGCAGCAGGAAGGCCGTCCTGCCACGGCTCTCTGGGACAGGCACGAGGCCGGAATCGAACGTCGGAAGGTCCGGCTCGTAGCCGAGCGCAAGACCGAACAGCCGCCTCGTGCGCTCGATGGCATGCAGGTCGCGGGAAACACCGTAACGATAGCGATAGAACAGCGCGGCCATTGGTTCGCGCGCGCTCGCGCGGTCGAAGCCGGCAATCGGCGCGCCGGCCTGCCTCGCCACGAGGACCGATTTCATCAGGCCCTGCGCGTCGATGACGAGGTCATAGTGCTCGGCTCGCAGCGCTTTGCGCAGGTTTGACGCCTCGCGCCATGTATCGGCGTCGAAAAGCCGTTTCCGCCAGTGCCTTATGGCAACGGTGTGGATGTGGTTCACGCCGGGATGCAGCGCGACGATCGGGGCGAAGGCCTTTTCCACGCACCAGTCGAAGGCGATGTCGGACCGGGCGCGGCGGGCATCTTCAAGGGCGGGAAAGGTGTGGATGACGTCGCCCATGGACGACGTTTTCACGATCAGCACTTTCATGCGGCCTGCTTCTCCAGCAGGCGGTCGGCGGCGGCGGTGACCAGCGCGACATCGAGCGTGTTCAGGCAGTTCAGGTGCCCGAGCGGACAAGTCTTCTGGTGGCAGGGAGAGCAGTCGAGGCCGAGCCACACCAGTTCCCGGTCGTCGGTCAGCGGCGGCGTGTTCTTCGGCGAGGTCGAGCCGTAGACGGCGACGATGGGGGTCCCGACGGCGGCGGCGACATGCATCAGCCCGCTGTCGTTCGAGGCGGCGAGCCTTGCCGCCGCGATCAGGTCGATGGCGTCTTCCAGCCGGGTCTGGCCGGCAAGGTCGATGCAACCCGGGGCCAGCGCCGCGATTTCGGCGGTTACCGGCGCGTCGTTCTTCGAACCCATCAGCGCGATGGCGAGCCCTTTTTCCATTATGGCGCGGGCGAAGCCGGCGTATTTTTCGCTCGGCCAGCGCTTTGCCGGCCCGAACTCCGCCCCCGGCATCAGCGCCACGAACTTTTTCGGCGCGAGGCCGCTGCGCCGGAGCAGGGCGGCCTGGTTCGCCTCGTCGACCGTCAGCTTCGGAAAGCGGAACGTGCCGCCGCGCGCCAGCGAGAAATAGGCTTGCGCGGTGCGGCGCTTGAGATCTTCCGGCAACGGCACGATATCGGTGAGCAGGCCGTAGCGCATTTCGCGGCGATGGCCGACGCGCTTTTTTATGCCGGCGAAGAATGGGATCAGCGCGGATTTCCAGCTTCCGGGCAGGACGTAGGCGGCGTCGTAACGGCCACGGATCGAGCGGCCGAAGCGCAAGCGTTCGGCAAGGCCGAAGCTGCCCGGTTTCGTCGTCGCCTCGATGCGCTGGCGCACCTGCGGCATGCGCGCCAAGAGCGGTGCCGCCCATGCGGGCGCGACGACATCGATCGCGGCTTGTGGGTGAAGTTCCTTCAGCGCCGCCAGCAGGCATTGCGCCATCACCATGTCTCCGACCCAGCGCGGGCCGATCACGAGGATCGCGGGGCTTTCAGCCATTCGACATATTCCCGGACGCCGGTTTCCACGCTGCGGAACTGGCCGTTGTAGCCGGCTGCACGCAGCCGCGTCATATCAGCCTCGGTGAAACTCTGGTAGCTGCCTTTGAGATGGTCGGGAAAGTCGATGAATTCGATCTCGCCCTTACCGAGCGTGGCGATCACCGTTTCGGCGATGGCGCGGAAGGGCTGGGCGCGGCCGGTGCCGCAATTGAAGATGCCGCTTGCGCCACGCTTCCACAGCCACAGATTGACGTCGGCGACGTCGCCGACATGGATGAAGTCGCGGCTCTGCTCGCCCGGCCCGAAGCCGTCATAGGCGCCGAACAGCTTCGGGTTCTCGCCGCGCTCGACCTGGTTGAACAGATGGAAGGCGACCGACGCCATCGTGCCCTTGTGCTGCTCACGCGGGCCGTAGACGTTGAAATAGCGCAGGCCCGCCACCTGCGAATGCTCGGTGCCGAATACGGTACGGCGAACATAGTCGTCGAACAGCTTTTTCGAATAGGCGTAGACGTTGAGCGGGCGCTCGTATTCCGGTTCCTCGCGAAACGCGCTGCCGCCGCCATAGACCGAAGCCGATGAGGCATAGAGGAAGGGGATGGTCCGGCCAAGGCAGGCATGCAGCAGGCGCTTGGAGTAGGCGAAGTTTACGTCCATCATGAACTTGCCGTTCCACTCCGTGGTGGTGGAGCAGGCGCCCTGGTGGAACACCGCGTCGATGGAACCGAGACGATCGGCTTCCAGAACGGCGAGGAAGTCGTCCTTGTCGAGATAGTCGGCAATCGCCAGGTCGGCGAGGTTGGCGATCTTGTGGCCGTCGGTCAGGTCGTCGACGACGAGAATGTCGCTGTGGCCCTCGGCGTTGAGGGTGGCGACGATATTGGAGCCGATCATGCCGGCGCCGCCCGTGACAATGATCATGATACCTCTGGTTCGCTTGGAAGAATGCGGCTCTTATAGAAGGCGGAAACGGCGGTGTCGAGAAATCGAAACCGGTTTCGTGACGGTTGCGCCATGCCCTCGTTGCAGTGTATCGGCTTTTCCATGAGCGAGCAGCCCCTGTCTTCCGCGCAAAGCATCCACCGCGCCATCGCGCGGTTTTCCGGCGTCACCGTGCTGGTGGTGGGCGACCTGATCCTCGACCGCTTCGTCAACGGCGTGATCGAGCGGATTTCGCCGGAAGCGCCGATCCCGGTGCTGCATGGGCGCGGCGAGACGATGGCGCTCGGCGGCGCTGGCAACGTCGCGTCGAACATCGTTTCGCTGGGCGGCAAGGCCATCTGCATATCGGCGGTCGGCGATGACGCGGCCGGTGCGAATATCGTTCGCATGCTTGGTGATTGCGGCATCCGTGGCGGCGGCGTCGCGCGGACGGCGGGTCGCATGACCTCCTCGAAAACCCGGTTTTCCGCGCTGAACCAGCAGGTATTGCGGTTCGACGAAGAAGAGGTTCGGGCGCTGGCGGGGGCCGAGCGCGCTGCGCTGCTCGATCGTTTCCGCGCGGCGCTTGCGAACGCCGATATCGTCATCCTGTCCGATTACGGCAAGGGCGTGCTGCTAGACGGCGTTGCGGCCGAACTGATCGCGATTTGCCGGCAGGCCGGCAGGCCGGTGCTGGCCGACCCCAAGGGGCGCGATTATGCGCGCTATGCCGGGGCGACCGCCGTGACGCCCAACCGCAAGGAACTGGGCGAAGCCGTCGGCCGCGCCGTCTTCGCCGATGCCGAGGTCGAGGCGGCGGCGCGGGAATTGATCGGCCTGCACGGCCTCGATTTCGTCGTGGCGACACGCAGCGAGAAGGGCATGAGCGTCATCGACGCGACGGCTGCGCACCACATCTCCACGCAGGCGCGCGAGGTGTTCGACGTCTCGGGCGCCGGCGACACGGTGATCGCCAGTTTCGCGCTTTCGCTGGCCGCAGGCTGTGACCGTGCTGCGGCTGCGGCCATCGCCAACGCCGCCGCCGGCGTGGTGGTGGGCAAGCGCGGCACCGCCAGCCTGTCGGCCGACGAACTTTCGGGCGCGCTGCTGCGTTCGCAAAGCGCGATCGCGCACAAGGATGCCATCCTGGACGCCGATGCCGCGCGGCGCATGGTGGCGGCGTGGCGGCGCGAGGGCTTGAGCGTCGGCTTCACCAATGGCTGTTTCGATATTCTGCATGCCGGCCATGTCAGCCTGTTGCATGCGGCGCGGGCGCAATGCGACCGGCTTGTGCTGGGGCTCAACAGCGACGCTTCGGTGCGGCGGCTGAAAGGCGAGGGGCGGCCGGTCAACGACCAGCACGACCGCGCCTGCGTGCTGGCGGCGCTGGCCTCGATCGATGCCGTCGTCGTCTTCGAGGAAGACACGCCGCTCAATCTGATCGAGGCGCTGAAGCCGGACATCCTGGTCAAGGGGGCCGATTATACCGTCGAGCAGGTGGTCGGTGCCGATGTCGTGCAGGCCTATGGCGGGCGCGTCGTTCTGGTCGATCTCGTCGCCGGCAAGAGCACGACCGGCACCATCGGCAAACTGCGCGCCGGCTCCGGCAAATGAGGGTCCAATGTCTGCCTTGAACGATTACCTTAACCGCTCGGCGGCGGCGATCGCCGCTATGGCCGAGCGCGACCTCAGTGCCGAGATGGAACGCGCGGTCGTCGCCGTGGTCGAGGCGCTGCGGCAAGGCAAGGCCCTGCTGATCGCCGGCAACGGCGGCTCTGCCAGCGATGCCATCCACATCGCCGGCGAACTGGTTGGCCGCTTCCTCAAGGAGCGCAAGGCCTACAACGTCATTGCGCTGCCGGCCAACGCAGCTGTGCTGACCGCCTGGGGCAACGACTACGGCTTCGACACGGTGTTTTCGCGGCAGGTGGAGGCGCATGGCGCGCCGGGCGCCGTGCTGCTGGCGATTTCGACCAGCGGCAACTCGCCGAGCATCCTTGCCGCCGCCGAGCAGGCGCGGATGATGGGCATGACCGTCGTTTCGATGACCGGCGATACCGGCGGCAAGCTGGCACCGCTGAGCGACATCCTGCTCAACGTGCCCTCGACCTCGACGCCGATCATCCAGCAGGGGCATCTGTGCCTCTACCATCATCTGTGCGAAGTGGTGGAAGCGCGGCTCAGCGAGGGCTGATATGCCGGTGCCGCGCTTGGTCGGCCCGACGATTGTGGAGGGGGCGCGGTGAGCCTGTCCGTTATCCTCATTACCAGGAACGAGGAAGCCAATATCGGCCCCTGCCTTGAGAGCGTGGCCTTTGCCGACGAGATCATCGTCGTCGACAGCGGCAGCACCGATTCAACAGTCGAGATTGCGCAGGAGCATGGCGCCAGGACTGTAACGACCGCCGATTGGCCCGGCTTCGGCGCCCAGAAGCAGCGGGCGCTCGATCTTGCGACATGCGACTGGGTGCTCTCCATCGACGCCGACGAGCGGGTAACGCCGGAACTGGGCGCGGCCATCCGAAAGGCGATTGCCGGTTCGTCCTCGTTCGACGCCTATGAATTCTCACGGCGCAACTGGTATTGCGGGCGCTTTCTCGACCATTCCGGCGCCAGCCCGGACTATGTCGTGCGGCTGTTTCGCCGGGGAACCGCGCGTTTCAGCGACCATCTCGTGCATGAGCGGATCATGCCGACCGGCAAGGTGGGGCGGCTGGACGGAAAGCTGCTGCACTACAGTTTCCTGGATTTCTCCGAAGTCATCGGCAAGATCGACGCCTATTCCACGGCTTCCGCCAAACAGGCGCTCGCGGCGGGAAAGACGGCGAGCGTCGGCAAAGCCATCCGGCACGCTTTGTGGATGTTCTTTCGTGTCTACTTTCTCAAACTCGGGTTTCTCGACGGCGCGCAGGGCCTGGCAAAATCCATTTCGGCGGCACACGGAACTTATTACCGGTATTTGAAAATCTGGTTCGCGCGGCTGTAACGCTTCAGTTCGGCGGCGGCGGGGCCGACTGACGAAAGGCCTTGCCTGCGTGGTATCGCAGCAGGTTCCTGATCAGGCCGTGAGGCAGATTCTTCGCCCGCGAAAGCTCGCTGATTTCGTGCAGCGTGTCTTTTATCCGTCCTTGCGCCGCCGACTTTATGATGCCTCTTATCGACAGGTAGCTGAAAAGATCCCTGTAGTACTCCATTTTTACTTCCGGTATCTTGGCACTGAACATATCCAGGCCGGAAATATATTCCCTGAAGTTATGCGAAATGGATGCGCTCCCCCGGAATTTATGAATATCGGCTGCGCTTCCGAGGGATAGATTGTATTTTTCGTTTATTCGCAGAAGAAGATCCCGATCCTGGTGCCGTCGCAATTTTTCGTCGAAACCGCCGATTGCCTTGAAGGCTTCCGCCCGGATCGTCACCGCGGAGTTGGTCATCGGCACGCGGTGGCAGATGATGAGATGGCGAAGCTCGCGAGCATCGGCGAAGCTGGGCATCGCATGAATTTTCTGGCTGTCGTCTGAAACTTCCACAAAGCCGTCATGGACCGCGTCGATTTCCGGGTGATCCTTGAAGAAGGCTATCAGCCGCTCGCAACGCCCCTTCAGGAACACGTCGTCGGAATCGAGGAATGCGATCAGGGGAGCCTTGGCGATAGCCGCGCCACGGTTGCGGGCGATGTTGGCTCCATTCGAAGTCGGCGATGCGGTGATCCTTACGCGCGTATCGTGCAGGGCCTCGACGCGCGCTACCGTGTCGTCCGTCGAACCGTCGTCGGAAACGATGACCTCGACATCGTCTCCTGCCTGCAGGACGGAATTAACCGATCTTATCAGGTCGTCGGCTCGATTCCTGGTGGGAATGACGACCGATAACGCGACACTGTGCATGGAGACGGTCTCCCTGGATTGGTTAGAAGGCGTTCTGCTTCGCATTTGAGCGCAGGATGTTGATTTCTCCTACCGGATCGCCACCAGTCCTTCGTTCTTGACTTGGCGGATGGTCAGAGCCGTGCGTACCGTGTCGACGTTTTCGGCCGAGGTCAGCACTTCGATGACGAAGGTCTGGAAGGTGGAAAGGTCGCTGGCCACGCAATGCAGCAGGAAGTCGGATTCGCCCGACACCATCCAGGCGTCGCGCACGATCGGCCAGCCGCGCGTGCGCTCGGCGAACACCTTCAGTTCCGCTTCCGACTGATGCTTGAGGCCGATGGAGCAGAAGGCGACCACATCCATGCCGAGCGCCGGCGCGTTGAGCAGCGCGCGGTAGCCGCGGATGATGCCGGCCTCCTCCAAGCGCTTGACGCGCCTGAGGCAGGGCGGCGCCGAGATGCCGACGCGGTTCGACAGTTCCACGTTGGTCATGCGCCCGTCGGCCTGGAGCTCGCGCAGGATCTTCCAGTCGATGGCATCGAGGTCGGCATTGATCGGCATGGTTGCCCTTTTTGCACGCGAGTCCGATAGCGACCGTATTAAACGAGTTTGACGCCGCTTCCAGCCACCATCGCAAGAAATGCCGCTGCGGCCGGCCTGCGTAGCTTTCCGGGGACACTCGCCCAAGCCTCCTTGGCAGGGCGGCGGCCAGCACATACATTACCGGCGATCATTTCCTGAAGACATTTCCGCCGCATGCAGCGGCCGTCCCGAGGCCTTTCATGAATACCAAGCACGCGCCCGTCCTCATCATCGGCTCCGGCCCGGCCGGTTATACGGCGGCGATCTACGCGGCACGCGCCATGCTGAAGCCGGTGATGGTCGCAGGCCTGCAACAGGGCGGGCAACTGATGATCACCACCGAAGTGGAAAACTATCCCGGTTTCGCCGACCCGGTGCAGGGGCCCTGGCTGATGGGCGAGATGCTCAAGCAGGCCGAGCATGTCGGCACCGAGATCATCAACGACATCATCACCGAGGTCGACCTCGACGTGCGGCCGTTCCGGGCCAAGGGCGATTCAGGCACGCTTTACACCGCCGACGCGTTGATCGTCGCCACCGGCGCGCAGGCGAAGTGGCTGGGCATTCCGACCGAGCAGACCTTCATGGGTTTCGGCGTTTCTGCCTGCGCCACCTGCGACGGCTTCTTCTATCGCGGCAAGGACGTCGCCGTGGTCGGTGGAGGCAACACGGCGGTGGAGGAAGCGCTCTACCTGGCCAATCTGGCCAAGAGCGTCACCGTCATCCACCGGCGCAGCGAATTCCGCGCGGAGCGCATCCTGCGCGAACGGCTTCTGGCCAAGGAAAACGTCCGCGTCATCTGGGATACCGTCGTCGACGAGATCACCGGGCGGCCCGGCAAGGCCCCGCTGCCGCCATCCGTGGAAGGGTTGAAGCTGCGCAATGTCGCGACCGGCGCCGAGACACGGTTGAAGGTGGACGGCGTATTCGTCGCGATCGGCCACGCGCCGGCGGTAGAACTGTTTGTCGGCAAGCTGAAGCAGAAGTCCAACGGCTATTTGTGGACGGCGCCGGATTCGACGCGCACCGACGTGCCCGGTGTGTTCGCGGCCGGCGATGTCACCGACGACGTCTATCGCCAGGCGGTGACGGCGGCCGGTCTCGGCTGCATGGCGGCGCTGGAAGCGGAAAAATACCTGGCCGGCATAGAAGTCCATCAGGAGGCCGCGGAGTAGCCGCCTAAAAGCCTGATTTATCGAAGAGACGCCAAAAATATCACGAGGGGAATCAATGGCGTTGGATTGGGATAAGTTACGCGTGTTTCACGCCGCGGCGGAGGCTGGGTCCTTCACTCATGCCGCGGAAGTCCTGCGCCTGTCGCAGTCGGCCATTTCGCGCCAGGTCAGCGCGCTTGAGCACGATGTCGGCGTGCCGCTGTTCAACCGCCATGCCCGTGGCCTCGTGCTGACCGAGCAGGGCGAACTGCTCTACCGCACCGCCCATGACGTGCTGATGCAGCTGGAGAACGTCAAGAACCAGCTGGCCGAGACCACGGACACGCCGTCGGGCACGCTGCGCGTCACCACCACCGTCGGGCTCGGCACGGGGTGGCTGACGGAACGCTCCAAGGAGTTCCTCGACCTCTATCCGGAAATCAACCTCCAGCTCGTCCTGGCCAACGAGGAACTCGACCTCACCATGCGGCAGGCCGACTGCGCGGTCAGGCTGCGCCAGCCGCAGCAACCCGACCTCATCCAGCGCCGGCTGTTTACCGTGCACCTGCATGTTTTCGCGGCGCAATCCTATCTCGACCGCCACGGCGTGCCGAAGTCCATCGCCGACCTGGACAAGCATCGCATCGTTACCTTCGGCGAGCCGGTGCCGCCCTATCTGGCCGGGCTCAACGTGCTTGAGACCATCGGCCGCTCGGCAGGCTTCAAGCGGGAGTCGGCGCTCCAGATCAACGATCTCATGTCGATCCGGCGCGCGGTCAAGCGCGGCGTGGGTATCGCCATGCTGCCGGACTACATGGCCGGCGAGGGGACGGGCATGGTGCCGGTGCTGCCGGAACTCGAAGGGCCGTCCTTCGACACCTTCTTCGTCTATCCGGACGCGATGAAGAACCAGGCCAAGCTCAAGGCATTCCGCGACTTCATGTTCGCGCTGGCGCGCAACTGGGCCTATTGAGCGCAGCGGCGGCGGGCGCCTGACGCAGTGCATGAGGCAGGTGGCTCGGCCGTTTAAATCGTTCTTAGGGGCGATTTCTGGTCCTATCGGCCCTTGACGGCGATTGGACCACAGCCAGCCCCTTTTTGCATGTGTGCGATGCAAAATAGGTTATTGAATATTGGGGCGGATGCCCACATATATTGATCATCTCTTGGACGCGTTCTCCTCCCATTAGCGTCCTTGAGTGTTCCCCTCTGGAGGTTTAGCCCTAACGGGCACTTCCAATCAACTCAGCCGGATCTCTTGATCCGGCTTTTTTGTTGCCCGAATTGCTCCCACCGGATCGGTGTGAGGGGGGCTGGACGGCCGCGTAACGGTGACGTGTAACCGTCGTAACGCTTTTTTTGCGCCGAATCTGGATTAGTCCTACAATCAGGACGCGGTCTGGACCGATCGGGAGATGGGGGCATCACCCGGAAGGTCCGGGCTCAGGCAGCGGCCGCGTCCAGCCCGTTTCTACGGCCATGCCGGCCGAAACCATGCGGCGGACCTGACGTCTCCTCCCACGGGCACGGTCCGCGACGCGGCGGCGCGCCAATCGGCTGCGCCGCCGCGTCTGCTTGTTCAGCGAAAGATCACGCCGCCTTGCCGTTGGCGTTCGTCGCTTCGTCGGCGAGGCGCCCGGTCAGTTCCGCCATGCGGTCGAAGGAAGCGCGGTAGGTGGCGACGCCGGCGGTGGCCGAGCGCAATTCGATGATCAGGTCGCCGATCTCGGCCTGCGGCATGCTCGCTTCCACCACGTCCCAGCCCGGCCAGCCTTCCCGCCCGTCATAGCCTAGGATTTGCCCGCGCCGCTGCGGCACGAGGGCGATGATCTTCGCCGTCGCGTCGGAGGGCGTGAAGATTTCGACCTTCATGATCGGTTCGAGCAGCACCGGCGAGCATTGCGCCATACCTTCCTTCATGGCGAGCTTGGCCGCCATCTGGAAGGCCATGTCGGAGGAATCGACGGCATGATAGGAGCCGTCCGACAGGTTGACCGCGACATCCACCACCGGAAAGCCGAGCGGGCCGACCTTCATGTAGTCGCGGATGCCGGCCTCCACCGACTGGATGTAGGTCTTGGGTACGGCGCCGCCGGTGATGGTGTCGGTGAACTCGAAGCCGGAACTGCGCGGCAGCGGCTTGATCTGAAGCACCACGTCGCCGAACTGGCCATGGCCACCCGACTGCTTCTTGTGGCGACCGCGCTGCTCGACGGGCTTGCGGATCGTCTCGCGGTAGGCGACGGCGGGCGGGTGGCCGTCCACGGCGATCTGGTTGCGGCCCTCCAGCCGCTCGCGCACGACGCGCAGGTGCATTTCGCCGTGGCCGGACAGGACCGTCTCGGCCGAATCCTGGTTGTGATGCAGGCTGAGCGAAGGGTCTTCCTCAGCCAGCCGCTGGATCGCCGCCGACATCTTGACGTCATCCTTGCGCTCCTTCGGGCGCAGCGCGAACGCATAGACCGGCAGCGGCGGGGCGAGGTCGACCAGTTGCGCGGCGGCGGCCTTGGCCGTGGTCAGGGTCTGGCCGGTCCTCGCGCCTTCCAGCTTGCCGAGTGCCACCGTGTCACCGGCCTCGGCGGCGGCGATCTTGGTCTGCTCCTTGCCGAACATCCGGTAGATGCCCGATACCTTGACGATCTCGGCGCTGGGGACGGTGAATTCGGTGCCGTCGCCAACCTTGCCGGCGAGGATGCGGGCCACCGAGAGCTTGCCGGCATGCGGGGTGTGGATCGTCTTCATCACCTGCGCCACCGTGGCGTCGCCGTCGGCTAGGCCAAGGCGCTTGCGGGTGGCCTCGACGCCCGGCGCGTCGTGGCGGATCGCCTTCAGGAGGCGCAGAACGCCGTTGCCCTTCTCGGCGCTGCCGATCAGCACCGGCGTTACCGATCCTTCGCGCAGGTCCGCGGCGAGATCGTCGAAAATCTTGTCCTTGGGCGGCTCGATCTCGTCGAGCAACTGCTCCATCAACTGGTCGTCATGGTCGGCCAGCGTTTCCAGCATGGAAAAGCGGGCTTCCAGTTCGCGCGCCTTGTCGTCGCTGGGGATTTCCGCGATCTCGCTCGCCGCATATTCGCGGTAGACGTAGGCGCGTTGCAGCGCCAGGTCGATCGAGCCGATGACGACGCCGTCCTTGCGCAGCGGCACCTGCCGTAAAAGCAGCGGCACCGTGCTTGCCGATTGCAGCAGCTTCAGCGTATCGCGTACGCCGGTCGTCGCCTTGTCGACCTTGTTGAGAAAGAGGATGCGCGGCACGCCGAGGTCATCGAGCTTGCGCATGATCAGTTGCAGCGCGGGGATTTTCTTTTCGTCCGCTTCGGCGACGACGACGGCGAGGTCGCAGGCGGCCAGCACCGGCTCGGCCTCGAACGCGAATTCGACCGATCCGGGGCAGTCGACGAAGGTCAGGCTGTCGCCCATGAAGTCGGTGGTGGCGAAGACGGCTTCCACGCTCATGGCATGGGCGCGCGCCTCCGGCGAGTGGTCGGAAACGGTGTTGCCGGATGAAACCGGGCTTTGGCGGGGAATGGCGCCGGTTCTGGCGAGGATGGCCTCAAGAAGGGTGGTCTTGCCGCTTGAAAAGGGACCGACAATGGCGATGCATTTCGGCCCCGGGCGTCGTCCTCCGGCGCGATACTCCATGACTGACCTCCGCGCGGGCGTTTTTCCACGGGAGCGGCGGCCGGCCCGATCGACCGTCGCGGGATCTTTATTCCCTGCCTTTTTCCATCGTCACATGGGTTGGCGGGCAGGGCAAGGAAAATAGGAAGCCGGGCTTGATCGTCCGTCCAATCGGGTCGAAACTGACATGAAAGGAGAACGCCGATGAGGATCGTTCCATGCGGCAGCATGCCGAGCGCGGTCGGCCCCGCCAGCTATTTCACCGGCCGGGTCCGGATCGAGCCGATCGTCAACGCGGAAGCGCCGGCCCGGTTGCGGGCGGCTTGCGTCACTTTCGAGCCGGGTGCGCGCACGCACTGGCATACCCACCCGCTGGGACAGACGCTTCATGTGACGTCCGGCTCGGGGCTGGTGCAGGTCTGGGGCGGGCCGGTTCGCGAAATCAGGGCCGGCGACACGGTATGGTTTCCGCCCGGCGAAAAGCATTGGCATGGCGCGTCGCCGACCACGGCCATGACCCATATCGCCATGCAGGAGGCGCTGGACGGCAGCCCGGTCGACTGGCTGGAGCCGGTCAGCGACGAACAGTATGGCGGGGCGTGAGGCGGGCGGAAATGAAGCGTTCGGGTGAAAGCGGCGTGACTTTGGTGGTCCGCCGGAAAAAAAGCCCGGCGCGGGCCGGGCTTTCCAGAGTCTTTCAAATCGCTTGGCGGTCTTATTTCAAGCTGGCTGTGAAGCGTTGGATGCGGGTGCAGGCTTCTTCGAGCAGCTTTTCCGAGGTGGCGTAGGAAATGCGGAAGTTGGGGCCGAGGCCGAAGGCCCCGCCGAACACCACCGCCACGCCTTCGGCCTCCAGAAGCTCGGTGGCGAAGGCCTCGTCGTTGTCGATGACCTTGCCGCCTTCGGTCTTCTTGCCGATCAGGCCGGCGCAGGAGGGGTAGACGTAGAATGCGCCTTCCGGCGAGGGGCAGGAAATGCCGCGGGCCTGGTTCAGCATCGACACCACGAGATCGCGGCGGGCCTGGAAGATCGCCTTGTTCTTCTTGACGAAATCCTGCGGCCCGTTGAGCGCCTCGACCGAGGCCCACTGCGCGATGGTGCAGGCGCCGGAGGTCTGCTGGCCCTGGATCATGTCCATCGCCTTGATGAGCGCGACGGGCCCGGCGGCGTAGCCGATGCGCCAGCCGGTCATGGCGTAGGCCTTCGACACGCCGTTCATCGTCAGTGTGCGCTCGTACAGCGCCGGTTCGACCTCGGCGATGGTCTTGAAGACGAAATCGCCATAGGTCAGGTGCTCGTACATGTCGTCGGTCAGCGTCCATACGTGCGGATGCTTCAGCAGGACGTCGGCCAGCGCCCGAAGCTCGGCCTCGGTATAGGCCGCGCCCGACGGGTTGGACGGCGAGTTCATCAAAAGCCATTTGGTCTTCGGCGTGATCGCCTTTTCCAGCACCTCGGCCGTCAGCTTGAAGCCGTTGTCGATGGAAGTGTCGGCGAAGACGGAGGTGCCGCCGCAGATCGCCACCATTTCCGGGTAGCTGACCCAGTAGGGACGTGGGATGATGACCTCGTCGCCGGGGTTCAGCGTCGCCATGAAGGCGTTGAACAGGATCTGCTTACCGCCGGTGCCGACGATGGTCTGCTCGGGCTTGTAGTCGAGATTGTTCTCGCGCTTGAACTTCTTAGCGATCGCCTCGCGCAGCGGCGCGATGCCGGAAACCGGCGGATACTTCGTCTCGCCGCGGCGGATCGCTTCGATCGCCGCGTTCTTGACGTTGTCGGGCGTATCGAAATCGGGCTCGCCGGCGCCAAGCCCGATCACATCGCGACCGGCATTTTTCAGCTCGCGCGCTTTCTGCGTCACCGCGATGGTCGCGGAAGGCTTTACGCGGGAAAGGGTGTCGGCGAGAAAGGCCATGACAAAAGTCTCCGATGATGAGCGGTTGGCTGCGCGCGTGCGCTGCGGCGCCTGTATTGTCGCATGACGGGGCCGAGCGCAAGCCTCCTATGGCTGGCCTGGCCGGCATTTGGCGCCAGCTTTGTTTGCGTTAACGTGCGCTAAAATGTTGTTTCCTACACTGGCGGCCTGTTTTCACCGCTCTCGTGGAGCCAGCATCCTTGGCGCGCAGCATCGGGCTTGCCCACATCATCCGCCACGAAGACGGCACCTCGACCGGTGTCTGGGGGCTTTACACGCTGAAAAGCGCCTTCCAGCCGATCTTCGCCTTCGTCGACGGAAAGCTGCCGCTCGTTGCCTTCGAGGGATTGATCCGGCCGTTTCGCGATGACGAGGCGCTGACTCCCGCCCGGTTCTTCGCGACCTGCCCGGCCGGCGAGCGCCTGCCTGTCGAGGCGGTGACGCGCACCCTGCATCTGCTCAACGCCGGCGCCTGCCTGCCCGAGCAGGTGTCGGTGTTCATCAATTTCGACCCCTCGGTGTTTACCGAACGGATGATCGCCGACAATGCGTTGCGCGAAATGCGGCTGGTGCTGCACGAAGCAGGGGTCGATCCGCGCCGTGTCGTCTGCGAGGTGACCGAGCAACGCTCGGCCTCGCAGGAAACGCTGTTCGATTTCGTCGCCGCCCTGAAGGACAACGGATTCCGCATCGCCGTCGACGACTACGGGGCCGACGATTCCGATATCGAGCGGATCAGGGAACTCAAGCCCGATATCGTCAAGTTCGACGCGCAATGGGCTACGCAGTTGATGGAGACCGGTCCCGGTTTCGCGCTGTTGACTACCATGGTCTCGGCCTTCGAGCAGCAGGGCATCAAGACGCTGTTCGAGGGCATCGAGGAAAGCTGGCAACTGGAACTGGCGGAGCAGTCCGGCGCATCCATGGTGCAGGGCTTCGCGCTGGCGCGCCCGCAGATCGTGCCGGCGGATTTCCATGCTTTCGGCAGCAGTGGCGAAGCAGTGACCGGCAAGGGAAAGGTTGCCCAGGCGGAGCCGGAAGCGGGCGAGGCGCCGGCGACGCGCCCGCAAAAGCCAGCCAGGGCCTTCGGCCGCAGGATCGTGCCGTGAACGGGGCGCGCGAACAGCGCCGCAACGTCGGCGACGCCATTTTCGCCGACGAAATCGGCATAGAGTATGCCATTCTCGGCGACTACCGGCTGCGCAGCGTCTACCAGCCGATCTTTGCGCCGCAGGGCCGCATGCTGGTGCCGGTTGCCGTCGAGGCGCTGGTGCTGCCGTATCTTGCCGGCGAGGCAGTGGCACCGGTCGAGTTCTTTGAGAAGCTTCCGCTCGATGACCGGCTCTATGGCGAGACCATGTGCCGGGTGCTGCATCTCAGGAATTTCCGCAATCTCGGCGTTTCGGATATCGACCTGTTCTTCAATTACAACCCGCAGGTCAACGGGCATGCGGGCAGGGGGCTTGCCGAGATCCGGCTGATGGCGATGCATCTGGGGGCGATCGATCTCGATCCGAGCCAGCTTGTCTGCGAGATTACCGAGCAGGCGGCGCCCGACGATGCGGCGCTGGCCAGCCTGGTTCGCGAGATGCGGCGCAACGGCATCCGCATTGCGGTCGACGATTTCGGCGTCGGGCATTCGACGGCCGAGCGCCTGGCGCTGATCGAACCCGACATCGTCAAGCTCGACGGCGGCTGGTTCGGGCAACTGTGCCGGCATCCGGAGGCCGAGCAGCTTTTCAAGCCGCTGGTCGCCACGCTTCATGCCCGGCGCATCAAGGTGCTGGTGGAAGGCATCGAGACGCCGCATCATCTGCGTGTCGCGCTGGAGGGCTCCGCCGACTTTCTGCAGGGCTTCCATCTCGGCAAGCCGGCCCTTGTCGGGGCCTTTTTCAATGAGGGGCCGCGGGAGGTCGAGACGCTTCTCGGCGGCCCGGCCAAAATCCTGCCGTTTCATGCCATGTATCAGCGGCGGTGATGCAGCGCGCACGAAAATTCACTGGATAATACCCGTCGGCGGGAGCACTAGACATCATCCGGAGGGTGATGCGAATGATCGTGCTTTATGGAATGACCGACAGCGGCAACTGCTACAAGCCTCGGCTTTTGTTGGCCAAGCTTGGCATTCCCTTCACCCATGTCGAGGTGAGTTCGCACACCGGCGATACGCGCAAGCCTGAATTCGTCGCCAAGAACCCGAACGCCATGGTGCCGCTTCTGGAATTGGACGACGGGCGGCGCATCGCCGAATCGAACGCCATCCTGCTCTATCTCGCCGAGCAGACCCGCTTCCTGCCCGCCGACCGCTACCAGCGCGGGCTCGCCTACCAGTGGCTGTTCTTCGAGCAGTACAGTCACGAGCCCTACATCGCGGTGCGCAAGGCGCTGCTGACCTTTCCCGAACGAGCCAGGGACGCCACGCCCGAACGGCTGGCGCAGACGCTGGAGCGTGGCAACAAGGCGCTGGGCGTCATGAACAGGCGGCTTGCCGATGCGCCGTTCTTTGCCGGCGACGCCCTCAGCGTTGCCGACATCGCGCTTTACGCCTACACGCACGACGCCGAGAAGGGCGGGTTCCAGATCGACGCCTATCCGGCGGTCGCCGCCTGGCTGAAGCGGGTGGAGGCCGACCCCGGCCACGTCAGGATCGACTGGCTGCCGAGCTGACGGCCGTCAGGAACGGGAAAGGCTGGCGATGAGGTTGACCGGCATGCCGGCATAGGGATTGGCGTTGATCGCCATGATCCACAGGCATGCGCCGACCACGACGGCGAAGATGAAAAGGGCGTTCCGGGCAGCCTTGGGCGTGTCGGCATGAACGACGGCGATCGTCACCATCGCCATGACCGTCAGGCAGAGCACGAGATACCACTTGGTTTCGTCCACCGCGCTTTCGCCGATGGCGAGGCGGTCGTTGCGGGCGTCCTGCAATTCATCGAAATCCTGCACCGCCTTGTTGACCAGCGGTGCGGCGATGCCCCTCTCCACCATCTCGATGAGGCCGAGGCGGATTTTCTGCACGGCCTCTTCGACGCGCGCGTCCGGGCCATGAGCCAGCATGCCCTCCCACTCCACCGTCTGTACCAGCCTGGCGTAATCGGTGACGGCGGCGTGCAGGGCCGGCAGGTCGAGCGCGCGCTTTTCCGAAATGCCCAGAAGGCGCTTTGCGGAGGAGCGTTCGGCCGAAATCGCATGATCGGCCCGCGCGGCCAGCGTCCATACGTCGGAGGCGGCAAAGCCGAGGGAAAGCGCCCATGCCGTCGCGACGATGCCCAGGAACGCCGGGGTCGGAACCTGTCCGACCGAACCGTGGAAAATGCGGCGCCAGAGGCCGAGAACCGCGAAGGAGCCGCCCAGCGAGAGCAGGCAGAAGCCGACGACGGTAAGCATCAGCATCGGCGCGGTTTGGGTCAGGATTGACTGCATGCGACATGCTCTAGCAGCCGAGGCTTAAAGGGTCGTCAATGGCGCGGCATCCAGGCAACAAAAAAGGCGGGACATGTCCCGCCTTCCATGCTCGGTAGCCTGATCGGGAGCTTTCTGACCGGGCCGGCAGCAATCTGCTGCGTCGACTTGTCGGGTTCGTCATGCTCCGGCGCGCTTATCGCGCAACCGCCAGTACATCCGTGACTTGCTGCCCGCCGCAGGCTATAGCCCGCTGCGCGCCTTGTCCAAAATCAGGCTGCCTTGCTCAGAGATCCAGCGGACGACTTGCCGGTACGGCGGTCCTGCTCGATCTCGAAGTTGATCTTCTGTCCTTCGTTGAGCGTGGTCATGCCAGCGCGCTCAACCGCGGAGATGTGAACGAAAACGTCCGCACCGCCATTGTCCGGCTGGATGAAGCCATAGCCCTTGGTGGCGTTGAACCACTTCACGGTTCCAGTTGCCATTTAGATAGTCCTTCGTGTTTGCCAGTGTTAGTAGACTGGGCCGAGGCTCAGCCGATGGTATCGAGATTTTGGAGATTGACGTCAGCAAACGCGAAGAACGCGAGGCCCGGATCGATCGGCCGAAATATCAATAGCTAGCATATAGACGGCCTCCCTGTCGTTTGCAAGGCTGATCTGGAAAATCGCCTCAATCCGGGTGCACAAGGCATCCGGCCTATCCTTCGGAGAACACCCATGAAAAAGCTGCTGCTCGTCCTCGGCATGTGCGTCATTGCTGGCGATGCGTGGGCGATCTCGCGCCACGATCCCACGGGCATGGCCTGCGCCGAGGTGCAGGCGGCGATCGCCCGCGAGGGCGCGGTGATTCTGCGCTATCGCTCGGCGCGCACGCCCGGCCTGCCGCTCTTCGACCGCTACGTCGACAGCGACCGGTTCTGCACGCGCGGCGAGGTCGCCTTTCCCGCCACCGTGCCGGCGGCCGATACCCGCGCCTGCCCGGTCCACCGCTGCAAGGTGGTCGACCTGAGCGATCGCGAACGCCGGATCATCGTTCCCTAAAACCCGAACGAGGCCTGCGCCGGCGGGGGTGGGCCGACATGCACCCCTTCCAGCGCCAGCATCCTTTCCTTGGAGGCCGAGCCTCCCGGGGCGGAAAAGCCGCCGATCTTGCCGCTGGCAGCGACGATGCGGTGGCAGGGAATGATCAGCGGCACCGGATTGGCGCCGAGCGCCGCCCCCGTCTCGCGCGGCAGCCCGCCATGGCCGGCGCGGCGGGCGAGTTCGCCATAGGTGGTGGTTTCGCCGAAGCCGAGCTTGCGCGCCGCCTCGTAGATGGCGAGGCGAAAGGCGTCGATGCCGGCGAGGTCGACCGGCACCGTCGAAAAATCCACCTCGTCGCCGGCGGCATAGGCGCGGATGGCGGCGATCAGGTCCGCGATCCAGGGCGGCGCCTGCTCCCAAGGGGCGGTGCCGAACTCGCGCGACAGGCGGCGCTCGATCGCTTCGCGGCTTTTTTCGGCCAGGAACAGGCGGGTCACCCCTTTTTCGTTCCATGCCAGGCCCATGAAGCCCAGCGCGGTTTCGAAGACGGCGCTGCCGGTGCTGGCAGGGGTTTCGGCGAGCATGGTGCGCTCCTTCTGCGCTTCATTGGACCATATCGGGAACAATATCGCACCGGATATCCGGGTTTTCCACCCGAAAGCCGACAACGCCACAAGCGATACCACCGGCGATTGCCGAATGGCGGGGGCTGGTGTAAGGACGGTCGGAAAGCTTTCCTTAACCTCGGCGACCAAGGCACCGAATGCCGGCAGCAAGAATCTTCTGGACACTCGGCCTGATCGTGGCCGCAGCCGGCCTCGGCGGCTGCGCCTCCACGGCGAACACGACAAAGCCGCAGCTTGCCGAGACCGCCAGCCTGGCGGGCGCGGATGCGGGCTATGCGTTGGCGCTGCCCGATACGGTTTCTGTCCTGCCCGAAAGCGCTTTTGCGGCGGCCGCCCCCAACGCGGACCTCGCCGCCCTGCCGTCGCCGATGCAACCGGGCGGTGAGCCGGCAGCCCAGCCGGTGGTGGTGGCTTCGGCCGAGCCGGGCTTCGTACCGGCGAGCTATGCCGCGCCATCGAGTCCGAGTGAGGCCGGTCCCGGCGTCGTCGACCGGCTGATCGCCAAATATGCGGCAGTCTACGAACTGCCCGAGGCTTTCGTGCGCCGCGTGGTCAAGCGCGAGAGCACCTTCAACCCGCGCGCCTATAATCGCGGCCATTGGGGGCTGATGCAGATCAAGCACGCCACCGCCAAGGGCATGGGCTATGACGGCCCGGCAAGCGGCCTGCTCGATGCCGAGACCAACCTGAAATACGCGGTGAAATACCTGCGCGGCGCCTGGCTGGTGGCCGGCGGCAACGAGGACCGCGCCGACCGGCTCTACCAGAGCGGCTATTATTACCACGCCAAGCGCCAGGGCCTGCTGGACGAAACCGGGCTCGGCAAGGACCGCGTGCGCTCGCGCCGCGCCCCGTCCATGGCGGCCACCCTGCCGGTGGCGGCCGAGATCGGCGTGCCGCAAACGCCGGAGGCGGCGCCGGTGCCGGCCTTTTCCTCCGTCATGATGCCGGGCGCATAGGGCACCCACTAATCCACCTGTGCTCAGATGTCGGGCGCGTTGCCGATCCGTTTCTTCACTTCTACCGCCCAGGCGCGGCCTTCGTCGCCGCCCCAGAGCAGCCATGCGATGTGGCCGGCGGACGGGTTCTGTTCGTTGCCGTAGTTCCTGCCGCGCTTGTCTATCTCGTGGCGGGCGAAATAGCTGACCATACGACGGATGGTGGAGGGGGCGAGCGCCCTACGCGCCATGAGTTCGTTGGCTCGCGCCACGCCTATCTCGGTGCCGCCACGCCGGAATTTTTCGCGCAGCGCCAAGCCTCTGGCCGCATTGTCGGCAACCACCTGCGGCGGGACAAGGGAGATTTCTTCGGGAGCGCTCATCGAGCCTTTGTATTCGCCATGGCTCGATTGCGCCACCGAACGAATTTGCCTGTTGTCGCAGGACTATGCCATGGAAAGGAGCATCTCGTTTCCTGCTGTAGCAAGGGCAAACGACAAGGAGAACGCCATGCCGACTGTTCCGCTTCCGCTTGCCGGTTCGTGCCGCTGCGGCCAGGTTGAAATCCGCATCACGAGGGCGCCGATCTGCACCGCCGCCTGCCACTGCCGCGGCTGCCAGAAAATGGCGTCCTCGGCCTATTCGCTGACGGCGATGGTGCCGGAAGACGGTTTTGAAGTGGTGAAGGGCGAGCCGGTGATCGGCGGGGCGCGCGGGGCCGACATCCACCACTATTTCTGTCCGCACTGCATGACCTGGCTGTTCACGCGGCCCGTGGGCTTGGGCTTCGTCAACGTGCGGCCGACCATGCTGGACGACGCCACCTGGTTCCGCCCCTACATGGAGACGTATACCTCGACCAGACTGTCCTTCGCCGAAACCGGCGCGGTGCGGAGCTTTGCCGAGTTTCCGGCGATGGAGGAGATCGAAGACCTGTTGCGCGGTTATGCGGAGTGGGCGTGAGGATCACGCCCACAAGCAGACTTCTCCCGTGAGCCTGGGGGCAGGCTCTACGCGAAATACTCCTGCAGCGGCCGAACCTCCAGGCTCCCCGCCCGTAGTGCGGCGATCGCTTCGGCCACGGCAGCGGCACCCGACAGCGTCGTATAATATGGCACCTTCTGCATCAGGGTGGCGCGGCGCAGCGATTTGGAGTCGGAGACCGCTCCCTGGCCGTCGGTGGTGTTGAAGACGATCTGCACCTGGCGGTTGCGGATGGCGTCCTCGATGTGCGGGCGGCCTTCCAGCACCTTGTTGATCTTCTCGGCCCCGACGCCGTTTTCCTTGAGGAAGCGGGCGGTGCCCGAGGTCGCCAGCACCTTGAAGCCTTCATCGGCGAGGCGCTTCACAGAAGGCAGGATGCCGGGCTTGTCCTCGTCGCGCACCGACACGAACAGCGTGCCCGAGCGCGGCAGGTCGACGCCCGCGCCGAGCTGGCTCTTGGCGAAGGCCAGCGCGAAATCGCGGTCGAGACCCATCACCTCGCCGGTCGACTTCATTTCCGGCCCGAGCAGGATGTCGACGCCGGGGAAGCGGGCGAAGGGGAACACCGCCTCCTTCACCGCGATGTGGCCGGGGTTGCGCGCGTCGGGCTTCGCGCCATAGTGGGCGAAGGCCCCGTCCAGCGTCTCGCCGGCCATGATGCGGGCGGCGATCTTGGCGACCGGCCTGCCGATGGTTTTTGCGACGAAGGGAACGGTGCGGCTGGCCCGCGGGTTGACTTCCAGCACGTAGATGGTGCCGTCCTTGACCGCGTATTGCACGTTCATCAGCCCGCCGACATGAAGCGCTTTGGCGAGGGCCGCCGTCTGGCGCTCGATCTCGTCGACGATCTGCGGCGACAGCGTGTGCACCGGCAGCGAGCAGGCACTGTCGCCGGAATGGATGCCGGCTTCCTCGATGTGCTCCAGAATGCCCGAGACATAGACCTCCTTGCCGTCGCACAGGCAGTCCACGTCCACTTCCACCGCCTCGGTGAGGTAGGTGTCAAACAGGAGCGGGTTCTTGCCGAGCAGCGTGTTGATCTGACCAGTCTTGTCGTTCGGGTATTTCTGCTTGATGTCCTCCGGCACCAGTTCCGGCACGGTGTCGAGCAGGTAGCTTTGCAGCATCGTCTCGTTGTGGATGATCTGCATGGCGCGGCCGCCGAGCACATAAGAGGGGCGCACTACCAGCGGGAAGCCGAGCTCGCCGGCCACCGTGCGCGCCTGCTCGACCGAATAGGCGATGCCGTTCTTCGGCTGGGTCAGGTCGAGCTTCTGCAGCAGCTTCTGGAAGCGGTCGCGGTCTTCGGCGAGGTCGATCATGTCGGGCGAGGTGCCGAGGATCGGGATGCCGTTCTTCTCCAGCGCCTCGGCGAGCTTGAGCGGGGTCTGGCCGCCGAACTGGACGATGACGCCGACCAGTTCGCCGCGGCTCTGCTCCATCTTCAGGATCTCGATTACGTCCTCGGCCGTCAGCGGCTCGAAATAGAGCCGGTCGGAGGTGTCGTAGTCGGTCGAGACCGTCTCCGGGTTGCAGTTGATCATGATCGACTCGTAGCCGGCCTCGGCCAGCGCGAAGCAGGCGTGGCAGCAGCAATAGTCGAACTCGATGCCCTGGCCGATGCGGTTGGGGCCGCCGCCGAGGATCACCACCTTCCGGCGGTCCGAGACGCCGGCTTCGTTGGCGGTGTGGCCGGCGAACGGCACCTCGTAGGTGGAGTACATGTAGGCGGTGGGCGAGGCGAATTCGGCGGCGCAGGTGTCGATGCGCTTGTAGACCGGGCGCACGTCGAGCGCGTTGCGCAGATGCGCCACTTCCTTGGCGGTCCTGCCCGTCAGCGAGGCGAGGCGGGCGTCGGAGAAGCCCATCGCCTTGACCCTGCGCAGGTTCTGCGCGTCCTCGGGCAGGCCGTGCTCGCGGATGCGCTCTTCGGTGGCGAGGATGCCGCCGATCTGCTCGAGGAACCACGGATCGATCCTGCACATCTCGTGCACGTCTTCCAGCGAGGTGCCCATGCGGATCGCCTGCGCCACCATGCGCAGCCGGTCGGGCGTGGGCGTGCCCAGGGCCGCGCGGATGGCGTTCCTGTCGTCGCCCTGGCCAATGCCGGGAATCTCGATCTCGTCGAGGCCGGTCAGCCCGGTTTCCAGTCCGCGCAGCGCCTTTTGCAGGCTTTCCTGGAAGGTGCGGCCGATCGCCATCACCTCGCCGACCGACTTCATGGAAGTGGTCAGCGTGTGTTCGGAGCCGGGGAACTTTTCGAAGGCAAAGCGCGGGATCTTGGTCACGACGTAGTCGATGGCCGGCTCGAACGAGGCCGGCGTCGCGCCGCCGGTGATGTCGTTTTCCAGTTCGTCCAGCGTGTAGCCGACGGCGAGCTTGGCCGCGACCTTGGCGATGGGGAAGCCGGTCGCCTTGGAGGCGAGCGCCGAGGAGCGCGACACGCGCGGGTTCATCTCGATGACGACGAGGCGGCCGTCCGCCGGGTTGACGGCGAACTGCACGTTGGAGCCGCCGGTCTCGACGCCGATCTCGCGCAGCACGGCGATCGAGCCGTTGCGCATCATCTGGTATTCCTTGTCGGTCAGCGTCAGCGCCGGGGCGACGGTGATCGAATCGCCGGTGTGCACGCCCATCGGGTCGACGTTCTCGATGGAACAGACGATGATGCAGTTGTCCGCCTTGTCGCGGACGACTTCCATTTCGTACTCTTTCCAGCCGAGCACCGATTCCTCGATCAGCACTTCGGTGGTGGGCGAGGCGTCGAGGCCGGACTGCACGATCTCGTAGAACTCGGCGCGGTTGTAGGCGATGCCGCCACCGGTGCCGCCGAGCGTGAACGAGGGACGGATGATCGCCGGCAGGCCGATCTCGTCCAGCGCCTGCGCCGCCAGCGCCATGGCGTGGGCGATGTAGCGCTGCTTGCGGTTGCCCTCGCCGAGGTTCCAGCCCGTTTCCAGCGCGTCGAGCGCGGCGTCGAGGTTTTCGGGGTTCTGCGCCTTCAGCGCGGCGCGTTCGGCCTCGTGCTTCTTGCGGTCGGCGTCCTTGACGTCTGTGGCGTTGGCCAGCATCGACTTCGGCGTTTCGAGGCCGATCTTCTTCATCGCCTCGCGAAACAGCGCGCGGTCCTCCGCCTTGTCGATGGCCTCGGCGTCGGCGCCGATCATCTCGACATTGTAGCGGTCGAGCACGCCCATGCGCCGGAGCGACAGCGCGGTGTTGAGCGCGGTCTGGCCGCCCATGGTGGGCAGAAGCGCGTCCGGGCGCTCGCGGGCGATGATCTTGGCCACCACTTCCGGCGTGATCGGCTCGATATAGGTGGCGTCGGCCAGTTCCGGGTCGGTCATGATGGTGGCCGGGTTGGAGTTGACCAGGATGACGCGGTAGCCTTCCTCCCGCAGCGCCTTGCAGGCCTGCGTGCCGGAGTAGTCGAACTCGCAAGCCTGACCGATGACGATGGGGCCGGCCCCGATGATCAGGATGGATTTGATATCGGTGCGTTTGGGCATGAGGCGTATCCGTTCGGCGGCTTGCGCAAAATACCGGACAGGGGACCCCGTCCGGTTGTGCGCAGCGATTTTGAAGTCAGGCTAAGGGGGCCTTATAGGGGAGGTTTTCCGGTTGCGTAACCCCAAAAAGCGCCCGAAAACATCTATCCAACGGCATTGGCGGCGGCTGCGCCGCAGGCGCGGGCCGGCCTTTCAGCCATTCGCCGGCTTGTTGTCGAGCGGGGGCAGGGCGGTGTCGGTGACGGCGGCCGCGATCACGCTGTCCAGCAGGCCCGGAAAGCGGCTCTCGAGATCGTCGCGGCGCAGGGTGGTGAACTTGCTGGTGCCTACCGCCTTCGTCCGGGTGATGCCGGCTTCGCGCAGCTTGGCGAGGTGGTAGCTGAGGTTGGTCTTCGAGGTCAGGCCGAGGAACATCGAGCAGTTCATCGGCGCCTCGCGCTTTGCCAGTTCGCGCACGATCGCAAGCCGCGTCGGGTCGCCGAGCGCGACGAGCACGGCAGGCAGCGCGATCTGGTCAGCGGGTGGATGCGGCATTTGCATGCCTCCGAGTTAAGCACAATGCGGGGCTATTTCAACGTCGGCGCCGCCGGGCCGGCCGCAGGCATTTGCGCCGGCATGCCGCCGGTGCTGACACAGGGGTGTCAGCAGGTGTCTGTTATTTTTGCCGCTTCTCCTTGAATGGGCTTCGGGTGATATCCAATTGTTCAAACACTTTTGAACTAAGGATGCCTCCAATGGATAAACGTCTCGTATGGCTGGCGGTCGGCTCGTTTGCGATGAGCACCGTGGGTTTCGTCTTTTCCAGCCTGCTGCCGTCGATCGCCGCCGACGCGCATATCTCGATCCCGAGCGCGGGCTACCTGATCACCGCCTTTTCGCTGTCTTATGCGGTGGGCGCGCCGACACTGTCGGCCCTGTTCGGCGCCGCCGACCGTCGCCGACTCCTGGCGGCGGCGATGCTTGTGTTCGTGGCCGGCAACGCGCTGGCGGCGGTGAGTTCGTCCTTTGCGACGCTGGCGGCCGCGCAGGTGGTCATGGGCATGGCGGCCGGGCTGTTCGCGGCGACCGCGCAGGCAACCGCCGTCACTCTTGCGGGACCCGAACATCGGGCGCTGGCCATTTCCGTGGTCGTCGGCGGCACGACGTTCGCGGTCGCGCTCGGCGCACCGCTGGGGGCGCTGATCGCCGCCTTCTGGGGCTGGCGCGGCACCTTCGCCGCCATCGCCATGCTCGGCCTTGCCTGCGCGCTGGTGCTGTGGGTGCGGCTGCCGCGCGGAATGCAGGGTACGCGCCTGACGATGCGGGAGCGGCTGCACAGTCTTGGCCAGCCGGGTATCGCGCCGTCGCTGGCGGTGACGCTGCTTTACCTGACCGGTAGCTTCGTCCTGATTTCGTATCTCGCGCCGCTTGCCATGGAAGGGGCGGGCCTGCCCGAACTTGCCCTGCCCGGCATGCTGCTGGCCTTCGGCGCCGGCGCGGTGATCGGCAATTTGTCGAGCGGCCTGCTTGCCGACCGGTTCGGGGCGACGCGCATGGTGGCGCTGTCGCTCTTCCTTGCTGCCCTGATGTGCGTCGCCATCTCGCTCGACCTCAAGTTCCTGCCGCACAGCCTTGCCGGGCCGATCCTGATCGGGCTGATGGTGCCGTGGGGGATCATCGGCTGGGGCTTCCCGCCGGCGCAGGCGAGCCGGCTTGTCGCCTATGCGCCCGACATCGCCCACCTGACGCTGTCGCTCAACGCCTCGGCGATCTATTTCGGCATCGCCATCGGCACGCTGCTGGGCGGCAGGGTGCTGGATTATTCGACGCCGGCCAATCTCGGCATTGCCGCAGCGGCCTTCCCGATCGTCGCCCTTGCGGTGCTCGCGGCGAGCCTGCGCGCCGGACGGGTGGCGGTAATGCAGGCCGACTGAAAACCGGGGGCGGGCCACGTGCCCGCTCCGTTTCGTTCGGCTGCGCTACATGAACGAGCCGGTCTCGACCTCGCCGTCGCGTTCATAGGTGGCGATGATGACGCCCTTGCCCGAGGTTTGCGACCGGGTCTGGCGGAACGCGGCCGGTACCGCGCCGCTGTCGAACAGGCGCTTGCCGTTGCCGAGCAGGACCGGGAAGATCAGCAGGGTGAAGGTATCGATTAGGTCGCTCGCAAATAGCGTGTGGACGAGCTTGCCGGAACCCTGGATGAGGAGATCTGGGCCGTCCTGCTTCTTCAGTTGGCGCAGCGCCGTGGTGACGTCACCCATCAGCGGCTGGCTGTTTTGCCAGTTCAGCGTTGAGGGAGACGAGGTCGCCACATATTTGGTGGCGGCGTTGAAGCGATCGGCGATCGGGTGGTTTTTGATGTTCGGCCAGTAGGCGGCGAAGATGTCGTAGGTCGTGCGGCCGAGCAGCAGGTCGTAGGGTTCGGCAAGGATTTCGCCGACGGCAGCCCCGGTGGTATCGTCGGCGTAGGGCACGATCCAGCCGCCGAACCGGAAGCCGCCGGAGCGGTCTTCTTCCGGTCCGCCCGGCGCCTGCATGACGCCGTCGAGGCTGATGAAGGTGGAAGCCTTGATCTTTCTCATGGCCTGTCCTCTCGAAGGGTTGTGCCCCCGGCCAGCGCCTCGGTCCGGCCTGCGCTCAGCCGAACCCCATGAGCGTATCGTACAGCAGCTTGAGGTTGAGCGCCACGATCAGCATGGCCACCAGCCAGGCCAGCCAGGACACACCGGCCGGAACGGCGAATTTGCCCATCTTCTTCCTGTCGGAGACGAACATCACCAGCGGGATGACGGCGAAGGGAAGCTGCATGGACAGAATCACCTGGCTGAAGACGAGGAGTTCCGCGGTTCCACGTTCGCCATAGATGGCGGTCACCACCACCACCGGAATGATGGCGATGCCGCGCGTAACCAGGCGGCGCGCCCATTGCGGGATGCGCAGGTGGAGGAAGCCTTCCATGACGATCTGGCCGGCCAGCGTCGCCGTTACGGTGGAATTGAGGCCAGAGGCGAGCAGGGCGATGGCGAACAGCGCGGAGGCGATGCCGAGGCCGAGCAGCGGCGACAGCAGTTCGAAGGCCTGGCCGATCTCGGCGACGTCCTCATGGCCCGAGCCGTGGAAGGCGACGGCGGAGACGATCAGGATCGCGGCGTTGACGAACAGCGCCAGCATCAGCGCCAGCGTGGAATCCACCGTCGCCCACTTGATGGCGTCGCGCTTGCCGTGGTCGGTGCGCTCGTAGGCGCGGGTCTGCACGATGGAGGAGTGCAGGTAGAGGTTATGCGGCATCACGGTGGCGCCGATGATGCCGATGGCGATGTAGAGCATCGCCGGATTGGTGGCGATTTCGGTGGACGGCACGAACATCGAATGCAGGATGGTGCCGGCCGGTGGGGCGGCGACGAAAATCTGCACGGCAAAACAGCCGAAGATGATGATGAGCAGCGCCACGACGAAGGCTTCGAGGTAGCGGAAGCCCTTGTTCATCAACAGGAGGACGAGGAAGGCGTCGAGCGCGGTGAGCAGCGCGCCGCCGATCAGCGGGATGCCGAACAATAATTGCAGGGCGATCGCCGTGCCGATGACTTCGGCGAGGTCGCAAGCGATGATCGCCAGTTCGCAGATGACCCACAGCGCGTAGGCGACCGGCTTCGGGTAATAGGCGCGGCAGGCCTGGGCGAGGTCGCGGCCGGTGGCGATGCCGAGGCGGGCGGCGAGCGCCTGCAACAGGATCGCCATCAGGTTGGACAGCATGATGACGAACAGAAGCGTGTAGCCGAACTGCGCGCCGCCGGCGAGGTCGGTCGCCCAGTTGCCGGGGTCCATGTAGCCGACCGAAACCATATAGCCGGGGCCCATGAAGGCGAACAGCCGCCGCATCCAGCCGGCCCCTTGCGGCACGGCGACCGAGGCGTTGGCTTCCGGCAGGCTCGGCCGCTCGCCCGCTTGCGGCTGGAAGAAGCGCCGGTGGGGGGTGGGCGTTGCGGCGATTTCGGCTTCAGGCATCCGGATTCCGTGCATGTGCTTGGCTTCGATGCGGGGTAATTTATGCAGAGGCTCAACATTATGCAATAGGCTATATTTTATTGTTTTGGCTTTATCGATCCGACGGCGTCGTGAAGAGGTACGGGGGGGAGGAAGAAAATGCCCCGAAGAATGAAAGCCCGTGCTATAAAGTTGAAAGGCGGATTCAATTGCTGGCGGAAAGCGTCGCTGCCGCGATGAAAGGAGAGGCGCGTTGGCGCAGAAGAACCGGTCCGTTTCGCGTGATGAACCGCTGCCTGACGCCGAGGTCCACTCGGAAGGCTTCCGCCAGACGCGCGAGGCCCAGCGCGGCGCGCTGGTCGAGGATTATGTCGAACTGATCGCTGACCTGATCGAGGACGGCAACGAGGCACGGCAGGTGGATATCGCTGCGCGCCTTGGCGTGTCACAGCCGACGGTCGCCAAGATGCTGACCCGGCTCTGCGCCGAGGGGCTGGTGTCGCGAAAACCCTATCGCGGCGTGTTCCTGACCGAAGCCGGGCGCAAGATGGCCGGCGAAAGCCGGGAGCGCCACCAGACGGTCGAGGCGTTCCTGCGCTCGCTCGGAGTCAGCGCCGAGACCGCGCGCATCGATGCCGAGGGCATCGAGCATCATGTCAGCGCCGAGACGCTGGAAGCATTCCGCAAGGCGATGCACAGGCAGCCCTGAAAAATCGAGGCGACGGCCCCGCGGAACCCGCCGGCCCGCCATGCGTTGAGAGCCGCGCCTGCAATTTCGCGGGCGAAGGGAGAAAGCGCATGGGCGTCCAGCAGGCACCGACGGCGAAAGGCAAGGCTTCGGCCAAGGGACTTCAACAGGCGGCGGCGAAGGATGAACGCAAGACGGAAGCCGAAACCGGCAAGCCGTTGGCAAAAGGCGCAAAGCGCTTCGAGGAGCGCTCCAAAAGCTCGGACGGCAAGAGCGCCGGGACGAAGCAGAAGTAGGCGTTTCGGCCCGAGGCGACCCCCACCCCCACCCTCTTCCCGCAAGGGGGAGGGCGGTTTCATCGGCGCTTCTGTCGCAAACTTCGACATTCGACACCGGATGCAGGCTTTGCAGAATCCTCTCCTCCTTGAGGGCGAGGGGTTAAGGGTGGGGGTAAAAAGAGTCATGACTCGCCGGATCGGTTCGGATAATCGTTGGAGGGTTCGGCCGGGGCATTCGGCTGGAATCGCATCATGAGGGTTTGCCATGCTCTGGAAGGGTCGTCGGCAGAGTGACAATATCGAGGACCGGCGCAGCGATGGCGGCGGCGGATTGCCTGGCGGTTTCGGCGGCGGGCCGGGCCAGTTCCGCATCCCGATCGGCGGCCGTGCCGGCGGTGGCGGACTGTCCACCATCATCATCCTGGTCGTGCTGTTCTTCGCCCTGAAGGCCTGCGGCATCGACCCGATGCAGATACTCGAGCAAGGCGGCGTGCTTTCCGACAATGGCGGCGGCATCACCACGCAGGACAGCGCCGGTGACAGCAGCGCGCCCGTCAACAACGACGAGATGAAGCAGTTCGTGGCGACGGTGCTGGCCGAAACCGAGGACGTGTGGACGGGCATCTTCCAGGCCAACGGCATGACCTACGAAGACCCGAAGCTGGTGATGTTTTCGGGCCAGATCCGCTCGGCTTGCGGCTTCGCCACCTCGGCGGCCGGGCCGTTCTATTGCCCCAGCGACCACAAGGTCTACCTCGACACTGCTTTCTTCCAGCAACTGGCGCGCCAGTTCGGTGCTTCAGGCGATTTTGCCCAGGCCTATGTCGTGGCGCACGAGGTCGGCCACCATGTCCAGAACCTGACCGGCATCCTGCCCAAGTTCAACCAGATGCGCCAGCAGATGAGCGAGGTCGACGCCAACCAGATGTCGATGCGGGTGGAACTCCAGGCCGACTGCTTTGCCGGCGTATGGGGTCACTTCACCGCGCAGAAGGGCATCCTGGAACAGGGCGACCTGGAGGAGGCGCTGAACGCGGCCAAGCAGATCGGCGACGACACGCTGCAAAAGAAGATGCAGGGCTACGTCGTGCCGGAAAGCTTCAACCACGGCACCTCGGCACAGCGCCAGCGCTGGTTCGCGGCAGGTTTCAAGAGCGGCAAGCTTTCGGACTGCGACACGTTCAATAACCCGATCTGAGCGCAGGCACGCCCCGGTTTTCGCCGATTGTAGGGCCGGCGCGCCTTCCTTATAAGGGGCGTCCGCTCGCCAACAGAGCGAAAACAGGAACAGGACGGTCCCCATGATAGACCCTGCCCGGGCGCGGCGCGGGCTCGCGCTGGTCTTCACGACGCTTTTGCTCGACATCATCGGCTTCGGCATCATCATGCCGGTACTGCCGGCCTATCTGCAGGAGCTTTCCGGCGTTTCCATCAGCGAGGCGGCGATCGAGGGTGGCTGGCTGTTTTTCGTCTATGCGGCGATGCAGTTCTTCTTCGCACCGCTGATCGGCAACCTTTCGGACCGGTTCGGCCGCCGGCCGGTGCTGCTGGCTTCTGTCTTCACCTTCGCCATCGACAACCTGATCTGCGCCGTGGCGTGGTCCTATTCGATGCTGTTCATCGGCCGGGTGCTGGCCGGCATCAGCGGCGCCAGCTATTCGACTGCCTCGGCGCTGATCGCCGACGTCAGCACGGACGAGAACCGGTCGAAGAATTTCGGCCTTCTGGGTATCGCCTTCGGCGTCGGCTTCATCATCGGCCCGGTGCTGGGCGGGCTGCTCGGCCAGTTCGGGCCGCGCGTGCCGTTCTATTTCGCGGCGGCGCTTGCCTTCGCAAACTTCGTCATCGGCTGGTTCCTGCTGCCGGAGACGCTGGAAGAAAAGCACCGGCGGCGTTTCGAATGGCGGCGCGCCAACCCGCTCGGCGCCTTGCAGCAGATGCGCCACTATCCCGGCATCGGCTGGATCGGGCTGGTGTTCTTCCTGATGACGCTCGGTCACATGGTGTATCCGGCCGTGTGGGCGTTCGTGGGCACCTACCGCTACGGCTGGAGCGAGCAGCAGATCGGCCTGTCGCTTGGCGCCTACGGCCTGTGCGGGGCCATCGTGATGGGGCTGGTGCTGCCGCGCGCGGTTCGTCGCCTCGGCGAATGGCGCACCGCCGTGATCGGACTTGCGTTCACCGCCTTCAGCGCCTTCGGCTATGCGTTTGCCGCGCAAGGGTGGGTGGTCTATGCGGTGATCGTCGCCGGCTGCCTCGAAGCGCTGGCCGACCCGCCTCTCAGGAGCCTCGCCGCCGCCAAGGTGCCGCCTTCGGCGCAGGGCGAATTGCAGGGGGCGATGACCTCGATCTTCTCGATCACCTCGATCATCACGCCGATCCTCTATACGGCGATCTTCTCCTGGTTCACCGGTCCGACTGCGCCGGTGGCGTTTTCTGGCGCTTCCTACGTGCTCGCCGGTGTCTTCCTGGTGCTGTCGCTTCTGGTGTTCGCGGCCAAGGTCGCCAAGCCGTCGCCGCGCGAGGTCGAACGCATGCATTCGGCCGAGGCAACCGGCGGGCCGTGAGCAGGCCGGTGCCGCCGCCGGCCTGACACCGGCACATTACCGACTCCGATTGGTCACGAAATGACCCGCAGGACGGCAGTTTCTGGCCTCATTGTCCCTATGAGGTGCGCAGGCGCGGGGCCAATCTGAAAGGGACACCTATGCGCAGAGCTTTACTTATCCCGGCGAGCATCGCCTTCATCGGCATCGCCGCCGCCAACGCCAACGCACAGGAAGCCACGACCCCGCAAGCACCGGCGCAACCGCCTGCCGCCTCGCCGGACGCCACCCCCAAGGTCCAGCGCATCAACGTGGTCGATGTCAGCGAACTGCCTCAGGACACCCAAAAGCAGGTCGAGCAGGTGGTGGCGAAAGCCAGCGCCGAGAATCTCAAGCAGTTGCGGACCAGCATCGAGGCGACGCCCGAGGCGAAGGCGGCGCTGGACGCCAAGGGAGCGACCGCCGCGCAAGTGGTGGCGACCGCCATGGGCACGGACGGCACGCTCACGCTGATAACGAAGAAAAGCAGCTAGATTTGGCGGGGGCGTAGCTCATGGCGATGGCCCCCAGCGCCCGATAACGGTCAGGCGCGCTCGGCTAGCGCCGGTTCCTTCCTGCGCTCGCGGATCAGGTTGACGAAGCGGCGGAACAGGTAGTGCGAGTCCTGCGGCCCGGGCGAGGCTTCCGGGTGATGCTGGACCGAAAATACCGGCCGACCGGCCAGCGCGATGCCGCAGTTCGAGCCGTCGAACAGGGAAACGTGAGTCACTTCAACACCCTGCGGCAGCGAGTTGGAGTCGACCGCGAAGCCGTGGTTCATCGACACGATCTCGACCTTGCCGGTGGTGTGGTCCTTGACCGGATGGTTGGCGCCGTGATGGCCCTGGTGCATCTTCACGGTCTTGCCGCCGACGGCGATGGCCAGCATCTGGTGGCCGAGGCAGATGCCGAAGATCGGGATGTCGGTCTTGAGCAGGTCCTTGATCACCGGCACGGCGTATTCGCCGGTGGCGGCCGGGTCGCCGGGGCCGTTGGACAGGAAGATGCCGTCCGGCTTCATGGCGAGTATCTCGTCGGCGCCGGTCTTGGCCGGCACCACGGTGACCTTGGCGCCGAGCCCGGTCAGAAGGCGCAGGATATTGCGCTTGATGCCGTAGTCGACGGCGACGACGTGCATGGTGGGCGCATTCTGCTCGCCATAGCCCTCGTTCCACACCCAGGGCGTTTCCTTCCACACCGACGATTGGCCGGAGGTGACTTCCTTGGCAAGGTCGAGGCCGACGAGGCCGGACCATCCGGCGGCCTGCCGCTTCAGGTCCTCGATGTCGAACTTGCCGTCCGGCGCGTGGGTGATGACGGCGTTGGCGAGGCCCTTCTCGCGGATCAGTGCGGTCAGCGCGCGCGTGTCTGTGCCGGAAAGGGCGACGATGCCGCGCTTCTTCAGCCACTGGTCGAGATGGTCCTTGGCGCGGTAGTTGGAGGGATCGGTAACGTCGGCCTTGAACACCGCGCCGACCGCGCCGGCGCGCGTCACCGGGTTCAGGTCCTCGACGTCCTCGTCATTGGTGCCGATGTTGCCGATATGCGGGAAGGTGAAGGTGACGATCTGGCCGGCATAGGACGGGTCGGTGAGGATTTCCTCGTAGCCGGTCATGGCGGTGTTGAAGCACACTTCCGCGACCGCCTGGCCGACTGCGCCGAGGCCGCGCCCCTCGATTACCGTGCCGTCGGCAAGAACAAGCAGGGCAGTCGGAACTTCCGTGCTCCAGGGGGCGGTCGTGGCCATGGCGGCTCTCCATCAACGGCTGTCGGCTTTACGCGCAGCAAAAAGCGTGGCGCGGCAATCTCCGCAGCCTCCACGCGTAACCAGTCTGGTTGCAAGGCCTTTCCATAGGGGACGCGGCGAAAGCGGTCAATGCACATGCATGCGGTGACTGGCGATTGCACGCGGTTTTCGGTGGTTATAGGGTGCGCCGCAATCGAAGGAGAAAAGAATGCGCGAAAAAATCGCCGAGGAAGTCAAGAACGCGATGAAGGCGAGGGACGCCGAAAGGCTGCCGACGCTGAGGCTGATCCAGGCGGCAATCAAGGATCGCGACATCGCCAACCGCGGCGTCGGCAAGGATGCGGCGAGCGACGACGACATCCTGCAAATCCTGGCCAAGATGGTGAAGCAGCGCGAGGAATCGGCTAAGGCGTTCGAGGACGGCGGGCGGCCCGAGCTTGCGGTGAAGGAGCGAGCCGAAATCGTGGTGCTGCGCGAATTCCAGCCGGCGCAGATGGACGACGCCGGCGTCGAGGCGGTGGCGCGCGAGGCGATCGCGGAGACGGGCGCTGCTTCCGCCAAGGACATGGGTAAGGTGATGGCCGTGCTGAAGGCGAAGTACACCGGCCAGATGGATTTTTCCCGGGCGAGCGCCGTGGTGAAGGGGTTGCTCGGCTGATCGAGGGGGAACAGTCATGACCGGCAAGACGCCTGCCGCCGCCGACACGCCCTCCCGCCTGATCGACGCACGGATCGCGGAACTCGGCGACTGGCGCGGCCGCATGCTCGCCCATGTCCGCGCGCTCATCCGGCAGGCGGACCCCGACGTGGTCGAGGAGTGGAAGTGGCGCGGCGTTCCCGTATGGCCCGACGGCGGCATCATCTGCACCGGCGAGACCTACAAGAGCGTCGTCAAGCTGACCTTTGCCAAGGGAGCCTCGCTGGACGATCCCGCCGGCCTGTTCAATTCCAGCCTCGACGGCAAGGTGCGGCGGGCGATCGACCTGCGTGAAGGGGAGGAGCCGGTCGAGGATGCCTTCAAGGCGTTGGTCCGGGCGGCGGTAGCGCTGAACCGCTCGAAGGTGCGGTGATCGCGCATGCCGCTTTTGCGTGCCCGCCCCACCACTGTCGCTCGTTGAGGCGATGGTCCGGTGCTGGCATATTTGCCCGCGCAATATAATGCGTAAGCTGTTTTTATCGATTTCCCTGCCGGACCCTTCTCAATGACTGGCCTTATTTCGGCGGACGTTTCGCCGGCGCAACTTCTGTTCCTGCTGGCCTCGTCGCTCGCGGCCGGCCTGGCGCGCGGCTTCTCGGGCTTCGGCTCGGCACTGGTGTTCGTTCCGCTGGCAAGTGCGGCGATCGGGCCGCAGGTCGCCGTGCCGTTGCTGGTTGTCGTCGACGGCTTCATGACGGCCGGCTTGATTCCGGCCGCCTTCCGGCTGGCGGACCGGCGCGGCGTCCTTATCATGACGCTCGGCGCCCTGATCGGCGTGCCGGCCGGCATCTACCTGCTCACCAATGCCGATCCGCTGGCCATCCGATGGGCGATCGTCGTTCTCGTCGTCCTGCTCTTGGCGCTGCTGATGTCCGGCTGGCGCCATCACGGGCGACCGAAGCCGTCGATGACGGTTCTGGTCGGATCGGTTTCGGGGTTGTTTGCTGGCGTGGCGCAGGTCGGCGGCCCGCCGGTGGTCGCCTATTGGGTGGGCGGCACGACGCCGGCCATCGTGGCGCGGGCGAACATGATCCTCTATTTCGCCTTCTCGACGGTGCTGACGGCGACCGGCTATATCTGGAGCGGGCTGATCACCGCCCAGGTGCTGTCGCTGGCGGTGATGGTCGCGCCGACCTACGGCATCGGCGTCTGGTTCGGAAGCCGGATGTTCGGCGTTGCCGACGAGCGGACTTTCCGGCGCATCTGCTACCTGATGATCGCCTTTTCGGCCGCCGTAAGCATGCCGATCCTGGACGGGCTTCTTCCGTGAGCAAGTGAATGCGGCGGCACAGTAGCCACCGCGTTGCTTCCCGGCCGATTCAGCTTGCCTTCAGCCGCGAGCCAGAAAGCAGACCCTGCTCCTCCAGCACCGGATAGGCGATCGAAGCCAGCAGCGAGTTGATCTGCTTGAGGTCGCGGATGGTGTCGAGGTGGATCGAACTCGTCTCGATCGATTTCGGCGTGCCGTCGCGCAGGCGCACGAAGTGCTTCCGGCTGGTTTCCTTCTCGGTGTCGCGCAGCCGGTCCTTTTCCAGCACCAGCTGGCGGGCGGTTTCGGGGTCGCGCGACACCAGCACGTTGAAGGCCAGCCGCGCGTTGGCGAGCACGGAGGCGTGGAAGGCCGACAGTTCGCGCCAGCCCTCGGGCGTGAATTCGAGGCCCTGGTCGAGCTTCTTCTGCACATGCACCAGCATGTTGCGCACGATGATGTCGCCGACCTGCTCGAGCTTGACGCAGGCGCCGATCAGTTCCTGGCAGCGCAGCGCCTCGTCCTCGGTCATCACGTTGCGGGTGACCTTGGCGAGGTAGATCTTGATGGCGGCATGCCTCTTGTCGACACGGTCGTCGAGGGCGGCGAGCGCCTTGATCTTGCCCTCGTCGGCGCTTTCGTAGAGTTCGATGATGCGCTTCAGCATGATCTCGACGGTCTCGCACACCCGCACCACCTCGCGCGTGGCGTTGGCCAGCGCCTGGCTCGGCGTATCGAGGGCCTGCTCGTTGAGCGCCGAAAGCTCGGTCACCGCGAACGGGTCCGCCGGCTCCGGCTTGGTGCCCAGTTTCACGATCCATTCCGAGCCACGGTAGACGAGACCGGCGAGCGGCAGTCCCGCCATCAGGATGATGACGTTGAACAGGATATGGGCGTTGACGATCTGGTCGGAGGCGGTGGCGCCGAGGAAGCCGAGCGGCGGGTTTACGATCATGAACAGGATCAGCATCACCACCGAGCCGACGCCGCGCATCAGGAGGTTGCCGACCGGCACCACGCGCACCGCCGCGTCGGCGCCGCGCGTCAGCATCGGGGCGATGATCGAGGAGCCGAGGTTGACGCCGAGGACGAGCACCACGCCGAGTTCCGGCGGAATGAAGCCGCGCCCGGCCAGCGCCGCCATCAAAAGGATCGCCGCGATGCTCGACTGGAACAGCCAGGTGACGAAGGCGGCGAGAAGATAGGCGGTGATGGGGTCGCCGGCGAAGTAGGTGATGATGATCGGCAGCATTTCGCTGTCGCGCAGCGGCTCCGACGCCTGGCCGATCATTTCCAGCGACAGCACCAGCAGGCCGATGCCGACGAGGATGCGGCCGAGTTGGCGCCAGTCGCGGCGCTCGGTGGCCATGAACATCACCGTGCCGGTGACGAGACAGACGGGGACCAGCAGCGTCAGGTCGAAGGTAAGCAGCTTGGTCACCAGCGCCGAGCCTATTTCGGCGCCGCGCACGGCAAGCTGTCCGGCCGCGCCCGAAACGATGCCCGAACCGGCGAAGGAGCCGACCAGAAGGGTGACGGCGGTGGAGCTTTGCAGCGCGATCGCCAGCCCGGTGCCGGCCAGCACCGCCATGAAAGGATTGCGCATGGTGTTGCGCAGGCGGTGGCGCAGCACGTCGCCATAGGCGCGCTCGACGCCCGTCTTGACCATGCGGGTGGCAAACAGCATCAGCGCGACCGCGCCGGCAAGATGGACGAGGACGACCGAGCCGCTCATGATGCCGCCGCTCCGGCCGTGCTTTCGACCCTCCGCGCGACACGGCGGGGCGCCGGCGAAAACGCCGCGTCGCGTGAGGCATGGAGATGGATGGCGGGCACGATGGTTCCTCGAATCGGCTATATTTTAGCCGGGTAACGTTTTTCACGCTAAAAAAACCGGCGTAATCGTTGCAGATAGCGGTTTTCGCGAGGCACCGCAAGGGCGCCGACCCGAGCATAAACCAAGGTAATGATTACATAAATTTCTGCCCTTGGAACTTTTACCGGCCTGGCGGCCAGGGGGGTGCGCGTAACGGGGCGGTCGCTACCCGTCTGGCGAAAAACACCCTTTTGCGCGGGTGCCGGCGGTGGTCGACAAGTCTCCAGCGCGCCCGTTCCAATATCAGAAATTAGTAAAGTAACGGCTATAAGCCTATGATGTTATTACGAAAACGTAATGTTTCCGTTCAGTTTCGGTTCATCCGTCGGCCGGTACTTCTCGGGGCATCGACAACCAAGGAGTATCCGTCATGAAACGTCTTGTTCTTACCGCCGTCGCGTTTTCCTTCCTTGCCGCTCCCGTGATGCAGGCACAGGCGGCGCCGATGGTTGCGCCGGTTGCGCCGAGCGCCAATGTCGTCCACGTCGACTGGAAGAAGCCCGTGCGGCATGATGATCGCCGGCATGTCGAGCGCAAGGTGGTGAAGAAGAAGGTTGTGCAGAAGCGCCATTGGAAGCGCGGCGAGCGCTACTCCAACTGGCGCCATCACCAGCCGGTGCGCGACTATCACCGCTACGGTCTCAAGCGTCCAGGTCCCGGCCAGGAGTGGATCCGCGTCGGCAACGACTATCTGCTGGTCGGCATCGCTTCCGGCCTCATCGGCGCGATGATCGCCGCCCGCTAAGCCGGTCGGCTTTCGGACGGAGGGGCGGCCATGCACGGTCGCCCTTCCGTTGTTTTCGGGCTGTGAATACCGGGCATGGAGGGGATGGGGAGTCGTCTTCGGCGCGGGCGGCGTCTATATGAAGCATTATGCGCTTTGTTCCCGCCTTTCTTGACGAGATTCGAGACCGGGTGCCGATCTCCTCGGTGATCGGTACGCGCGTTTCGTGGGACCGCAAGAAAACGAACGCCTCGCGCGGCGACTACTGGGCCTGCTGCCCGTTCCATGGCGAGAAGTCGCCGTCTTTCCACTGCGAGGACAAGAAGGGTCGCTACCACTGCTTCGGCTGCGGGGTTTCGGGCGATCATTTCAGGTTCCTGACCGAACTCGACGGCCTGAACTTCCCGGAGGCGGTCGAGCGCATCGCCGAGATGGCCGGCGTGGCGATGCCGGCGCGCGACGAGCAGGCGGAGGAGCGCGAGAAGCAGCGCGCCAGCCTGACCGACGTGATGGAGATGGCCGCGAGCTTCTTCGAGGAGCGGCTGCATTCGGCCGACGGCGCCAGGGCGCGCGCCTATCTCAGGGAACGGGGGCTTTCGCCGGCGACGCAGGCAGCGTTCCGGCTTGGCTATTCGCCCGACAGCCGCAATGCGCTCAAGGAGCACCTTGCCGCCAAAGGGGTCGGCAAGGCCGAGATCGAGGCGTGCGGGCTGGTGGTGTTCGGCGAGGACGTCCCGGTTTCCTACGATCGCTTCCGCGACCGCGTCATGTTCCCGATCCCGGATTCGCGGGGTCGCATCATCGCCTTCGGCGGACGGGCGCTGTCCTCCGACGCGCCGGCGAAATACCTGAACTCGCCGGAGACGGAACTCTTCCACAAGGGCAACGTGCTCTACAATTTCGTGCGGGCGCGCAAGGCGCTGGCCAAGGCCGGCCCGAATGGCGGCGGGGTGGTGATCGCCGTCGAGGGCTATATGGACGTGATCGCTCTGGCGCAGGCCGGCTTCGACAACGTCGTGGCGCCGCTCGGCACCGCGCTCACCGAAAACCAGATGGAGCTTTTGTGGCGCATGTCGGGCGAGCCGGTGCTGTGCTTCGACGGCGACCAGGCCGGGCTGAAGGCGGCATGGCGCGCCGCCGACCTGATGCTGCCGGCGATCCAGCCGGGGCGCAGCGCCCGCTTCGCGCTTCTGCCCGACGGCAAGGACCCGGACGACCTGGTGAAGGGGGACGGGCCGGATGGATTCCGCTCCGTGCTCGACGAGGCGCGGCCGCTGGCCGACCTGTTGTGGATGCGCGAGACAGCGGGCGGCGTGTTCGATACGCCGGAACGGCGGGCGGAACTGGAAAAGCGGTTGCGCGAACTTGCCGGCCGTATCCAGGACGAGAGCGTGCGCTTCCACTACAACCAGGACATGCGCGAGCGCGTCCACAGCTTCTTCGGCGCCTCGCGCGGGGGTGGCCGCGACCGTGGGGGTCGGGGCGGCAAGGATACCGGCCAGCGCGGGCGGTTTTCGCGTGCCGGCCAGGCCGGCGGGCGCACGCCCATCACCGAGAGCCTCGGCCGTTCGGCGCTGGTCAAGCGGTCGGGCGAGGTGATGTCGGTGCGCGAGGCGACGATCATCGTCGCACTGGTCAACCACCCGATGCTGATCGACGAGAACTTCGCCCATGTGGAGTTCCTTGACCTTGCCAATGCGGATTTGCGCAAGCTGCATGCGCTGCTGCTGGACGCGATGGCGCACGACATGGCCAACGACCGCGGCGCGGTCATCGCCACCGTCGAGCGGGCCGGTTGCAGCGACATCTGGGAGCGCGCCGTCGGGCTCATCCGCAAAACCCGGCAGTGGCCGGCGCTGGAGCAGGCCAGCCTCGACGACGCCCGCGAGGCGTTCGGCCAGGCGCTTCACTTGCACCGCAGCGCGCGCACCTTACATAAGGAGCTGAAACAGGCCGAGAGCGCGCTGGCCACCGACCCGACCGACGAAAATTACCGGCATCTCATCGAGATACAGGCGCAGTTTCGCGACGTTCAGGCAACCGAGGCTCTGGTCGAAGGTTTCGGCGTTACCTCGGGGCAAGCCGGGCGCGCCTGATGCCGTCGGGAGAAGGCGGCAATTGATTCGCTTTTTTAAGGCGAATCATGCGACAGCCGCTTGACCTTCCGATGGAATGACGGAATCAGAGCGATTCGAAACGTTAACCCGACCCAGCGTCGACGAAAATACGCAGATACGAGGGTACGGAGCGCTGGACGGATAACGAACCGGCGATAGATAGCAGGGTTAATCTGGACTTAACGAGAGATGCGGCAACTGGGAGAGTAGGCGCGTTTTTGCGGGCATCAGGCTCGCGGCACCCGGTTCGACGATAGCTTTGCCGGCTTTCCAGGAAAGCCGCTTGGAGAAAAAGAAGAATGGCGACAAAGGAAAAGGAAGAGGTCGAAACCGAGCGCGAGGGTACGACCGACGGTCCCTTGCTCGACCTTTCCGACGATGCTGTCAAGAAGATGATCAAGCTCGCGAAGAAGCGCGGCTATGTGACCATGGACGAGCTCAACGCGGTGCTGCCCTCGGAGGAGGTGACCTCCGAGCAGATCGAGGACACGATGGCGATGCTCTCCGACATGGGCATCAACGTCGTCGAGGATGACGAGCAGAACGACGATGGCGAGGCCTCGGAAGGCGATTCCGACGAGGACGCCAACGAACTTGCCGAACGCACCGGCACGGCCGTGGTCGCCACGACGACCAAGAAGGAGCCGACCGACCGTACCGACGATCCCGTGCGCATGTATCTGCGCGAGATGGGCTCGGTGGAGCTTCTGTCGCGCGAAGGCGAAATCGCCATCGCCAAGCGCATCGAGGCCGGCCGCGAGACGATGATCGCTGGCCTGTGCGAGAGCCCGCTGACCTTCCAGGCCATCATCATCTGGCGCGACGAACTCAACGAGTCGAAGATACTGCTGCGCGAGATCATCGACCTCGAGGCCACCTATGCGGGGCCGGAGGCCAAGCAGGCGCCGGTGGTCGAGCGTGTCGAAGAGGACGCCAAGGCCAAGCCCGAGGAAAAGGGACGCCGTTCGCGCGACGACGACGACATCACCAATGTCGGCGGCGACACCCGTGGCATGGGTGAAGACGAGGACGAAGACGAAGACGAGGCGAGCCTGTCGCTGGCGGCGATGGAAGCCGAATTGCGGCCGCAGGTGATGGAGACGCTCGACGTCATCGCCGACACCTACAAGAAGCTGCGCAAGCTGCAGGACCAGCAGGTCGAGAACCGCCTGGCCGCCGCCGGCACGCTGTCGCCGAGCCAGGACCGCCGCCTGAAGGAGTTGAAGGACCAGCTCATCACGGCGGTGAAGTCGCTCTCGCTCAACAACGCCCGCATCGAGGCGCTGGTCGAACAGCTTTACGACATCAACAAGCGGTTGGTGCAGAACGAGGGCAAGCTGCTTCGGCTCGCCGAAAGCTATGGCGTGCGCCGCGAGGAATTCCTCAAGGAATACCAGGGATCGGAACTCGACCCGAACTGGACCAAGAGCATCGCCAACCTGACGTCGCGCGGCTGGAAGGAATTCACCAGGAACGAGAAGGATGCGATCCGCGACCTGCGCGCCGAAATCCAGAACCTCGCCACCGAGACGGCGATCTCGATCCTGGAATTCCGCAAGATCGTCAACCAGGTGCAGAAGGGCGAGCGCGAAGCCGCCATTGCCAAGAAGGAGATGGTGGAAGCGAACCTTCGCCTCGTCATCTCCATCGCCAAGAAGTACACGAACCGCGGCTTGCAGTTCCTCGACCTGATCCAGGAAGGCAATATCGGCCTGATGAAGGCGGTCGACAAGTTCGAGTACCGGCGCGGCTACAAGTTCTCCACCTACGCCACCTGGTGGATCCGGCAGGCGATCACCCGCTCGATCGCCGACCAGGCGCGCACCATCCGCATCCCGGTGCACATG
>JBASAA010000012.1:0-1588 GCA_049650385.1 Mesorhizobium sp.
GCCCCGCCCCGCCCCGCCCCGCATGCGCCCGCCTCCCGCAGCCAGGGCAAGCGCGGCGTGCCCGGCATAGAGGCCATCATCGCGGTTGCTTCCGGCAAGGGCGGTGTCGGCAAGTCGACCACCGCCGTCAACCTCGCGCTTGGCCTGGCCGCGCTCGGCCTGAAGGTCGGCCTGCTCGATGCCGATATCTACGGTCCGTCGATGCCCCGCCTTTTGGGCATCCGCGGCCGGCCGCAGACCAAGGACGGCAAGATCCTCCAGCCGATGGAGAATTACGGCCTCAAGGTCATGTCGATCGGCTTCCTGGTCGAAGAGGAAACGCCGATGATCTGGCGCGGCCCGATGGTCATCTCGGCGCTGACGCAGATGCTGCGCGAGGTGGAGTGGGGGCCGCTCGACGTCTTGGTCGTCGACATGCCGCCCGGCACCGGCGACGCGCAGCTCACCATGGCTCAGCAGGTGCCGCTGGCCGGCGCCGTCATCGTCTCGACGCCGCAGGACCTTGCCCTGATCGACGCGCGCAAGGGTCTCAACATGTTCAGGAAGGTCGACGTGCCGCTGCTCGGCATCGTCGAGAACATGAGCTATTTCGTCGCTCCGGACACGGGCAAGCGCTACGACATCTTCGGCCATGGCGGCGCAAGGCGCGAGGCCGAGCGCATTGGCGTGCCTTTCCTCGGCGAGGTGCCGCTGGTCATGGACATCCGCGAAAGCTCGGACGGCGGCCGACCGGTGGTCGCCACCGACCCGCAGGGCGCGGAAGCCGCGATCTATCGCGAGATCGCGACCCGGGTGCGCGACCGGCTGGCGCAGGAAAAGGCGGCCGCGGATACGGCGCCCTCGATCGTATTCGAGTAAGCAGGCCAAAGATCGCCGGAAAGCCTGTTCCGGCGAGGCGGCGGGCTATCGGCGCGATGCCCGATTGCCCGCAGACCGGCGCGGATCAGCCGCCGACCTTCTCGCCGAAGGTCGAGAAGAACTGGCCGGCGAGTTTCTTCGAGGTCGATTCGATCAGCCGGCTGCCCAACTGGGCGATCTTGCCGCCGACATCGGCCTTGGCGGCATATTTGAGGATGGTGGCGTTGTCGCCGTCAGCGGCAAGCGTCACGTCGGCGCCGCCCTTGGCGAAGCCGGCGATGCCGCCCTTGCCCTCGCCCTCGATGGTGTAGCCATTGGGCGGATTGAGGTTCTTCAGCGTCACCTCGCCCTGGAAGGTCGCCTTGATCGGGCCGATCTTGAGGACCACGGTGGCCGCCATCTCGGTCGGCGATTTCATTTCGAGTTTCTCGCAGCCTGGGATCGCCTCCTTGAGGACGGCGGGGTCGTTCAGCGCCGCCCATACCTTGTCGACGGGTGCGGCGATGCGTTCCTCGCCCTCGATCACCAGAGCCATTTCGATCCTCCCGCAAAACAGTGTGCGCCAGCCGTAGCGTAGCGCTTCGTCCTTGTCTATCGGACCAAAGTCTGTGCGACCTGTTCGTGCGGCGTTGCGGCATATTGCGCGCGCGCCCGCGTTGCCATATCCATTTGTCGTACAAATACGGAGACGAGAAAATGACCGGCGACCAGCCCAGGAAGAAGTTCCGCT
>JBASAA010000013.1:0-29594 GCA_049650385.1 Mesorhizobium sp.
TATTCGAGTTCCGTCAGCAATTCCGAGACATGGCCGCGCCAGTTGCCCGAACCATAGGCGATGAACAGGTCGACACTCGGATCCGACACGTCCTCCAGCCGTTCCGGACAGGAGATATTCAGTTCCACGTCCGGGAACAGTTCACGGAAGTCGGTGATCTGATGAACCAGCCAGAAAATGGCAAGGCCCGGCGAGCAGCTGACGGTGAAGCGCCCTTTCACCTGCGATTCCCGTGCCGTGTTGCGGGCGTTGCCGATAATGGAGAACGCCTTGCGGATTTCCTCGGCATAGAGGGCGCCTGCCTTGGTAAGGCGCACGCCACGGCCGTCGCGGGCAACCAGCGGCAGGCCGATTTCCTGTTCCAGCAACTTCAGGGCGTGGCTGATCGCGCTCGGCGTAAGATGGAGTTCCTGCGCGGTCCGGGTCATGCTGCCCAGCCTCGCCACCCCTTCAAGCGCCCTCAGGGCATTGAACTGAGGGATCCGCATACGACCTCTACTCTTGAATTGGGCTCATATGTATACTGTTGATTATTCATTTGTTTTGAATTCAATGCAATGCTTAACTCTCCCGCAATCAATAACAAAACGAAGGGGTAACAAGCATGGCACGATATTCTCATGGCATCTCCCGGCGGCTTGCGTTGGGTGTTGCAGCGCTCACGATGATGGCGGGGGGCTCGATCCATGCGTCGGCCGACCCTGCTGAAACCCTCAAGGGTTCAGGCTCGGTCGTTGTCTCGACATGGGGCGGCTCCTACACCGACGCGCAGGTCAAGGACTTCTTCGCTCCCTTCACCGCCGCCACCGGGATCGAGGTCATCACCACCGGTACCCCGAACGCCGCCAAGCTGAAGCTGATGCACGAATCCGGCAATGTCGAGTGGGACGTGGTCGATGCGGAAGCGCAGATGATGTATTCGGCCATCGCCGACGGCGCGCTCGCTCCCATCGACTACGATCTGGTCTACAAAGTCACGCCGAAGGCCGACCTCATCCCTACCAATCTGAAGGAGTACGGTTTTCCATCCATCTCGTTCGGATGGGTCATGGCGTGGAACACCGACACGGTCAAAGGCGGACAGGACATGACCTGGGCCGACTTCTGGGATACCGAAAAATATCCCGGCCGGCGCGCCCTTTACGCTCAGCCCAAGCCGTTGCTGGAAATCGCCCTGCTTGCCGACGGCGTGGCGCCGGACAAGCTCTATCCACTGGACCTCGACCGGGCCTTCGCCAAGCTGGACAAGATCAGGCCCGCCATCAATGTCTGGTTCGAGGACCTTGGCCAGTCCGACGTGCTGTTGCGCAACGGCGAAGTCGACCTGATGCTGACCAGCAACGGGCGTGCCCATGCCGCCAAACAGGATGGCCTCAAGGTGGACTTCACCTTCAACCAGGGGGCATGGGAACAGGGCTACTGGGTCATTCCGGCAAAAGGTCCGAATGTCGAGAACGCCCAGAAGCTGATCGCCTGGACATCCCAACCTGAAGGCCAGGCTCAGTTCGCGGCCTCGTTCGGCTACGGCGGCCCCAACATCCGTTCCTATGAGATGATCGACGACAAGGTGCTTGCCGGCTTGCCGACTGCGCCGCAGAACCTTCCGAAGCAGATAGCGGTCGACGGCGAGTGGTGGGCCAATAACCTCGAAGAGGTCAACCGCCGCTGGCTCGAATGGTACGCACAGACGAAATAGGCTGGAATGAGTGTCGATCTGAAGATCATCGAAGGTGTGGCCTACCTCACCTTCGACCGGCCGGAGGCTGTCAATGCGATAAGCGAGGCGATGTTCGGGCAGTTGGCCGATCGCCTCGCGGAATTGACGGCAAGCCCGGACGTAAGGGCCACGGTCCTGCGCGGCGCCGGGGCCAACTTCTCTTCCGGCGCCGACATCAAGGAACCTATCCCGCCGGTCGAAAGACAGCTGGCTGAGCCGGTCGAAAGGCACCCGACCGCGCTGATCTACCGGATGCCGCGGCCGACGCTTGCCGCGATCAGAGGCTACTGCCTTGGCGGTGCGCTGGAACTCGCGCTGGCGGCAGACATAAGGATAGCGGCAGAGGACGCCGTTTTCGGCTTTGCCGAAATTCACTGGGCGCTGACGACAGGATGGGGTGGGGCCACCCTGCTTCAGGAACTCGTCGGAAAGGGACCGGCTTTGCGACTACTTCTGCTCGGCGAAAAATTCGACGCGGCCGAAGCACTCAGGCTGGGTCTCGTGACCGAGGTCGTGCCTGCAAGGACATTCGACGAGCACACGGCAGCGGTAGCCAACGCGCTTGCGGCCTGCCCCGGCGTCCCCTCCCGCGAATTCCGGCGCCTGCTGTCGGATCCCTGCTTCGAGGAACGTCTGCAACAGGAGCGGGAGATGTTCGCCGAGGTTTCGCAATCGCCGGAAGCGCTGGAGCTTCTAGCTACCTTCGGCCGTGCTGCTTCCACAATCGATACCGGGACTTCGCCTTGACCAGACTTTCCTGCCTGTTCGATCCCCAAAGCGTAGCCATTATCGGCGCCAGCCCGAACGGAACGCCGGCCGAGGTCCTGTCCAATCTGGAACGCATGGGCTTTATGGGCGATATCGTGTTGGTGAACCCATCGCGCTCGTCGATCGGCGACCGGGCCTGCCATGCAAGCCTCGCGGCTTCCGGAAAGGGCGTGGACGTGGCGGCGATCTGCGTTCGCGCCGACCGTGCCGTGGATGCGCTGCGCGATGCGGTTGCCGCAGGCGCCCGCAGCGCGGTGGTTTTCGCGGACGGCTTTTCTGCCGGCGATCCGGACGGCCATGCCCTGCAGGACGAACTGGTGGCGGTTGCCGCCGAGGCCGGAATGCCGGTACTCGGCCCCAACGCCATGGGTTACCTCGCGCCTGCGCTCGGCAAGGCCCTGTACATCGACCATATCGGCCGCGTCCCGGAAGCAGGCAGCATAGGCCTGATCACGCAGAGCGGCTCGGTCGGCGTCGCCGGCATCAACCATACCGGGACGCTTCGCCTCAGCGCCATGATTTCGGTCGGCAACGAGGCCGTCATCGGCCTGGCGGAGTGCATCAATTTTCTTGTCTCCGATCCCTCCACCAGCGTCGTGTCCGTCTTCGCGGAGGGCATCAAGGACGGGCGCGCGCTGGTGGCCGCGATCCGGCGCTCCGTGGCCGCAGGCGTGCCGGTCGTGGTCTGCAAGACCGGGCGCTCACCGGCGGCCATGCGCGCCGCGCAGTCGCATACCGGCGCAATGGCGAACGATCAACTCGTCGTCCGGGCATTTTTGGAAGCGGCGGGGGCCGCCGTGGTGGAGGACATCGACGAGATGTTCGCAGCGGCCGAATTGCTGGCGTCGAAAAGGCGAATCGGACCGCGCCTGGCCGCCGTTACCCTGTCAGGCGGACATGTGGGCCTCCTCGAGGACCTGGCCTACAGCCACGAACTGCAATTCTTCCAGCCCGCGCCGCCGGCGCATCAACGGATCGAAGCGCATCTCGGCGGGCACCGGGCCGTGGTCAATCCGCTGGACTGCTGGATCAACGACGACGTCTCGGCCGCTGTCCAACGAGGCGCGGAGGCACTTGCCGAACTGCCCGAGATCGATGCCTTCCTGTTTGCGGTGGATACGCCCGCCGATCCACCCACATCGTTCCTGCAGATGGGCCGGAGTATCGCCAAGGTGGCGGCCGAACTGGCTGCGCGCGATCCACGGCTCGTCATCATGCAGGCCACGACCATCGCGGCCGACGACCCGGAGGTTACCGTTTGCCTGCGGGAAGGCGGCGTGCATCGTCTTTCCGGCCTGAAAGCCACCTTTGCCGCATGGAACGCCATCCTTCGCGCGCAGGCGGCTTCGACACCGGCAGAACCGGAATCGCCCTCCGGCACCGGCTTGCAGGAGGGAACGGAAGCCGAAATCTACGCCACCCTGTCGAGGGCAGGCATCGCCGTTCCCCGCCACAGGGTTTGCAACGATCCGCATGACGCCGTCGAAGCCGCAAAGGAGATCGGCCTGCCTGTCGTGGTGAAGGTTCTGGGCGCAGGCATCGCCCACAAGACCGAACTAGGCGGCGTGGCGGTCGGTCTCGATACGCTGGAAGCCGTGGAAGCCGCAGGCAAGCGCATGCTTGCGATCCCCGGCGCGACCGGCATCCTGGTCGCGGAAATGGCGCCGCTCGGCCTGGAGGCCTTCGTCGGCGCAAAGACCGATGAATCCTTCGGTCCGCTGGTCCTTGTCGGCATGGGCGGCACGCAGGCCGAGCTGTTCGGCGACATAGCGGTTCTGCCGGCGCCGACCACGCCGGATGCCGTCACCGCCGCGCTCGACAGGTTGAAACTGGGACAGTTGCTCAAAGGCTATCGCGGCGCACCGGCCGTCGATACAACCGCACTTGCCGCTATCGTGACCTCGCTCAGCACCATGATCTGCGCGTCCAGTCCAGACCTGTCGGTCGATCTCAACCCGGTCCGGCTCGTCGGCCCGCAGGCGATCGTGCTCGATGCCAAAGTCTCGATGGGGCCGGCGTGAGCGCACGGGCGAACCATAGCCGGCAAAGTGCATGGGCCCGACAGCGGCACAGAGCCACGATGGTCATCCTGGCGGTGCCGCTCGCGGCGTTGCTGATGCTGTTCGTATTGCCGATGCTCGAGCTTTTCTGGCTGAGCTTTTCCTCCAAATCCGGCCTGACCCTCGCCAACTACCTGGAACTGAGCAGGCCGGTATATGCGAGCCTGACGCTTTATACATTCAAGATATCGCTGCTCATCACCCTGCTCTGCCTCCTCATCGGCTGCCCGCTCGCCTACTTCATCGCCCGCATCAAGGGACCACTGTCGCACTGGATAGCCCTGTTTCTGGTCATGTCGCTGTGGCTGAGCATCCTGACCAGGACCTATGGCTGGGTCGCGCTCTTGCAGCGCAACGGCGTCATCAACAATCTGCTGATCTGGGCCGGCATCATCGATGAGCCGCTTCCCCTCCTCTACAATTCGTTCGGGGTGGTGATGGGAATGCTGCACCTGCTTCTGCCCTTCATGGTCATCACCCTTCTGCCGACATTCCGGGCGATCGACGATTCCCTTATTCGCGCTTCGCTTTGCCTGGGGGCCTCGCCGCTGCGCACCTTCTTCAAGGTCTTCGTTCCCCTTACCCTCCCGGGGGTGGTCGCCGGCTCCATTCTCGTCTTCGTGCTGGCGATCGGCTATTTCGTCACGCCGGCCATTCTCGGGGGCGGCCATTCGTCCACCATCGCGATGGCGATCAAGACCCAGGTCCTGGCCCTGGTCGACCTGCCTCTGGCCGCTGCGACGTCGGTGACCTTGCTGGTGATCAGCGTCGCGGCCCTCCTGATCTACGAGAAGTTCAGCGGCGTCGACCGCGTGTTCGGAGGAGGGAAGCGATGAGCGACGTCCTCACCGGCCGTCGCGGCCGCCTCGCCCTGTCGGCGGTCAGCATCCTCGCGGCGATATTTATCGCCGCGCCCATCCTGGTGCTGGTCCCGCTTGCCTTCAGCGGCAGCAACAATCTCCTGCTGCCGCCCGACTCCTTTTCCATTCGCTGGTTCCTCAACCTGGTCGAGCAGCCGCGCTGGCGCAATTCGGCCTGGCTGAGCATCGTCACCGCGCTGCTGTCGGCCGGCATCGCAACGGTGCTCGGCACGCTGGCTGCCATCGGCATCAGCCGGCTTCCGCCCGCCTATGCGCGGATCGTGCGGCTGCTTTTCATCGCCCCCATGATCGTACCGCTCATGGTCATCGCGGTCGGCTTCTACATCTTCTTCACGCATCTGAAGCTTGTAGGCCATTTCTGGTCGCTGCCGTTCTCGCATGCCGTGCTGGGGCTGCCCTTCGTCGTGCTCCCGGTGCTTGCCCGACTGACCAGCATGAACCAGGGCCTGGAGATGGCGGCGGGGTCGCTTGGCGCCACCCAGGGCCGCATCCTGTTACGCATCGTCGTCCCGCAGCTCTACCCGGCCATGATCGCCGGGTTCGCGCTGGCCTTCATCACTTCCTTCGACGAGGTGATCGTCGCCCAGTTCCTGACCGGTCCGCGATTGGAGACCCTGCCGCGCCGCATGTGGGAAGGCCTGTCGGTCGGCGGTCTCGACAACACCATAACCGCAATCGCGGTCGCCCAACTCGCCCTCGCCCTGCTCATCCTCGTCGCCTTCGAACTCCGCATCAGGCGACGCCCGACGAAGATCGATCGTTCCATGTCCCAGCAGCAGACTCCGATCCCCGCCCCTTCCATCGCATCCCAGCCGGCCGTCCCGGATAACCAGGAAACGCCAGTCGGCGTCGGCGTACCGATCCGGCTCGAAAACCTGTCGAAGCATTACGGGGCGGTGGCCGCCGTTTCCGACATCGACATTGGCGTCGAAGCCGGCGAACTGCTCAGCATCCTGGGACCGAGCGGCTCGGGAAAGACGACGCTGCTGATGCTCATCGCCGGGTTTGCCGCCGTCGATTCGGGACGCCTGCTGCTGGGCGGTGCGGATGTTTCGAAGCTGCCGCCGCACAAGCGCGACATCGGCGTCGTGTTCCAGGATTATGCCCTGTTCCCGCATCTCGACGTCATGGAGAATGTCGCCTTCCCGCTCGCGGCGCGAGGCGGATTGTCCAAGGCGGATATCCGGCGGCGCTCGCAGGAGGCGCTGGCGCTTGTTCGCCTCGAAGGCTTCGGCAACCGGCGCGTCGATCAGTTGTCCGGCGGCCAGCAGCAGCGTGTCGCGCTGGCTCGCGCCATTGTCTTCAATCCGCGCGCCTTGCTGATGGACGAGCCTCTGGCGGCACTCGACAAAAGCCTGCGGCTCGACATGCAGGCGGAAATCCGCGCACTGCAGCGTTCCGTTGGCCACACCACGATCTATGTCACGCACGACCAGGAAGAAGCGCTCAACCTGTCGGACCGCATCGCGGTCATGAACCATGGCCGGTTGCAGCAGATCGGGACTCCGAAGGAACTTTACCAATCGCCTGCAAGCCCCTTCGTGGCAAGCTTCTTCGGTGAAGCCAACCTTCTCACCGGTTCGGTCGAGGCCGGAAGCTTTGTCGCCAATGGCTTTGAAACGAGGCTTCCCGCAGCCGGACAGGCGGAAGGGGCGGCGACCGCCTGCCTGCGGCCCGACCGGATACGGCTGGCACAAGACGGCGGGTTGATCGAGGGAACCCTCGTGGACGTCCGGTTCAGCGGGCCGGTCACGCGCTTCAGTGTGCAGACAGCGGCCGGCATCCTCAAGGTAACGCGCCCGACCGCGGAGGTTACGCCCTCCAGCGTCGCCGGCTCGCCGGTTTCGCTGGCCTTCGACCCGGATGCGCTGCACCTGATGAGGACGACGCCATGACGACCAACACCGCCATCGTCGGCGCGGCCCTTGCCGATATCGGGGTTCCCGGGTTGCCCGCCCCGGCGAGTGCGCTGGCGCTCGCGGCCCAGGCCTCGCACCGCGCCCTGGCCGATGCCGGCCTCGGGCTCACCGATGTCGACGGGCTGCTGTGCTGCGGTTTCGGGGAAACCTCGACCTACGAACTGGCCGATTACCTCGGCCTCGACGAGCTCGCGTTCGTCGACGGCACCTGTACCGGCGGCTCCAGCTGGGTAACCTATGTCGAGCACGCCATGGTGGCCTTGGAGGCCGGACTTTGCCGCGTCGCCCTGATCGCCCACGGCTCGCTCGCCTATACGGATCGCAAGCGGCACCTGCCGATCTGGCCGGATCCGCGTTCACCGATCAACCAGTTCGACCAGTCGCTCGGCGGCACCTTCGTGACGGCGCACGCCCTGGCGGCGCAGCGCTATATCTTCGACCATGGGCTAGGCCCTGAAGCGCTGGCCGAAGTGGCCGTCGCCACGAGGCGCTGGGCAGCCCTCAATCCGCTGGCCCGGTTCCGTACGCCGTTGACGGTGGAGGAGGTGCGCGCTTCCCGGCCGATTTCGACACCCCTCAACCTGCTCGACTGCTGCCTGATCTCCGACGGCGGCGGAGCCGTCGTGCTGATGCGGGCGGACGCGGCCGCCCACACCCGCAAGCCGGTCAGCGTGCTGGGAGTCGGCAGCAGCCAGGGCGCCTTCTCGATGGCCGGCAAGGCCGATCTTACCCGCACGCCCGCGCTCGAGTCCGGGAAACGCGCCTTCGCCATGGCCGGTCTCGATCAATCCGCGGTCGATCACCTGATGCTCTACGACAGCTTTACCATCACCCCGGTACTCGCCATGGAGGATCTGGGATTTGCCCCACGCGGACAGGCGACGAGGCTGATCGCTGACGGCGTCACCTCCCCGGGCGGGCGGCTGCCGATGAACACCAATGGCGGTGGCCTCGCCTTTGCCCATACCGGCATGTACGGCGTCTTCACCCTGATCGAGGCTGTCACGCAGTTGAGGGGCGAGGCGGGCGAGCGGCAGGTGCCATGCTCGGTGTCGCTGGCGCATGGGGTCGGCGATTTCCTGACCTCGACCGGAACCTGTATCCTGGGAGGGCAGCCGTGATCGAAGCTACCGCCGAAACCGCTTCCTACTGGGAAGCATTACGGGATGGGCGGCTTACGGCCCTCCAATGCGCGCGCTGCGATCATGTCCAGCCCACGCCCCGCGCCATCTGCCGCTGCGGCGCATCCGAAATGAGACAGATCGATCTTCCGGGCGAGGCCGAGCTGGTCAGCTACACGGTCGCCAGCTACGCGCCGCCCGACCTGTCCTACCTGCCTTCGCCCTACACGATAGGAATCGTGTCGTTTCCTGCGCTTCAGCATCAGGTCATGGCGCTTATCGATGCATCCGCCGGACCTGCCGCCATCGGCGACACGCTTTCGTTCTCGCCTTTCCGCAGCGGCGATGTCGTCCTGCCGCAGTTTGCAGCGCGGCCCGCCGTTCAAAGTCAAGACAGAGGTTCGCATGACTGATTTCACGCTTGAAGGCCGCGTCGCCGTCGTCACCGGAAGCGGAAGGGGGCTCGGCCGCTCGCACGCGCTTGCCCTGGCCAAGGCCGGCGCTTCGATCGTGGTCAACGATCTCGGCGCCAGCCTGAGCGGCGAAGGAGCCTCGACGCTTGCCGCCGAAGAGGTCGTTGCCGAGATCGTCGCGGCGGGCGGCAAGGCCGTGGCGGATACCACCGACATCACCACCCCGGACGGCGGAGCCGCCCTCGTCGCCAAGGCCGTCGATACATTCGGCGGCATCGACATCCTCGTGAACAATGCCGGCATCCTGCGGGACCGCTCGGCCCACAAGATGACCGCACAGGATGTCGATCGGGTACTGGACGTGCATCTTCACGGCGCCTTCAACGTAACGCTGCCCGCCTATGCCCACATGCGCGAAACCGGCTATGGCCGCATCGTCATGACCAGTTCCGCGTCTGGCCTGATGGGAAATTTCGGGCAGCTCAACTATGGCGCGGCCAAGGCCGCCCTGCTTGGCTTCGTCAAGGTTCTCTCCATCGAAGGCGCGAATAAAGGCGTGCACGTCAACGCCGTCTCGCCCGTGGCCAGCACGCGCATGACCGAGGCCGAATTCGGCGAGTTGGCCGAATTGTTCTCGCCGGATTTCGTTTCGCAGCTGGTCCTTTATCTCGCATCGGAACGGTGCGGCGTTTCCGGCGAGGTCTTCTCGGTGGGCGGCGGGCAGATTTCCCGGATCTTCGTTGGACTGACCGAGGGAATTTTCCGTTCTGATGGGGTGTTTTCCCCCCACGAGATCGAAGCGGCGCTGCCGGAAATCATGAACGTTTCCGGCCATTCGATCCCCCGTTCGCTCGCCGACGAATGGGAGAAGATCATGCGGCTCCACCAAATCCAGACGGCCAGGGACTGACGCCAATGGAAGATGCAACCCAGAAACCCGCCCGCATTGGCCTGGCCGAACTGGAGGGCCTCGTCGGCCGGCAGCTCGGCTCCAGCCGCTGGCATCGCATCTCCCAGCAGGAGATCGACAAATTCGCCGAGGCGACCGGCGATTTCCAGCCCATCCATGTCGACCCTCAGGCCGCACGCAATGGGCCGTACGGGAAGACCATCGCGCACGGCTTCCTCACGCTTTCGCTCGTCGCCTCGCTGACGCCGGAAGCGTTCGAGATCACGGATGCACAGAGCCTGATCAACTATGGCGTCAACCGCGTGCGCTTCCCGGCCCCACTGCTGGAGGGTGAGCGCGTGATGCTGACGACAAGCCTGGCCGCCATCGAGAACCGGCCTGCCGGAAAGCTTCTGACGCTTTCGTTCGAGATCCACCCCGAGGGCGGCTCCCGCCCGGTCGCCATCGGCGAAACCCTGCTTCTCGCCATCGCACAGGAAGGCTGACATGAACCAGAGCGCATCACGGCCAAAGCTCGCCGCCTTCGAGGAGCGCCGCGCGCATGTCCGCGCCACGATGGGCGGCAAGGAGCGGATCGACCGGCTGCATGCCGCGGGCCTCAAGACCGCGCGCGAACGGATCGGGCTCATGCTCGACGAAGGCAGCTTCGAGGAGTTCGGCACGTTCACCACGGCCGAACCCGTGGAGCAGCGTGCCTATACACCTGGCGACGGACGGATCACGGGATTTGGCAAGATCGGCGACCGTCCCGTCGGCATCGTCGCCGACGACGCCACGGTCAAAGGCGCGTCGGCGAGCGTGACCAACAACCGCAAGGCCGATCGCATATTCGAATTGTCGGTCAAAGGCGGCCATCCTTTCGTGTTCCTTGGCGAAACCCGCGGCTCGCGCCTGCCGGAAACGCTCGGCAGCGACGGCCTTTCCACCGTCTCCGGCGAAGCCGTATCGTGGAGCTTGCGCGCAAGGCGCATCCCGATGGCCACGGTCATCACCGGCCCGTCCTTCGGCGGCTCCACCTTCGTCGCCGCGATGAGCGACTTCGTCGTTCAGGTAAAAGGCACGACGCTTGCCGTGGTGTCGCCGCGCGTGATCGAAATGGCGACCGGCGAACGAACCGACCTGGAAGGCATCGGCGGCAGCGACCTGCACGCAACCCGGACCGGCCAGATCGACCGCGAGGCCGAGACCGAGGAAGAAGCTTTCGACCTGATACGTCGCTGGCTGTCTTACCTGCCGCCGAACTCCCGGGAACAACCACCGGAGGCGGCGCCCGTAGCGCCGGCCAGCCGCCTGAAGCCCAGCGAGATCGTTCCCGAGGAACGCCACGGGCAATACGACATGAAGCACCTGCTCGGTGCGATCTTCGACGGCGGCAGCGTGTTCGAATTCGCGCCGCGCTTCGGGCCAAGCCTCGTTGCTGCGTTTGCGCGCCTGGAAGGCAGGCCAGTGGCGGTTCTGGCGTCCAATCCGGCTTCCGGGGCTGGCGCTCTCGAGCCGGACGGTTGCGACAAGGCGTCCCGGCTCCTGTGCATGGCGGATTCATTCGGCCTGCCGGTGGTGCTGATCCACGATTCGCCCGGCTTCTTCGTCGGGCAGGAATATGAAACGCGCCGAATCCAGAGCAAGACCATCCTGTTCCTGCAGGCATTGATGCAATTCAGCGGCCCCCGGCTGAGCGTCATCGTACGCAAAAGCTTCGGATTGGCGTTCACCAGCCTCGGCGGCACCGGCACCGGCTCCGACCTGCTGGTTTCATGGCCGGCCGCCGAGATCGGCTTCATGGACCCGCATGTCGCGGCCAATGTCCTGCATGCCGACGATCTGGCGCAACTTTCCCCCGCCGAGCGCCGCCAGAAGCGCCTGGAATGGGCTTCCGTTTACGCCAGGGACACGGACCCTTATGCGATCGCGCGCGGCATGGGGATCGACGAGATCATCCATCCGGACGAAACGCGGACGGTTCTTTCTTCGGCCCTCCGACGCGCAGAAGGCCGGGAGCGCCCCCAGGCCGGAAGCCCCCTGCAGTTCTGGCCTACCTGCTGGTAGGCCCGTATCGGATCCGCGCCGCCGGTCGACGGCTGCAAGGCCGCCGCCCTATTTTCGAATGACCGGAAGTTCCATGGCCAAGCAGATATTGTGCCCCATGATGGGGATTTTCCACCGCCGTCCCTCCCCCGACGCCCCGCCCTTCGCCGAAGAAGGTCAGGCGGTCGGGCAGGATACCACCATCGGATTGGTGGAGGTCATGAAATCCTTCTTCCCGGTGACGGCCGGCATAGAAGGCACGTTGACCATGTTCCTGATCGAGGACGGCGAATTCGTTGAACACGACCTGCCGATCGCGGAAATCGAGTGACCATGCCTATCCGCAAACTGTTTATCGCCAACCGTGGCGAGATCGCGGTACGCATCATCCGCGCGGCGCGGAACATGAAAATCCGCACGGTACTGGGCGCCAGCCAGGCCGACATCGGATCGCTGGCCGCTTCGATGGCCGACGAGGTCGTCCTGCTTGGCCCTCCCCCGGCCGCGAAATCCTATCTCGATCGGACCTGCATCATAGAGGCGATCCGCAACAGTGGTGCCGATGCTGTCCACCCCGGATACGGCTTCCTGTCGGAGAACGCGGATTTCGCGGCAACGGTGGAGAAGATCGGCGTGACCTTCGTCGGGCCGCGCCACGAAACCATCGCCAGGATGGGCGACAAGGCCGCCGCCAGAAGCGAGGCCATCGCAGCCGGCGTGCCGGTCGTCCCCGGTAGCGAAGGAACCGTATCGGGCCTGGCGGCGGCGCGGGCCGTAGCCGAGAGAATAGGCTTTCCCCTCCTGCTCAAGGCCGCAGCCGGAGGCGGCGGCCGCGGCATCCACATCGCCAACTCCGCCGACGAACTGGACGCCCTGATCCCGCGCGTGGAAACGGAAGCCTTCGCGGCCTTCGGGGACCGGTCGTTCTACCTCGAGCGTTATCTGGCGCAGGCAAGACATATCGAAGTACAGGTGCTGGGCGACGGCGAGACGATCGTGCACCTGCATGAGCGGGAGTGCTCGTTGCAGCGCAGGCGTCAAAAGCTTTGGGAAGAAGGACCGGCGGTCAGTCTTCCGGCCGCCGTGCGCGAGGCACTTTGCGCCAGCGCAGTCGCGCTTGCCGGGCGCGTCGGCTATCGTGGCGCAGGCACGATCGAATATCTTTACGATGCCACGAGCGAGGCCTTCTACTTCATCGAAATGAATACCCGCATCCAGGTCGAGCATCCGGTGACCGAGGCGATCACCGGCGTCGACCTGGTCGAGGCGCAGTTACGTATCGCCGGCGGCGAAAAGCTCTGGCTGCGACAGGACGAGATCACACCCGCCGGCCATGCCATCGAGATACGGATAAACGCCGAAGACCCCGATCGCGACTTCATGCCATCGCCCGGAACCGTTTCGAGCCTGGTTTTGCCGGACGGCGCCCGCTTCGACACGCTGCTGTTTCCCGGCTGTAAAATCGTCCCGTTCTACGATTCCCTGATCGGCAAACTGATCGTCCACGCTGCCGACCGGGTCTCCGCTCTCAGTGCGCTGCGCACTGCGCTGAACCAGCTTGAGATCAATGGCATCGCAACCAACGTCGACTTGTTCCGCAGGCTGCTGACAGCGGCGGATATCCAGTCCGGCGATATCCATACACTTTGGCTGGAGACATGGATTCGCGCGAACGCGGTCGAGGGCACAGTGTCGACGACACAAGGGTCCTAGTCACTGGGCATTCAAGCCTGATGCATGTTTCCCAGAAGCGGGAACTGGTTTTAGGACGAAGGCATCCAGGAAATCAAAGGCGCTTCGGTTCTTCCGCTTGGTCGGCGATGCGGTCCGGCGCCGGGAAGCACGCATTTACGCCGAGAACTGTGCCCTTGCACGACCGCCACCACTGTCGTCTCGACATGGCGGTTTATCGGGTCGTCGGTCTCCTCGCCGTGTATGGCATCACAATCATGTCCCACGGGCAGAACTGCACGGTCGGCGCGGCCTTGCAGCGACGTCGGGATTCCATCACCCAGCGACCTACGGCACTAATTTGCGTACAATAGTAAGTTTTTACGCCGATATAAGAATATCTATCCAATAAAGTTGCATACAAGATGTTGACATTTGTATTTATATATGTCTAAATCGAATGCAATTATGAGGAGGAGGCGCTCGCCGTTCGCTGCCCTGTAAATCAGGAAAGCCGGCTTCGAAGTCATCATAGATAACTGCCGCAAGAAAAACGTCACTACGCGCATCATCGGAGTGACGAAGCGTCGTCGAATAGGGGCCTGCTTATCGCAGTTGGTAGAATTGGAAAGGTGGAAACTATCGTACAAGTTGCCACTTTTCCAAGCTTCCTTGGTGAAATTTAAGAGCCGGAAGAATATCCGTAATGAGAAAACTGCTTCATACGATGATCAGGATTTCCGACCCTGATCAGTCTCTGAAATTTTACATCGACAACCTCGGGATGACCCTCGCCGAAAAGCTGGAATTCCGCGAGCAGCGCTTCACTCTGTATTTTATCCAGTACGAGGGCGCGGGCGCGGGCTCGCAGATAGAGCTGACGCACAACTGGGATACCACCGATCCGTACGACAAGGGGACGGGGTATGGCCACATGGCCATAGGCGTCGACGACCTCGCAAAGACCGTGGACGACCTGCGCGCCGCCGGCGTGCCCATCCTTCGGGAGCCAGGCCCGGTGATCGGCGGCACCGCGAAAATCGCGTTCGTGAGCGACCCGGACGGCTACAAGGTGGAACTGATAGAGAACGAATGATCGTTCTCCTCTTAGCCGCATTTCGATGAGCCCGGATGTTGCCGGAGCCGATCCGGTAATTTGTGGAGATGTTCGATGGCAGTCGTCGAATTCCAGGAAGTCAACAAGCGATATGGAGCCGGACAGGCGCTGGCGGTCGACAGCCTGAACCTGCGCTGCAACGAGGGCGAGATGCTCGCGCTGCTCGGCCCGTCGGGTTGCGGAAAGAGCTCGACGTTGAAGATGGCCGCCGGGTTGGAAGACTTGACCTCCGGCGAGATTTTCTTTGGCGGGAGGCCGATCTCCGCCCTGCCCCCGGCCCAGCGCAACATCGCCATGGTGTTCGAGGACTACTGCCTCTACCCCAACCTGAGCGTCGAAGACAACATCGGCTTTCCGCTCACCGTGCAGCGCGTGACCGCGGCGGAACTGGCCAGGCGGGTGGACGAGATCACCGCCATGCTCGGTCTCGAGGCGATCCGCAAGCAGCCGGTCCGAGGCCTTTCGGGAGGCGCCCAGCAGCGCGTTTCCATCGGCCGGGCGCTGATCCGGGAACCGAACCTAGTTCTGTTCGATGAGCCGTTGTCTCATCTCGACGGCGACCAGCGCGTGCATCTGCGCTCGGAAATCTCGCGCCTACAGAAATCCCGCGGGCTGACCTCGATCCTGGTCACGCACGATCAGAACGAAGCCACCGCCATGGCCGACAGGATCGCGATCATGCACGGCGGGAAGCTCCAGCAGGTCGCAACGCCGCGCGAACTCTATCTGCGGCCTGCTAATATCTTCGTCGCCAACTTCATCGGCGAGCCGCCGATGAACATGCTGGATGCCGGCGTCGAGGATGACGGAACGATCGATGTCGGCATTCCCGGCCTCGAATTGGTGCTGGCGCCTGATCGACGCAAGGTGTTGGACAGCCAGAAGGCTGGCGACCTGGTGGTCGGCGTGCGGCCGGAGCATGTGGCCGTCGTGCCGGCCGTTTCGGGCGACGCCAACGCCCGGGTTTCCTATCGCGAGCCGCGTGGTGACGTGGATGTGCTGACTCTGGCCATCGACGGGCCGAAGCCGCTCGAACTGGTGGCGGAAATAGACGGTCCCTCCCCCTACCGCGTGAACGATCTCCTGCGGATAGAGATCCTGGCCGACCACATTCATCTCTTCGACCTCGAAAGCGAAGCCAATCTCGAAGCCGCCGGGGGAGTGCAATGACCATACAGACTCCCAATCTCCAGGCGACGCGACAGGGACTGTCGGTAGAGGCGCTTAGCAAGCGCTTCGGAAACGTCGAAGCGCTGAGGGACGCCGCGCTTTCAGTCGAGCCGGGCGAGGTGCTTGCGCTCGTCGGGCCGTCGGGAGCGGGAAAGACCACCTTATGCCGCATCATCGCCGGTCTCACGGCGGCCGATGCCGGTTGCGTGCGCTTCGACAGCGAGGATATCGCCGACATGCCCGCCGGCCAGCGACGGGTAGCGCTCATGTTCGAATCCTACGCGCTTTACCCACACCTTACCGTGCGCGAGAACATTCTTTCGCCGCTGAAGGCGCGCGCCAGTGGCGGCAAGCCTGGAGCGTCCTCTATCGGCTTCGACGAATTGCTGGCCGTCCTGGAGATCGCCCATCTCGTCGACCGCCTGCCGGCGGCCTTGTCGGGCGGGCAGAAGCAGCGCGCCGCGCTGGCTCGGGCTCTCATCCAGGACCCCAGGCTGCTCATGCTCGACGAGCCGATCTCGCATCTGGACGCCAAGTTGCGGCACAAGCTGCGCGGCGAGATTCGCCGGATGCTGAGCACACGCCGGCACCCCTCCATCTGGAGTACGCCCGACGGCCTGGAAGCGCTGTCCGTCGGCGACAGGATCGCCGTCATCCATTCCGGCCGCATCGAGCAGATCGGCACGCCGGAGGAAATCTTCCGGTATCCGGCCAGCATCAAGGTGGCCAGGCTGTTCGGAGACCCTCCCGCGAACATCCTGGGCGGCGAACTGTCGGACGAAGCCGGCAGCGCCGTCTTCGCCAGCACCAGCCTGAAACTGGAACTCCCTCCCCGGCTCCAGGAACTGGCGCGAAGCAGGAGCAAGAAGAACATCTATATCGGCGTCAACCCGACCGACATTCACATAAACGGCAATGGAAGATTTTCCGGATCGATCTACTCGGTCGAGGCGTTCGGGAAAAACTATATCGTCACCGTTCAACTGAACGGCGGTGAAATCGTGAAGATAAAGACCAAAGACCCTGCGGAAAGAAAGATAGGCAGCAACCTGTCATTCGACGTTTCCCCAGCCGGGCTGATCCTGTTCGACGGCGACCACGGAACTGCCCTCGCCTAGGCAAGCCAGACGGCATCAGGCGCATTTCATGAACGAGGCTCGGAACAGCTATGACTATGGCGATACAGGATGCGTCGGCCACAGCCGCCCCCAAGAAGGTAAACTGGTATCCTTATATCCTGATCGCGCCGACGTTCGTGACGTTGATCGTGGTTTCGCTGGTCCCGTTCATCTATGCCGTTTACCTGAGCCTGCACGAAGCGCGCTACGGCGTCGTCAAGGATTTCGTCTGGTTCGACAATTACATCCAGCTTCTGAAGGAGCCGGCCTTCTGGAACGCGATGTACGTCTCGGGGCTGTTCGTCCTCATCGCGGTTCCGGTGCAATTCATGCTCGGCCTCGGTGGCGCCCTCATCCTCAACCGCGGCGTTGCCGGCCGCTCCCTGATCGTGCCGCTGCTGTTCATTCCGGCGATGATGGCGCCGGTCGTGGTCGGCCTTCTATGGAAGATCATGCTGGCCGGTTCCTGGGGCGTGCTGTCCTATAACGTCGTCGAGCGATTCAACATCGTCACGGAATCGTCGATCTTCGGGTCCCCGCACTACGCGCTATACGCGTTGATTTTCATCGATATCTGGCAATGGACGCCGTTCATGATGCTGGCGTTCTTCGCCGGGCTCCAGGCTTTGCCGCCGGGTCCCTACCGGGCGGCGTCGGTGGATGGCGCCGGTCCGTTCAGAACCTTCTTCAAGCTGACCCTGCCGCTGATGGCACCCCTGCTGTTCATCATCGGACTGCTGCGCATCATCGACGCCTTCAAGGTATTCGACACCATTTTCATCCTCACGCGCGGCGGGCCTGGAACCTCGACGGAGTCGCTCAGCATCCTCGCCTACAAGATGACCTTTGACTTCTGGGACATCGGCCGCGCCTCGGCACTGGCTGTCGTCGTCTGGATCATATTCTTTGTCTTCTGCAACATCTTCTACCAGGTCGCCAAGAAGAAGCTAAACGCATTCTAAGGATAGCAGGCAATGAACAAGGCTTCCACGCGAGAAAAGATACTCTGGACCCTACTGGCCGTCTTCTATGCCTGTATCGTTCTTTTCCCGGTCGTCTGGCTGGTGACGATGGTGTTCAAGCCGGCTGACGTCATGTTTGCGCGGCCAACGGTATTCTTCTTCACGCCGACCCTCGCCAATTTCGACTACATCATCGCCCAGGGCTTCCTGGGCAACATGCTGACGTCGCTGCTGCTCGGGCTGGCCTCCACCCTGATGGTGGTCCTGATCGGCACGCCGGCCGCTTATGCCTTCGCCCGCTTCGAGATGAAGGCGAAGGACGATCTGTTTCTTTTCATCCTCGCCACCCGCATGGCGCCCCCCGTCTGCCTCGTCATCCCCTTCTACCTGATCTACTCGAATCTCGGCCTGCTCGACACCTTTTTCGGCCTCACCCTCGCCTACATGACGTTCAACCTGTCCTTCTACGTCTGGGTGCTGAGAAGCTTCTGCCGCGACCTGCCGGTGGAACTGGAGGAGGCGGCGGCGCTGGAAGGCTGGTCGAAGCTCCAGATCTTCTGGAAGATCATCTTCCCGCTGCTCAGGAACGGCATCGTCGCCACGTCCGTCCTCTGCTTCATCTTCGCCTGGAACGAATTCCTGTTCGCATTCATGCTCGGCGGCAAGTCCGTACAGACCCTGCCGGTCGCCATCCCGAAGCTGATTACCGCCCAGGGTGTGCGCTGGGGCGAGGTCGCCGTCGTCGCAGTGATCGCCCTAGCGCCCGTCCTCGCCGTGGTCGTCCTCCTGCAACGCCACATCGTCCGCGGCCTGACAATGGGCGCAGTCAAAGGATGACGCGCTCCGCCCAGTAAACACAAGACAACTATATTATAGAAATGTAACAAAATACTTATTAATATATTACAGTTTTACTAAATATAAAAGACAAACAGCAGAAACATGCACCTTAGACGCAAAATCGGAGGAGACAATATGCGTATTCTATCAGGATTTCATGGCGTGGCCATGGCGACCACCATGTTCTCGGTGCTGTTGGGGGCTTCAGTGCTAAGCGCCGAGGAATTCAGCTACGCCGAAGCGGCCAAGCCCTATGCCGGCACGACGATAACGGTGCTGGACGAGGTAACGCCCTTGCAGGAGACTCTGGCGACGATAGTGCCGGAGTTCAGCAAGGAAACAGGCATCACCGTGCAGTACGAACTGCTGAGCCACCTCGACGTGATCAACAAGGGGCAGGCGGACATGCTTTCGCGCGGCGGCGCCTACGATGCCGTCATGCTGCATGGCGCACAGATGGGGCCGATGCTGGATGCCGAGGCCATCCGGCCGATCGACGACTTTGTAGCCGATCCGAAGCTTTCCAATGCCGGCCTCGACACGGACGACCTCATCCAGCGCCCGTTCCGGAGCCTGGCCTTCTTCAAGGACAAGCAGTACGGGTTCATCAACTGGAACTACAATATGGTCTACTGGGCTCGTGCCGATCTTCTCGGCAACGAGATCGAGAAGGCCGCGTTCAAAGAGAAGTACGGCTACGATCTCGGGCCGGCCCAGACCCTGAAGCAACTGCGCGACATCAGCGAGTTCTTCACCCGCAAGCGCGGTGAAAAGCTGATGGGAGAACCGCTGGCCGAAGACTTCTACGGCGTCGTCCTCGAAGGCATAAAAGGCGCGAACAGCCTGTGGCTCTACATCGGCAACATCCTGCGCAATTACGGCGGCGATATCATCGATGCGGATGGCAAACCTTCGTTCAACACGCCCGAAGTTGTCGATTCACTGGCGTACTGGGCCGAGTTGTGGAAGTTCTCGCCGCCAGGCACCGCCGAGTACTCCATCATCGACGTCCCGACCGTGATGAGCAACGGCATTGCCGCTCAGACGATGGCGTTCTCGGATTTCGTCCTCGGCGTCGACAAGCCAGGCGCCTCGCCCCTGCACGGCAGCTTCGTCTACGGCGCGCCGCCGGTAAAGGAAGACGTGGATCCGAGCCGTTATTCGGCCGATGGCGAGCCTTCGATGATCGTCATCACGCAAGGCTCCAAGAACGCCGAGGCGACGTTCCTGTTCCTTCAGTGGCTGACCGAGAAGAAGCAGCAGTCGGCCTTGCTGAAGGCTGGAAACGGTGGCGTGCCGATCCGCGAAAGCTCGTGGGCGGAACTGAAGAGCATGGACGGCGTCAATTCGTCCCTGATGGATGCGATGAAGGTCAGCCTGGGTCGTGTCGAAAGCAAGCCGCTGATGCCGAATTACTATCAGGTGATCGACGCGCTGGCCGAGATTGTCCAGCAGGTCGGCCTGGGCACCGTTTCGCCACAGGAAGGAGCCGCGCAGGGGCAGGCTGCTCTTGAGCGGCTCTGCGGGGACAACTGCCTGCTGAAATAAGTTTGGGGCTGCGGCCATGGGTGCCTGCACCCATGGCCGCCCTCGTCCATATCGATACTTACCGGGTTTTCGGGTGGGAACCGTCTCGTCACGGAGGAAAGAAATGGCAGAACGCGCCTATGGGGGATGCGCCAGGTATATCCAGCGCGATGGCGAGTTGGATCGCGTCGGCCAGCACGCAGCCACACTCGGTACATCCGCGCTGTTGATCGTGGATGGCTTCATCCTCGAGCGTTACGGTGAAAGGCTTCGGAAGAGCTTTTCCGGTGCCGGCGTTGACGTCGCCATGGAACGTTTCAGCGGCGAGTGCTGGACCGGCGAGGTCGAGCGCCTGTGCGCCATTGCCGGGCAAGCCACGGTCCAGACGATTGTCGCGGTCGGCGGCGGCAAGACCGCGGACACCGCCAAGCTCGTCGCCATGCAACTTGGCGCGCGTCTCATGATCGTGGCGACGATCGCTTCCAGCGATGCCCCGACCAGCGCCATCGCCATGCGTTATCACGAGGACGGTTCGACAGACCGCTCGGTCTACCTGCCGCGCCATCCCGATTTCGTCATCGTCGACCCCAGGCTGGTGGTCGAGGCACCGGTGCGCTTCCTGGTCGCCGGCATGGGCGACGCGCTCACCACCTGGTATGAGGCGCGTGCCAACCGCGACGCCGGCACCAGGAACTACATCGCCGGCGGCTACCACGCGCCGATCGCCGGCCTGGCAATTGCCCGCCAGTGCCATGAGACGCTGATGAGGGACGGGCGCGCCGCGAAGATCGCCGCCGAGAACGGCCGCTTGACCCCCGCCGTCCAGAACGTGATCGAGGCCAATACGCTGCTGTCGGGCCTGGGTTTCGAGAATTGCGGCTGCTCGATCGCGCACGGGTTCCACAACGGCATGTCTATCCTGCCGCAAACCCACGGCATGCTGCACGGCGAGAAGGTGGCTTACGGCGCCCTTGTCCTGCTGGTGATGGAAGGGCGCCCCAACGAGGAGATCGAGGAGGCCTTCGCATTCTGCGAGGATATAGGGCTGCCTACCACGCTGGCGGATCTGGGGCTGGGAGACGCCTCCGAAGAAGAACTGGCAAAGGGCGCACTCGCGGCTCTCGGCGATAACGAGCCCACCCATTCCACGACGGCGGAATTGTCCGTCGAGAACCTTCTTGCCGCCGTTCATACCGTCGATGCGTTGGGCAGAAAACGCCGTGACGCCAAGGCCCGTTGATCGAGAGGACGAAGACATGAGCCACGAAGCGGAAGCCATCGAAAAAGAAGCCGATGTCGTCATCGTCGGCGCCGGGCCAAGTGGTGCGGTAGCCGCGAAGCGCCTTGCGGAGGCGGGATTCTCGGTCGTCTGCCTGGAGCAGGGCGATTACCCCGACTATACGTTGGCGCAGCGTAATGGGCTGGAATTCGACCTGACCAAGGATCGCCATTTCGATTCCAACCCGAACAATCGCGGTCGTCCGGCCGACTATCCCATCGACCTTAGCCAGTCGGTGATGGCGCCGCAGATGTGGAGCGGTGTCGGCGGATCGTCCATGCTCTTCGCGGGCTGTTGGCACCGGTTCCGGCCGAGCGATTTCCGGGTGAGGAGCCTGGACGGCGTTGCCGACGACTGGCCGATAAGCTACCGCGACCTAGCACCGTTCTACGACCGCGTCTCCGTGGATTTTTCGGTTTCGGGCATCGAAGGCGACCCCGCCTATCCGCACTACGAAGTGCCGCTGCCGCCGTTCGACCTGACCGCCATGGAATGGAAGATGATCCGGGCTCATGATCGCCTGGGCTGGCATTGGTGGCCGGGCTCGAACGCCATCGCTACCGTGAAGCACAACAATCTTGTGCCCTGCGTTCGCCGCGGTCGTTGCCTGTGGTCGTGCTTCGACGGAGCGAAGGCGACGCCGGACCGGACGCACTGGCCGGTCTCGCGCCAGATGGGCGTACAACTGGTGACCGGTGCGCGCGTGCTGCGTATCGAGACGGGCAAGGACGGTCTTGCCACGGGTGTCGTCTATGTCGATCGTCGCGACGGCACGCAGCATTTCGTTCGGGGCGGCGTGGTGATCGTTTCGGCGAATTCGCTCGGCACCACGCGCCTGTTGCTGAATTCCGCCAGCAATTCCCACCCGGATGGATTGGCGAACAGCTCGGGCCTGGTCGGCAAGCGGCTGATGATGCACCCCTATTCCGTCGTTACCGGGCTGTTCGAGGATTTCTTCGAGACGTGGCAGGGGCCGTTCGGTCAAAGGCTCTATTCGCTGGAATTCGCCGAAACGCGGCCGGGAACTGGCTTCGTGCGCGGCGCGAAATGGCAGATGATGGGCACCGGCGGGCCGCTCAACGCCTTCAGCCCCTTCCCGTGGGGCGATGACGTCCATTGGGGCAAGGACTTCCATAAGACGCTGAAAGAGCGTTTCGGACGCTCCATCTCCTGGGGGATCATGGCGGAAGACCTGCCTGAGGAGACCAACATGGTCGTTCTCGATCCCGACCTGAAGGATGCCGACGGGATGCCCTGCCCCAAGGTTATCTATAATTATTCGGACAACACCCGGAAGCTGGTCGACTTCAACATCAGGAAGGCCTCCGAAGGGCTGCGTGAAGCCGGAGCCTACGAGATCATCGAGGCGCCGTTCATGCGGGAATCGGGATGGCACATGCTGGGAACCTGCGTGATGGGCAACGACCCGTCGAAGTCCGTGGTGAATGCCTATGGCCAGACCCATGACGTACCCAATCTCTACATCATGGACGGAAGCGTCATGCCGACCTCGAGTTGCGTCAACCCGACGGGCACGGTCGCAGCGCTCGCCTTGCGTAACACCGAATTCGTGATCGGCAACGCCCGTGAGCAAAAGGTCGCCTAGAGCATTTCCAGCAAAAGTGCGAAACGGTTTTGCGCCCGGAAATGCGGCTAAAACAAAGAGATAGAGCGGTTCTGCTGATTCCGTGGAAACCAGAACCGCTCTAGGCCCAGATCGGCCCCAGGAATGGAGAAGGTTATGCGTGAAGCCATCAAGGAAGCTTCGACAAACGCCGAAAAAATGAAGCTCATCGAGGCCGGGATCGATCGATCGCGTTCGCGTCTCGACTGGGTCGCCGACGCTCTCATTCCCGCCGACCCCGAGTCCTCCATGCCGTCGGCAAGAGAACTCGGAGCGGTCGACAAGCTTCTCGCCCGCGCGCTCTTGCTGCGCGACGACATGGCCGATCAATTCTTCGCCGATATCGAGAGCCTCCCGAACGACGCGCCGGCCGATGGGCTTTCCGAACTCACTGCTCTCGGATCGGGCTTTGACCGCATCAGCCGCCTGATCGCGGGGGCGTATTTTCTCGATGAGGAACTGACTGGCCGGTTGCAGTATCGGGGTCAGGAAGAAATCGTGCGCGATCAGGACTACGATCCCATGATCGCCGCCATAGAAGTGGTGCTCGAACGAGGGCAGCGCTACGTCGACGCTCCGGATGATTAAGCGAAGCGGATCGTTGATTCCGACGGATGTTCCGGTCATTCACGCCTGAGATGAAAACTCATCTCTTTTCGGCATCCGTCTCGCGCTCAAGGCCGGCGCTTCCGCTAAACGCGTTCCCGCTGGATACTTCACTGTTCCCTACGCCAGGGATTGGGTAGCAGCCGTTCCAGCATCGCGCCGATGGCAAGAAGGCGGCGGTCGGTGTGGAACAATCCGTCGATGGAGAGGCCGAGCGGCACACCGGCGCTATCGACCCCGCAGGGCACCGTGATGCCGGGTGCGCCGGACAGGCTGCCCGGTCCGCTGTTTTCGATCATCAGGTCGAATGCGGGCACCTCTCCCTCGCCCAGGTCGACGGCATCCTGCCCGATACGCAGGGCGGCAAGTTTCGTCGTCGGGAAGACGATCCCGTCCAGCCTCGCCCCGATCACCGTTTCGGCGTACAGGGCTTGCAGGGCCGGCCGGTCGATGTCCATCGCCTGCCGATAGGCGGCAAGGAACGGCGCCTCCGGTCGTGCGTTCAGGTCGGCCAGGATGGACCTCACGTCCGGACTCGCAACCTTCGCCACCACGTCGTCGTAGGAAATCGAAAGACCGCTGGCCCGAAGATAAGCCGTGATGGCCGGGCGCGTCTCATGGAGCGTAACCGTGACACCCGCACGTCGGTACAGTTCGCCGAACCTGGCGCCGGAAACAGGGACCAGCGACACGCCGGCGCGCGCCAGGGCCGCAAGGGCCTGTTCGCTGGCCTTGGCTACGTCCTGCTGCAGCCCGTCGAAGAAAAATGCATCGGGCACGCCGAGCCTCACCGTCGACGGTTCAATCGCCTCCAGCGTCGCGTCCGCACCCATGATCGCGGCATCGATCAACGCCACGTCGGCAAAGTTGCGCGCCAGCGGCCCGACCGTGTCGCGGGTAAAGGAGATCGGGAACACGCCCTCCCCGGGATAACGGCCGATGGTGGGGCGCAAGCCCGCCAGCCCGCAGAAGGCAGCAGGGATTCGCACCGATCCGCCCGTGTCGCTTCCGAGGCCGGCCGGGACCAGCCCGGCGGCAATGGCGGCGGCCGTCCCGCTGCTGCTTCCGCCGGGAATCCGGTCGTGATCGAAGGGATTATGCGCAGCGCCCTGCCACGCATTGTTTCCCGACGTGCCGAAAGCCAGTTCGTGCATCGCCGTCTTGCCGAAGATGAGCGCGCCCTGATCGAGAAGCCGCTGCACCACCGGCGCGGTCCGGGCCGGGTAGAAACCTTCCAGCGCCGGCGTGCCCGCCGTCGTCGGCAACCCCGAAACGTCGATATTGTCCTTTATGCACAGCGGAAGGCCCAGCAGCGGCATGTGAGCGCCCCGCGCCAGCTTCGCATCGGCCTCGGCGGCGGCGCGACGCACCGCCGTTTCGTCAACGGCGCAGAACGCCCCGAGATCCCGGTTCCGGCCGTGCCTTTCCAAAAGCGCATCGACGACGGAGACGACCGGCGTGTGCCCGTCACGAAACGCCGAGAGCATGGCCGCCGCGTCCGGAAAACCGGCGATATCTGCCGCTGGCGCGCTCATTGCGTGTGTTCCTCACCGAAGACATGCACTTTTCCAGCCCGGTAGCCTATACCGATCCGGCTGCCGACCGGCCATTTCTGCGCCGCGCCGGTGTCGGAAAGGCGCAGCAACAGCGTTCCCTCCCGCGCGGAAGGATTGGCGACGTAGAGATCGACGTGGCTGCCCTGGTAGACATACATCTGGACCCGGCCGGTGATCGACGCTTCCTCGACCGTCGGCGTAATGAAAATATCCTCGGGGCGGATGAACACGTTGCAGCGGTCACCCGGCCGCGAACCGGCCAGCTTCTCCTTCGGCACGACGACGAAGCCCTCTTCCGTCTTCAGCCGGATTTCGTCGCCGCGGTGCGTGTCCACCACGGCGTCCAGGCGCGTGATGTCGCCCAGGAAGGACGCGACGAAAGCATTGGCCGGCCGCTCGTAGATTTCCGTCGGGGTCGCAAGCTGGCGTACCCGTCCCTCGGACATCACGGCCAGCCGATCAGCCAAGCTCAGGGCCTCGCTCTGGTCGTGCGTGACAAAGACGGTCGTGATGCCGAGCCGTGCCTGGATGTCCTTGATCTCCACCTGCATGTTGGCACGTAGGTTCTTGTCCAATGCCGATAGCGGTTCATCCAGCAAAAGCACATGCGGATTGATGATCACCGCCCGGCCGATCGCAACACGCTGCTGCTGGCCACCCGACAGTTGCCTCGGATAGCGGTCCGCGAACCGGTCCAGCTTGATGACGTCGAGGATGCGGCGAACCTCGCTCTCGATCGTGGCCCGCGCCACTCTCTGCATCCTCAGGCCATAAGCGAGGTTCTGCGCCACCGTCATATGCGGAAACAGGGCATAGTTCTGGAAAACCATGCCGACCCGCCGACGATAGGGAGGCACCTGCGTCACGTCGACGTCATCGAAATAGATGCTTCCCGAACTCGGCGACAGAAACCCCGCAATCATGTTGAGCAGCGTGCTCTTGCCGCAACCGGACGGACCGAGGAGAGCCATGAAGCTCCCGCTTTCGATGGTCAGCGTCGTTTCATGAAGGGCGGTGTGTGCGCCGAAGCGTTTTACAACCCTGTCCACTCGGACAGTCGAACTGACCTTGGTCATTATCGGTTCCTTTCGAGGCACCTATTCCCGCTCGACAATCGCGAGAATCTTCCCGAGCCCGAGCGACATGTTCATCAGGACGAGCAGCACCGTGGTGAGGACAAAGAAGATCACCGACAAGGCGGCCATGCTGGGGTCGGCATATTCGCGGACGTAGTTGTACATGGCCACCGGAAGTGTCTGCGTGCCCTGCGCGGTGATGAAGATCGACGCCGTGAATTCGTTGAAGGAAAGGATCGCGGCGAACAAGACGCCGGCAAACAGGCCCGGCGTCATCAGCGGCAGGGTTATCGTGCCCAGCACCTGCCAGGGCGATGCGCCTAGGCCTGCGGCGGCCAGTTCGAGCCTTTGGTCAAGGCCGCGCAGCGAAACATAGACGCTGCGCAGGACGAAAGGCAGCACCAGCACCACATGCGTGAGCACGATGACCGCATAGGTGCGATGAAGCCCGATCTGGCTGGTGAAGATGAGGAAACCTATACCGATGGTGAAATAGGGAATGACCAGCGACGAGGACAGGACCGCCTCGAGCAGCCGCTTGCCCGCGAACGTGTACCTGTCGATCACGTAGGCGAAGGTGCCGCCCACCACCACCGAGACGACCGACGTGGCACACATGACGATAACGCTGTTGTAGAATCCTTTCTGGAAATCCCGGTAGGTCAACGCGCGCACGAACCAGCGTAATGAAAACTCCTGTGGCGGAAAGGAGATCAGCGAAGCCTGGTTGAAGGCGACGACCGCAACCACCAGCGCGGGCAGGAGGATGAATCCCAGAAGCAGTACCACCACGGCCTTGCCGGCGAAGCTTGCGAGCTTTGTCATCATGACCTGCCTCAACGCGTCGGAATTCGCTCGAGCGGACTGAGCGCCAACCGCATCAGCCCGACGAGAACCATGGTGAACAGGACGCCGGCGAGGCTGAGAACCGCCGCGACAGGAAAGTTGAACGAGGCGATTCCGACCTGGTAGACGAGATTTCCGATCATGTTCACCTGGCCGCCGCCAATCAGTTGCGGCGTGGCAAAGGCGCTAAAGGTCCAGGCGAAACAGGTGGTGATGCCGGCGATCAGCCCCGGCCCCGACAGCGGCAACGTAACGGAAGCGAAGGAGCGCACCGGCCCTGCGCCGAGGCTCTGGGCGGCCTTTTCATAGGCCGGGTCGATCTGGCTGAGGGCCGTGGCCAGGATGATGATCATGATCGGCAGCGTGAAATGGACCAGCACGACCACCACCGCGAACTTCGTGAACATCAACTGGACCGGCTTGGAGACGAGCCCAAGGCCCATCAGCACGGCGTTGACAAAGCCGGCGTTGCCCATCACGACCAGCCAGGAATAGGTGCGGGTGATCTCGCCGGTAAACAAGGGCGTGACCGCGATGATGAGGATGGCCGCCCTCAGGGCGGAGCTTTTTGTGCGCACCAGCGCGTAGGCGATCGGATAGCCGACAAGCAGCGTGAAGGCGGCCGTCAGCAGACAGATCAAGGCGGTATCGATGAAGACGGTACGGAACAGCGGACGAGCCACATAGTCCAGGTTCGAGAGTGTCCACTCGCCGACTTCAAGGCTTCCGGGAATAAACTTCCGGAAGCTCAGTTCCAGCACGGAAGCCAGCCCGAACATATAAAGCAGCGCCAGGACAGCCGCAGGCGTGACGAACCAGATAAAAAAGGGACGCTTGGTCATGACCATCGGAATCGGTGAGCCTTTGCGACGTCGTCCGGAAAGCAGCAGGAGAGCCGTGGCACGGCCCGGCAGGTAGCCGGGCCGTGCCACCAGGGCCTATTGCGCCATCATGTTTTCCGAGAACCAGGTCCGCCACTCGGAAAGCTTCTCTGAACGCAGCTTGGGATCGATGACGATCGCCCCGTTCTTCCACTCCTCGGCCGTCATGAACACGCCGGGCAGGTCAGCGATCTCCGGTTCGACCTCGACGCCGGAAACCATCGGGCCACCCTTCTTGCGGCGCACGATCTCCGCCTGGACAGCCGGATCAAGCGCGGCGTTCACGAAGGCATAGGCGAGCTCGAGATTCTTGGTTCCCTTCATGATCGCCACCGTATCGATGCCCATCACGGCACCTTCCTTCGGGATCTGGACGGCCAGCGGCACCCCTTGAGACATTTGGTGCAGCGCCATCATCGACAGCATGACCTGGATCGGCGTCTCGCCGGTCGAGATCAACTGCTCGCTGGCGGCATCGCTGGAATAGTAGGCCTTCACATTGGGCTTGAGGTCGAGCAGCTTCTGCTTGCCCACCTCCCAGTTGGAGGCGTCCCCGCCGGACAATTTGGCGGCAACCGTTATGATCTCGGACGGGTCGAAGTCCTGCAAACCGACCATGCCGGCATATTCCGGCTTCCAGAGGTCTTCCCAGCTTTCGAACTTCACGTCGGCCGGAAGCAGGTCCTTGCGATAGACGATCGGGTAGACATAGGACCATACGCCCAGATGCGAATCACTGATCTTGCCTTCCGGAAAGATGTGGGCCGCGTTGGGAATGCGTGAAAGATCGAGAGGTTCGTACAGCCCGCCGGTCTTGTAGAGCCAGCCGACATGCGCCGTGGTGAAGGTAATGTCGCTTTCCGGACTACCGGCGGCAAGCTGTGCCTGGTTTAGGCGGTCGATGGTTCCCCCGGTTATGAACTCGACCTCGGCACCGGTCGTTTCGGTGAACTTCTTTCCGATCGTTTCCGCGATCATGTCGCGCCAGTCTCCCCCCCAGGAACTGACGATCAGCTTCTCCGCCGCCTGACCGGGCGAGGCACCTATCAGCAAACCGCAAAGCGAGCCGGCAACGGCATACAACCATCTGGACATCGGACTTTCCTCCCTTTCATCCAATGAACCCGCATAAAAAAAATGAATGCATTTGTCAATATTGTGTATCCAATCTATTCGATTAGATATACAAATAAAGTTATTATGCATGCGATTTATGGCGTGCTCCATGGCGGGGATCGTGGCGCTGCAGCCCTGACCGCACGCGATTGAGGAGCGATTTAAGCTGTCCGGGGGCCAGGCGGTGCTTTTCGAGCCGCGCGACCCGCACTATACGATCAACGAGGGGGATGAAGAGAGCGTCTATCTCGTCATCACCGTCAAGCAGTAGAACGGGGCGTTGCCCGAAGCTCGAACAGCCACATCGGCGGCAAGCGGATGTATGCTCGAAGCCCACATGGTCCCGCCCGTGAAAACCGGAGTGTCGTCGTGGTCGAAGCCATCGCGGAAG
>JBASAA010000014.1:0-31215 GCA_049650385.1 Mesorhizobium sp.
TCGAAACGGACCACCGAGCCGACCGCGCGAAGAGCGGCCGTGCGCGAGCCGTTCACCGCCTCGATCTCGACGGTGGTGCGCTCGATTTCGGCGGCGTTCATCTGGCTGGCGATGGCGCGCTTCCAGACCAACTCGTAGAGCCGCGCCTGGTCGGCGTCGAGATACTGGCGCACGGACGAAGGCGTGCGGAAGAAGTCGGTCGGGCGGATCGCCTCGTGCGCTTCCTGCGCATTCTTGGCCTTGACCGAATAATAACGCGGCTTTTCCGGTAGGTATTTGTCGCCGAATTCCTTGCCGATGGCGGCACGCGCGGCCGAGATCGCTTCCGGCGCCATCTGCACGCCGTCGGTACGCATATAGGTGATGAGACCGGCCGTCTCGCCGCCGATATCGAGACCCTCGTAGAGCTTCTGCGCCACCTGCATGGTGCGGTTGGCCGAGAAGCCGAGGCGCGAGGAGGCCGCCTGCTGCAAGGTCGAGGTGGTGAAGGGCGGGGCCGGGTTGCGCTTCGTCGGCTTGGCTTCGACGGAAAGCGCCTTGAAGGCGGCCCCTTCCAGCATCGCCTTGATGCTGTCTGCCTGCTCCTTGTTCTTGATATCGAGCTTTTGCAGGCGTTTGCCTTCGTAGGCGGTGAGCCGGGCCTCGAAGGTTTCCTTGCGCGGCGTGCCGAGGATGGCGGCGATCTGCCAGTACTCCTCGCGGATGAAGCGCTCGATTTCCGATTCGCGGTCGCAGACCAGCCTGAGTGCAACCGACTGCACACGGCCTGCCGAGCGGGCGCCGGGAAGCTTGCGCCACAGCACCGGCGACAGCGTGAAGCCGACGAGGTAGTCGAGCGCACGGCGCGCCAGATAGGCATCGACCAGCGGCGCATCGATCTGGCGCGGATTGGCCATGGCGTCGAGCACCGACTGCTTGGTGATGGCGTTGAAGACGACGCGGCTGACCGGCTTGTCCTTCAGCGCACGCTTGGCTCGCAGCACCTCCAGCACGTGCCAGGAAATCGCCTCGCCCTCGCGGTCGGGGTCGGTGGCGAGGATCAGGCCGTCCGCATCCTTGACCGCCTTGGCGATATCGGTGAGCCGCTTGGAAGAAGGCCCGTCCACCGACCATGACATGGCGAAGTCTTCGTCGGGGCGAACCGAGCCGTCCTTGGCCGGCAGGTCGCGGACATGGCCGTAGGAGGCCAGAACCTTGTAGTTCTTGCCCAGATATTTGTTGATTGTCTTCGCCTTGGCCGGCGATTCGACGACGACGACGTCCATGGGTGCCTGTACTTTTAAAGTAGGCGGCGGAAGAAACTCGCCGCACGCGACGGAAAATTCGTTGGATCGGTCGATCACATGGCCGTGCTTTTCTGTCCGGTCAAGGGGCGAGGCCCAAATTGCACCCGAAGCGACAGCGCGGATGCACTAAAAGGTTGTATATATTTGAATTGCAACTTTAGTTAAATGGTATACGCTGCACGGAAGATCGAAACCACCCGGTTGCGCTCGGGAACGTCTATTCGCTTCGTGGGGGAGCGGGACGCCCTGCGGAAAGCGAGGACTATTTTCGATGCGGCAGATTTATACCAAACGGCGAACCGAAACGCTCGATTATCTCCAGTCGATGCTGGGTCAGTTGCGGACAATGGCTGAAGCCGAGCGCTGCGACATGCTGAGCTACCTGATCGAGATGGCGTATGTTGAGGCCAGCGACATCATCCGCGGCGACCGCCCTGCGCGAACGCAGCCGGAAGGCCGCAAGAACGTCGCCTGAGGCGGCGCGGCCGATCCGCTTTTGCGGCGCTCTGCCGGGTCAAAAATCCGGTGTGTACAACCTTCCGCTGCGGAAGGTTGCTGGAATTTTTTTTAATTACGCATACCTTGCCCTTCGGGGCAATGCGGCGCCCCCTTTTCATGAGGGGATTATGTAGTGAGCAATAAGCATGATATAAGTAATAGTGAAAGGGTTTCGTATATATTATCGAATTTGAGCGGCCTTCTGCTATTTATCCAAAAACGAGATATGCCGATGCTGCGCTATTTTATTGAGATGGCGTATCTTGAGGCCAATGATTATCTTGTGAAGACAGGTGGCGAATTGGGAAGCAAGACAAAGAGATCGAATCCCTGATTCTGGATTCCGGCTTAAGGCCGGAAATTAAATACCGGCCGCACAGGGCCACTCTGTCGGGCAGCCCTGTCGAAGTCAGGTTGCCCGATATCAGATGGCCTTGGCGGCATGCCAGACGCTGCCGACGCCGTCGCCCTTCATGTCGCCGGCCTTCTTGTCCTTCGCATAGGTATAAAGCGGCTTGCCGTCATAGGCCCACATATGGCTGCCGTCCTTGCGCTTGATGACGGTCCACTCGCCTTCGTCCTTGGCGGTGGCCGAGGCCTTGAGCGGATGCCAGTTGCTGGCGCAGGTGCCGGTGCAGTTCGAGACGTCCTTGCCGTCCTTGTCAAAGGTGTAGAGCGTCATGCCATGGGCGTCCGTATAGATTTTATGGCCGCCGACATCGGCTTCCTTCCACGCGCTTGCTGCGAAGGATGCGGTGGTGCCGGCGAGCATCAAGGCCAGTCCAAAGCAGATCTTCTTCATGACAGTCTCCTTGGTTTGGGGATGCGGGGATCGCGGTCCTTCGCCAGTTGCGCGCCGCAACGGTGGCTTTTTGCCGGCATTTGTGCTTGTCCACGAAATCGTGATTGGAGGCAGGTCGAGGGCGCAGCTAGACCCCACTGCGCAGGGACCGCCTGCGACTATGGGTTCACCGCGGAGGCACGAAGGGAATGGCGTTGGATATCGGCTATGTCAGCGCGGTCGGGGCAGGGGCGCTCTCCTTCCTGTCGCCTTGCGTGCTGCCGCTGGTGCCGCCCTATCTGTGCTACATGGCCGGCGTCTCGGTGGAGGATTTTCGCGGCAACGCCGGTGTCGCGGCGAAAGCCGGCGCGCGCGGCGCGCTGATGGCGGCCTCCATCGCCTTCGTCCTCGGCTTTTCGACCGTCTTCGTCGCACTCGGCGCCGGCGCTTCCTCCATCGGCCGGCTGTTGCGGGTCTGGCAGGAACCGCTGGCGATGGCCGCCGGGGTGCTCATCATCCTGATGGGGCTCAATTTCCTCGGCGTCCTGAAAATCCCGCTGCTGTCGCGCGAGGCGCGCTTCCAGAGCGAGGGCAGGCCGGCCAGCGCCGTCGCCGCCTATGTCATGGGGCTGGCCTTCGCCTTCGGCTGGACGCCCTGCATCGGCCCGGTGCTGGGGCCGATCCTGACGCTCGCCGGCGGCCGTGACACGGTCGGCGAGGGCGCGCTGCTGCTTGCCGCCTATTCGCTCGGCCTCGGCATTCCGTTCCTGGTCGCGGCGCTGTTTTCCGGGGCCTTCATGCGCTTCCTGGGCCGGTTCCGCACCCATCTCGGCCGCGTCGAGAAGGTGATCGGCGCGCTGCTGGTCGTCGCCGGCGTCCTGTTCCTGACCGGCGGCGTGCAGTCGGCATCCTACTGGCTCCTGGAGAATTTCCCGGTGCTGGGCCGGCTCGGCTGACCGCCGGCGATCCGAATTTAACCGCATTGGTCCTGCAGGGCGGGGGTGCTACATAACCCTGTCCTCCGTAATGCGAATCCCCGGTTATCCTCCATGAACGAACGTAGCTGCCTGTCGATCATCCTTGCCGCCGGCGAGGGCACGCGCATGAAAAGCGCCTTGCCCAAGGTGCTGCACCGCATCGCCGGCCTGCCGATGGTGGCGCATGTCGTCCGGGCGGCCGAAGCGGCCGGGACCGGCGACCTTGCGCTGGTGATCGGCCATGGCGCCGAGCAGATGCGCGAGGCCGCGCAGAAATTCGCGCCGCGCGCCGAGACTTTCGTGCAGGAAAAGCGGCTCGGCACCGCCCATGCCGTGCTTGCCGCCCGCGCCGCCATCGAACGCGGCCACGACGATGTCCTCGTCATGTTCGGCGACACGCCGCTGATCGACGCCGAGGCGCTGAAAGCGGCCCGGCAGAAGCTGGCGGAGGGCGCCGCGGTGGTGGTGATCGGGTTCCGCACCGAAAACCCGACCGGCTACGGCCGGCTGATCGAGAAGGGCGGCAGACTTGTCGCCATCCGCGAGGAGAAGGACTGCTCGGACGAGGAGCGGGCGATAAAATTCTGCAACGGCGGGCTGATGGCGGTTGCCGGCAGCCACGTGCTCGCCCTGCTCGACGCTGTCGGCAACCACAACGCCAAGGGCGAATATTACCTCACCGACATCGTCGAGATCGCCGGTGGCAAGGGCCTTGAAGTCGTCGCTACCGCGGCGAGTTTCGACAACGCGCTCGGCATCAACAACCGCGCCGAACTCGCCGAAGCCGAGGCCATCTGGCAAAAGCGCCGCCGCCGCGAGGCGATGCTTGAGGGCGCTACCCTGATCGCGCCGGAAACGGTCTTTTTCTCCTACGACACGCAGGTCGGGCAGGACGCAGTGATCGAGCCCAATGTCTGGTTCGGCCCGGGCGTTACCGTCGACGCGGGTGCGACGGTCCATGCCTTCAGCCATATCGAGGGCGCCACCGTCGGCCCGAACGCCGAAGTCGGTCCGTTCGCGCGGCTGCGCCCCGGTGCCGACCTCAGGCGGAAGGCCAAGGTCGGTAATTTCTGCGAGGTCAAGAAAGCGGTGGTCGAGGAAGGCGCCAAGGTCAACCACCTGACCTATATCGGCGATGCCCGCGTCGGCGCCGGCGCCAATATCGGGGCCGGGACCATCACCTGCAACTATGACGGCTATTCGAAATTCTTCACCGACATCGGCGCCGGCGCCTTCATCGGCTCCAACTCAGCGCTGGTAGCGCCGGTTTCGATCGGTGACGGCGCCTATGTCGCTTCCGGCAGCGTAATTACCGAAAATGTTCCCGACGACGCGCTGGCGTTTGGCCGCTCGCGCCAGAAGACCCTGCCGGGAAAGGCGAAGGAACTGCGTGAGAGGCGGGCGTCGGCGGGCAAGAAATGACGCCGCCCGGCAACCGGATCGCAAGCATTGCAAGCGATGATCGCGAAATCCGGTTTTGCTGATATGCGGCGAAACGCAACGTGATTTTGGCCACCGGGTGACTTTTCCTATTAGGTCGTTTCGGTTTTACCAACGGATTTTCAGGGGCAGCAGGCATGTGTGGTATCGTTGCAATCGTGGGTCGCGCGCCGGTCGCTCCGCTTATCGTCGATGCGTTGAAGCGGCTGGAATACCGCGGCTATGATTCGGCAGGCGTCGCCACGCTCGACGACGGTGTGCTGGCGCGCCGGCGTGCCCCGGGCCGACTGGTCAATCTCGAAAAGCGGCTCCAGGCCGAACCGCTGGGCGGGAACATCGGCATCGGCCACACGCGCTGGGCGACCCATGGCGTGCCAAACGAAACCAATGCGCATCCGCATTTCTCGGGTGGCGTCGCCGTGGTCCACAACGGCATCATCGAGAATTTTTCCGACCTGCGCGACGAACTTGCGCGCGACGGCTACAGCTTTTCTTCGCAGACCGACACCGAGGTGGTCGCGCATCTGGTGTCGCGCGAGCTTGCCAAGGGCGCTGACCCGGTCGAGGCCGCCCATAACGCCATCCGGCGGCTGGAAGGCGCGTTCGCCCTCGCGATCCTGTTCGAGGGCGACGACGACCTGATCGTCGGTGCCCGCAACGGTCCCCCGCTCGCCATCGGGCACGGCGAGGGCGAGATGTTCCTGGGCTCGGACGCGATCGCGCTCGCCCCCTTCACCAATTCCATCACCTATCTGGAAGACGGCGACTGGGCGGTCGTGCGCCGCAACGAGATGTCCATTTTCGACATCGACGGCAACCGGGTGGAGCGCCGTCGCCAGCAGTCGCTCGGCACCAGCTACATGGTCGACAAGGGCAACCACCGGCATTTCATGGAAAAGGAAATCCATGAGCAGCCCGAGGTGATTTCGCACACGCTGGCGCATTACCTCGATTTCACCAACGGCACCTGCCGGCCGCTCGACCTGCCGTTCGACTTCGCCGCCATCGACCGCCTGGCGATTTCGGCCTGCGGCACGGCTTATCTCGCCGGCCTGATCGGCAAATACTGGTTCGAGCGCTATGCGCGGCTGCCGGTTGACATCGATATCGCCTCGGAATTCCGCTACCGCGAAATGCCGCTGTCGAAGGACGATGCCGCGCTGTTCATCTCGCAGTCCGGCGAGACCGCCGACACGCTCGCCTCGCTGCGCTATTGCCGCAAGGCCGGCATGAAGATCGGCGCGGTCGTCAACGTCCGGGAATCGACCATCGCGCGCGAATCCGACGTGACGCTGCCGACGCTTGCCGGTCCGGAGATCGGCGTCGCCTCGACCAAGGCCTTCACCTGCCAGCTTTCGGTGCTGGCGGCGCTCAGCGTCCGCGCCGCCCGCGCGCGCGGCGCGATTTCGGCGGAACAGGAAAAGGCGCTGGTGCGGCAGTTGTCGGAAGCGCCGCGCCTTGCCACCCAGGTGCTCAAGCTGGACGTCGAGATCGAAAAGCTGGCGCGCGAGCTCGGCAAGTACAAGCACGTGCTCTATCTCGGCCGCGACACCAACTATCCGCTCGCCATGGAAGGGGCGCTGAAGCTCAAGGAAATTTCCTACATCCATGCCGAGGGCTACGCCGCCGGCGAACTGAAGCACGGCCCGATCGCGCTGATCGACGAGAAGATGCCGGTCATCGTCATCGCCCCGCACGACCGCATCTTCGAGAAGACGGTGTCGAACATGCAGGAAGTGGCCGCGCGCGGCGGCAAGATCATCCTCATCACCGACCGCGAAGGGGCGGCGAGGTCGACCGTGGACACGCTGGCGACGATCGTTCTGCCGGACGTACCCGACATCATCTCGCCGATCATCTACGCGCTGCCGATCCAGATGCTGGCCTACTACACGGCCGTGTTCATGGGCACCGACGTCGACCAGCCGCGCAACCTCGCCAAATCCGTGACGGTGGAGTAGGCGTCCGGGGGACTAGCCGCTGCGAGCGATCGCCTGGCCGCCAACTTCGTTGTTCCAAACCGGCGGCGGCTCGCCTAATGTTTCACCGCGAAACGATGCGGTGAACGATGGCTGAACTTCCCAAGACCTCCGCCATGATGCGGCTGAGGAATTATTTCCTGACGGGCTTTATCGTCTGTGCGCCCCTGGTCATCACCGCCTATATCACCTGGTCGTTTGTCGGCTGGGTCGATTCCTGGGTGAAGCCCTACATCCCGGCGCGCTACAGCCCCGAAACCTACCTGCCCTTCAGCATTCCGGGCTTCGGCCTTGTGGTGGCGCTGATCCTGATCACGCTGATCGGCTTCCTCACCGCCAACATCGCCGGCCGCGCGGTCGTCGCAGCCGGCGAGCGCCTGCTTGGCCGCATGCCGCTGGTACGTGGCATCTACCGCTCGCTGAAGCAGATTTTCGAGACGGTGCTGTCCAACAAGGGCGACATGTTCAGCCAGGTCGGGCTGGTGGAATATCCGCGCAAAGGGGTGTGGTCGCTGGTCTTCATCGGCGGCGAGAAGGACACCGAGATCAACCAGAAGCTGCCGGTCGAGGGCGACCCGTTGATCGGCGTGTTCATGCCGTGTACGCCGAACCCGACCACCGGCTTCCTGATGTATGTGCGCAAGTCCGAGGTGGTGATGCTCGACATGACCATCGAGGAGGGCGCGCGGCTGATCGTCTCCGCCGGGCTGGTGACCCCGCCGGTGGTGAAAGCCCGGCTGGTCGGGCCGGACGGCCTGCCGCTCGAGATCGCCAATCCGGAACTGGAGACGGTTGCCGCTCAGCCGGCGCGCAACAGCCGCACCGCCTCGTCTCGCCCGAACAAATAGAGCAACAATCTCAACGCCTCGCCGCGCTCCGATTGCAAATCCGGGTCGCGTGACAGGACCAGCCGCGCATCGTCGCGGGCGGCTTCCAGAAGGTCGGCATGGAACTCGACGCGCGCCACCTGGAAGCCCGGTGTGCCGGATTGCCGTGTGCCCAACAATTCGCCTTCGCCGCGCAGCTTCAGGTCTTCCTCGGCGATGAGGAAACCGTCTTCCGTCTCGCGCATCACCGACAGCCGGCGCCTGGCGGTTTCGCCGAGCGGGTCCTTGTAGAGCAGCACGCAGGAAGACGGCTTCGAGCCGCGCCCCACGCGGCCGCGCAACTGATGCAACTGCGCCAGCCCGAAGCGCTCGGCATGCTCGATCACCATGATGGTGGCGTCCGGCACGTCGACCCCGACCTCGATGACGGTGGTGGCGACGAGCACGCGCGTCTCGCCGTCCTTGAAGGCGCGCATCGCCTCGTCCTTCTCCGCGCTCTTCATGCGGCCGTGGACGAGACCGAGGCGCTCGCCGAAAACGGGCTTGAGGGCGGCGAAGCGCTCCTCCGCCGACATCAGCTTCACCTCCTCGGATTCTTCCACCAGCGGGCAGATCCAGTAGATTTTCTGACCTTCCGCCACCGCGTCGCGGATGCGGCCGATGAGTTCGGAAAGCCGCTCCATCGGCAGGGTGACGGTGCGGATCGGCTGGCGGCCGGCCGGCTTTTCGGTGAGCTTCGAGGTATCCATGTCGCCGAAGGCGGTCAGGACCAGCGTGCGCGGAATGGGCGTCGCCGTCATCACCAGCATGTCGGGCGCATCGCCCTTGGCGGTGATGGCGAGCCGCTGGTGGACGCCGAAACGGTGCTGCTCGTCGATGACGGCAAGGACGAGGTTCTTGAACGCCACCGTTTCCTGGAACAACGCATGCGTGCCGATGGCGATGTCGATGCTGCCGTCTGCCAGGCCGGCCAGCGTGCCGGCGCGCTCGCGCCCCTTTTCTCGGCCGGTGAGGATGGCGGTGCGCAGACCGGCGGCTTCGGCGAGCGGCGCGATGGTCGCAAGATGCTGCCGCGCCAGGATTTCGGTCGGCGCCATCAGCACCGCCTGGCCGCCGGCTTCCGCCGCGCGCGCCATGGAAAGCAGCGCCACCACCGTCTTGCCGGAGCCGACGTCGCCTTGCAGCAGCCGCAGCATCCGCTCCGGGCGGCCGAGGTCGGACAAAATGTCCGCCAGCGCCGCCTCCTGCGAACGGGTCAGCGTATAGGGCAGGGCCGCGCGCAGCTTGTCGATGAGCGCGCCGTCGCCGGTCAGCGGCCGGCCGGAAAGCCGTCGCACGCGGGCGCGCACCAGCGCCAGCGAAACCTGCCCTGCCAGCAATTCGTCATAGGCGAGCCGCCGCCACGCCGCCCCTTCGACGGCGACGTCCAGCGGATCGGCAGGGTTGTGGACGCGGTTCAGCGCCTCGCCGAAGGCCGGAAAGCTGTGGCGGCGAAGGAAGGCTGCGTCCTGCCATTCCGGCAGGGACGGCAGCCGGCCGAGCGCCTGCGCCACGGCGCGGCGCAGCACCTTGGCCGAAAGCCCCGCCGTCAGCGGGTAGACCGGCTCGACCAGCGGCAGGCTTTCGGCCTCGTCGGCCGGCGTGATATGGTCGGGATGCACCATGGAGGCGCGGCCGTTGAACCATTCCATGCGCCCGGAAACGAGCACCTGCTCGCCTTCCGGCAACTGCTTTTCGAGGTAGGTGGCGTGCGCGTGGAAGAAGGTCAGAGCGATCTCGCCGCTGTCGTCATGGGCGAAGACACGGTAGGGCACCGAACGATTCCCGCGCGGCGGCGGCTGGTGGCGGTCGATCCACACTTCCAGCGTGACGATGGCGCCCGGCGCGGCGTTGGCGATGCCCGGCCGGTCGCGCCGGTCGATGACGGAACTCGGCAGCACGAACAGGAGATCGCCGGCGCGTGCCGGGCGATCGCCGAGATCGACGGGCACGATCTTTTCGATCATGCCCGCGACCTTCGGCCCGACGCCTTCCAGCGAAGTGATCGGCGCAAACAGCGGGTCGAGGATGGATGGGCGCATACGGCGATCCTAGGTGAGACAGTAAGGAATTGACATGAAAATGGGACTCGCAGATATCGCTAATATTGTTGCCGTTGTTCCATGCCGTTCACCTGTGACAAGATTCTAAGGGAAGTCTATGCCTCACAAACCAAAAATCCGGATCGTAGTCCATACGAATGGCAGCTATGAGGTTTTTGTAGACCCCCCTTTGTCGCCGAAAAGGCGCGGGTCGAAACCATGCCGTTCAACTGTGAAAAGCAGCAGTAGAAAGTCCCCGGCCAAACGGCCGGGGACTTTAAGCTGACACCCGCTTCTATCCACGCTATATGCGCCTGACTGAGACAGGACGCATCATCATGACCGGAACCAAACGATCGAGCGAGGGGTTGGAGCCCCGGCGCGCCAAGCTGCTTTTCCGCTCGTGGCATCGCGGCATGCGCGAGATGGACCTGATCCTCGGCCGCTTTGCCGATGCCGAGATCGCCGCCTTGACCGGGGCCGAACTCGACCAATATGAGAGCCTTCTCGATATTTCCGACACCGACCTTTTGCCGTGGATCACCGGCCAGCGCCCGATTCCCGACGATCTTGGCCTGCCTATCCTGCAAAGAATCATCGCCGCCCGCGACATCTCCGTCTGAACGAAGCTTTCAAGAAGCATTTTCATGAGCCTGATCCCGAAAATCGGCCTGCCTCGGGGCCGCGCCGGCGAAGCGGTCGTCGATGAGGTCGCCGACGGTTACGAGGCGTTCGCGATCGTGCAGGCCGCCGCCGAGATCGCGCCGGACGGGCCGTTGCTGTTCGTGGTGCGCGACGGCCAGCGCCTGCCGTCGATCGTCGAGGCGCTGGCCTTTGCGGCGCCGGGCCTGCCGGTGCTGGAACTGCCGGCCTGGGACTGCCTGCCCTACGACCGCGTTTCGCCGGGCTCGGACGCCGCCGCCCGCCGCCTCGACGCGCTGACGGCCATGGCCGCGCTGGCGAAGAAGCCGCATCGCGCCGTCATCCTCGTCACCGCCAACGCCCTGTTGCAGCGCGTCGCGCCGGCCGACCTGATCGAGGCGCAGAATTTCCATGCCCGCCCGGGCAACCAGATCGACATGAACGCGCTGGTGGCGCGGCTCGAAACCTCCGGTTTCGACCGTGTGCCGACAGTGCGCGCCATCGGTGAATTCGCCGTTCGCGGCGGCATCCTCGACCTTTTCGCTCCGGGCTGGCCGGAGGCGCTTCGTCTCGATTTCTTCGGCGATACGCTGGAATCCATCCGTGCCTTCGACGTCGCCAGCCAGCGCACCACCGGCCAGCGCAAGGAGATGTCGCTTCAGGCGATGAGCGAGGTGGCGCTGACGCCCGAAATCATCAGTCGCTTCCGCCGCGCCTATATCGAGGCCTTCGGCGCGCCGTCGCGCGACGATGCCCTTTACGCCGCCGTCAGCGAAGGCCGGCGCTTTGCCGGCATGGAACACTGGCTGCCGCTGTTCTACGAGCGGCTGGATACCGTGTTCGACTATCTGCCGGATGCGCCCGTCGTTTTCGATCATCTGGCGAAGGAAGCGCTGGCCGAGCGTCACACGCTGATCCTCGACCACTACGAGGCGCGCCGGCAACAGGCGGACGGTGCGCTGAAGGATGCGGTTCCCTACAAGCCGGTGCCGCCGGATCGGATGTACCTGTCGCCCGAAACGCTGCAAGCCGGGCTTGCCGAGCGCCAGACGCTGGAATTCACGCCGTTCGCCGCGCCCGACTCCGGCGACCGCAAGGTCTACCATGCCGGCTCGCGCGCCGGCCGCAGCTTCGCCGAGGAGCGCTCCGACCCCAACGCCAACGTCTTCGACGTGGTGGTGAGCCATATCGGCCACGAGCGGGCACAAAAGCGCCGTGTCGTCGTTGCCGGCTGGACGGAAGGTTCGCTCGACCGGCTCGGCCAGATTCTCGCCGAGCACCATCTTGGCAGCCTGAAGGAAGTGGGCACGCTCGCCGAGGCCGAAAAGCTCGATGCGGGGCAGGCGGCGCTTGCCGTGCTGCCGCTCGAAACCGGTTTCGAGACCGACGACCTGGTCGTCGTTGCCGAGCAGGACATTCTGGGCGACCGGCTGATCCGCCGCTCTAAGCGCAAGAAGAAGGCCTCGGACTTTATTTCCGAGGCAGCGTCCCTGTCGTCGGGCGACATCGTCGTCCATGCCGATCACGGCATCGGCCGCTTCATCGGCCTGAAGACGATCGAGGCGGCCGGCGCGCCGCATGACTGCCTCGAAATCCACTATGCCGGCGACGACCGCCTGTTCCTGCCGGTGGAAAACATCGAGCTTTTGTCGCGCTACGGCTCGGATTCTGCCGAGGCCACGCTGGACAAGCTGGGTGGCGGCGCGTGGCAGGCCCGCAAGGCGCGGCTGAAGAAGCGCCTGCTCGACATGGCCGGCGGGCTGATCCGCATCGCCGCCGAGCGCCAGATGCGCGCCGCCCCGGCCATGGTTCCGGCCGACGGCCTCTATGGCGAGTTCGCCGCGCGCTTCCCCTATGAGGAAACCGACGACCAGCAGACGGCGATCGATGCGGTCATGGAAGACCTCGGCGCCGGGCGGCCGATGGACCGGCTGGTCTGCGGCGACGTCGGGTTTGGAAAAACCGAAGTGGCGCTGCGTGCCGCCTTCATCGCCGCCATGGAAGGCTTCCAGGTGGCCGTGGTGGTGCCGACGACGCTGTTGTCGCGCCAGCACTACAAGACCTTCGTGCAGCGCTTTTCCGGCCTGCCGATCCGCGTCGCGCAGGCCTCGCGCATGGTCGGCGCGAAGGAACTCGCCGAAACCAAGAAGGCGGTCGCCGAAGGCACCGTCGACATCGTCGTCGGCACCCATGCGCTGGTCGGTTCCTCGATCTCCTTCAAGCGGCTCGGCCTGCTCATCATCGACGAGGAGCAGCATTTCGGCGTCAAGCACAAGGAACGGCTGAAGGAACTGAAGAGCGACGTGCATGTGCTGACGCTGTCGGCGACGCCGATCCCGCGCACGCTGCAACTGGCGCTGACCGGTGTTCGCGAACTGTCGCTGATCGCCACGCCGCCGGTCGACCGCATGGCGGTCCGCACCTTCATCTCGCCATTCGACCCGCTCGTGATCCGTGAGACGCTGCTTCGGGAGCGCTATCGCGGCGGGCAATCCTTCTACGTCGTGCCGCGCATCAGCGACCTTGCGGAAATCCAGGATTTCCTGCGCGAGAACGTGCCGGAATTGAAGGTCGCCGTCGCCAACGGCCAGATGCCGCCGGGCGAACTGGACGACATCATGAACGCCTTCTACGATGGCCAGTACGACGTGCTGTTGTCCACGACGATCGTGGAATCCGGCCTCGACATCCCGACCGCCAACACGCTGATCGTGCATCGCGCCGACATGTTCGGTCTGGCGCAGCTTTACCAGCTGCGAGGCCGGGTAGGGCGCTCCAAGGTGCGTGCCTACGCGCTGTTCTCGCTGCCGGCGAGGAAGAAGCTGACCGACACCGCCGAGCGCCGCCTGAAGGTACTGCAATCGCTGGACACACTCGGCGCCGGCTTCCAGCTCGCCAGCCATGACCTCGACATCCGCGGCGCCGGCAACCTTCTCGGCGAGGAGCAGTCCGGCCATATCAAGGAAGTCGGCTTCGAGCTTTACCAGCAGATGCTGGAGGAGGCTGTCGCAGAGGTGAAGGACAGCGGCGAAATGCCGGACAGCGGCTGGTCGCCGCAGATTTCGGTCGGCGCGCCGGTGATGATCCCGGAAGACTACGTGCCCGATCTCCAGTTGCGGCTGGCGCTCTATCGCCGCCTCGGCGATCTGGAAACCACCGAGGAGATAGACGCCTTCGGCGCGGAACTGATCGATCGCTTCGGCCCGCTGCCGGAGGAAGTGAAGCATCTGTTGAAGATCGTCTTCATCAAGGCGCTGTGCCGCAAGGCCAATGTCGAGAAACTGGACGCTGGCCCGAAGGGCGTCGTCATCCAGTTCCGGGGCCGCGAGTTCGCCGATCCGGTGGGGCTGGTGCGCTTCATCGGCGAGCAGGGCTCGCTTGCCAAGATCAGGCAGGACCAGTCGGTCGTCTTCATCCGCGACTGGGCGACGCCCGAAAAGCGGCTGGCCGGCTCCGCCGTCATCATGACGCAACTGGCCAAGCTGGCGGCGTGACGTCCGCGCTGGATCGGTCGAGGAAATTGCACTAACCCTTGACGGAAGCGGTGCGGTTCGACCGGCATTGACGGCCGACGAGCCGCGCCAGCCTGGCAAGTCGTTGTGGAGACCCGATGCGTGGCCTTGATTTCACTTCCTGGCATAGCCTGTTGCTGACGCTGATCGGCCTTGCGATCTTCACGCTCATCAGCATGGGCATCCGGTTGCTGATGATGTTCACCATCCAGCAGCGCCGCGAGCGTATGAACCGCCAGATCAACGAGCGGCTTCGCACGCTGATTGCAGCCTACAAGATCCTGGGTGGCTCGTTCACCGGCACGCTCACGGTCGATCCGAGGCATCTGCGCGATTTGCGCCGGCCCGCGCCTGCCGAGGTAATGGAAGGCAAGGAGGAAGTTGCGGCCGAAACGGTGAGCTTGGGTTCGACCGGTGGCGATTCGGATCGCCCCCGGCGCATCCGCGATGCCGTCGAGGCCGCCCTTGCCGACATCATTCTTCTGGGGACCGAAGAGCAGGTGAGGCTCGCCGAGCGCGCCGCCCGCGAACTGGTCACCGGCCGTCCCGTGCATACCCATGACCTCGTCGTTTCACTTCGCGATTTCATTCGCGATGCCCTCGATATCGGTCCTGTTCCGGCCGACCTCGCTCTTCCGATGCAGGGGCCGACGCGGCCTTCCGGGGCGGGCGGACGCGGCCGGGCAGGCAAGGAAGGGCAGAGTGCCGGCGGCGGGCGTGGTGGTGGTGGCGGTGGAGGCGGCGGCATGGGAATGGGGGGCGGTATGGGCGGTGGCGGTATCGGAATGGGCGGCGGGACCATGGGCGGTCTCGACGATCCTTCGTCCGGTCACCGCCCCTGATAGGAAGCTATCCCGACCGGCCGTTGCCTCCGGCTACTCGGGCCTGTCCAGTTCGCCGCGCGCCTTGGCCGCGGAAACCTGCCTGATCGCGTCGGCGAGCGTGACGGCGTCCTGCGCGCCCATCACCGCGTATTTGCCTTCAAGCAGGAAGCACGGCACGCCGGTGACGCCCATGCGCGCGGCGGTGTCGATCTCGCCGCGCACCGATTCGACATCGGCGTCGGTCGGCAACAGCGTTTCCACTATCGCCGTGTCCATGCCGGCTTCCCGCGCCGCCTCGACCAGCACCGCCGGGTCGCCGAGGTTCCCGCCTTCCTCGAAATTGAGCTGGAACAGCCGCCGCACCAGCCTGTTCTGGACCTTTTCGCCCGCAGCCCCCGCCCAGCGGATGACGCGGTGTGCGTCCAGCGTATTGGGTGCGACCTTGATGGCGTCGAAGTCGAACGAGATGCCTTCCGCCGCTCCCAGCGGCTCGATGCGGGCATGGATTTCGCGGATGCGCTCCTCGCTGCCGAACTTGCCGAGCATGTATTCGCGCCGGTTCTTGCCCTCCGGCGGGATGGTCGGATCGAGCTGGAACGGCCGCCAGTGGACGCGAACGTCGACCCCGCTCGCCGCGATCGCCTTGTCCAGCCGCTTCTGGCCGATGAAGCACCAGGGGCAGACCACGTCGGAAACGACATCGACGGTGATGGAAGCGGTATCGGTCATGGCGTCGTCCTTTTCATACGGTTAGACCTGCAAATCCGGACTGCATGCAGCGTTCCGCGTTTCACTGCGGCTTCTTCCACCATGTCGGCAACTGGTAGCCGAACAGCGATGTCTTTTGCGGGTGCTGGAAGGCGCTCCAGTAGGCGATCCATTGCTCGTTGTTGTGTTGCATCGGCACCATGTAGTGGCCGGAGATCAGCAACCGGTCGAGCACGCGCACGGCGGCCACGTAGTCGTCCTTGGTGCGGGCGTGCAGCATCGCCTCGATCGCCGCGTCGACGGCCGGGTCGGCGACGCCAGCGAGGTTGAACGAGCCCTCGACATTGGCCGAGGACGAACCCCAGCGGCCGATCTGTTCGATGCCGGGCGACAGCGAATTGTTGAAGCCGGTGGAGCCGACCAGCACGTCGAAGTCGAAACGCGTCTTGCGCGACTGGATTTCGTCGCCGTCGAGCGTGCGGATGGAAACGGCGATGCCGATCTTGGCCAGCGTGCGCTGGTAGAGCGAGGCGAGCCTCACCTCGTCCTGCGAGGATGTCAGGATCTCGAAGCCGAAGGGCTGGCCCTGCGGATCGTGCATGGCGCCGTCCTTCAGCACGTAGCCGGCGCCCGTCAGCAGATCGAACGCCGCTTTCAGCGCCTTGCGGTCCTGCCCGGAGCCGTCCGTCACCGGCGGCCGCCAGGTGCCGTCCATCACGTCCTGCGGCACGCGGCCGGGCCAGGGGGCAAGCAGCGCCTTTTCTTCAGCTGTTGCCGGATGGCCGAGGGCGGAAAGCTCGGAGCCCTGCCAGAAGCTCACGGTGCGGGTAAAGCGGCCGCCGAACATGTTGCGGTTGGCCCATTCGAAATCGTAGAGCATGCCGAGTGCGCGCCGCACCACCGGGTCCTTGAATTTCTCCAGCCGCGTGTTGAACAGGAAGCCGGTCACAACCGGCGGGATGCCGCTCTGGAAGGTTTCCGCGATCACCTTTCCCTCGTGGTAGGCGGGAAAGTCCATGCCGCGATCGCGCTTGACCGGATCGGCTTCGGTATAGGTCGAGCAGATGCCTTTCTTGAAGGCCTCGAACATCGCGTTGGCGTTCAAAAAATACTCGATGGTGATCTGGTCGTAATTGTCGAAGCCGCGCTTGGAGGGAACGTCCTTCGCCCAATAGTCCGGGTTGCGCTTGAAGACGATGCGCTGGCCGGGATCCACCTTCGCCACCGTATAGGGGCCGCTGCCAATCACCGGCTTCAGCGTCGTCCTGTCGAAGGTTTCCTCGTCGAAGGCGTGTTTCGGGATGATCGGCGTCAGCGCGATGATGAGCGGGAATTCGCGGTCGGCTTCGTCGTTGAAGGTGAAGCGTACCGAATGCTCGCCGGTCTTTTCCAGCTTGGCGATCTTCTTCATGCGGTCGGAATAGGGCGGGCGGCCTTTTTTCGTGAACACGTCGTAGGTGAACAGCACGTCCTCCGGCGTCACCGGCTCGCCGTCCGACCATTTCGCCCCGGGATCGAGATGGAACTCGATGGTCTTGCGATCGTCGCTCATGTCGGCGGTGTCGGCCAGAAGCCCATAGAGCGAAAAAGCCTCGTCGGCGTTGCGCTGCATCAGCGGCTCGAAGACGAGGTTGCCGTAGATGGTGTCCATCATGCCGCGCGCGGTGGTGCGCAGGCTCTTGATGATGAACGGGTTGAGGTTGTCGAAGGTGCCGACCACGCAATAGGTGACCGCGCCGCCCTTCGGCGCGTCGGGGTTCACATAGTCGAAATTGCGGAAATCGGGCGGCAGTGCCGGCTCACCCTGCATGGCGATGCCGTGCCTAGGCTCCGCCGCCGCCGGATGAGGCAGGAACGCAAGGCTAAGGATCGCGGTGGCCAGCCAGGCGATGGTACGGCGCATGAACAGGTCCCTGACCTTTTCGCGTGGTTTGATTCGCCCGGCACGATACCATGTCGGCGCAATCGATTCGGCAGGCACGCCAGCAAGAATCGCTGGTGGCAGGCTGGATTCATGCCGGCAAGACGTGTAACACGCCGGCCAGAGACATGCTGTTGCCTCATTTCGGCAACAGGTAGCGGGGCTAAGCGGCGCGAAGATGGCGTCGCCGGGAACATTCGAGAGGAAGTGCACCATATGACGAGCCCGAAAACCAACGCTTACCGCCTTTCGATCATGGCCGCGGGCGTGGTCGGCTTTCTGGGTGCGGGGCTTTATGCTTCCGCCGCGCAGCAACAGCAGATTCCCGAGGGCTGGTTCAAGGCCTGCACCAAGCAGGAAGACGTCGATATCTGCAACGTCCAGAACATCACCACCGCCAATACCGGCCAGCTCATCACCGGCATCAGCCTGATCGAGCTGAAGGGCAAGGTGAACCGCAAGGTGTTCCAGGTCACGGTGCCGACCGGCCGTCTCGTTCCGCCCGGCATCGGCTTGCAGGTCGACGGCGGCAAGACACAGAAGCTCGACTATGTGATCTGCTTCCCTGACCGCTGCGTGGCCGAGGTGCCACTGACGGACGCACTTGTCGCGTCCTTCAAGAAGGGCTCCAACCTGACGCTGACCTCGGTCAATTTCCAGAACCAGCCGAACCCGATCAAGGTCGCGCTGACCGGTTTCAGCGGCGCCTATGACGGCCCGCCCTTGCAGCAATCCGACCTCGAGGACCGCCAGAAGAAGCTTCAGGACTTCGTTGCCAAGAACAACGAGGACTTCGCCAAGAAGCTGAAGGAAGAGCAGGACAAGGCCAAGGCCGGCAACTGATCGTCTTCGGCAGGCTCACCAATGAACTGAAAGGGCCCCCGCGCGGGGCCTTTTTCATGCCCTGAGATAACCGGAAAGCCCATGAAAAAAGCCGCGCTGTCGCCAGCGCGGCTTTTTTGAGCGGGACCCGGCGGAGGCGCCGGGCAGCAAGATCAACGCTTCGAGAACTGGAAGCTGCGGCGGGCCTTGGCCTTGCCGTACTTCTTGCGCTCGACCACGCGGCTGTCGCGGGTGAGGAAGCCGCCCTTCTTGAGCACCGCGCGCAGCGCCGGCTCATAGTAGGTCAGCGCCTTGGAGATGCCGTGGCGCACGGCGCCCGCCTGGCCGGAGAGGCCGCCGCCGGCGACGGTGGCGACGATGTCGTACTGGCCGGCGCGGTTGACCGCGACGATCGGCTGGTTGAGGATCATCTGCAACACCGGACGCGCGAAATAGGCCGCGAATTCCTTGTCGTTGACGATGATCTTGCCGCTGCCCGGCTTCACCCAGACGCGGGCGATGGCGTTCTTGCGCTTGCCGGTGGCATAGGCGCGGCCCGACTTGTCGAGCTTCTGGACATGCACGGGAGCGGCCGGCTGCTCGGCGGCGACCACGGTGCCCAGTTCTGCGAGCGAGGAAAGCTCAGCCATATCAGGAAACCTTCTTGTTCTTGGCGTTCAGCTTGGCCACGTCGAGGACTTCGGGCTGCTGGGCGACATGCGGATGTTCCGAGCCTGCATAGACGCGGAGGTTCTTCATCTGGCGGCGGCCGAGGGGGCCGCGCGGGATCATGCGCTCAACCGCCTTCTCGACGACGCGCTCGGGGAAACGGCCCTCGAGCAACTGGCGCGCGGTGCGCTCCTTGATGCCGCCCGGATGGCCGGTGTGCCAGTAATAGACCTTGTCGGTGAATTTCTTGCCGGTGAACACCACCTTGTCGGCGTTGACGATGATGACGTTGTCGCCGTCGTCGACATGGGGGGTAAAGGTCGGCTTGTGCTTGCCGCGCAGGCGGTTGGCGACGATGGTGGCGAGACGGCCGACGACGAGACCCTCGGCGTCGATCAGCACCCACTTCTTCACCACGTCCGCAGGCTTCTGCGAAAAGGTTGTCATGGTTCTTCTTCCGGTTGGACCTTGCTTCCCAAGGGTCGCGAAGGCGTTTCTTGTTGCTTGGATTGGCGCGGTGAGCGCCAATACTAAAACGGCGGCCATTGCGGGCCGCTGTTCGAAGCTGCTTATAGGGGAGGGTGGCCGGCGCGTCAATCGCGCACAATCCGCGAATTCCGGAATGAATCTATTAGAAAACAATGCCTTGGATATGAGGTATTATTTTACCGCATTATTTTGCGGCTTCGGCGGGATCGAGTAGGTGCCGGTGGCATGCGCCACGGTGTGCCGGTCGGGGCCGGCGACGAGATCGGCGTCGAACACCATCAGGCTCCTGCCGAGCTTCAGGATGCGGCAATGGCAGTCGACAGGCCCGGCTTCGGCCTTGCGCATGAAATTGATGTTGAGGTTGACGGTGACCGACAATGCGTCCGGCCCGGCATGCGAGAGCACGCAGGCATAGCCGCCGATGTCGGCCAGCGTGAACAGAGACGGTCCCGATACCGTGTTGCCGGGCCGAAGGTGCCGTTCGTCGGCGTTGAGGCGGACCGTGCAGCCGCCCGGAAAAACCTCCGTCGCCACATAGAGGCTTTCCCCGCCGTTGAGCTGGGGATAGGCGGCATTCATCAGTTCGTTGACCTCGGCGGCGTCGAGTACGGGCTGGAGCGTATCCTGTGCGGGCATGCGGCTTCCTCGCTTTCCGGTCCTTTATGGCGGGGTTGGCCTTGGGCTGGCAACCGTACCGTGATCTGGCCGCTGCGGATCATTGCACTTGGACTAAGCCGCCCTTGGACTAAGCCCCCTTGGACTAGGCATCGTCGGGGAGTAAGTTCCTACGCCTGCCCTACCGGAAATGGCCTGACACGCGGGAGAAAACCATGGCTGAGATCGTCGCCCTCAAATCAACCCCGGCAGAAGGCCCGGCGCTGGCGGTGCTCGACAAGGGCATCCTGCGGCTGACGCTTGCCAATCCGCCGGCCAACGCGCTGTCGATCGCCGTCATGGAGGCGCTGACCGAGGAGTTCGAGCGGGCCGCAAGCGACAAGGCGGTGCGCGTCATCGTTCTTTCGGCGGCCGGCAAGGTGTTTTGCGCCGGCCACGACCTCAAGGAACTGACCGCGCACCGCACCGACGCCGACCGGGGCAGGGCGTTCTTCGAAAAGACCTTTACCGCCTGCGCCACGCTGATGCAGGCGATCGTGCGCAATCCCAAGCCGGTGATCGCGGAGGTGAACGGGCTGGCGACCGCCGCTGGCCTGCAACTGGTCGCAAGCTGCGACCTGGCGATCGCGTCCAACGCCTCCACCTTCTGCACGCCCGGCGTCCATATCGGCCTGTTCTGCTCGACGCCGATGGTGGCGCTGTCGCGCAACGCCTCACGCAAGCAGGCGATGGAGATGCTTTTGACCGGCGAGACGATCGACGCCGCGACCGCGCGCGAGTTCGGTATCGTCAACCGCGTTGTGCCGCCCGAATACCTGAATCAGACTGTGACGAAATACGCCGAAGTCATTGCTTCCAAATCGCCTTTGACGCTGAAGATCGGCAAGGAAGCCTTCTACGATCAGATCGAGATGGGACTGGCGGACGCCTACGCCTATACCGGCCGCGTGATGGTGGAAAACATGCTGGCGCGCGACGCCGAGGAAGGCATCGGCGCCTTCATCGGCAAGCGTTCGCCGGAATGGAAGGGAGAATGATGGAGCCGCGCATCTCCATCGTCACCATCGCGGTGGAAGACCTCGACCGCTCCGCCCGCTTTTATGAGGCGATGGGGCTTATCCGCCACCGTATCCAGGACGGCGTCGCCTTCTTCCAGATGGGCGGGGCGATTCTGGCGCTGTTTCCCCGTGTCAGCGCCGAAGAAGATGCCGGCATCGCCTTCGGCACCGCGCCGTCGCGCGTCTATCTCGCCTATAACACCCGCTCCGAGGCGGAAGTGGGCGAGGTGCTGGCGCAGGCTGAAAAAGCCGGCGGGCGCATCGTCAAGCCGGCCGGGCGCGCCTTCTGGGGCGGCTGGTACGGTTATTTCGCCGATACGGAGGACAATGTCTGGGAGGTGGCGCACAACCCGGACTTCCCCATCGACGCCGAAGGCAATATAGCCTTGCCCGCATGAACCACGACGCTTACGACAACGCCTATATCGCCGGCATCCTGCGCGAGGTGCGCACGGTCGCCATGGTCGGCGCCTCCGCCAACGAGGTGCGGCCGAGCTTCTTCGTCCTCAAATATCTGCTCGCCAAGGGCTATTCGGTGTTTCCGGTCAATCCCGGCCATGCCGGCAAGGAAATCCTCGGCCGCATGACCTATGCCAAGCTCGCGGATATCCCCGAGCCGATCGACATGGTTGATATCTTCCGCGCCTCCGCGGCCGTGCCGCTGGTCGTGGACCAGGCGCTGGCGCTTCGCCCGCTGCCCAAGGTCATCTGGATGCAGTTGACGGTGCGAAATGACGAGGCGGCGGCGAAAGCCGAGGCCGCCGGCGTCAAAATGGTGATGAACCGCTGCCCCAAGATCGAATATGGCCGCCTTTCCGGCGAGATCGGCTGGAACGGCGTCAATTCCGGCGTCGTCTCCTCTAAAAAGCCGGTCCTGCGCAGCGGGTTTCAGAGCTTCGGTATCCGCGAACGCTAGTTCAGGAATATTTTTCCACGAAAGTGCCGTATTGCGGCGTTTTTGTTTCGCCTTGCGGCAAGGTGAGGCATTTTCCCCTTTGCAATCGCTGGCCTGCTCCGTCAAAGATGCGGCCCGGTTTCACGCAAATTCCTGGAGGGGTTTTCCATGTCTCAACGCACGCCCGGTTTCGATACGCTCGCCGTGCATGCCGGCGCCAAGCCGGACCCGGCTACCGGCGCGCGCGCCGTGCCGATCTACCAGACCACGTCTTTCGTGTTCGAGAATGCCGACCATGCCGCCGCCCTGTTCGGCCTCAAGGCCTTCGGCAACATCTACACCCGCATCATGAACCCGACGCAGGCGGTGCTGGAAGAGCGCGTCGCGGCGCTTGAAGGCGGCACGGCGGCCCTCGCTACCGCGTCCGGCCAGTCGGCGCACCTGCTGGTCTTCCACACGCTGCTCGAATCCGGCGACAATTTCATCGCGGCGAGCAAGCTCTATGGCGGCACCATCAACCAGTTCGGCCATGCCTTCAAGAATTTCGGCTGGGAAGTCCGCTGGGCGGACATCAACAATCCCTCGTCCTTCGAGAAGAACATCGACAACCGCACCAAGGCGATCCACATCGAGAGCCTGGCCAATCCGGGCGGCGAGTTCGTGGATGTCGCGGCGATCGCGGCTATTGCCCGCAAGCACGGCCTGCCGCTGATCGTCGACAACACGCTGGCCTCGCCCTATCTGGTGCGGCCGTTCGAGCATGGCGCCGACATCATCGTGCACGCGACCACCAAGTTCATCGGCGGTCACGGCAACTCCATCGGCGGCATCATCGTCGACGGCGGCACCTTCGACTGGTCGAAGTCCGGCAAGTATCCGATGCTGTCCTCGCCGCGCCCCGAATATGGCGGCATGGTGCTGCACGAGACGTTCGGAAACTTCGCCTTCGCCATCGCCGCGCGCGTGCTCGGCCTGCGCGACCTCGGGCCGGCCATCTCGCCGTTCAACGCCTTCCTGATCGCCACCGGCCTGGAGACCCTGCCGCTGCGCATGCAGCGCCATTGCGACAACGCGCTGGCCGTCGCCGAATGGCTGTCGAAGCATCCGAAGGTGTCGTGGGTTTCCTATCCCGGCCTCAAGGACGACAAGAACCACGCGCTGCAGCAGAAATATTCGCCGAAGGGCGCGGGCGCGGTGTTCACCTTCGGCCTCAAGGGCGGCTACGATTCCGGCGTGAAGTTCGTCGAGGGGCTGGAGATGTTCTCGCACCTGGCCAATATCGGCGACACCAAGTCGCTGGTCATCCACCCGGCCTCGACCACGCACCGCCAGCTTTCCGACGAGCAGAAGACGGCTGCGGGCGCCGGGCCGGAAGTGGTGCGCCTTTCGGTCGGCATCGAGGATGTCGCCGACATCATCGCCGATCTGGAGCAGGCTCTGGCGAAGGCCTGACGCGCATGGCATGAAGGGGGCTTCAACGGAGCCTCCTCATGGCAGACCAGACATTTCTCGTCATCGACACGGCCGGCGCGGCTCCCGAGGAAGGGGCCCCGCCGGCCGAACGCATTCTTGCTGGCAGTCCGAAATTCCGCACCTGGAATATCGAGGAACGCGACGGCGGCCTTTATGCCGGCATCTGGGAATCGACGCCCGGCAAGTGGCGCATCGAATACGACGAATGGGAATTCTGCCACATTCTGTCCGGTGTCTCCGTAATTGCTGAGGACGGCGGCGAAGCGCGGACGGTGCGGGCCGGCGACAGTTTCGTGCTCAGGTCGGGCTTCAAGGGAAGCTGGGAAGTGCTTGAAACGACTCGCAAGGAATATGTCGTCAGGCTTTGACGGCCGATAAGCTTTCAGGAGTGGACCGATGAACGTGATCGTGGTGGGTGCCGGCATCGACGGACTGGCGACGGCCTGGTCGCTGGTGAAGGCCGGGCATCGGGTTTCGCTGGTCGAGCAGGGAACGATCCCCTACCGGCTGGCCGCTTCCGGCGACCACCACCGCATCATCCGCCGCGCCTACGGAAACGCGGCCGGCTATGGCCGGCTCATCACGCAGGCCTACGATGCCTGGGACGAATTGTGGGCCGATCTTGGTGAGAACCACCTCGATCCGCGCGGCTTCATCTGCGTTTCGCGCGAGGAGGGCGACGAGGCCGAGCAGTATCGCGACGGGCTTCAGGCGGGCGGTTTCCCGTTCGAGATGGTCGAGCCGGACGTGGCGGTCAGGCGCTGGCCGTTCTTCGAGGCCGGCAGCTTCCGCTATGCCTTCTTCTCGCCGGAGGGCGGTGCATTGCACTGCCGCAAGATAGCCTCCGGGCTGGTCGAATGGCTGAAGGCGAACGGCGCCAATGTCTACGAGAACAGCAAGGTAACGGAAGTCGATGCCGAGGCGGGCCGGATCACGCTGGAAGGCGGCGAGACCATGCAGGGCGAGCACGTTGTGGTGACCGCCGGCGCCTGGGTGCTGAAACTGTTCCCGGAACTCGGCGGCGACCTCAAGACCTATCGCACGGCGCTCGCCTATGTGGAGCCGCCGGCCGACCTCAAGGCGGCATGGGACGCGGCGCCCGTCATCCTCGATGTCGGCGGCAAGACCGACGGCTACATGATCCCGCCCTCGGGCGGCGCCGGCATGAAGTTCGGCTCCGGCCTGCACAAGGTGGAAACCAGCGATGCCGACTGGAACCGCGAGCCGGTCGAGGGGGAGGGCGAGGCGATCCGCAACCTGTTTTCGCCGCCGATCGCCCGCATCGGGGAATACAGGGTCACCGAGGTGGTGACCTGCGCCTATACCTTCACCGCGGACGAAAAGTTCTTCGCCTGGGACAAGGGCCGCTGCCTGGTCATCTCCGCCTGTTCCGGCCATGGCTACAAGTTCGGCGCGGCGGTCGGGCGGCGCGTGGCGCAGGCGGTCGGTGACGGCGACATCGCCGGGCTGAAGCGCTGGCTGAGAGCGGAGGTCTGACGGCGATATCCGCCCGGTTGGCCCGCGTCGGCTAACCTTAACCGCAGGGGTGGCCGCACCAGTCTTGCGCAAGCATCGGGCGGCATCCTATCTAGGGTAAGACGATCCGGCTGGGAGTCAGCCCGGAGCGGAATTGAGATTCAAGGGACAGTCCATGAAAGATCCGATCGAAACCTACATGAACCTCGTCCCGATGGTGGTCGAGCAGACCAACCGTGGCGAACGCGCATACGACATCTTTTCGCGCCTGTTGAAGGAGCGCATCATCTTCATCACCGGCCCGATCGAGGATGGCATGGCCTCGCTGGTATGCGCGCAGCTTCTTTTCCTCGAAGCGGAAAACCCGAAAAAGGAAATCAACCTCTACATCAACTCGCCGGGCGGCGTGGTGACGTCGGGGCTGGCGATGTACGACACCATGCAGTTCATCAAGCCGCCGGTATCGACGCTGTGCGTCGGCCAGGCGATGTCGGCCGGTTCGCTACTGTTGACGGCGGGCGCCAAGGACATGCGCTTCTGCACCCCCAACGCCCAGATCATGATCCACCAGCCGTCGGGCGGCTACCAGGGCCAGGCGACCGACATCATGATCCATGCGCAGTTCACCGAGCGCCTGAAGCGGCGCCTGAACGAGATCTACGTCAGGCACACCGGCCAGGACTACGAGACCATCCACAACGCGATGGAGCGTGACAACTTCCTGACCACCGAGCAGGCGCTGGAACTGGGCCTCATCGACAAGGTGCTGACCTCGCGCGAAGAGATCGAGGGCGCCGGCAAGGAAGGCTGATGGCCGCTGGACAGCGTAAATGCGTGTTTTTGCCGTGTAATGCGGCAATTACGCCACATTTGCCTGTTTCCACAGGCTCCATGGTTGCCTACGTTAAGGCTCTATTGAGTTTCGGCGGCTTAGCTTTTCAAGCGGGGTCACCGCGAATCAAAAGCCACGTTTTTCGATTTGTTCGTCGTACGGAATACGTTGTTTAGGCCCGAGGCTGGCTGCGGCGTAATCCCGCGATAGATTGAGTACACGCCCTTTCAGCCGGACCTCCGGCGGGCGCCATGAAAGGACTGGGAAATGAGCAAGGTCTCGAACGGCGGCGGTGATTCCAAGAACACCCTCTATTGCTCGTTCTGCGGCAAGAGCCAGCACGAAGTGCGCAAGCTGATTGCCGGCCCGACCGTCTTCATCTGCGACGAGTGCGTCGAACTGTGCATGGACATCATCCGCGAGGAGAACAAGACCTCGATGGTGAAGTCGCGCGAAGGGGTGCCGACGCCCCAGGAAATCCAGAAGGTCCTCGACGACTACGTGATCGGCCAGCCCTATGCCAAGCGGGTGCTGTCGGTGGCTGTCCACAACCACTACAAGCGCCTCGCGCATGCCGGCAAGAACAACGACGTCGAACTGGCGAAGTCGAACATCCTGCTGATCGGCCCGACCGGCTGCGGCAAGACGCTCTTGGCGCAGACGCTGGCGCGCATCATCGACGTGCCCTTCACCATGGCCGACGCCACCACGCTGACCGAGGCCGGCTATGTCGGCGAGGACGTGGAGAACATCATCCTCAAGCTGTTGCAGGCGGCCGACTACAATGTCGAGCGGGCCCAGCGCGGCATCGTCTACATCGACGAGATCGACAAGATTTCGCGCAAGTCCGATAATCCCTCGATCACCCGCGACGTGTCGGGCGAGGGAGTGCAGCAGGCGCTTCTGAAGATCATGGAAGGCACGGTCGCCTCCGTGCCGCCGCAGGGCGGCAGGAAGCACCCGCAGCAGGAATTCCTGCAGGTCGACACCGCCAACATCCTGTTCATCTGCGGCGGCGCCTTCGCCGGCCTGGACAAGATCATCTCGGATCGCGGCCGCAAGACCTCGATCGGCTTCGGCGCGACCGTGGCCTCGCCGGAGGACCGCCGCACCGGCGACCTGTTCCGCCTGGTCGAGCCCGAGGACCTGCTGAAGTTCGGCCTCATCCCCGAATTCGTCGGCCGCCTGCCGGTGCTGGCGACGCTGGAGGACCTCAACGAGGAAGCGCTGATCCAGATCCTGACCGAGCCGAAGAACGCGCTGGTCAAGCAGTACCAGCGCCTGTTCGAGATGGAGAACGTCGACCTCACCTTCCACGAGAACGCGCTTGCCGCGATCGCCCGCCGCGCCATCGAGCGCAAGACCGGCGCGCGTGGCCTGCGCTCGATCATGGAGGCGATCCTGCTCGACACCATGTTCGAACTGCCGGCGCTGGAAGGCGTACGTGAAGTCGTGATTTCGGAGGAAGTGGTGACGGGCAGCGCCCGCCCGCTCTACATCTACTCCGACAACAAGGAAAAGAAGGGCAACGTCAGCGCCTGACGCGCGGGCATCCTTCACCGCAAACCGGGCGGCGCCGCGAGGCGCCGTTTTGGTGTGCGGGGGTGTCCGTAAGACGGCAAACGGACCTGTTGCATGCCGGCCCCTTGATCTTTAGTGCCCGCGCATCCAACTAACGGTGGAAGGCCAAGGGCTTGCATTCTGTGCTGACAAACTCCCGGTATAACGGTGGTAGGCGGAACGATCCCCGGTCGTTAATATGAGATTCGCGGCTGGCCGCTTGGCGGTCGCGACAGAAAGGTTGGATAATGGCCAAATCATCCAAGGCTCCCGGTAGCGGCGTATTCGCGGTCCTGCCCCTGCGCGACATCGTGGTGTTTCCCCACATGATCGTGCCGCTGTTCGTCGGGCGGGAAAAATCCATCAAGGCGCTGGAAGAGGTGATGGGGCAGGAAAAGCAGATCCTGCTCGCCACCCAGATGAACGCCGCCGACGACGATCCCGAGCCCGACGCCATCTACGACGTCGGCACGCTCGCCAACGTTCTGCAATTGCTGAAGCTGCCGGACGGCACCGTCAAGGTGCTGGTCGAGGGCGCCGCGCGTGCCAGGGTCGAAGCGTTCACCGATCGCATCGACTTCCACGAGGCGCGCGCCTCCGTGCTCGAAGAGCCGCAGGAAGAGAAGGTCGAGGTCGAGGCGCTGGCGCGTTCGGTGGTCTCCGACTTCGAGAACTACGTCAAGCTCAACAAGAAGATTTCGCCCGAGGTGGTCGGTGCGGCCAGCCAGATCGACGACTATTCCAAGCTCGCCGATACGGTTGCCTCGCATCTCGCCATCAAGATTCCCGAGAAGCAGGAAATGCTCTCCACCCTCTCCGTCAAGGAGCGGCTGGAGAAGGCGATGGGCTTCATGGAAGCCGAAATCTCCGTCCTTCAGGTCGAAAAGCGCATCCGCTCGCGTGTAAAACGCCAGATGGAGAAGACCCAGCGCGAGTACTACCTCAACGAGCAGATGAAGGCGATCCAGAAGGAACTCGGCGAGGGCGAGGACGGCCGCGACGAAGCTGCCGAGATCGAAGAGCGCATCAAGAAGACCAAGCTCTCCAAGGAGGCCCGCGAGAAGGCGGACGCCGAGCTCAAGAAGCTGCGGTCGATGTCGCCGATGTCGGCGGAATCGACGGTCGTGCGCAACTACCTCGACTGGCTGCTGACGATCCCGTGGGGCAAGAACTCCAAGGTCAAGCAGGACCTGAACTTTGCCCAGGAAGTGCTCGACGCCGATCACTACGGCCTCGACAAGGTCAAGGATCGCATCGTCGAATACCTTGCCGTGCAGAGCCGCCAGAAGAAGCTGAAAGGCCCGATCCTGTGCCTCGTCGGCCCGCCCGGCGTCGGCAAGACCTCGCTCGGCAAGTCGATCGCCAAGGCGACCGGCCGCGAGTTCGTGCGCATGGCGCTCGGCGGCGTGCGCGACGAGGCCGAGATCCGTGGCCACCGGCGCACCTATATCGGCTCGATGCCCGGCAAGGTCATCCAGTCGATGAAGAAGGCGAAGAAGTCCAACCCGCTCTTCCTGCTCGACGAGATCGACAAGATGGGCCAGGACTTCCGGGGCGACCCCTCCTCGGCGCTGCTGGAGGTGCTCGATCCGGAGCAGAACGCAACCTTCATGGATCACTACCTCGAGGTCGAGTACGATCTGTCCTCCGTCATGTTCGTGACGACGGCCAATACGCTGAACATCCCGGCCCCCTTGATGGACCGCATGGAAATCATCCGTATCGCCGGCTACACCGAGGACGAGAAGATCGAAATCGCCAAGCGGCACCTGCTGCCGAAGGTGGTGCGCGACCACGCCTTGCAGCCGAAGGAGTTTTCGGTCGGTGACGACGCGATCCGCGCCATCATCCAGACTTATACCCGTGAGGCCGGCGTCCGCAGCCTTGAGCGCGAGCTGATGAAGCTCGGGCGCAAGGCGGTGACCGAGATCCTGAAGACGAAGAAGAAGTCGGTAAAGATCACCAGCGACAACCTCGCCGACTATCTCGGCGTTGAGCGCTTCCGCTTCGGCATGGCCGAGACGGACGACCAGGTCGGTGTCGTCACCGGATTGGCGTGGACCGAGGTCGGCGGCGAGTTGTTGACGATCGAGGGCGTCATGATGCCCGGCAAGGGCCGCATGACCGTCACCGGCAACCTGAAGGACGTGATGAAGGAATCGATCTCGGCAGCGGCCTCCTATGTCCGCTCGCGCGCCGTCGATTTCGGCATCGAGCCGCCCTTGTTCGACAAGCGCGACATCCACGTCCACGTTCCCGAGGGCGCGACCCCGAAGGACGGCCCGTCGGCGGGCGTCGCCATGGCCACCGCGATCGTTTCGGTGCTGACCGGCATTCCGGTCAAGGCCGACGTGGCGATGACCGGCGAGATCACGCTGAGGGGCAGGGTGCTGCCGATCGGTGGTCTGAAGGAGAAACTGCTCGCGGCCCTTCGCGGCGGCATCAAGAAGGTGCTGATCCCGGAAGACAACGTCAAGGATCTGGCCGAGATTCCGGACAACGTGAAGAACGGCATGGAAATCATCCCCGTGGCGAGGGTAGGCGACGTGCTTCGCAACGCTCTGGTCAGGATGCCGGAGCCGATCGAGTGGGTCGAGCCGGTGGATGCTCCCGCCGCCGTGGTCGACACGGCGGACGAGGCCGGCAAGACGCTCTCCCACTGAGCTTTTCGCCGAACTCGGGCGATTAATACGGAAGCCGGGCCTTGCGCCCGGCTTTTTCATGTGAAAAAGCCTTGAAAATAAGGGACGCCGGGCATTTTTCCGGCTATGGCGGGTTGGTTGCGGGAACGCTTCTTTCTAGAGTCCGTTTCCTGCCGGTCGAGTCGCTTGTCCCGGTTTTCTCAAGGAAGGGAAATTTATATGAACAAGAACGAACTGGTATCTGCTGTCGCCGACGCCGCGGGTATTTCGAAAGGCGATGCACAGTCCGCCGTCGACGCGGTGTTTTCCACGATCACGGGCGAACTCAAGAAGGGCGGCGACGTCCGGCTCGTCGGCTTCGGCAATTTCAGCGTTTCCAAGCGCGCGGCCTCCACGGGGCGTAATCCGCAGACCGGCGCGGAAGTACAGATTCCGGCGCGCACCGTGCCGAAGTTCTCGGCCGGCAAGGGCCTCAAGGACGCGGTCAACTAAGAACCGCCTGTTCCATAGAGAATAAAAAAGCCGGGCTTTGTCCCGGCTTTTTTCTTTTGCGTTCTGGAAACCGGTTGAGGCAACAGGAAAATCCTCGAACGGAGCAAGGCCGCGACTGCGGCCCTGGCTTTCGCCCGCCCGTCGGAGGCGTGAGCGCAGCGAATTTGCCGTGAGATCGGGGAGCGGAGCAAGGCCGCGACTGCGGCCCGGGCTTTCGCCCACCCGTCGGAGGCGTGAGCGCAGCGAACTTGCCGTGAGACTGAGGAAACTGGTGGGCGATGACGGACTCGAACCGCCGACATCCTCGGTGTAAACGAGGCGCTCTACCAACTGAGCTAATCGCCCGCTTTGCGGGCTGCTTTAAGCAGGCCGTGCGCAATTCCGCAAGGCCTAACGACCGGATAATGCGGCCGGTGCGGTAATTTCGGCCGCCCGGCGGAAAGCTGTGAAAAAACCTTCACTTCTTTTCCGTTATGCGGTCCTGGCATGCTTGACACCCTGCGGCGAAACCCCTATCCACCCGCTGCGACGTACACGGCTCGGCCGGGTTCGTCCAAAGCGCGGGTGTAGCTCAGTCGGTTAGAGTGCCGGCCTGTCACGCCGGAGGTCGCGGGTTCGAGCCCCGTCACTCGCGCCATTCTTTCAAAGGCTTAGCAAGCCGGTTTTCCGAAAATTATATCTGTTGCCGGCTCGCGGTTGCGAGCGCGCTTCGCGAA
>JBASAA010000015.1:0-143725 GCA_049650385.1 Mesorhizobium sp.
TGGCAAAAGACTTCGAGCGCACCATCGCATCCGCTGAGGCGTGGGTCTATATCGCCAGCATCCGCCTCCTCACCCGAAGGCTCGCAAGGCATTGAAAGCACCGCGTTCGTTATGATTCAGGCTCTTACAAATCCATGGCCCGAGATCTTCCTCAAGATAATCGGAGGTCAGCTCGAAGTCTGGAGCGTAGGAGGAAAATCATTGATGGCCTCCCTTGCTGTCCGTGACGCGGAAGCCTTACAATTCCTCAATGAAGCTGTTTCGAGCAACTTGGATGCCGATATAGTCCTTACACAACAGGATGCGGCACGAGTGCTCAAGACAACACCTGTGATTGTGAACCAGCTTGTGCGTGACGGTTTCCTTTCAAGGAAGCCGACGGTGACAGAGCTTGGTGTCTTTGAAAGAGAATTTATACTTACCTCCGAAGTCACCGAGCGCTTCTCAGCCCTCGGACACAAACTGCGATGGCGAGACGTACCTCGTATTCTGCGCGCCGCTGGTATCCAGCCTTATGTCCTGGAACCGAAGAAGACGCTGGTCTGGCAACGCAGAGATGTAGAACCACTGTTTGCGGCCGCCTGAACGCAGCCTTCCCCAGTCTCGACACTGCTTAGGAGGTCGCCATTGGCGGCCTTTTTTTGTCGCGCACTAGCCGAGCCTGAAACGCGTTCGAATGTCTGCCAAAATCATCCTATGAATCAGGCAAGTTTGGCGGATCGCATTGAGGGCAGATCCTCGTTTTGTGGAATTTCAAGGGGTTGGTTGAGTCAGTTTAGATTTGGTTGCTCAAGTTGCACGTTACGCTTGCGACCGGTGTATAGAGGCCGCAACCACTTCGGCGGCTGCCTTACTGGTTTGAGCCGACCACTGCGCCGACGGCGGCGCCGCCGAGGCCGCCGACGAGGGCGCCGCCGGTGCCTGCAATAGCGGCGCCGGCCAGGGCTCCCGAGCCCGCACCGATCGCCGCGCCCGTGGCGGTGCGCATGGCGCGCGTCGAGCCGCAGCCGGCAAGTGAAACTGCCACGAATGACACGATGAGAACGCGGTACATGTCTGTCACTCCGAGTGTGTTCCGCTCGGAAAATGGGACTGCAAGGTTAACTTTTCCTTGATGTAGCGGATTCAATTTTGCGCATTGCGTCTGTCATGAGGGCGCGACGGGAAACTTCGAGACGTGCCCGGAGAGCGGTGACCGGGAAGGCAGCCTGATGCCGGGCGAGGTCCGCGGGCTTGTCCCCGCGGATGGCGCTGGAGCGGACGTAGGGCCGCGGCCGCCCGGGCAGGGCGCTGTCCTGCCGCAAACCGGTGCCGTCCGGTTTTCCGCAGTTGATTAAGGGTTCTTTATCGGCTGGCCATTCGGATTTGGCGCCGGCGCTTCCCTTGTGTCCCTCGGCGAAGGGTCGACGTGGTCAGGTTCCGGAGAATCTTCCTTGGGGTGGCGCTTACCCTGCGCGCCTGTCTTGTCGCTGAGCCCGCCGCCTTTTGGCGGCCTGTTCATGGCCGCGTCCGGAGAGAAGTCATCGTTGGGATCGGGTCCGGTGCGGGCCGGATATTTGCGGGCGCCGGTTTCATAGTCGGATTTCTCGGGCATAGTCGCTGCTCCGCTGCGGTTGCTCCTCGGCAACAACCGGAAGGATGCCTCGGTTCCCAAAGACACCGACAGAAAGTAGCGGCGACAACGATCCTGCCCCTATGCTGGCCGGGTCCAACAGGGCGAAAATGCCGTTCCGTCATACGGCAAGGCCGAAGGGCGGACCTATTCCAAGCGGCTGTAAACCGCCGTCATGATCAGGTAGCCGACCAGCATCAGCGCGAGCAAAACTTCAAGAACCATTGGGACGGAATGTGTGGGACGGCAAAAAGTTCCATCCTGATCGCCATCAGGCCCGGGGCCGTTGCAGTGCCTGAGCCTGCTATGTCGGATCATGTCCGGTGGCCACGGATGAATGTCCGGCTATAATTCGCGGTATTGTATCCCAACCGGAGGGCGGCATGAAGAAGACCTCCCAGAAGCCTGTGCTGAACAAGCGCGAGAAGCTGGGCGCCGTGACGGCGGCTCCCTCAGGGTCGGGTGCAAGCAACCCGCCGCCTGAGGATTGACAGACTCCCGCTGAAGGTCCGAATGATCTGTCAGGAAGCCCGTTCCGGTTTCGCCGGGGCGGGTTTCGTGCGTTCTGCTACGCGGTGACGCAGTCGTCTGCCGCTGCTGGCTCTTTCCAACAGATTCGTTCGCGTCTTTAAGTGACGAAAGAGTGCCGGTGACGGCGGGTCGCCGTCATGGACGTCACAATCGAAACGCGATGCCAGACAAGGGAAATGCCATGAGTGTGGTTCCTCTCCAGCAGGGTTCAAGCCAACCGGATGAAATCGACCGCCTCGTTGCCGAGCGCAGGCCGGGTTACGGCCTGGTGCGCGCCTTCTATCACGATCCGGCGATCTACCAGCGCGACATGGAGCGGGTGTTCTTCCGCCATTGGCATTGCATCGCCCATGAAAGCATCATTCCCAACTCGGGCGATTTCGAACTGTTCAACCTCGGCGACGAGGCGGTGATTCTGACGCGCGCGGCGGACGGGGCCGTGCATGCGATGCTCAACGTATGCCGCCATCGCGGCGCCGAGGTCTGCACCAAGCAGAAGGGCAACGCGAAGATGTTCGTGTGCCCCTACCACGCCTGGACCTATTCCAACGACGGCTCGCTGCGCGCCGCGCGTCTGATGCCGAAGGATTTCGACCGCGCCGAGCATGGGCTGAAGAAGCTCCATGTGCGGGTCGCCTCCGGGCTGGTGTTCGTCTCGTTTGCCGAAAAGCCACTCGATTTCGACCCGATCGAGCAGGCGTTGCGCGCCAGCGCCGGCCAGTACGGCTGGGGCGAGGCCAAGGTGGCGCATCGCAAGATGTATTCCTTCGAGGCCAACTGGAAGCTGGCGGTCGAGAACTATGTCGAGTGCTACCATTGCGGGCCGGCACATCCGGAATATTCGCAGACCCATGCGCTGGAAAAGCCGAAGGAGATGATCGCCGAACTCAACGCGGCGATGGAGGAGCGCACCTGTGCGCTCGGCGTCAGCATCGTTTCCGGCAACCGCTGGCAGAATTCCGCGCAGGGGCAGGAGGCGATCGACACCTTCCGCTACGCGCTCTACGAGGGTGTCGCCAGCGGCAGCAAGGACGGCAAGCTGGTCGCGCCGCCGATGGGCCGCTTCACCGAATCCGACGGCGGCGTCACTTCCATCCATCTCGGCGGCACGACGTTCCTCGTCTGCTATCCCGATCACGGCATGATCTACCGCTTCGTGCCGCGCGGCCCGAATGCCTGCGATATGGAACTGATCTGGCTGGTCAGGGGCGATGCGGTCGAGGGAGACGATTACGACCTCGAAAAGCTCACCTGGCTGTGGACGGTGACCACCGAAGAGGACAAGAAGATCATCGAGCACACCGCCCGCGGCGTACGATCGCACTTCTTCGTGCCCGGGCCGATTGCGCCGATGGAATACAACGAGTTGCGCTACATCGACTGGTACCTGGAAGAGATTTCCCGCGCCTGAGGCGCTGGTCAGGCGGGGCGGTAAATCCGCTTCGCCGTGTTCCAGAAGATGTTTTGCTGATCCGCCTTGCTGTGGCGGCTTGCGGCCGCGCGGTGGGCCGCGATCAGGTCGGCGTGGCTGGTCCACAGCTTTTCGACCGGGAAATTCGAGCCGAACATCAGGCGGTCGCTGCCGAGAATAGCGACGGCGTTGTCCATGATCGTTTCGATCAGCGCCGGATCGTTGTGGTGGACGAAGGTGCCGAGGCCGGAAAGCTTGGCGTAGAGGTTGGGGGCCGCCGACAGGGTGCGCAGGCCCGCCTTCCATGCCTCGACCGTGTCCGGATCGCTGCCGGTCAGCATGCCGCAATGGGTGAGGATGAAATCGGTTTCCGGATTCTCGCCAACCAGTTGCAGCCCGTCTTTCATCTGGCTTGGGAAAAGCTGGAGGTCGAATGACAGGCCATAATCCTTCAGCCGCGAGACGTTCTTCTTCACCTTCGGGTCGATAACCTGGTCGGGCGAGGGGGCGAAACGATATTCCGGCACTTCGTGCCAGTGAAGCTGCATGCGCACGCCGCGCAGGAGCTTGTATTTCATCAGCCGGTCGATCTGCGGGCGCACGTCGTCGACGCCGACATCGGCGTAGCCGACGATGGCATGCGGCCAGCCGGTCTCGTCGGCGGTCTGCTGGAGCCAGGCGACCTCCTTCTCGAAATCCTCCTTCGCCCAATTGGTCTGCACGTAGACGGCCTTCTCGACGCCCGAGCCTTTCTGGTCCTCTAGGAATTCGCCGATCGGATAGTCGCGACGGATCGGCTCGTAGGGACCGAAGATGCGCGGCACCATAGGCCCGCGCAGCCAGGGCTGATCCTCTCGGCGCCAGATGTGGAAATGCGAGTCGATGGCTTTCTGTGTCATGAGGCCCTCCGCCAGATGGTTTCGGCCGCCGGGGCAGGGCGGCCGAGCGACAGGATGAAATCGGTGAGCGCGGCGATCGAGGAGCCGTCCTTGAGATCGTCGAGCAGCGGCAGGATGGCTTTGAGCGCCGCCGTTCGCGGCTGGAAGCGCGGGTCGCCGGCCAGCGGGGTGCACAGGCTGAGGCGGAAGGCGCGCTGGCCGAGCCGGCGCACCGCCGTCTCCATCTCGGCATGGTCGCCGCGTTCCAGCGCATCCGACAGGATGACGATCGCGGCCCCGCGCGCGAAGGCGGAAAAGCGCGGCACCGACAGGAAGGCAAGCAGCGTCGGCCCGATGCGGGTGCCGCCGTCCCAGTCGTCGACCTGGCTTGCCGCGCGCGCCAGCGCCGCCTCACGCTCGCGGATGCGCAACGCCGGCGTGATGCGGGTCAGGCGCGTGCCGAAGGTGAAGACCTCGGCCTGAGAAGCGCCCTGGACCACCGCATGCGCCAGCTTCAGGTAGTCGGTGGTGTGGATTTTCATCGAGCCGGAGACGTCGATCAAAAGCAGCAGCCGGCGCGACACCGACTGGCGGCGGCGCAGGCGCGGGCAGGGCAGGTCGCCGTCGGCGCGCACGATCTCGCGCAGCGATCGGCGCAGGTCGAAGGCACCGCGCGATTTGGCGCGCGTGGTGCGAAACGAACGGCGGACGGGAAGCGCCGCCGGCAGCGCGCGGCCGAAGGCGGCAAGCGTGTCGTCGTCGCGAGGGAATTGACGCAGGCTCAGCCGCTCGATGGCGGAGGAAAGCTCGCCGCCTTCCTCCTCGCGCAACTCCTCGCCCTGTTGCTCGCGCGTGCCGCCGTCGTCCTTGACCTGCGTTTCCTCCTCGCTTTCGCCGTCGGTGACGACGGCTTCCTCGCCATGGAACCAGGCACGGAACAGCGCTTCGAACTCGCCCCGGCGGTCCGGCGGCGGCGCCAGCGTGGCTAGTGCCCCCTCGTGGATGTCGTTCATGGAGCGTGGTCCCAGAAGGGTTACCGCCCGCATGAAGGCCGCGATTTGTTCGGGCGCGACGGCAAAGCCGAAACGGCGCAACAGCCGTCCGAAGCCGAGAAAGGGAGAGGCCGCGCGGGGTAGGGGACGCAACGCGCTCATGGCCCGACTCGATTTGAACGAGGCGCGGCGTCCACGCCTCCCTCCCCTTTGTGGGTAGGGATAGAGGGTGGGGGTGAGACGTTGCCGCTGTTAGCCCGACCTGCCGGATATATAGACAGGGCGTTACCCCCACCCCTGACCCCTCCCCACAAGGGGGAGGGGAATGCCCGCGCCGTGGTTCGGCTTGAATTCATGCCCGCGCCGCTTCGATGATGGCGTCGAATTCCGGGCGCAGGTAGGTCAGGTCTTCCTCGTCCTTGATCAGCACGCCGATGGCGCGGCGAAAGGCTTCCGGCCATGGGCTGCCGCCCTTTTCCAGCACGGTCGCGGCGTTCGCCCATTCCACCGTTTCGGCGATGCCGGGCGGCTTGGCGAGCGGGCGCGCGCGGATTTCCTGCACCGCCCTGGCGACGGCGCGGGCGGTGGCCTCGGCGACATCGCCGGCGCGCAGCATGACGATCTCGGCCTCGTGTGCGGCGTCGGGATAACCGATCCAGTGATAGACGCAGCGTCGGCGCAGCGCTTCCGCCAGTTCTCGCGTGCGGTTCGAGGTCAGGATGACGATCGGCTGCGTTTTGGCGCAAAGGGTGCCGCGTTCGGGAATGCTGATCTGGAAATCCGACAGGAATTCCAGCAGCAGCGCCTCGAATTCGTGGTCGGAACGGTCGATCTCGTCGACCAGGAGCACGCTCTTTTCCGGAGCGCGCAGGGTTTGGAGCAGCGGCCGCGCGATCAGGAAACGGTCGTCATAGATGTCGACTTCCAGTTCGCCGGCATGGCGGATGGCGAGCAACTGGCGCTGGTAGTTCCATTCGTAGAGCGCGTGCGCGGCGTCGATGCCCTCATAGCATTGCAGACGGATTAGCGAACGCCCCAGCATGTCGGCGATGGCCTTGGCCGCTTCCGTCTTGCCGACGCCGGGTGCGCCTTCCAGCAGCAACGGCTTGCCCAGCCGGACCGCGAGGAAAATGGCGGTGGCGAGGCTATCGTCGGCAAGATAACGGCTTGCCGCAAGTGCTGCGGCAATGGCTTCGGGCGAGGGGGCCAGAGTTTCGACGGAGGCGTTCAACGGCGCAGTCAATCGTTTGGCCTCCGGGCCTATGCCGCCCGTTGTTCCTTGATCGCCCGCAGGACGCGCTCGGGCGTGATCGGCAGCGTGTCGACGCGCACGCCGACCGCATCGAAGATGGCGTTGGCGACGGCCGGGATTTGTGGGTTGGCGCACATTTCGCCCGGTCCCTTGGCGCCGTACGGCCCGTCGCCGGAAGGCCGCTCCAGCACCACGATCTCGGTTTTCGCGAGGTCGCCCGGCCCCGGCATGACATATTCGCCGAAGTCGGTGCCGCCATGCTCGCGGTTCGGATAGTAGGGCTCGGTCGTCTCGTAGAGCGCGTGCGAAATGCCCATCCAGGAACCGCCGACGAGCTGCTGCTCGACCATTTTCGGGTTCAGCGCGCGGCCGATCTCGAATACGTTCTTCACGTCGAGCACCGTCACCTCGCCGGTCTCGTCGTCCACCTCGACCTCGGCCACCGTGCAGGCGTGGGCGTAGCAGGTGGAGGGCTTCATCGCGCCGGTCTCCTTTTCCGGGTAGGAGCGCGGAATCAGGAACATGCCGCGCCCGGAAATCGAGCGGCCGCGCTTGAAATGCGCCGACAGCGCCACGTCGAAGATCGAGATGGATTTCTGCGGCGCTCCTTTCACCACGACGTTGCCCTGGCCATCGGTTTCGAGGTCGTCGGCATTCACCTCCAGTTCTTCGGCCGCCACTTCAAGCATCACCTGGCGCGCTTCCTTCGCCGCCCGAATGACGGCATTGCCGGCGCGGTGGGTGCCGCGAGAGGCGAAGGTGCCCATGCAGTGTGGGCCGGTGTCGGTGTCGGCTGTGTCGACGGTGACGCGGTCGGTCGGCACGCCGATCGTCTCGGCGCAGATCTGCGCCATGATCTGCTTCATGCCCTGGCCGAGGTCGACCGAAGATAGCGTCACCATGAAGTTCCCGGTCGGGGTGGAATGCACCAGCGCCTGCGTCGGGTCGCCGCCGAGATTCATGCCGGTAGGGTAATTGATGGCGGCAACGCCGCGTCCGCGCCTGATCGCCATTCTTCAAGCCTCCCTTGGATGCGAGGACAAAGCATAGAACCGCTCCGCCACCGGCCAGCCGGCGAGGCGCGAGGCTTCCTGCATGCACTCGATCAGCGCTGCGCCCTCGGTCGGCTGGCGGTGCGCCTTGATGTCGCCGTCGCGATAGGCGTTGATGAAGCGGAATTCGAGCGGGTCCATGCCGACCAGCCGGGCCAGCTTGTCCATCTGCACTTCCAGCGCGAAGTCGGCGATGGTGACGCCGAAGCCGCGCATGGCCGAGGACGGCGTGCGGTTGGTGTACACGCAATAGGTGTCGATCCACACGTTGGGGATGGTGTAGGGGCCGGGATAGTGGCCGGCGCCCTTCTGAGCGCCATAGGGCGAATGGCGCGAATAGGCGCCGGCGTCGGTGTAGCCGGTGACCTTGCGCGCGACGATGCGGCCGTCGTTCATGACACCGTCGCGCAGCACGATCTTCTCGGCGGCGCGCGGCGAGGAAACCTGCATCTCTTCCTCGCGGCTGTAGATGAAGGCGACCGGGCGACCGGTGAGCTTGGCGGCGAGGATCGCGACCGGCTCGGTGGTGACGTCCACCTTGCCGCCGAAGCCGCCGCCGACGGTACCGCCGACGAGGTGCAGCTTGCTGCCTTCCATCTGCAGGATGATCGAGGCGTTATCGAGCGTGAAGAACATCGCCTGCGTGTTGGTATAGCAGGTGAAGCGGCCGCTTCCTTCCGGCACGACGATGCAGCCGGTGGTTTCGGTCGGCGCATGCTCGATGGGCGAGGACCAGTAGGTCTGCTCAAGGATATGGTCGGCCCCGGCAAAGCCCGCCTCGACATCGCCGAAGCGCACCTTCCGGCACTCGCCGCTGTCATACATATAGTAGTTCTGGCCGTGGTACTCGTTGACGACGGGCGCGCCGGGGGCGAGCGCGCTTTCGATGTCGAGAACTGGCGTCAGAACCTCGTATTCTACCTTGACCTTGGCCGCGGCTTCCTGCGCGGCGCGCTCGCTGTCGGCGAGCACCGCGACGACGGCCTCGCCCTTCCAGCGCACCTTGTCCTCGGCCAGCACATGCTCGTCCTCCGGCCCGACCTGGATCAGGATCAGCACGGTGTAGAGGTTGTGCGGCACGTCCTTGGCCGTCAGCACCCGCGCCACGCCGGGATGCCTTTCGGCTTCCGAGGTGTCGATGCTGACGATGCGGGCGTGGTGATGGGGGCTGCGCACCATTTTCAGGTGCAGCAGGCCGGGAAAGGTGCGGTCGGCGAAGAACGTCGTCTTGCCGGTGACGTGGCCCGGCGCATCGGAACGCGGCCGGCCCTGGCCGAGCTCGTTGAGGTCGTCCTTGCGCTCGTCGGCGAAGTAGCTCTTGCGCAGTTCCATTTTCGCCTCCTAGGCCGCGTTCTGCGAGTTGGCGCGGGCGGCCGTGAGAATGGCCCGGATGATCGGCTCGTAGCCGGTGCAGCGGCAGACATTGCCGGCGATCGCCTCGACCACGTCTTCGCGCGTCGGATTGGGATTGTGGTCGAGCAGCGTCTTGGCTGCCATCAGCATGCCCGGCGTGCAGAAGCCGCACTGGGTGGCGAATTCGTCGAGGAAGGCGCGTTGCAGCGGGTGCAGCACGCCGCCGTCGGACAGGCCCGCCGTGGTGCGGATATCGGCGCCGTTGCAGGTCTCGGCGAGCATGAGGCAGGAGAGCTTCAACTCGCCGTCGACGACGACCGAGCAGGCGCCGCAGCTTCCCTGATGGCAGCCGCCCTTGGGCGAAGTATCGCCGATCTTGTCGCGCAGCGCGTTGAGCAGCGTCGTGCCGCTCTCCACGAACTCGGCTATCTCGGAACCGTTGAGGGTGAATTGAACCGGGACTTTCGCCATTTTCTCCCCTTTCAGCCGAGCAGCAGCCGGCCGAGATGGACCGGCAGGACTTCCGAGCGATACCAGGCGCTGGCGACGGCATCGGTGGCTGGCGAAGTGCCTTGCGCGGCTACGGCCAGCGCCGGCGCGATGCCGTCCTCGGTACGTTTGGCGCCGACCAGCGCCTTCTCCGCCGCCCTGGCGCGCATCGGCCGGTCGGCCATGCAGCCAAGCGCGATGCGCGCCGAGGTGATGGTGCCGTCAGCACCTTCCTCGATAACGGCGGCGAGGCTGAGGACGGAAATGCCCTTCGGCTTGACCCGCGACACCTTGAGGAAGCGGAAGCTTTTTTCCGGCGGCAGGGCGAAGCTGACGGCGGTGACGATCTCGCCGCCGCGCCGCTCCAGAAAGCCATCGACGGGGGCGGCCGTATCGCCGGTGTGGACGGTGGCGTCGAGCGCCAACAGCGCCACCGCGAAATCGCCGTAGGGGGCTGGCGCAAACAGGTTGCCGCCGATGGTCGCCATGTTGTTCACCGCCGGTCCACCGACTGCCCGCGCCGCGGTGGCAAGCATCGCTAGCTGCGGGTGGCAGGCGACCTGCGCCATGGTGACCGAAGCGCCGATCCTCGCCTCGTTGCCGGAAATCTCGATCTGCCCGAGCGCCGGATCGGTGGCGCGCACGTAAGCGGAGAAGGAGAGGTCGCCTTCGTTGGCGGCGCGCACCACTAGCGTGCCGCCGCCGAGATAGCGCGTGCCGGCAGCCTTCAGGGCGGCATTGGCGTCGGCTACCGTCGAGAATGTCTGGAGTGCAAGCGGCATGGCAACCTCCCGGTCCGGATCAGCCCTGTTTGGCGAAGTGTTCCTTCAGGGCGTTGAAGCCGCCCTGGAACACGTTCTGGCCCATGCCCTGCGCCAGCTTCTCGGCGTCTTCGGGCGCGGTGTCGAAGCTTGCGGTCCATTCGGCGTAGGTACGGTCGCCATCGGTCACGCGGCGCAACTGCAAGGTAGAGGTGTGGTTCGTCAGCGGCTGCGGCGTTTCCAGGATGGAATAGGAGACGAGATAGTCGGCATCGGAAAAGGCCGTCAGCTTCTCGCGCAGCGTCGGGCCGCTGGCGAGCTGGAAATTGCGCACGCAGCCGATCTCCGTGGCATCCTTGCCATCCTCGATATGGCTGGAAACCATGCGCGGATGCCAGTTCGGCAGGCCGTTGAAGTCGCGAATACGCGCCCAAACCTTCTCGACCGGCGCGTCGATGACGCTGGAAATGGTGACTTTCGCCATGATGTCGGGCTCCTAGCTGGCCAATCCGTTGAGCCAGAAGCTTAGGCCGGCTTGTGAGCAGTTGCTTATCAATGCGTCTGGCCGGCTTATCGCAGCGTCTGAAAAAGACGCCATTCAGGCCGCCATGCGCGCCGCCTCGCGGTAGAGCGTCGGCGGAACGCCGACATGATCGCGGAAGAAGCGGGAGAAATTGCCCTGCGTGGTGAAGCCGAGATTGCAGGCGACGGAAATCAGCGACGCCTCCGTGCCCTGCAACTGGCGCACCGCCTCCTGCATGCGCAGCGTGTTCCAGTAGACGTTGGGCGTCAGGTTGGTCTGTTCCTTGAACAGCGCGAAGAAATGCGGCCGCGACAGGCCGACGCTGCGGGCGACCTCGTCGAAGCAGATGCGCTCGCACACATTGCTCTTCATCAACTGGATGGCCTTGCGGACGCGGAAGTCCTGCATGGCCATGGCGCGCGGGCGCTCGCAGGCCGGTTCGGTCGCATCGGCGGCATCGAGCACGCTGTCGAGGAAACGCTCGATCTCGTAGTGGGAGAAGTCGCCGGCGCCGTCCATGTCGTCGAGATGGTCGAGCAACGCGCCGGCCGCCTTGTGCAGCCATGAATCCAGCGCGATGGCCGGCTGGTGGAACAGCGGCGCGTTGGCGGGAAGGTCGCGGCGCGCCCGTGCCCATTCGGGATCGAGGTAGAAGGCGAGGAACAAGCCCGGCCTGCCGTCCTTCGACAAGGCATGGCTGTGCGGCTCGAAGGAATTGATGCCGGCGGCAGTTCCCGGCCCTAGCCGGACCGTCTCGCCGCCGATGGTCATCTCGCCGGCGGTGCCTTCCAGCCAGATGATGAGATGGGCTTCGACATGGGCGTGGGTGACGAAATCGTTTCCCACATTGAGAACAGAAACATGCCCGAACTGGCCCCGATAGAGCCTGATCGCTTCCGTCATGGGTCTTACCTCCCGCAGGTTACCGGCCTCCCTTCACCTGCGAACGGAATTGTGCGGGCGTGTTTTGCCCCCGTCAAGGCGGGGAAAAACAATGTGACCGGCCCCGGATCGGCAGCGCGCCGATTTTCAGACTGAGTGATAGGAGACGGGCAACGGCGCGCCGCGCTGCCTTGGCAGTGGCATTCGGCGGCGCGGCCATGTAGCTTTGCGCCGCGAAGACAGAGGACGACATGGCGGACGGGAAAGCCGACAGGGACAAGCGAGGCATGGGGCGCGGGGCAGGCGAGAGCGTGCATGCCTCGCTCGCCAACGAGATCGGCTTGCGCATCGTGCGCGGCGACTACCCGCCCGGCGCCGTCCTGCCCAACGAGGCGCAGTGGTCACAGACATTCAATGTCAGCCGCTCGGCGGTGCGCGAGGCGATCAAGATGCTGATGGCCAAGAGCCTGCTTGCCTCGCGGCCCAAGGTCGGCAGCCGGGTCGAGCCGAGGGAGCGCTGGAACCTGCTCGACCGCGACGTGCTTGCCTGGTACGCGACCTCGCCCGACCGGGAAGCGTTCCTGCGCACGGTGCAGGAGTTCCGCCACATTATTGAGCCGGAAGCGTCGGCCTTTGCGGCGCTGAGGCGCAGCGACGAACAGATGGAGGAGATCGGCCAGGCCTGCCGGGACATGGCGAGCGCGCCGACGCTGGAGGCGCGCACCCGCGCCGACACGCGCTTTCACCTGGCCATCCTGCGCGCTGCGGGCAACGATCTCCTGGTGCCGCTGGGCGTCCTCATCGAATCGGCGTTCGACCATCTGTTCAAGCACGTCACGCGCGAGGGCGACGACCTGGACTATGCGCAAGGCCTGCACGATACGATCGAGCGCAGCATCCGGATGAAACGGCCGGAGGCGGCGCGGCGCGCGGTGCGCAAGCTTCTCGCCAATACCGACACGATTATCGGCCGCCCGCCCGAATAGTGGCGCGGTCAGCATTCAACCCTTCCCTTCAGCGGTGACAAAAGACATGCCGACACGACGCCCCAATGTGTTGTTCATCTGTGCCGACCAGTGGCGGGCCGACTGCATCTCGGCGCTCGGCCACCCCAATGTGAAGACGCCCAATCTCGACGCGCTGGCGGCCGACGGGATGCTGTTTCGCAATCATTTCGGCCAGTGCACGCCCTGCGGCCCGTCACGCACCAGCGTCCTGACCGGCCTTTATCTGATGAACCACCGCTCCGGCCGCAACGGCACGCCGCTCGATGCACGCCACACCAACCTGGCGCTGGAGGCGCGCAAGGCGGGTTACGAGCCGGCGCTGTTCGGCTATACCGACACCAGCATCGACCCGCGCGGAAAGGACCCGAGCGATCCGGCGCTGACCGGCTACGACAGGGGCGTGATGCCGGGTTTCGTCACGCCGCTGCACCTGCCGGACGATATGGCGCCATGGGTCGCCGACCTCGCCGCCAAGGGCTATGACGTCCGGAACGGCCGCGACGACGCGTTCAAGCCGAAGACGCCTTTCGACAAACCCGAGGATCGCGGTTTCCGCTTCATCCCGACCGTCTTTCCGGCCGCGCACAGTGAGACGGCGTTTTTGACCGACGCCTTTCTCAAATGGCTTTCGGTGCGAAGCGACAAGCCTTGGTTCGCGCATTTCGTGTTCTACCGGCCACATCCGCCGCTGATCGCGCCCGAACCCTATAACCGCGCCGTGCATCCGAAGGACGTCGCGTTTCCGCAGCGTGCGGCCACCGTCGAGGAGGAGAAACGGCAGCATCCGCTGCTTGCCTACGAACTCGACCGCATCAGCCAGCCGGGCCGCTACGACGAGCACAGCCCGCTCGATCCGGTCGCGGCCGACGAGCTTGAAATCCGCCAGATGCGCGCGGCCTATTACGGGCTGGTGGCCGAGGTCGACCACCATCTCGGCCGCATCATCGAGCATCTCAAGGTGACCGGCGAATATGAGCGCACGCTCATCATCGTCACCAGCGACCATGCCGAAATGCTGGGCCAGCACTATGTCTGGGGCAAGGAGATCTATTTCGACCAGGCCTTCCGCCTGCCGCTGGTGATCCGCGATCCGCGCCCGGACGCCGACGCCACGCGTGGCACCAGGGTCGAAGCCTTCACCGAGGCGGTGGACATCATGCCGACCATCCTCGACTGGGTCGGGCTCAAGGCGCCGCGCAGTTGCGACGGCCGCTCGCTGATGCCGTTCCTGCATGGCGAGGCGCCGGGCGACTGGCGCGACGCGGTGTTTTTCGAGCACGATTTCCGCACCGTGAAGACGCAGGCCGCCGAGACGGCGCTGGGGATTTCCTCCGACGAGTGCAGCTATGCGGTGATCCGCGATGGCCGCTATAAATACGTGCATTTCGCGGCCTTGCCGCCGCTTCTGTTCGACATGGTCGAGGACCCGCACGAAACCCGCAACCTGGCCGATCGGCCGGAGATGGCGGCGACCGTCCTGCACTATGCGCAAAGGATGCTGAACTGGCGGCTGAGCCATGCCGAGCGCACGCTGACCAACATGCAGCTCACGAAAGACGGCGTGTTCTCGCGGCCCTGACCCCGCTGGTTCGACGGGCGGGGCGTTGTGGCGCTGACCATGGCGGGCGGCCGGCTGTATCGTGGTTGCTTCGTCGGCCCGATTGCAAAGAGAACACCGCGTGAGACCGGAAGCGAGAACAGGCACCCTGGCCGACATCGACGGCAACTATGCCTGGCTGCGGCTGGTCGTCTCGATGCTGTTCGGCACGCTGGGCGGCGTCGGCATGTGGGCGGTGGTGCTGGTGATCCCGACCGTGCAGGCCGAGTTCGGTGTCGACCGGGCGGATGCGTCCTTGCCCTATACGGCGGCGATGCTGGGCTTTGCCGTAGGCAACGTCATCGTCGGCCGCGCCATCGACCGGATCGGCTTCTGGATGCCGGCGCTGGGCACCGCCCTTCTGCTCGGGGCCGGGTTCATCCTGGCGGCGTCGACGACATCGATCCTGCAATTTTCCCTCGCGCATGGGTTGCTGATCGGCGTCGGCACCGCATCGAGCTTCGGGCCGTTGATCGCCGACCTGTCGCACTGGTTCAACCGGCGGCGCGGCCTCGCCGTATCCTGTGCCGCGACCGGCAGCTACCTGGCGGGCGTGCTGTGGCCGGCCGTCATACCCGGCGTGATGGCGGCGCATGGCTGGCGCTTCGCCTATGTCGCGATCGGCGTCGTCTGCTTCCTCGCCATGGCGCCGTTGACGCTGCTGCTGCGGCGCCAGCCGCCGCATGCCGCGCTCGCCGACGGGCAGGGCGGCGGGCCGTCCCGGCCGTTGCCGTTGTCGCCGGCGTCCTTGCAGGGCCTGCTGGTGATCTCGGGGCTGGGATGCTGCGTGGCGATGTCGATGCCGCAGGTGCACATCGTCGCCTATTGCCTCGACCTCGGCTACGGCATCGCGCGTGGGGCCGACATGCTGTCGATCATGATGGCGGCCGGGATTGTCAGCCGCATCGGTTCAGGCTTCGTCGCCGACCGCATCGGCGGCGTGAAGACGCTGTTGATCGGAGCCGTGCTGCAATGCCTTGCGCTGTGGCTCTACATCCCGTTCAACGGGCTGGCCTCGCTTTACGTCGTGTCGCTGGTGTTCGGGCTGTCGCAAGGCGGCATCGTGCCCTGCTACGCGGTGATCGTGCGCGAAACCATGCCGGCCAAGGAGGCCGGCCAGCGCGTCGGTATCGTCATCATGGCGACGATCCTCGGCATGGCCATCGGCGGCTGGATGTCGGGCTGGATCTACGACCTGACCGGCTCGTACGCCGCGGCCTTCCTCAACGGCATCGGCTGGAACTTCCTGACGGTTTCGGTGGCGGTGTTCCTGCTGTGGTCGGCCCGGCGCGCTTCGTACGCCGGGCCGTGACGGTGGCTGCGCCGAAAGGTCAGCGCTTTCCGTAAATCTGGTCGAGCAGCGCGCCTTCGGCGAAATGCTCCTTCTGGACCTTTTCCCAGCCGCCGAACACGTCTTCGACGGTGACGAGGCGGACCGGCGGGAACTTGTCCTTGAATTCGGCCGCGACTTTCTCGTCGCGCACGCGCAGGCTGTACTCCGCCTCGATCTTCTGGCCTTCCGGCGTGTAGAGAAATTCGAGATAGCTCTTGGCGAGGTCGCGGCTGCCGTTTTCATCGGCCACCTTGTCGACGATGGCGACCGGGAATTCCGCCAGCAGGCTGAGCGAAGGGGTTACCGTCTCGTATTTGTCGGTGCCGTACTCCTTGGCGATTCCTTGAGTTTCGGATTCGAAGGTGATCAGCACGTCGCCGATGCCGCGCTCGGCAAAGGTCGTGGTGGAGGCGCGGCCGCCGGTGTCGAACACCGGCACGTGCGAGAAGATCTTGCCGACGAATTCCTTCACCTTTTCGGCGTCGCCGCCGAACTTCTCCAGCCCGTAGGCATAGGCCGCCAGATAGGTGTAGCGCGCATTGCCCGAGGTTTTCGGGTTGGGGAAGATGATCTGCACGTCGTCGCGGGCGAGGTCGTCCCAGTCCTTGATGTTCTTCGGGTTGCCGGCGCGCACGAGGAAGGAGGGCAGCGAATAGAACGGCGAGGCGTTGTCCGGGAAACTCTTTTGCCAATCGGCGGAGACGTAGCCGTTCTTGACCAGGAAATCGATGTCGGGGACCTGGTTGAAGGTGACGACATCGGCGGCAAGCCCTTCGACGATGGCGCGCGCCTGCTTCGAGGTGCCGGCATGCGACTGGTCGATGGTGACGCCGGGATGCTCGGCTACGTAGGCCTTGTTGATGGCGACGAACAGTTCGCGTCCGACGTCATAGGAAGCGTTGAGAAGCTTGTCGGCCGACCAGGCCGAGGCGGAGGACAGGATAAGACCCGCGACGGCGGTTGCGGCAAGCAAGAGGCGTTTCATGGAAGGCTCCGGTTTCAGAATTGCCGGAACATATAGCCGCGGGCGACGCTCGCCCGCGAGGCACGGTCCGCTCTGGCGGAGCGCATTGTTGGAACGTATCGTTCGTCTTTCCGATATCAGAGGTAAAATTTCCCGCCTGGGGTCGGCTATTCGCTGGCGCCGGGGAAAACCTTCCAACGGCGCGGGCGAAAGGCCATGCGGCTCTTCTGCGCCGCCGGATGGTCGACAGGAAGCTCGATCTCGACGCGCTGCCGTTGGCCGCCGACCTCCAGTTCCACGCGCCGCGTGCCGGCGACCCGGCGGCCGGCGGCGACCGTGCCGGCGATACAGCCGGCGCATTCTTCCAGCAGGTCCACGTCGTGCGGACGGAAGAACAGCGTCGCCTTGCCGGAGGGGGCGCCCTGGGCCGACAGGCCGATCGGGCGGTCGGCGATCCAGAGCTGGTCGTCTTCCACCTTGACCGGCAGGGAACTGGATTCGCCGATGAAGCCGTAGACGAAGGGCGAGTTGGGCGTGTCGTAGACGTCGTCGGCGGTGCCGACCTGCTCGATCTTGCCCTGGCTCATGACGACCACGCGGTCGGCCAGTTCCAGCGCCTCTTCCTGGTCGTGGGTGACGAAAACCGTGGTGTGGCCGGTGGCGTCGTGGATCTCGCGCAGCCAGCGGCGCAATTCGCGCCGTACCTGTGCGTCGAGCGCGCCGAACGGCTCGTCCAGCAACAGCACCTTGGGTTCGATGGCCATGGCGCGGGCCAGCGCCACGCGCTGGCGCTGGCCGCCGGAAAGCTGCGCCGGATAGCGCTTTTCCAGCCCCGACAGTTGCACGAGGTCGAGCAGCTTGGAGGCGCGGCGGCGGATTTCGCCGGCCGGCGGGCGGGTCGCGCCGGGGCGCACCTTGAGCCCGAAGCCGACATTGTCGGCGACCGTCATGTGCTTGAACAGCGCGTAGTGCTGGAAGACGAAGCCGACATTGCGCTCGCGGATGCTGCGTTCCGAGGCGTCTTCCTCGCCGAAGAAGATTTTTCCGGCGGTCGGCTGCTCGAGGCCGGCGATCAGGCGCAGCAGCGTCGTCTTGCCGGAGCCGGACGGTCCCAGCAGCGCGATCAACTCGCCGGAGCGGATGTCGAGCGAGACATCGTGCAGAGCGGCGAAAGTGTCGAATTCCTTGCGCACATTGGCGACGCGAACATCCATGGTGATGCCTTTCAATGTCCGCGCGTTGCGGCGATTTCGGCGCCGTAGCGCATTTCAAGCAGGGTTTTGAGCGCGAGCGTGACCAACGCCAGTCCGGCCAGCAGCGAGGCGACGGCAAAGGCGCCGGCGGCGTTGTAGTCGTTGTAGAGGATTTCGACATGCAGCGGCATGGTGTTGGTCTGGCCGCGGATGTGGCCCGACACGACGGACACCGCGCCGAACTCGCCCATGGCGCGGGCGTTGCACAGGAGCACGCCGTAGAGCAGGCCCCATTTGATGTTGGGCAGCGTCACGTACCAGAAGGTCTGCCAGCCGTTGGCACCGAGCGAGATCGCCGCCTCCTCGTCCCTGGTGCCCTGTTCCTGCATCAGCGGGATCAGTTCGCGGGCGACGAAGGGGAAGGTGACGAAGACGGTCGCCAGCACGATGCCGGGCACGGCGAACAGGATGGTGATGCCGTGCGCCTTCAGCCACGGGCCGAGCAGGCTCTGCGCGCCGAACAACAGCACGTAGACGAGGCCGGAAATGACCGGCGACACCGAAAACGGCAGGTCGACCAGCGTGGTGAGGAAGGCCTTGCCCTTGAACTCGAACTTGGCGATGGCCCAGGCCATGGCGACGCCGAAGACGAGGTTGAGCGGCACGGCGATGGCGGCGACGATGAGGGTGAGGCGGATGGCCGATATGGAATCGGGCTCGGCCAGCGTCGACAGGAAGAACTCGACGCCCTTGCCGAACGCCTGGACGAACACCAGCACCAGCGGCATGACCAGGAACAGGCCGAGGAAGGCGAAGGCGACCGCCATCAGCACGTAGCGGACCAGCCTCGTCTCGGTGATGCCCGAGACTTCCTGATGCGCCGGATCGGCGGCGAAAAGGGTGGGGTCAGCCATAGCGCTTGCGGCTCCAGGACTGGATCAGGTTGATGACGAGCAGCATGGCGAACGAGATCACCAGCATGATCGCGGCGATGGCGGTGGCGGCCGGATAATTGAACTCCTCCAGCCGGATGACGATCAGCAGCGGAGTGATTTCCGAGATGTTGGGCAGGTTGCCGGCAATGAAGATGACGGAGCCGTATTCGCCGACGCCGCGCGCGAAGGCGAGCGCGAAGCCGGTCAGGATGGCGGGGGTGAGCCCCGGCGCCAGCACGCGGGTGATGGTCTGGAAACGGGTGGCGCCCAGCGTTGCGGCGGCTTCCTCCACCTCCCTGTCGATTTCCTCCATGATCGGCTGCACGGTGCGCACCACGAAGGGCAGGCCGATGAAGATCAGCGCCACGACGATGCCGAGCGGCGTATAGGCGACCTTGATGCCGAGCGCCGAAAGCGGGCTGCCCAGCCAGCCGTTCGGGGCGTAGAGCGTGGTGAGCGCGATGCCGGCCACCGCCGTCGGCAGGGCGAACGGCAGGTCGACCATGGCGTCGATGATGCGACGGCCGGGGAAGCGGTAGCGTACCAGCACCCAGGCGACGAGGGTGCCGAACACGACATTGACGAGGGCTGCGATCACCGCCGTGCCGAAGCTGATCTTCAGCGAGTTCAGCGTCCGCTTGTCGCTGGCGATAGCCCAGAAATCGGCCCAGCCGAGCGCGGCCGAGCGCCATGCCAGACCCGACAGGGGAATGAGGATGATGAGCGTGAGGTAGGCAAGCGAGAGGCCGAGCGTCAATCCGAAACCCGGAATGACGCTCGGCTTCCTGAACCGCCAACCCGCCTCTCTCGCGGGCATTATGGTCATGTCGTCCCTGTCGTGTCCTAATTCATGGTGCGGCTTATTGGGCCGGCTTATAGATTTGGTCGAATATACCACCGTCGCCGAAATGGTAAGGCTGGGCCTTCTTCCAGCCGCCGAAAAGCGGGTCGTCGATGGTGATGAGCTTGATGTCTTTTTCCCAGGTCAGATCGGCCGGATCGACGAGGTCGGGCTTGTAGGGCCGATAGTGGTTCCTGGCGATCAGCGTCTGCCCCTCCTTGGAGTAGAGGTAGCCGAGATAGGCTTCGGCCACCTTGCGCGTGCCCCGGGCGTCGACATTGGCGTCGACCACGGCGACCGGTGGTTCGGCCAGGATCGACGAAGACGGATAGACGATGTCGAAATTATCGGCCCCGAACTCGTCGAGGGCGAGGAAGGCCTCGTTTTCCCAGGCCAGTAGGACGTCGCCCAGCCCCTTCTGGGCGAAGGTCACGGTCGAGCCGCGCGCGCCGGTATCCAGCACCGGCACGTTGGCAAAGAGCTTGCCGATGAACTGCTTGGTCTTTTCCTCGTCGCCGCCGTCATGGGCGTTAGCGTAGGCCCAGGCCGCTAGGTAGTTCCAGCGTGCGCCGCCGGAAGTCTTAGGGTTGGGGGTAACGACCTGAACGCCGTCCTTGACCAGGTCGCCCCAATCCTTGATGCCCTTGGGATTGCCCTTGCGGACGAGGAAGATGATGGTCGAGGTATAGGGCGCGGAATTGTTCTCGAACTTCTTGCGCCAGTCGGGCGAAATGGTCTTTGCCTTTTCAACGATGGCGTTGATGTCGCTTTCGAGCGCCAGCGTGACGACATCGGCGGCGAGGCCGTCGATGACGGATCGCGCCTGCGCGCCGGAGCCGCCATGCGACTGCTGGATGGTCACCTTTTCGCCGGTTTCGGCCTTCCAGTGGGCGGCGAACGCCTCGTCATAGGCTTTGTAGAGTTCACGCGTCGGATCATAGGAAACGTTCAGGATGGTGGTGTCGGCGAAGGCGAAACCCAGTGTGCCAAACTGGACGGAAGAGGCGACAAATGCGGCAAGCAGCGTCTTGAAATGAGGATGGGTCATTTTCGGACTCCGTTTGGTGACGGGGTGACTCTACTGATTAGATAGAGATTGGATGCGTGCGCTCGTTGCGTTTTCGCCAGCCTTTCGGCAATTTTTCCGGCGCTTTCGTCTTTTTCGGGGAAAAAATTGCTCGTGGGTGCCCCTGCGGCCATGCCGGCGGCATGACTTTCGAGGGGCTGCCGAGAACGTGTGGGCTTATTCCACAAACACTTTTACGCTCGCCGCGCGGCCGGCGGCGTCGATGACGGTCAGCGTCGAATAGCCGGCGCCGTCGGGTTGCCACGTGGCGGTGCGGCGGCGGTCGGCGCCGGCAAGCGGCTTGCCGTTGGCGAGCCAGCGGAACGGCGCGCGCCCGCCTTGCAACTTGAGCACCAGCGGCGTCGAGGCATCCGCCGTTACCCCGAGATCGACATGCGCGCCTTCCGGCGGAAAGACGATGCGCGGCGGCGGTTCTGTTGGACCGGACGAGGCGAGCCGCTCGGTGCCGAAACGGGCCTGCGTGACCGGCAACTCTCCGCGTCCGGGGTTGTATACGCCGGCGGGGCGCGGCGGCAGCGGTACGGCCGCGAGGCCGGAGCGGCTGAACCCTTCGAACAGGATCGGCGCGGCGGAGACATAGCCGGAAAGGCCCGGCACCGCGCCGGCATCGGCGCGGCCGACCCACACGCCCAGCACGTAGCGGCCGTCGAAGCCGACCGACCAGGCGTCGCGATAGCCGTAGGAGGTGCCGGTCTTGTAGGCGATGGCGCGGGGCAGAGCGCCTTCCGGCGGCCGAACGCCGGACAGGATATCGGCGATCTGCCAGGTGGCGGCGGCGTCGAGGATGGTGGCGGCGGCAGCGGAAGGCCCTTTCGTCTGCGTGCCGTCGCGCAGCGGGTGTGCCTTTCCGCCATTGGCGAGCCCGGTGTAAAGCTGGACCAGGTCGCGCAGCGTGGTGCCGACGCCGCCGAGGCCGATCGCCAGCCCCGGCGCTTCGTTGACGGGCAGGACGGGGCTGACGCCGGCCTGGCGGAAGCGCGCCATCAGCCGCGCCGGGCCGACCGCGTCGAGCACGCGGATGGCGGGCACGTTGAGCGACAGTTGCAGGGCCTGCCGGATCGATACGTCGCCCTGATAGGCCATGTCGAAGTTTTTCGGGCGGTAGCCGGAGAAATCGGCCGGGCTGTCCGCGATCAGCGTCTGCTGGGCGACGAGGCCCTGCTCGAAGGCAAGCCCGTAGATGAACGGCTTCAGGGTCGAGCCGGGCGAGCGCAGCACCCTGGTCATGTCGATCCAGCCGGAGCGGCTGGCGTCGAAATAATTGGCGGAACCGACTTCGCCCAGAATGTCGCCGGTGCGCGAATCGGCCAGCACCATGGCGACGGACAGTTTCGGACCAAGCCTCTTGGCGGCGCTTCTCGCCACCGCCTCCAGCCCCTGCTGCACACTTTTGCGGATCGTGAGTTGCGGTGCGGGGCCGTCGCCCGCCTTGCGCAGCGCGGCATAGGCGAGGTGCGGCGCAAGTGCGGGCAGGGGGTGCCGCTTCGCCGGAACGGCGTCCACGGCGGCGCGGGCGGCTTCGCGCTGATCGAGTTTTCCGGCGGCGACCATGCGCGCAAGCACCCGGTCGCGGGCGGCCCGCGCCGCTACCGGATTGCGGTCCGGCCGGCGTTTTTCCGGCAGTTGGGGCAGGGCGACGAGCAGGGCTGATTCCGCTACGGTCAGCCGTTTCGGTTCCTTGTCGAACCAGGCCAGCGAGGCAGCGCGCACGCCTTCGAGGTTGCCGCCATAGGGGGCCAGCGTCAGATAGCGTTCGAGGATCTCGCGCTTGGAAAGCCGCCGCTCGATCTGGAGGGCGCGCAGCACCTGCCGCAGCTTGGCGGCGAGGTTGCGGCTTTCACGCGGCTCGATCAGGCGGGCGAGTTGCATCGAAAGCGTCGAGCCGCCGGAAACGATGTGCCCGCTGGTGGCGAATTGCAGCGCGGCGCGGCCGATCGCCAGAAAATCGATGCCCCGGTGATCCCAGAAGCGCTTGTCCTCATAGGCGACCAGCATGTCGAGGAACGGCTTGTCGACCCGGTCGAGGTCGGTCGCGAGCCGCCAGTAGCCGTCCGGCGTTGCGAAGGCGCGCAGGAGCTGGCCGTCACGGTCGAGCACCTCGGCCGAGACGGTGATTCTTTCGGGAAGCGGCGGCGGAAAGGCGCGGTCGAGTTGCCAGAGGGTTGCGGCTGCCAGTGTAAGGCCGGCGGCCGCGCCAAGGGCAAGTTTGCGCAGGCGGGTCATACGAAGGTGCCGCCTTTGCGACGGGGCATCGACATCAAACCCTACTCTCCCTTCACCTCCATCATGCCGGTGGCGGTGCGGGCGGAGAACTGCGGGCGGTACATGTCTTCCACCACCGCTGCCGGATGGGCATAGACGCCGGGCGTCACCGCGCGAACGACATAGGCCAGCGTGATCGAACGGTTGCTGCCGCCCTCGCCGGGGTTGAAGGCGGCGACGAAGCGGTCGTCGCGGAATTCCAGATGTGCCGCCTCGGTCTGGCCGAGCCACGAGAAATTCGACAATTGCGCGCTGGAAACCAGGTTCGGATTGTCGATCTCGAAGCCGGCCGGCAACAGGTCGGTTACCAGGAGGCGCGACGGCCAGCTGTTCAGTTCGTCGATCTTGAGCACCACGACATAGCGCTCGTTCTGGTTCGCCTCGGTGACGTTGGCCTCGTTGCCGTCGAGCGTGTAATAGGTTCGCTCGATGGTAAAACCGTCACCGCCGGCCGGCAGCGGCTGGGCCGGGGCGGCGATGGTGGTGACCACCGCCTGCAAATCGGTGCCGCCGGTATTGGCGATGGTGAGCGGTTCGCCGGCGATGTCGCTGCCGTTGAACTCGGCCGAGTAGGCGCCTGCGTGCGGTTCTCCGTTGACGGTGAGCGCGATGGAGTCGTTGCCGGCCTTCAGCGCCCGTGCGGCAAGCAGCATCCAGGCTTGGTCCTGCGTGCTGGTCCAGCGGGTGTTGGCGCGCTCCTTCGCCACCAGCTTGACCAGTTGCGGAACGACCGCCGGCACCGGCTTGGTCTCGGCCGCCAGCGACAGCATGGCCGCGCCGTCGCGCAGCGCCGAGCCGTAGTCGGAGCGATACCAGTCGTATTCGCTCGTCCCCTCGGCCTGCCGCAGGGCGGCGGCGAAGGCCGTTCCCGAGCGCTGGGCGTCGCCATAGAGCGCGAGCGCCGCGCCCAGTTGCGCCACCGCCATCGGGCTGGAGAATTCTTCGAGCCGGGTGTCGGCGTAGTAACGCAGGTCGCCGACCGACGCCTTCTTGTTGCGCGCCAGCACATAGAGCGCATAGGCCATGGCGCTGCCGCGGCTTTTCACGTCCTGGTCGTAGCCGAGCGCGTTCTGGAGGTTGGCCAGCGCCTGGGTCATGGCGCTTTCAGGCACGTCGTATTTCTGTTCGCGCGCCCGCGTCAGGAAGTCGGTGACGTAGGCGTCGAGCCATAGGTCGCCTTCGCCCGGTCCCCACAGGCCGAAGCCGCCGCTGGAGCCCTGGTTGTTCAGCACCTTGTAGATCGCGTCCTGGATCCGCTTGGCAAGGTCGGCGTCCTCGGCCATGCCGACGCCGGCCGCCATCTCGTTGAGGTAGAGAAGGGGCAGGGCGCGGCTGGTCGTCTGTTCCGAGCAGCCATAGGGATAGCGGTCGAGCGCCATCAGCAGCGAGGGCACGTCGAAGGCCGCCGCCTGAGAGACGCCGACGCTGACGGAAGCGCCGTCGAGCAGGCTTTCGGCCAGAAGCTGCCGGTCGATGCGCAGCGCGCCGCCATGGGCCTTGAGGTCGGCGACCATCCGGGTGGTCACTGGCAGTTGCGCCGGCCGGATCGGCAGGGCGAGCGTCTGCTCGACACTAACGCCGCTGTCATTGGCGAGTTTGACGGTGATCGAAGTGTCGCCTGCGGCCACGCCGATCAGCGGCACGGTGAAGGACTGCCGCTTGCCGCCGGAAAGCGCCAGCTTTTGCGGCACACCGTCCTCGCCGACGGAAAGGCCGCCGGTGGATTCGATCGACACCGCGTAGTCGCCGTCGGGCGCGTCGGTGTTGGCCACGTCGAGCCGCATCGTGGCGGCATCACCGGGGGCAAGGAAGCGCGGCAGGCCGGCTGTGATGACCACCGGATCGCGGATGATGACATCGGAAACGGCGTGGCCGACCGCATCGGCGGTCCAGGCGACGGCCATGATGCGGGCCGTGCCGTTGAACTGCGGGATGTCGAAGGCGATGCTGGCCTTGCCCTCGGCGTCGAGTTCGACGATGCCGGAGAAGAAGGCGACCAGCTTTTCGGTCGGCGGCTCGCCCTGCGCCTGCATGCTGGCGCCGTCGCCACCGGTCCTGAGCTTGCCGGCGACGCCCAGCGAGCCGTCGATCAGGAGGCCGTAGAGGTCGCGCAGTTCCATGCCCATCCGCCGCTGGCCGAAGAACCAGTTTTCGGGATCCGGCGCCTTGTAGTTCGTAAGGTTGAGAATGCCGACATCGACGGCGGCGACCGTCACATAGGCTTTCTCGCCGGGCTTCACGCCGGAAACCGCGACCGGGATCGACAGCTGCTGGCGGGGCTCGGTCTTTTGCGGCGGCGACAGCTCTACCGAAAGCTTCTTGTCGGCCGGGTCGACTTGCAGCCACTTCACGCCGATGGCGCGGGCCGGCATGCGCGATTCCTGCGCGTCGCCCGGCCGGAACAGGGTCGCGGTGACATAGGCGCCGGCGCCCCAGTCCTCGCCCACCGGCAGGTCGATGGTGGCGCCGCCCTCCGGTACGGTGGCGGTGACGGTCTTCAGCAGCTTGTCGGCGCCGATGGCGACGAAAAGCTCGCCGGCGAAATGCGGCGAGACCTTCAGCTTCGCCACGTCGCCGGCAGCGTAGGTTTCCTTGTCGAGGGCGATTTCGAGCCCGTCCGGTGTTTCGGTCGAGGAGGCGCTGACGTACCAGCCGGCATCGAATTCGTAGCTGGTGGCCGGGCCGTCCGGGTCGGCGGTCTCGATTTCCAGCCGGTAGCGGCCCCAGTCGACGGGCAGCGAGACGGTCGCTTCCCTGTCGACGGCGAGATCGACCGTGCCGGTGGCGACGGACTTGGTGAAGTCCACCGCCTCGTAGCGCCAGGAGCCGCCGCTGCGATACCATTGGTAGTTGCGCTCGACCTTGACCAGCGACCATGCCGCGTCCTTCAGGGCCACGCGGTTGCCGTCCGCGCCCACCGCGATCAGGCTGAACTTCGCGGTTCCGCCTTGCGGCACCTCGTCGCCGGAAAAGTCGGGGCGGATGCCGATCATGTCGCCTTGCGGGCGGATGCCGATATCGAGCGAGCGTTCGACGGCGCGTCCGCCCGTCTCGCGCATCCTGACCGTCACCCTGGCGTTGACCAGCCGGGTCGTTGCCGGGAGCTGGTCGGCCGCGACGGGAAAACTCGCCTTGCCGTCGTCGCCGGTGAGCGGCAGGTCGGCGAAGGGCATTACCTGCGCTTCCGTCGCCTGCTCATCGGCGAGGCCGAAGGAAAAGCCCTTGAAACGGTCCCACGTGCGGGTGGTGGAAAGCGTCAGTTCGCCTTCGAGCGCCAGCCCGGCGGCCGGCGCGCCGTAGAGGAAGCGGCCGTCCACGCCAACTGTAGCAGTTTCACCCTGCGCCATCTCCTTCTTGTCGGAGGACAGGTCGAATTCGATGCGGTCCGGTACGAAGTCGTCGACCAGAAACATCTGGCTGGCCACGGCCGGCTGCCTGGGGTCGGTGTGCAGCGCGACGGTCCAGGTGCCGCGCATGGCGTTGGCGGCCAGTTCCAGGTCGACGGCATGGCCGCCGGCGGCAACGCCGTCGCTGACGACGCGGCGATCCTCGACGCCATCGGGCCGGGTGAAGATGAAGGTGAGCGGCAGCTTCTCCACCGCCCTGGCGGCGCCGTCGCGGGCGAGTGCCGAGACATGTACCGTCTCGCCGACGCGGTAGATGCCGCGCTCGGTCCAGGCATAGACGTCGAGCGCGCCGGGCGCCGCGCGGCCTTCCACGCCACGGTCGGAAAGGTCGAAGCCGGCGCGGCTCATGTCGAGGAAGACGAAATCCTGATCGCCGTTCTTCGCCATCAGCACGGCCGGCACCTGCCCGCCTTCGCCGCGCGTCAGGCCGGGGTTGAAGGTGACGCGGCCCTCGGCGTCGGTGGTCGCGTTGCCGAGGATTTCGTTGTTCCTGGCGAGCAGCGTCAGTTCCGCGCCGGCGATCGGCCTGGCGGTGGCGAGCGAGCGGGCAAAGACGTTGAGGCCGTCCTCGCCGGTATAGGTGGTAAGCCCGATGTCGGAGACGACGAACCATTGCGTGGCGCGCGATTCGTAGGTCTCGCTGCGGTCGTTGAGGGGTTGTGCCGTCAGCACGTAGACGCCGGGCTTGCGCACCGGCAGCGCCTCGTCCACCGGAAAGGCGGTGGTGACTTCCTTGTTGAGTTCGCCGGCGATCGCCATCTCGCCTTCCCACACCGGCGCGCCCAGCTGGTCGGCGATGGAATCGATGTCGTAGCCGTCGAGCTGGCGCAGGAACTGGTAGCCGGAAAGCAGTTGCGCCAGCGCGCGGTCGCCGATGCGGAACAGTTTCAGCCGGGCGGCGTCCATGTTGACGCTGACTAGCGGGATGCCGCGCCGCGTGCCGGCGGGCAGGACGAAGCTGTCGCCGGTGAAGCGGGCGGAAGGCGCGCGGTCCTGCACATAGACGGACAGCACGGTGGGAGCGGCGATGACTTCGCCGATGGCCGCCGGCAGGCCGGCGCGGAAGGCGACGCTGTAATGCTTGCCGTGCTCCAGCCCTTCGACGCAGATCTGCTTGTCCTTGGCCTCGATGCCCCTGGGCGGGCCACCGTCGACGGTGACGAACTGGGCGTAGTCGACGCCGTTGCGGACCAGTTCCTCGGAAAACTGGGCGCAGATGCGTGGCGCGCTGGTGTCGGCATCGACCGAATGGTCGACGATGCGAAAACCCTTGCGCGCCTTGAGGTCGTTATAGGTGGACAGCACGGCGGGCGAGTTCACCAGCGCCAGGCTCGCCTCATAGGCCTGCAGGGCAGGGCGGTAGAGGTCGCGCTTGTCCAGGCCCGCCGCCAGCACGGCGAGCGCGTCGGCGCGCGTCCTGGCAGTGCGCAGCAGCTTGTAGGCGTTGAAGGCAGCGGAAGTGGCGTTGGCTTGCAGCACCGAGGCTTCCGTGCCGCCGTTAGGCTCGACGGCCAGCGTCTCGCGCGCCAGTTCCAGCCATACCGGGCCGTCATCGGGCGTGACGGAGGCCATCGCCTCGTATTTGAGCATAGAGTTGCGGTGGTCGCCGGCCTGCGCCGTCTGTTGGGCGGCTTCCCGCAGTGCGCCCAACCCTTCCTCGGGCTTGTCGTAGCCGGGGCCGGTCAGCGCGTTCCGGTATTGCTGGGCCTGGTCGGCCATCCAGGCGGGGAAGAAGGACAGTGCCGGCGGCGCGCCGATGTCGGGATCGCCGTCGAGTGTGACGACCTTGCCGGCGGTGGCGCCGTTGAACGGTTTCAACCCGTTGTAATCGGATTTGAGGAAGCACCACTTCGCCTTGTTGTTATAGGTGAAGGCGCGGCAGGCGGAATCGCCGAGGCATTCGGCCTTGCACTGGTCGAGTGTGACGTTTTGCGAGGAGCGCAGGTCGAAGCCGAAATAGTCGGCGTTCTGCGTGGTGACGATGCGCCGGCCCTCGGCGGCATGGGCCGCGCCGGTTAACGCAAACATGAGAAGGGCAAGGATAGAGAGACCGCGGATGATACGCGTTGCCATGACTTCCCTCCAGTGGTTGCCCTGCATGTTCAGGCTCCCGCCCCTGTTGTCAACCTGCGCGCGAGTACGCCGCAAGCGGCCACGGTTTCCAGTGCCGCGATTGGCCGGTATGCTCGGCGAGTCACGTTTTCTTGCAGCCCTGCAAGAAGGTGTGAATTCCAACCTCCGGCACTTTCCGACAAGTGGATTGTCACTGCTTTACGAGGACTTCAGACTTTCAATGCAATTTTAGGTTTTGCCGCTAAGGTTGGCTGGATGCAGGTGAAGGACGGGCAGATGAGCGAAGGCGGGGCGCGCGCGCGCCGGCTTTCGCACGCGCTGTTGTCCGCGCTGCTCGGGTCGACGCTGATCGGCATGGCGAGCGGACCGGCGGCGGCGTTCGAGATTTTCGGAATCAAGTTGTGGAACTCGGCGGCCGACAAGGAAGACGCCGGGATCGTCGATCCGCTGCGCTATTCGGCGACCATCGAGGCGCCGGAGGCAGACGAGGATTTGAGGAAGGCGCTGGAGAACGCCTCGGGCCTCAAGGGCGACGAGGAGCGTCCGGTGTCGGGTTCGCTCGGCCTGATGACCAAGGCGCGGGGCGACCGCGAGCAACTGGTCGCGGCCCTTTATGCCAACGCCTATTATGAAGGCGTGGTCGATATCGCCATTGCCGGCAAGTCGCTGGACGATCTGCCGCCCGACGCCGAGTTCAAGAGGCCGCAGCCGATCCCGGTGATGGTGACGGTTCGCCCCGGCCCGAAATTCGTGCTGGGCAACATCCGACTCGAGGGCGATGCCGCCGGCCTGATGGGCGCGGATTACGGCCTGATCGCCGGTGGCGACGCCAGTTCCGTCGCCGTACTTAAAGCCGAGGCAAGGATCGTGCGGGGGCTGAAGGAAGAGGGCCGGCCGCTGGCCAAGGTCACCGACCGCGAGATCGTCGCCGACCACGCCACCTCGACGCTGGATGTTACGCTGACGCTCGCCGCCGGCCCCGTCGCCGGCTATGGTGAGACGACAGTCGAGGGCACCGAGGCGGTGGACCGCGACTTCACCGCCTACATGGCGGGCTTGAAGCCGGGCAGGCGCTACTCGCCCGAGGAAATGGACGAGGCGCGCGAGCGGCTGCTGGCGCTGGAAGTGTTTTCGAGCGTCACGCTCAAGGAAGCGGATCACCTCGACACCGCCGGAAATATTCCGATCGGCGTGCAGGTCAGCGAGCGCAAGTTCCGCTATTTCGGCGTCGGCGGCACCGTCTCCAATACCGACGGGCTCGGCATCGAGGGTTATTGGGGCCACCGCAACCTGTTCGGCCGAGCCGAGAAGCTGCGCATCGACGGCTCCATCAGCGGAATCGGCTCCAACGACCTTTCCAAGCTGAATTATAACGCCGGCATCATGTTCGAGAAGCCGGGCGTGGTCGGCCCGGCCTCCAAGTTCTTCGCCAACCTGAAGACCGTCTACGAGCACCCGGACGCCTATGACCGCTTCTCGACCAAGGGCGGCGTCGGCCTCTCCTATGAACTGACGCCACGCCAGGCGGTATCGGCGGAACTGTCGCTCGACTATTCGAAGATCACCGACGTTTTCGGCAAGCACGAGTACCTGATCGCCTCGGTGCCGCTGCAATATGTCTTCGACAACCGCGACAACAAGCTGAATCCGACCAAGGGGTTCCGGGCGCTGGCTTATGTGGAGCCGAGCTACGACCTCCTGCACGGCGCGACCTTCGTCAAGCTGAAGGGCGAGGGCTCGGCCTACCGGGCGCTGGACAGTGCCGGAAAGTTCGTCGCGGCCGGTCGGGTGGCGCTTGGCTCCATCGTCGGCGCGTCATTGGAGGATGTTCCGGCTGACCGGCGCTTCTATGCGGGCGGCGGCGGTTCGGTGCGCGGCTATGCCTATCAGGGCGTTGGCCCCAAGGGACCGGACGACAAGCCCATCGGCGGGCTTTCCTGGTTCGAAACCTCGGTCGAAATGCGCTATCAACTGACGGAAACCATCGGCATCGTGCCCTTCGTCGACGCTGGAACGGTTTCGGAAAAGCGGTTCCCGGATTTTGCCGACCTGAAGGTAGGCGCGGGCGTCGGCCTGCGTTACATCACGCCGTTCGGGCCGCTGCGAGTCGATGCCGCGGTGCCGCTCAACCGTGGACCGGGAGACCCCCGCTTTGGCATCTATGCCGGCATCGGCCAGGCGTTCTGACGGCATGACGATCGTAAAGCGCATCGGGCGCATTCTGTTCTATGGTGTGGTGCTGGTCCTGTTCGCGGCTGCCGGCGCGCTCCTCGTGCTGACCAAGACCGAACGCGGACGCGATAATCTCGCCGGCCTCGTCTCGACGCTGGCTTCATCAGAGGCGAGCAAGGTCAAGGTCGGCGGCATCGACGGGATTTGGGGCGGCAACCTCACGGTCGACCACGTCGTGATCGAGGACAGGCAGGGTCCGTGGCTGGTGCTGCGCGAGGTGGCGGTGGACTGGTCGCCGCTGGCGCTGTTGTCGAAGCGCTTCAGTGCCGAGCGTGTCGCCGTCGGGCGCATAGAACTGGCGCGGCTGCCGGCCGCCGATCCGGACGCGAAGCCGAAGAACAGCCAGGGCGCCACGACGCTTCCGCTATCGGTCGATATCGACCGGATCGACCTGCCGCAGATCGCGCTCGGTCCGGCGCTGGCCGGGGCGGGCGTCGCCGAACTTGCGGCCAAGGCTTCGGTTCACGCCAAGGCCTCGCCGCTGGACATCGAAACGGTGCTCACCGTCGCCCGCAACGACGGCAGGGCCGGCAGCGTCGATGCGACGGTCAATTTCGCGCCGGCGGACAACCGGCTCGACCTTGACGTCAAGGCGTCGGAACCGGCGGGCGGCGTCATCGCCAACCTTTTGAAGCTGCCGGATACGCCGCCGGTAAATATCACGCTCACGGGCAGCGGCCCGCTGGCGGACTGGAGCGGCAAGGGCGCGTTCGCGGTGGACGGCAAGGTCGTCACGCAGGTGTCGGCGCGTCACCAGTTGACCGACAAGGGCAACCGCATCGAAGCCAGCGGCAACGGCGATTTCTCGCGCTTCGTACCGGCAAGGGTGAAGCCGCTGCTCGCCGGCACGGTGACGTTCGACCTGGCCGGAACCGCGACCGAGGCCGGCGGCGTCGAAATCGAGCGGGCGCAGGTGAACAGCGACGCGCTGCGCGGCACCGCCACCGGCACCATCAATCCGCAGGGCGCGAGCGATTTCGCGTTGGAGTTCAAGTCGGCCGGGCCGACGCTGCCGCTGTCGCTGGGCAGCGAGGAAAGCCCGATCGACCTCGAACTGAGGTCGGCCACGCTGCGCGCCTTCGGCGAAGGCCGGGCGCCGGCGGTGGATATCGCCGCCTCGCTGGCCAAGGTTTCCACCAATGTCACCAAGGTCGACAACATCCAGCTTGCGCTGCATTCCGACGCCTTCGACATCGAAAACCGCAGCGGGCCGATCTCGGGCGAGGTGAGCGCCGACAGGCTCGGGCTCGACAACCCGACTATCGCGCCGCTGATCGCCGGCCGCATCGTCGCCAAGGTCGCGGGCGACCTTTCCAAGGATACGATCACCGTCGAAAGCGGCTCGATTACCAGCGATGCGCTGAAGGGCGGCTTCGACGGCAGGGTTTCGCTGGCTGACGGCGCCATCGAACTCAACGTCAAGGCCGATGCTGCCTCGGCGGCGCTGCCGGCGGCCGCGCGGCCGGTGCTCGGCGAGCGCACCGTGCTGTCGGTCTCGCTCAAGCGCGACAGCAACGGCAATGTCACGGCCGAGGGGCTCAACCTCGCCGGCGGCGCACTGTCGGCCACGGGCAGCGGCAGCTTCATCGATGGGCAGATCGGTGCCGACCTGAAGGGCGGAGTGGCCGATGTCTCCCTGCTGTCGAAGGACGCCAGGGGGGCGATCGGTTTCGAGCTGTCGGCGAAGGGGTCGCCGCAGATGCCGGACGTGGCGCTTTCGCTGGGCAGCGAAAAGCTCGTCGTGGCGGGGCGCGACATCACCGGGCTGAAACTTTCCGCCGAAGGCAAGGCCGACATGACCAATCCCGCCGCCAAGGTGTCGCTGGCCGGCGACGTTGCCGGGCAGGCGCTTTCAGGTGGCGCAGAACTCGCGACCAGCGAAGGCCAGCGCTCGATCAAGGGCCTGTCGCTCGCGCTCGGCCAGAACAAGATCGCCGGCGACCTGCTGCTGGACGACGCCTTTACCCCGGAGGGGACGATTTCGATCGACCTGCCGGACATCGGGCCGCTGGCGGCCCTGGCTCTGGAGAAAGCCGAAGGCGACGTGAAGGGCACGATCCGCTTTTCCCGGAACGGCGGCACGCCAGAAGTCGCCGTCGACCTGGCGACGGCAATGCTCAAGCGCGGCGATCTTTCGGCGAAGAACGTCTCCGTCAATGCGCTGGTCGCCGACTATCTCAAGGCGCCGGCAATCTCCGGCACGGTCAAGGCGGATGGCGTCAATTCTGGCGGCACCGTCGTCAGCGGCATCGCCATCGACCTCAAGCGCGACGGCGAGTGGACCGGCTTTTCCGGCGGCGCGACCGTCAAGGACATTCCGGCAAGCGCCGCCGGCCGGGTGAAAGTGGCGGACGGGACCACCACGGTGGAACTCGCCTCGGGGCAGGCGACCATGCGTGGCCTCAAGGCGACGATCGCGGCTCCGTCCACCATCACCATCGCCAACGGTATCACCACCATCGGCAAGCTGGTCGTCGGGCTCGACGGCGGCACGGCCACGGTTTCCGGCACGGCCGGGCAGGCGCTCGAGATCGATGCCGTACTGGCGAACGTGCCGCTGTCGCTTGCCAATGCGTTTTCGCCGGGCTTGCAGGCGGGCGGCACGGTGTCGGGCACCGCCAAGATCACCGGGGCGGCGGCCGATCCGAAGGTCGCCTTTGACATCAAGGCGGCGGGCGTCGGGGTCGCGCAGACCCGCGATGCCGGCTTCGGCGGCATCGGCATCGCCGCCGACGGCAGCTTTGCCGGCAAGAAGCTCAGCTTCAATTCCAGCATCAGCGAAGGTTCGGGGCTGGCGCTGAAGGGCGGCGGCTCGGTGACGCTGGCCGGCACGCCCGACCTGGCGTTGGATTTTACCGGCCCGGTGCCGTTTGCCTTCCTGTCGCGCAAGCTGGCCGAACAAGGGCTTTCGCTGTCGGGCACCGCCAATGTCGACGTGCAAGTGCGCGGGCCGGCCACCAAGCCGGCGATCGCCGGGACGGTCACGTCCTCCGGCGCGCGCTTCATCGACGCGGGCACCGGCATCGCCATCAACGACATCGCGCTCGATGTCGGCATGGCCGGCAATGTCGCGCGCATCAACCGGCTGACCGGCAAGCTGTCGACCGGCGGCACGCTGACCGTCGGCGGCACCGTCGGCCTGGACGCCGCGCAGGGCATGCCCGCCGATCTTTCGATCAAGCTCGCCGATGGACGCTATACGGACGGCCGCGTCGTCACCGCCAACCTTGCCGGCGACCTGACGGTGAAGGGGCCGATCGCCTCGGCCCCGGTGGTGGCCGGCACGATCAATCTCGGCAGGACCGTGATTACCGTCCCGGAAAAGCTGCCGGGCTCGCTGGCGGCGCTCGACGTCAAGCACAAGAACGCTTCGGCGGCGGTGCGCGAACAGGACCGGGCGTTGAAGCCGGCCACAAGCAGCGGTGGCGGTGGCAGCGGCGGCCTTTCGCTCGACATAACGGTCAACGCACCGAGCCAGATATTCGTCCAGGGGCGTGGCGTCGACGCCGAACTCGGCGGCAACCTGCGGCTGACCGGCCCGACCTCGTCGCCGCAGGCTGTCGGCGCCTTCACGCTGAAGCGCGGCCGGCTGGAAATCCTCGGCAAGCGGCTGACCTTCACCGAAGGTACGCTCACCTTCTCCGGCTCGCTGGTGCCCTATATCAACCTCGTCGCGCAATCGAGCGCCAGCGACGCGACGGTGACGGTCACCGTGTCCGGCGAGGCGACCGACCCCAAGTTCACCTTCTCCTCGGTGCCGGCCCTGCCGGAGGATGAGGTGCTGGCGCGGCTGATCTTCGGCCGCTCCATGTCCAACCTGTCGCCCTTGCAGATCGCGCAACTGGCGGAAGCGGCGGCGCAACTCGCGGGCGTCGGCGGCTCGACATCGCTGTTGCAGAACCTCAGGAGCGCCATCGGCGTCGACGACCTGGACGTGACGACGGACGACCAGGGCGGCACCGCCGTTTCGGCCGGCAAGTACCTCAACGACCGCACCTACCTGTCGCTGCAGAAAGGCGAGAAGCCCGGTTCCGGCAAGGCGCGCATCGATCTCGACGTCGGCAAGGGCGTAAAGCTGCGCGGCGAGGCGTCGGAGACGGGCGAGGCCAAGGGCGGCATTTTCTACGAACGGGAATACTGAGGCTCCCCACGGCGCCGCGCCTCGCCTTGACCACTGCGAATCTGCCGGATGCCGGAACCCGCTTGGCGCAGGGCGCGCGTGAAATCGTTGGCGAACGTGCGTTTCTAACAGATTTGCGCCAGAATTGTCGCATTCGCGCAAACCGTCTTCCTCACGACATTGCACATTTCATCACAAATTCCTGATCTTGCTTCTTTGACAATGGGGGCCGGATACGGAATGCTAACGGGCGAAAAGCCGAACAATGGGAGAGTGAGGAATGACTTTTTTCAAGAGCAACGGCGATCGTGTTCCGGCGGTTATCGAGAAACTGGCCGAAAGCGCGAAGGCGGGCGAAATGGACCGCCGCGAGTTTCTGGCCATGGCAAGCGTCATGGGCGCTTCGACCGCGATGGCCTACGGCATGATCGGGCTGGCGGCGCCGACGCCGGCGCATGCCGAGGAAACCCCGGTCAAGGGCGGCGTGCTGCGCTGCGCCATGCCGGTCAAGGCACAGAAGGACCCGCGCAGCTACGACTGGTCGGAACTGGCCAACTGCACGCGCACCTTCCTTGAGCCGTTGGTGAAGTACACGCCGCAATACACGTTCGAGCCGATGCTGCTCGAGAGCTGGGACGTGAACGACGACGCGACCGAATACACGCTGCATGTGCGCAAGGGCGTGACCTGGAACAACGGCGACGAGTTCAACGCCGACGACGTCATGTTCAACCTCGTCCGCTGGTGCGACAAGTCGGCCGAAGGCAATTCGATGGCGGCCCGCATGGGCGGCATGGTCGATCAGAAGACCGGCAAGGCGGCCGAAGGTGCCATCACCAAGGTCGACGATTACACCATCAAGCTGAAGCTCCCGGCCTCCGACATCTCCATCATCCCGAATTTCGCCGACTATCCCGGCCTCGTCCTGCACCGCGACTTCGAGAAGAACGGCTCCGACATCGTCAAGAACCCGATCGGCACCGGCGCTTTCGAGCTGGTTTCCTACGACGTCGGCTCCAAGGTCGTGGTCAAGCGGCGCGAGAACGGCAAGTGGTGGGGCGGCGAGGCTTATCTCGACGGCGTCGAGTTCATCGACTACGGCAACGACTTCAATGCCTATGTGAACGCCTTCGAATCGCGCGAGATCGACACCTGCCACCAGACGATGGCCGATTTCATCGACATTCTCGACGGCATGGGGCTGGTGAAGTCGGAGTCCAAGACCGCTACGACGATCACCTGCCGCACGAACGTCAACCACAAGCCCTACGACGACCAGAAGGTGCGTAACGCCTTGCAGATGGCGGTGGACAACGCGACCGTGCTGCAACTCGGCTACAACAATCTGGGCTCGGTGGCCGAGAACCACCACGTCAGCCCGATCCACCCCGAATATTACGAACTGCCGAAGAAGGGCCGCGACATCGAGGGCGCCAAGAAGCTCATGGAAGAAGCCGGCCAGATGGACTTCGAGCACGAGCTGATCACGGTGGACGAGGACTGGCACAAGAACACCGGCGACGCGATCGCAGCCCAGCTGCGCGAGGCCGGTTTCAAGGTCAAGCGCACCGTGCTTCCAGGCGCGACGTTCTGGAACGACTGGACGAAATATCCGTATTCGACCACCAACTGGAACATGCGCCCGCTGGGCGTCCAGGTGCTGGCGCTCGGCTACACCTCCGGTGCCGCGTGGAACGAATCGGCCTATGCCAATCCGGAGTTCGACAAGAAGCTCAACGAGGCGCTGGCTATCGCCGACCCGGAAAAGCGCAAGGAAGTCATGAAGGACGTCGAGCAGATCCTCCAGGACTCCGGCGTCATCATCCAGCCGTTCTGGCTGTCGTTGTTCAATCACTCGACCCCGCAGGTGAAGAACAACCCGATGCATCCCACCATGGAAGACAATTACGAGCGGACCTGGATCGATCCGAACGCCTGATCGGTTGCCGCCGGCCGGGGACGGGAGCCAAGGGGCCACCCGTCTCCGGAGGTCTTATATGAGCGTCGGGCCGAAAGACTGACTGCCGTATCCTGATACCCCCGATGCTCACCCGGAACTGGCGGAGCGTTCCCGTGCGATCCAACCGTTGCATGGCGCTCTGGACTTTTGTTCGAGCACGATCTTTTCTGAAATCCGGTTCCCGTTTTTCGCGATCATGTTCTGACGACCAACCCAACGCCTCGAGGAGGGGCCCAGGTGATATCGTTCATAGCCCGGCGGCTGGCGACCATGGTCTTCACCATGATCTGCCTGACGCTTGTCGTATTCTATCTCGTCAATCTGGAACCCAATCTGAAGAAGCTCGCGCTGGCGCAGACCAACAGCCGCGCCACCCAGGCCGAAGTCGATAGCTGGCTGGTGCGCAACGGCTACCGCGAGCCGTTCCTGAAGCAATATGGGCAATGGATAGGCGTGTGGCCGAGCCAACCCGGCCGCAACGAGGCGGGCGAGCCGCAACCCCGCTTCAACTACTGCGACGAATCCCTGGAGCCGAAGCTGTCGGGCGTTCTGCAAGGCAATTTCGGCTGCTCGACCAAGTTCAGGACGACGGTTTCCAAGAAACTGTTCCCGGCGCTGGAAGCGACCGGCATCCTGATGTTCTTCGTGTTGCTGGTGATGGTGCCGGTATCGCTGCTGATCGGGATTTTGGCCGGCATGCGGGAGGGCACGCGCACCGACCGCGTGCTTTCGGTCGCCTCGATCGCCTCGACGGCGACGCCGGAATATGTCTCGGGCGTGATTTTCACGGTGATCTTCGCAAGCTGGCTCGGCTGGCTCAACGGGTCGGCGGCGAGCGCCACCTTCGACGGCATCACCTTCACCAATTTCACGCTGCCGGTGATTACGCTTGCGATCTACGGCATCGGCTACATCGCGCGCATGACGCGCGCCTCGATGGTCGAGGTGATGACGCAGCAATATATCCGCACCGCGCGCCTCAAGGGCCTCAGTTTCCCGACGGTCGTCATCAAGCACGCGCTGCGCAACGCGCTGATCGCGCCGTTCACCGTCATCATGCTGCAATTCCCGTGGCTGCTCACCGGCGTCGTCGTCGTCGAGGTGATGTTCCGCTACCAGGGGTTCGGCTACACGCTGGTGGAGGCCGCCGGCAACAACGACATCGACCTCTTGCTCGGCTGCTCGCTGGTGTCGGTGTTCATCGTCCTGATCACGCAACTCATCTCGGACGTCGGGTATGCCTACCTCAACCCGCGTATCCGGGTTCAGTAGGGGGAAGAGACGATGCAGACCACCTACCTCGATGCCTGGCAGATCGTCTTCAACGTCGTGGCGCGGTTCTGGCCGGTGTGGCTGGCGCTGGTCTTCGTGATGGTGCCGAGCTTCTTCCTCAGGAGAAAGCTCGGCCTCTATGGCCAGTTATACGACAGTGGCGTCGGCGTCGCCGGGGTCGGCATTTGCCTGTTCTGGCTGTTCACGGCGATCTTTTCCTCGACCATCGCGCCATTCGACCCGCTTGGCCAGCTTCCGGTGATGAAGGATGCGCTGCCAGGGGCAATCGAGCCGCAGTCGGGCCTCGCCTATCTGTTCGGCGGCGACAAACTTGCCCGCGATATCTTTTCGCGCATGGTCTACGGCAGCCAGATCGTGCTGATCATCGCGCCGGCCGCCACCGGCTTCGCGCTGATGGTGGGGATCACGCTCGGCCTGCCGGCCGGCTACTACGGCGGCAAGATCGACGCGGTGCTGTCGTTCCTGGCGAACCTCGTGCTGGCTTTCCCGGTCATCCTCCTGTTCTACCTGCTGGTCACGCCGGGGATCATGGACACGCCCATTCCCTATGGCATGGCGGGCGTCTTCTTCCTGTTCCCGATCGTCTTCTTCTGCGTCCTGTTCTGGACGCGCTACAAGAACCGGCCTGACCGTATCTACTGGCTGATGGCGCTGACGCTGGTGCTCGGCGGCTGGGTCTACGCCGGGCTGGTGTTCAACGCCGATCCGCTTCACATCATCCGCATGTCGCCGAACCAGCTCAATATCTTCGTGGCGGTGGTGTTTGCGTCCTCGCCCGGCGTGTTCCGCATCGTGCGCGGCCTTACCATGGACATCAAGACGCGAGACTATGTGGCGGCGGCGCAGACACGCGGCGAGAGCCCCTGGTACATCATGCTGTGGGAAATCCTGCCCAATGCGCGCGGGCCGCTGATCGTCGATGCCTGCCTGCGCATCGGCTACACCACGATCCTGCTCGGCACGCTGGGCTATTTCGGCCTCGGTCTTGCGCCGGAAAGCCCGGACTGGGGCACCGCCATCAAGGACGCCAGCCGGCTGTTGCGCCAGTTCATCCATCCGGCCCTGCCGCCGACGATCGCGCTGATGTCGTTCGTGCTGGGGCTGAACCTGCTCGCCGATGCGCTGCGTGAGCAGTCGATGAAGGATTGAGGAGTTTTCGCCATGAACGAAACCGTCAAAGCCGAAGCCACCGCGAACGCCCGGCCGATCATCGAGATCGAGAACCTGTCGATCTCGTTCTTCACCCGCAAGGGCGAGATTCCGGCGGTGATGGATTTTTCCTGCACCGTCATGCCCGGCGAGGCGATGGGCATCGTGGGCGAGAGCGGCTGCGGCAAGTCGACGGTGTCGCTCGGCATCATGCGCGACCTGTCCAACATCGGCAAGATCGTCGGCGGCCGGATCAGATTCCAGGGCAAGGACATGGGCGAGATGTCCGAGGAGGAGCTTCGCTCCATCCGCGGCAACAAGATCGCCATGATCTACCAGGAACCGATGGCGAGCCTCAACCCGGCCATGAAGGTCGGCAAGCAGTTGATGGAAGTGCCGCTGATCCACGACAAGGTTTCGAAAGAGGAGGCCTATAACCGCGCGCTGGAGATGGTGCGGGCGGTGAAATTGCCCGACCCCGAGCGCATGATGCGCTCCTTCCCGCACCAGCTTTCGGGCGGCCAGCAGCAGCGCATCGTCATCGCCATGGCGCTGTTGTCGAAGCCGTCGCTGCTCTTGCTGGACGAGCCGACGACGGCGCTCGACGTGACGGTGGAGGCGGGCATCGTGGAACTGGTCAAGGGGCTTGGCGAGCGCTTCGGCACCTCGATGATCTTCGTGTCGCACAATCTCGGGCTGATCCTGGAGACCTGCGACCGGATCACCGTGATGTATTCGGGCGAGGCGGTGGAGACCGGCCGCATCGAGGATGTGTTCGACCGCATGCGCCACCCTTACACGCAGGGGCTGTTCCGCTCGATCCCGTTGCCCGGCGCCGACAAGAATTCGCGGCCGCTGATTGCCATCCCCGGCCAGTTGCCGCTGCCGCACGAGCGGCCCAAGGGCTGCAACTTCGGCCCGCGCTGCCAGCATTTCGTCGAGGGCGTATGCAACGCGGCCGAAATACCGATGATCCCGGTCGAGGGGCACGAAGGGCATTTCTCGCGCTGCGTGCGCTTCAACGAGATCGACTGGAACGAACTGCCGCCGGGGACCGGCAAGGAAACGGAGAAGGTCGAGCCGGGCAAGCCGGTGCTGGAGATCGACGATCTCAGGAAATACTACAAGGTTGGCGGCAGCGAGGTGTTCGGCGGCGGCGACGGGCGAGTAGTCAAAGCCAACGAGACGATCTCGTTCACCGCGCGGGAATCCGAGACGGTCGCCATCGTCGGCGAGTCGGGCTGCGGGAAGTCGACGCTGGCCAAGGTGCTGCTCGGACTGGAGACGGCAAGTTCGGGCAGCGTCAAGCTCGACGGCAGGGATATCCAGTCGACTGGCGTCGAGAACCGCGACGTCGACACCGTCTCCTCGATCCAGATGGTGTTCCAGAACCCGTTCGACACGCTGAACCCCAGCCATACCGTCGGCTCGCAGATCATCCGCACGCTGGAAAAATTCCATGTCGGCAACAACCCGGCGGAACGGCGCCAGCGCATGCTGGAACTGCTCGACCTGGTGAAACTGCCGCGTGCCTTCGAGACGCGCAAGCCGCGCCAGCTTTCAGGTGGGCAGAAACAGCGCATCGGCGTCGCGCGCGCTTTCGCCGGCGAGGCGAGGGTGGTGGTGGCCGACGAGCCGGTCTCGGCGCTCGACGTGTCGGTGCAGGCGGCCGTCACCGAGCTTTTGATGGACATCCAGCGGCGCAACAAGACGACGCTATTGTTCATCAGCCACGACCTGTCGGTGGTGCGCTATATCGCCGACCGGGTGGTGGTGATGTATCTCGGCTATATCGTCGAGCAGGGGACGACCGACCAGATTTTCTCGCCGCCCTACCATCCTTATACGGAGGCGCTCCTGTCGGCGATTCCGATTGCCGATACCTCGGTGGTGAAGAAGCACATCGTGCTCGAAGGCGACATTCCTTCGGCCATGAGCCCGCCGAGCGGCTGCCCGTTCCAGACACGCTGCCGCTACAAGAATCTGGTGCCCGGCAACAGATGCGAGACCGAGGTGCCGCCGTCGAAGGACCTTGGCGGGGGTCATGTGAGCCGGTGCTGGCTGTCGGACGAAGAACTGGCCAAGATGGAACCGGTGATCAGCTTCGACAGGGATGCCAAGGGCCGGGACGATGCGCCGGCGGACCCGGTGCGCCGCTCCGGGCCTGGCTTGAGCGTCGACGTGCCACGGCGGCCGCGCGGCAAGACGGGAACGGTAGACCTGTCCGACGACGCCGATGCCGAGGAGGAGGCTGACGGCGAGGCCCGCATGGCCCGCAGCCAAGGTGCCGCGCGCCGGCCGAAGAGCCGCTCGGTCCAGGTCGGCTGGGGCGAGCAATCCGACGACGCCAAGGCCCATTCACCCTTCGGCAAAGGCAAAGGCCCGCGGAAGAACTGAGAATCTAAGCGCCGCCCTTCTCCTGCCTGCCGGGTAGGGACGGTGATTTCGGTCGACCTCGGCTTCGGCCTACTGGCACTGCCTCAGTTGGGCTTCATAGCGGCGGGCCATTTCGTCGGTGTCGCGGGCGTAGCGTTGCAGGCCGGCGTTGCTTTTCCAACTGCCGCGCCCGTAGGCTGTCCAGCCGGAATAATAGGCCAGGTAAAGATTGTAGGTGTCGTTCCTGGCCACGCCGAAGGTGTCGGCGGTCTTGCGGTGATACCAGCCGACGAAGTCGACCGCGTCGGCGAAGCTGGTGCGGCGTGCGGTGAAGTTGCCGCTCTCGCGCTTGTACTGGGCCCAGGTGCCGTCCAGCGCCTGGGAAAAGCCGGTGGCGCTCGATGGCCGCTTCCATGGGATGAAGCCGAGCAGCGTGGTGCGCGGCGGCCTGGCGTTCGCCTTGAAGCCGGATTCCTTGCGCACCGTCGCCATCAGTACGTGAACGGGGACGCCATATTTGGCTTCCGCCCGCTTTGCCGCCGCCTGCCAGTTGTCCATCCACCCGTCGCGCTGGTCGAAGACGGCGCAGATGTCGTTGATGTGCCGTGGCGCGGTGGCGCAGGCCGACAGCGCGAGCAGGGCAAGGACCGGAACAATTCTACTAAAACGCGACGCAATCATCGCCCGTGCAATAGGCCAAAAACATAAAGGGAATCTTGCCCCCGTCCTTAACTATTAGGGCGGGCGACCTGGTGTTTATGGAGCGGCCAATCCTGCCGTTGCGCCGCGCAAACCGTAGGGGATCAACCGCGACGGTTGTCCAGCGCGAAGGCGCCTGGCCCGGCAAATGCGAGGTAGAGGAAGATGAAGCAGAACGAGATTGCCGCGTCGCCGCCGTTGTTGATCGGGAAGAAGTCGTGCGGCATATGCGCCGTGAAATAGGCGATGGCCATCTCGCCGCTCAGAAGCAGCGCGACCGGTCGGGTGAAAAGACCCAGCGCGACAAGAATGCCTCCCGCAAATTCCAGGATCCCTGCGGTGAGGGTGAGGCCGTTCAACTCGCCGGCATGCGCGCTGGCCGGGAAATCGAACAATTTCTGGCTGCCATGCTCGATGAACTGCAATGCAGTCATGATGCGCAGCGCTGCCAGAGCGAAGGGCTGATAGCGTCCGAGAAAGTCAAAAGCCTTCATGCATGGCTCCGTAGCGTGCCCATGCGGTAAATTGTCCGCGTGCGGGGAAGGGCGCCCCAGCGGCCCCGATCTATCGCTTCGGGGCGACCAGCGCGAAATGGGCGCCTTCCGGGTCCTGGCACTGGATGATCCAGCTTCCGCCGGGGACTTCCACCGGTTCAACGGTTACCGTGCCGCCGCCGTCGGTAACGCGCCCTGCTGCGGCGTCGATCGCCTCGACGTTGAAATAGAACTGCCAGGCCGGCACCGGCAGGTGCGGCGGCTTGTTCATGATGCCGCCGGTCGGTTCGCCGTCGACGGCGAAGATCTGGTAGATGCCCATGACCCCCATGTCGACGTCCCGGTGCTGCGTCCAGCCGAACTGGCCGGCGTAGAAGTCGAACGCCTTTTCCCGGTCGGCGGCGTAAAGTTCGTGCCAGCCGACATGGCCGGGCGTCGTCATGGGCGCCGGCGGCTGGTCCTCGCCGTTGGGCTGCAGGAGCATGAACAGCGCGCCTTGCGGGTCGGCGACCACGGCGAAGCGGCCGACATCGGGAATATCGGCCGGCTCGCGGCGGACGCTGCCGCCGGCCTGGACGATGCCTTGCGTCGCGGCGTCCACGTCCCGGGTGTGGATATAGCCGACCCAGGCCGGCGTCATGCCCATGCGGGCAGCCTCGTCGGGCATGGCCATCAGCCCGCCGACGCCCCGCTCGCCGGCCTTCACCACCGTGTAGCGGGGCATGCCGTTCGCGGTTTCGAACGCCTCCGCGGTCCAGCCGACGACCTTGGTATAGAACGTTTCTGCAGCGTCGATGTCGCTTGTCAGCAGTTCGTACCAGAAGAACGATGTCGCATTGTCAGGCATGGGAATTCCTCGGCGCGTTCGTTTCAGGAGCAGCACCCACCGCGGCAGACGATTAAGGCGACAGCAAGCGGGCAAGATTGTGTTGCAAGCCTGAAGCAAAGCGAAAACATGATAAAATCTATCATGTTTTTACCATGCGATTTCAGGGGTTTATCCAGAAAATTGACCAATTGATAAAAAAATAAAACGTGCTAGCCTGCTTGAAAAACATAACGACAAATGCGGGAACCCTGATGGCACTCAGTCTTTTCAAGGATGGTATTGCCGGCGGCAGGCTGTCGTCCGAGCAGTACGACGAGAATTTCTCCGACCTGCATGCGCCGCTCGACGACCACGAGGCGCTGGTCGAGGCGGACCGCTGCTATTTCTGCTACGACGCGCCGTGCATGCACGCCTGTCCGACTTCCATCGACATTCCGATGTTCATTCGGCAGATCGCCACCGGCAATCCGATCGGCTCGGCCAAGACCATCTTCGACCAGAACATCCTGGGAGGCATGTGCGCCCGCGTCTGCCCGACCGAGACGCTGTGCGAGGAAGCCTGCGTGCGCGAGGCGGCGGAAGGCAAACCGGTCCAGATCGGCCGCCTGCAACGCTACGCCACCGACACGGCGATGGAGGAGGGCAAGCAGTTCTATACGCGCGCGGCGTCGACGGGCAAAAGGATCGCCGTGGTAGGGGCAGGGCCGGCAGGGCTTGCCGCCGCGCACCGGCTGGCGCGCTACGGCCACGCGGTGACCGTGCTCGAGGCGAAGGAAAAGTCCGGCGGCCTCAACGAATACGGCATTGCCGCCTACAAGAGCACCGACGATTTCGCCCAGGCGGAAGTCGATTACGTGACCGCCATCGGCGGCATCGATATCGAGAACGGCAAGGCGCTCGGCCGCGATTTCCAGCTCTCCAACCTGACCCGCGACTATGACGCGGTGTTCCTTGGCATGGGGCTTGGCGGCATCAATGCGCTGTCGGCCGAGGGCGAGGACGCCGCGGGCGTCGCCAACGCGGTGGAGTTCATTGCAGAACTGCGGCAGGCGAGCGATCTCGCCACCCTGCCGGTCGGGCGTCGCGTCGTCGTCATCGGCGGCGGCATGACCGCGATCGACGCGGCGGTACAATCGAAACTGCTCGGCGCGGAGGAGGTGACGATCTGCTATCGGCGCGGGCAGGAACACATGAATGCCTCCGGCTTCGAGCAGGATCTGGCCGCCGCCAACGGCGTAACGATCCGACATTGGATGCAGCCGAAGCGGGTGATCGCCGAAGGCGGCAAGGTGAAGGGTATCGAACTGGAATACACCGCGCTCGACGGAGAAAGGCTCAAGGGCACGGGCGAGACGCTGACGCTGGCAGCCGACCAGGTATTCAAGGCGATTGGCCAGACTTTTGTTCCAGCAGCGCTCAATGGCAGCGGCGCTGCGCTTGAATTTGTCGGTGGCCGCATCAAGGTCGATGCGGAAGGCCGCACCTCCATGCCGAACGTCTGGGCCGGCGGCGACTGCGTCAAGGATGCACGCGAGGACCTGACAGTTGCGGCGGTCGCGGCTGGGCGTGATGCGGCCGAAAGTATCAACCGCGCGCTGGCCGGGTAGTGTCATGAGTGTCGAACTCGAGGGCGGCTGTTACTGCGGGGCCTTGCGCTACCGCATTACGGCCGCGCCCATTCGCAAGGGCCAGTGCCATTGCCGCCCATGCCAGCATGTTTCAGGCGGTGGGCCGAACTATTTCATGGTCATTCCCGCAGACGGCTTTGCCTATACCAGGGGGGAGCCGAAAACCTTTCGCCGCAGCGACCTGGAAAGCCCGCGCACACGCGAGTTTTGCGCCAATTGCGGCACGCAGATCCTGACACGGCGGCCGGGCATGGAGCATCCGATCGTCAAGGCCGGCACGCTTGACGACCCAAATGCCTATGTCGGGCCGGAGTTTGCGATGTTCTGCGAGGAAATGGCGGTCTTCCACCTGATCCCTCAAGGTATCCCGGCCTTCGACAAGATGCCCGAGGCAAGCCGGTGACGGCGCGGCACCGCATACTATCCATAATTCTCGCCGATGGCGGGAGCCTGAACCACGAACGTTGTGAATAGCCGGCCGGCAGGCCGCGAAGCCAAAGGACGAGACCCATGGCAGACATCCGCAACAATTTCATAGGCATCAAGTCGCCCAATCCGTTCTGGCTGGCGTCTGCACCGCCGACCGACAAGGCCTACAACGTCACTCGAGCCTTCAAGGCCGGGTGGGGTGGCGTGGTGTGGAAGACTTTGGGGGAAGAAGGTCCGCCGGTCGTCAACGTCAACGGGCCGCGCTACGGCGCGATCTGGGGTGCGGACCGCCGCCTGCTCGGCCTCAACAACATCGAACTGATAACCGACCGCGACCTGCAGACCAATTTGCGCGAGATGAAGCAGGTCAAGATGGAGTGGCCGGACCGGGCGCTCATTGCCTCGATCATGGTGCCCTGCGTGGAGGAAAGCTGGAAGGCGATCCTGCCGCTGGTCGAGGAAACCGGCGCGGACGGCATCGAACTGAACTTCGGCTGCCCGCACGGCATGAGCGAGCGCGGCATGGGCGCGGCCGTCGGCCAGGTGCCGGAATATATCGAAATGGTGGTGCGCTGGTGCAAGCAGTACACCCGCATGCCGGTTATCACCAAGCTGACGCCCAACGTCACGGACATCCGCAAGCCGGCGCGGGCGGCGCATGCCGGCGGCACCGACGCGGTGTCGCTGATCAATACGGTCAACTCGATCACCTCGGTCAACCTGGACACGTTCTCGCCGGAACCGTCGATCGACGGCAAGGGCTCGCACGGCGGCTATTGCGGCCCGGCGGTCAAGCCGATGGCGCTGCACATGGTGGCCGAGATCGCCCGCGACGCCGAGACGCGCGGCCTGCCGATCTCCGGCATCGGCGGCGTCACCACCTGGCGCGACGCGGCCGAGTTCCTGGCGCTCGGTGCCGGCAACGTGCAGGTGTGCACGGCTGCGATGACCTACGGTTTCAAGGTCGTGCAGGAGATGATCGCAGGGCTGGAAAACTGGATGGACGAGAAGGGCCACCGTTCGCTCGACGACGTCATCGGGCGGGCTACGCCCAACGTGACCGACTGGCAGTATCTCAACCTCAACTATGTCGCCAAGGCACATATCGACCAGGACGCCTGCATCAAATGCGGCCGCTGCCACATCGCCTGCGAGGATACTTCGCACCAGGCGATCACCGCCATGGTCGACGGTGCGCGGCACTTCGAGGTGATGGACGACGAATGCGTCGGCTGCAATTTGTGCGTCAATGTCTGCCCGGTGGAAGGCTGCATCACCATGGTGCCGCTGCAAGTCGGCGCGCTCGACCAGCGCACCGGCAAGACCGTCTCGCCGGACTACGCCAACTGGACCACGCATCCCAACAATCCGATGGCACGGCAAGCCGCGGAATAGGCTCCTCCCGGGCCAGGCGGGATCGCTTCGAAAGGAGCGGTCCTGCCTGCGCCTGTATGGCCTCTCGTTTTTTCCCTCTCGTGATTTTTCAGGAAGTGTCAGCAATGGCGCGAACTCGTCTCTGCAGCTATTGAAGATAGAAAATATCCACGATATATAATATCCATGATTGAAGGGATCAGGGCATGAAGCTGAGCGAAGGCGTCGAAGCCGCCATCCATTGCGCCGCGACGCTGGCCGGCGTCGAGGGTGGGGCGACGATGCCGGGTTCGGCGCTGGCCGCGCAGTTCGGCCTGTCGCCGAGCTACCTGTTGAAGCATCTCAACGCCATGGCCGCTGCCGGCGTGCTGGAATCGGTGCCGGGGCCGGCAGGCGGCTACCGGCTGGCACGGGCGCCGGAGCGCATCTCCCTGCTCGACATCGTGCTGGCGGTGGAGGGGCCGCAGCCGGCCTTCCGTTGCGGCGAAATCCGTCAACGCGGGCCGGTGAAGCTGCCGGCGTCGGCCTATGTGAAGCCGTGCGGCATCAACGTGGCGATGCTGCGGGCGGAGAAGGCCTGGCGGGCGGTGCTCGCCACCGAAAAGCTTTCCGACATCGTGGCCGGCTTCATGAACGATGCCGACCCGCGTTCGGTCGCGGCCGCCTGCGCCTTCGTCGAGCGCTACCAGCGGCCGCAGAAATCCGGTTCCCTCAAGCGTTAAGAAAGGAAATGACCGTGAAACAGAGAATGCAATATTTCGCCAAGGCCCCGGAACTGCTGAAGCAGGTGCAGGCGCTCAACAAGGCGGTCGAGGAAAGCGGCCTCGAACATTCGCTGCTGCATCTGATCAAGCTGCGTGCCTCGCAGATCAACGGCTGCTCGTTCTGCGTCGACATGCACAGCAAGGAAGCCCTGCGCGACGGCGAGACGCTGCAACGCGTCATCCTCGTCTCGGCGTGGAAGGAATCACCGCTTTACTCCGAGCGCGAGCGCGCCGCTTTCGCCTATACCGAGGCGGTGACGCTGATTTCGAAGGACGGCGTTCCGGACGTGCTGTATGAGGCGACCCTGAAGCACTTTTCCGAGGAAGAACTGGTCAAGCTCACCGTCGCCATCGGCATGATCAACATGTGGAACCGGCTTAGCGTGTCGTTCCACGGCATCCACCCGGTCGAACGCGCCAAGGCCGCCTGAAACCGGCTGCGGGCGAGCAGGGGAGGCCCACGTGCCTCTCTTGCGAATTCCGTAAAGCCCCGGCATTGTCCGCTCTCCAAAGGGGGCGGGCAATGCGTTTTTGGGCGTTCGGATTGGCAGCGGTTGTCGCGCTGCAACTTGGTGTGGCGCGGGCGGAAGAACCGGTGTTCGAGCCGTTGCAGCCGCTTGACCTCGATACCGTCGATCCCGAATTTGCAGCCGATATGTTCGGGCGCTGGACGATCAGCGACGAAAGCGGCAACCGGACGTGCGAGGTGGAACTGCTTCGCGAGGCCACCATCGGCGGCATGCAGATCGACGTCGATCCCGCCTGCACGGCGGCTTTCCCGGTCATGGGCGACATCACGGCATGGCGCTTGCTGGAAGGCTGGGTGATCGACCTCGCCGATGCCGAGCGCAAGACCCGCATCCGCTTCTCCACGCCTGACGAACGCTACATGGCGATCCCGGAGGTGGATGGCATCGCGACGATCGAGCCGGTGCCGCTGGACTGAACGGCCATGATGGGCGCGTCCTTGGCGCCGTCGATTTCGATATCTGGTGGCTCAGGCTGGGCGGCGCAGCCTCACTCTTATCGCCCCACCGGTGCCGCTTTGTTCTATCTTGCCGGTCTGTTGCAGGTTCTTGAGGAACTTGCCCTTGCCGGATATCCGCGCCGCCAGGTCGGGCGCATCCCGGCGCATGGCGGAGGCCAGCACCGTCAGTTGGACGAAGCCGGCCGCATCCGTGCCGTCGAGCTTGCGAATGAAGTCGACGATCTGGCTGGTCGGCGTAGTTGGGTCTTTGGTGTTCGTGGGTGCGCTGCTCACGGTAGGCGGAGCGATGGCTGGCTTGGCCGGGGGTGCCTCGAGGAGGAAAAACTCGTTGAAATTGGCACGAAACCCGTCGTTCGTCTTCGCCTCGCCGAAACCGTAGACCTTCTTGCCGTGCTGGCGCAGCCTTGCCGTCAAAGGAGCAAAATCGCGGTCGCTCGAAACCAAGCAAAATCCTTCGATCCTCTCCGAGTAGAGCAGGTCCATGGCGCGGATGGTCAGGGCGATGTCCGCGGAATTCTTGTGCTTGCCTTCGGAAAGCTGGAACACCAGCTCAAGGCAGTGGTCGCGCGCTGCTTTTATCCAACCTGGAAGCCTGTTGTCGGAAAAATCCCCGAACACGCACCTGACGATCGGATCGCCAAGCGAGGCGACATGCCGGTTAAGTTCCGGCAGGAAGTTCGCGGGAACGTTTTCTCCATCGATCAATAGTGCGAGATTCAATGCGAATGCCTTGCCAAGTCCTCAGCTATTCAAGATAGCGGCAAGAATTCAACTACAGGTTTCCAAATTCCGAGGTATTCGAACTATAACTTGGCCCCGATTCACCTGTTCGGCTTCAGCCCCTCGATGAACAGCCGCTCCAGGAAGCGGGCGGCGTCTTCGAAGCGGTCCTCGCCGCTGCGGCCGTTGCCCAGGACTGCGCGCACCTGTACGTCGAAGTCGGCATAATGCTGCGTGGTTGCCCAGATCGAGAAGATCAGGTGGTAGGGGTCGGTGCGGGCGATGCGGCCGGTGCGCATCCAGCCTTCGATGATCGCGGCCTTTTCATCGACCAGCGTTTTCAACTCGCCTTCCAGCAGCGGCATGATACGCGGCGCGCCTTGCAGGATCTCATTGGCGAACAGCCGGCTTTCACGCGGAAAATCGCGCGCCATTTCCAGCTTGCGGCGGATATAGGCCCTGAGCTCCGTCAGCGGGTCGCCGATATCGTCCAGTTCGCGCAGCGGCTGCAGCCAGGTATCGAGCAGCCGCTGCATCAGCGTTTCATGGATATCTTCCTTGCGATGGAAGTAGTACAGAAGGTTCGGCTTCGACATCGCCGCCTGTTCGGCGATCTGGTCGATGGTGGAGCCGCGGAAGCCGTTGGCGGAAAACACCTCCAGTGCCGCCTCGAGGATGATTTCGCGCTTTTCCCGCTGGATGCGGGTGCGGCGGGGAAGGACTGCCTCCATGATGCGCTACGCCTTTTTCGCCAAGGTTCGGGGATCGTGCTGGACCAATTCGCTGGACCAGTTTCTCGTGGCCTGTGGAGCGCGCTTTCCGGCTTGCATATGCGCTACTTAATCCCTTGACCGCCGCCACGGCGGTGCTAACGTTTGTCCAAACGGTCAAAATTTTGCGTAGCATGAAAATGCGCCGAAGACCAAGCGTTGGCCACACGAAACAAGGTTTGGAAAGGATAGCTTGGTCATGTCTAACCGGCTCAAGGTAACGCCGAACGATCTCTCTGCATTCTGGATGCCGTTTACGGCCAACCGTCAGTTCAAGCAGGCGCCGCGCATGCTGGTCGCCGCCAAGGACATGCATTACACGGCAAGCGATGGCCGCAAGATCATGGACGGCACCGCCGGCCTGTGGTGCGTGAACGCCGGCCATTGCCGCCCCAAGATCACCGAGGCGATCCAGAGCCAGGCGGCCGAACTCGACTACGCGCCGGCCTTCCAGATGGGCCACCCGATCGTGTTCGAACTGGCCAACCGGCTGGTCGATATCGCACCCAAGGGCATGGACCATGTCTTCTTCACCAATTCGGGCTCGGAATCGGTCGAAACCGCGCTGAAGATGGCGATCGCCTACCACCGCGCCCGCGGCGAGGGCTCGCGCACCCGCCTGATCGGCCGTGAGCGCGGCTACCACGGCGTCAATTTCGGCGGCATCTCGGTCGGCGGCATCGTCTCCAACCGCAAGATGTTCGGCACGCTGCTGACCGGCGTCGACCACATGCCGCACACGCATTTCCCGGAAAAGAACGCCTTTTCGCGCGGCGTGCCCGAGCATGGCGCGGAAGTCGCCAACGAACTGGAGCGCATCATCGGCCTGCATGACGCCTCGACCATCGCGGCGGTCATCGTCGAGCCGGTCGCGGGTTCCACCGGCGTCATCCTGCCGCCGAAGGGCTATCTCAAGCGCCTGCGCGAGATTTGCGACAAGCACGGCATCCTTTTGATTTTCGACGAGGTCATCACCGGTTTCGGCCGCCTCGGCGTGCCGTTCGCCGCCGACTATTTCGGCGTCACCCCCGACATCATGACGACGGCCAAGGGCGTTTCCAACGGCGTCATCCCGATGGGCGCGGTGTTCGTGAAGAAGGAAATCCATGACGCCTTCATGAATGGCCCGGAACACATGATCGAGTTCTTCCACGGCTATACCTATTCGGGCAATCCGATCGCCTCGGCCGCCGCCCTCGCGACCCTCGACACCTACAAGGAAGAGGGCCTGCTCAACCGCGGCGAGGAACTGGCGCCGTACTGGGAAGACGCGCTGCATTCGCTCAAGGGCGAGCCGCATGTCATCGACATCCGCAACATCGGCCTCGTCGGCGCGATCGAGCTGGAATCGATCCCCGGCGCACCGACCAAGCGGGCGTTCTCGGCCTTCATCAAGGCGTTCGAGCGTGGCTTGCTCATCCGCACCACCGGCGACATCATCGCGCTGTCGCCGCCGTTGATCATCTCCAAGGGACAGATCGACGAAATGATGGACCATGTGCGCGAAGTCTTGCGCATGGTGGAGTAAGACGAGTGAGCCGTCCGCAGGCGACCCACGAAGTGCTTGTCGATGACGGCAAGGTCCGCGTCACGCGCTGGGACTTTGTTCCCGGCGCGGAGACCGGCTGGCATCGCCACGGCATGGACTACGTCATAACGACGATCACGCCATGCCGGATGCTTCTGGAGGAGCCCGGCGGGGGAAGCCGCCGGGTCGATATGGACGCCGGCATTGCCTACCGGCGCGATGAAGGCGTCGAGCACAATGTCGTCAACGCGGCAGAGGAGCCGATGTCTTTCATGGAAATTGAACTGAAAGGCTGAACTGCCAGGGAGGAAGCATGGCCGCGCGCGGCGAGAATCTGCGAATCAATTCAGATCGCTTGTGGGATTCGCTGATGGAAATGGCGAAGATCGGCCCTGGCGTTGCCGGCGGCAACAATCGCCAGACGCTGACCGATGCCGACAAGGAAGGCCGCGAGCTTTTCCAGTCCTGGTGTGACGCCGCCGGCCTGACCATGGGCGTCGACAAGATGGGCACCATGTTTGCCCGCCGCGAGGGGACCGATCCGGACGCCCTGCCGGTCTATGTCGGCAGCCACCTCGACACCCAGCCGACCGGCGGCAAGTATGACGGCGTTCTCGGCGTGCTGTCCGGCCTGGAGATAGTGCGGTCGCTGAACGACCTCGGCATCCGCACGAAGCATCCGATCGTCGTCACCAACTGGACCAATGAGGAAGGCGCACGCTTTGCCCCGGCGATGCTGGCGTCGGGCGTGTTCGCCGGCGTGATCCCGTTCGACTACGCCTATGGCCGCCAGGACCTCGAGGGCAAGACGTTCGGCGAGGAACTGAAGCGCATCGGCTGGGTCGGCGACGAGGAAGTGGGCGCGCGCAAGATGCACGCCTATTTCGAGTATCATATCGAGCAGGGGCCGATTCTCGAGGTCGAGAACAAGCAGATCGGCGTCGTCACCCACTGCCAGGGCCTGTGGTGGCTGGAATTCACGTTGACCGGCAAGGAGGCGCATACCGGCTCGACGCCGATGAACATGCGCGTCAACGCCGGGCTCGCCATGGCCTGCATCTTCGAGATGGTGCAGAAGGTGGCGATGGATAATCAGCCGGGCGCTGTCGGCGGCGTCGGCCAAATGAAATTCTCGCCCAATTCGCGCAACGTGCTGCCGGGCACGGTGGTGTTCACGGTCGACGTGCGCTCGCCCGACCGGGCGAAGCTCGACGCCATGCGGGCGCGGGTCGAGAAGGAGGCCGTGCCGATCTGCGAGGAACTCGGTGTCGGATGCTCGATCGAGGTGGTCGGCCATTTCGACCCGGTGACGTTCGATCCGGTGCTGGTGGGGCGCGTGCGCAAGGCGGCCGAGGACCTCGGCTACAGCCATATGAACCTCATCTCCGGGGCTGGGCACGACGCCTGCTGGGCCGCCAAGGTGGCGCCCGCGACCATGGTGATGTGCCCGTGCGTCGGCGGGCTTTCGCACAACGAGGCGGAGGATATTTCCAGGGAATGGGCCGCCGCCGGCGCCGACGTCTTGTTCCATGCCGTGGTGGAGACGGCAGAAATCGTGGAGTGAACTGAATCCGTTATCGAACGCTGCTCACAAGAAGCGCGAATGAAACAAGGGAACGTCATATGACCAGAGTGATCAAGAACGGCACCGTCGTCACGGCCGACCGCACCTACAAGGCGGACGTCCTGTTCCAGCACGGCAAGATCGTCGCCATCGGTTCGGACCTGCACGGCGATCACGAGTTCGACGCCACCGGCTGCTATGTGATGCCGGGCGGCATCGACCCGCACACGCATCTCGAAATGCCGTTCATGGGCACCTATTCGGCCGACGACTTCGAGAGCGGTACGCGCGCCGCCCTTGCCGGCGGCACCACCATGGTGGTGGATTTCTGCCTGCCGGCGCCGCAGCAGTCGCTGCTCGACGCGCTGAAGATGTGGGACAACAAGACTACGAAAGCCTCGTGCGACTTTTCCTTCCACATGGCGATCACCTGGTGGGGCAAGCAGGTGTTCGACGAGATGGCCGAGGTCGTCGACAAGGGCATCAACACCTTCAAGCACTTCATGGCCTACAAAGGCGCGCTGATGGTGGATGACGACGAGATGTTCTCGTCGTTCCAGCGCTGTGCAGCGCTCGGCGCGCTGCCGCTGGTGCATGCCGAAAACGGTGACGTGGTCGCGGCCCTGTCGCAAAGGCTTTTGGCTGAGGGCAACAACGGCCCCGAGGGCCACGCCTTTTCGCGCCCGCCCGAAGTGGAGGGCGAGGCGACCAACCGCGCCATCATGATCGCCGACATGGCGGGCGTGCCGCTTTACGTCGTGCATACGTCGTGCGAGCAGAGCCACGAGGCGATCCGCCGCGCGCGCCAGAAGGGCATGCGCGTCTATGGCGAGCCGCTGATCCAGCACCTGACGCTGGACGACAGCGAGTATTTCGACAAGGACTGGGACCACGCCGCGCGCCGGGTGATGAGCCCGCCCTTCCGCAACAAGCTGCATCAGGATTCGCTGTGGGCGGGCTTGCAGGCCGGTTCGTTGCAGGTGGTGGCGACCGACCACTGTGCCTTCACCACCGCGCAAAAGCGCGTCGGCGTCGGCGATTTCACCAAGATTCCCAACGGCACCGGCGGGCTCGAGGATCGCATGCAGGTGCTGTGGACCAAGGGGGTCAACACGGGCCGCCTGACCATGAACGAGTTCGTCGCGGTCACCTCCAGCAACATCGCCAAGATTCTCAATATGTATCCGAAAAAGGGCGCGATCGTCGAAGGCGCGGACGCCGACATCGTGGTGTGGGACCCGAAGCGCAAGAAGACCATTTCGGCCAAGAGCCAGCAGTCGGTGATCGACTACAACGTGTTCGAGGGCATGGAACTGACCGGCCTGCCGCGCTTCGTGTTCACGCGCGGCGACCTTGCCGTCGAGGAGGCGGACGTACGGGCCGAGGCCGGCCATGGCGAGTTCGTGCCGCGCGAGCCGAATGGAGCTGTGAACAGGGCGCTTTCGACGTGGAAGGAAATCTCTGCGCCCCGTAAGGTGGAACGTACCGGCATTCCGGCTACTGGCGTTTGATGCCGGGCCTCACCTTGACGCTTGAAGAAAGAGCCAGCTTGAAGCCAGCACAGGAAACCGTTGTCGAGGCAAAGGCACTTGGCCTGACATTCCATACGGCGGACGGCCCGGTGCAGGCACTCTCCGGTGTCGACCTCACCATCGGCAAGGGCGAATTCGTTTCCTTCATCGGCCCTTCCGGTTGTGGCAAGACCACGCTTCTGCGTGTCATCGCCGATCTCGAAAAGCCCACTTCCGGGGCCATCTCCATCAACGGCATGAGTGCGGAGCAGGCGCGCGAAAGCAGAGCCTATGGCTACGTCTTCCAGGCCTCGGCGCTGCTGCCGTGGCGCACCATCGAGCGCAATGTGGCGCTGCCGCTCGAAGTCATGGGCGTGGCGCGGGCCGAACAGGGCGAGCGCATCCGGCGGACGCTGGAACTGGTCAACCTGTCGGGCTTCGAGAAGAAGTACCCGTGGCAGCTTTCCGGCGGCATGCAGCAGCGCGCCTCCATCGCGCGTGCGCTCGCCTTCGACGCCGATCTGTTGCTGATGGACGAACCGTTCGGGGCGCTGGACGAGATCGTACGCGACCATCTCAACGAGCAACTGCTGAAGTTGTGGGCGCGCACCAACAAGACGATCTGCTTCGTCACCCACTCCATTCCGGAGGCGGTGTATCTGTCGACCCGCATCGTGGTGATGTCGCCGCGCCCCGGCCGCGTCACCGACATCATCGAATCGACGCTGCCGCGCGAGCGCCCGCTTGACATCCGCGAGACGCCCGAATTCCTCGCCATCGCCGCCCGCGTGCGCGACGGCCTCAGGGCAGGGCACTCCTATGAGGATTGAGGGTGCGGTGACGTTTGACAGGTGGCATACCCCCATCCCTAACCCCTCCCCACAAGGGGGAGGGGGACAGCGGAGCGCCTGACCATGGACCGCCTTCGCGACAAGATCATCCCGGTCACCACGCTTCTGGCGCTGCTGGTCATCGCCTGGTACGCATTTGCCGTGGTGCTGAACGGGCCGTTCCAGCGCGACCTCGACCGTCGCGCCGGCGAGACGCCGAGCTATACGGAGTTCCTGGTCAAGACCTGGTCGCAGCCGAAGCCGACGCTGCCGGCCCCGCATCAGGTGGCGCAGAACTTCTTCAAGACCACGTTCCAGGTCAAGCCGTGGAGCAACCGCAGCCTCGTCTACCATTCGTGGGTCACCCTTTCCTCGACCTTCGTCGGCTTCGCCTTCGGGGCGCTGCTCGGCATCCTGATCGCGGTCGGCATCGTGCATTTCGCCTCGCTCGACCGCAGCCTGATGCCGTGGATCATCACCTCGCAGACCATCCCCATCCTCGCCATCGCGCCGATGGTGGTGGTGGTGTTCGCCGCCATCGGCATCACCGGCCTGTTCCCCAAGGCGCTGATATCCACCTACCTGTCATTCTTCCCGGTGGCGGTCGGCATGGTGAAGGGGCTGCGCTCGCCCGAACTCATGCATCTCGACCTCATGCACACCTATAAAGCCAGCCGGCCGCAAATCTTCTGGAAGCTCAGGGTGCCGGCGTCGCTGCCGTTCCTGTTCGCCTCCATGAAGGTGGCGGTGGCGGCGAGCCTGGTCGGCGCCATCGTTGCCGAACTGCCGACCGGTGCGGTGGCCGGCATCGGCGCCAAGCTGCTCAACGGCTCCTATTACAGCCAGACCATCGAGATCTGGGCGGCACTCGTCGCCGGCTCGCTGGTCGCCGTCGTCCTCGTCGCGCTGGTCGGCATCGCCGAGCGCATCACCGGGCGCGCCATGGGCGGGAGGCCGGCATGATCGCGCGCGGCTGGTCCTGGCAGGCAATCTCGGCGCTCGTGCTCGCTGTCGTCGGCGCCTTCCTTGAAGCGGGGGCTGCGCAAGGCTCCTCCGATGTATGGCCGGCGCTCGGGCTGGTGGCGGCCGCCGCAGCGGTTTCGCCGCTGCTTGCCGCGCGCCCGTACGCGCAGGCGCTGCTACTGTTCATCGGAGCGCATGGGGCGGCATGGCTGCTTTTGAAAGGCATTACCGGTCACGAAGGCAATGCGGGCGTCTCCTTCTATCTCACCCTTGCCGGAGCATGGCTTTTGGCTTGGCGCTGCGCCACGGTGCTCTCGGCTATAAAGCGTTCCGGCCGCGGCGAATCCATCGCTCTCAGTCTGATCATCCCGGTGATCTTCGGCGCGTGGATCCTGATCCTGTGGGAAGCGATCGTGCGCGGCGCCGGCATTCCCTTCCTGCTTTTGCCGCCGCCGAGTGCGATTGGCGCTCGCATCGCCACCTCCGCCGATGTGCTGTCGATGGATGTCAGGCAGACCATCTTCAAGGCGGTCGCGGCCGGCTACGTCATCGGCTGCGGCGCGGGCTTCGTAGCGGCCATCGCGGCCGACCGCTTCGTCTTCCTGCGGCGCGGGCTGCTGCCCATCGGCAACATGGCGGCGGCGCTGCCGATCATCGGCGTGGCGCCCATCATGGTGATGTGGTTCGGCTTCGACTGGCAGTCCAAGGCGGCGGTCGTGGTCATCATGACCTTCTTCCCGATGCTGGTGAACACGGTGGTCGGGCTGACGGCCGCCGGCCACATGGAGCGCGACCTGATGCGCACCTATGCCTCTGGCTACTGGCAGTCGCTGTTCAAGCTCCGGTTGCCGGCGGCGATGCCGTTCATCTTCAACGCGCTCAAGATCAACTCGACGCTGGCGCTGATCGGCGCCATCGTCGCCGAATTCTTCGGCACGCCGGTGGTCGGCATGGGCTTCCGCATCTCGACGGAGGTCGGCCGCATGAACATCGACATGGTGTGGGCCGAAATCGCGGTTGCAGCCGTTGCCGGTTCGGTCTTCTATGGCGCGGTCGCCCTGATCGAGAGGGCCGTGACGTTTTGGCATCCGTCTATCCGTGGTGGCTAGGCGAACTTCAGAGGTGGGAGAACAATGAAAAGACTGATTGTTTCCATGCTTGCCGGCGCCATGTCGCTGGCTGCCGTTCAAAGCTGGGCGGCCGACCAGGTGACGCTTCAGCTGAAGTGGGTGGCGCAGGGCCAGTTCGCCGGCTATTTCGTCGCCAAGGACAAGGGGTTCTATGAGGAGGAGGGCCTCGACGTCGACATCAAGAACGGCGGGCCGGACATTGCGCCCGAGCAGGTTATCGCCGGCGGCGGCGCCGATGTCATCGTCACCTGGATGGCGGCGGCGCTGGCGGCGCGCGACAAGGGCGTCAACCTCGTCAACATCGCCCAGCCCTATGCGAAATCGGGCCTCGAACTGATCTGCCCGAAGGACGGTCCGGTCAAGACGGAAGCCGACTTCAAGGGCCATACGCTCGGCGTCTGGTTTTTCGGCAACGAATATCCGTTCTATGCCTGGATGCACAAGCTGGGCTATCCGACCGAAGGCGGGCCGGACGGCGTCACCGTGCTGAAGCAGAGCTTCGACGTGCAGCCGCTGATCCAGAAGCAGGCAGACTGCATCTCGGTGATGACCTACAACGAGTATTGGCAGGCGATCGACGCCGGCTTCAAGCCGGAGGACCTCATCGTCTTCAACTATACCGCGCTCGGCAACGACCTGCTCGAGGACGGCCTCTATGTGCAGGAGGACAAGCTCAAGGACCCGGCCTTCCAGGACAAGATGGTGCGCTTCGTGCGCGCTTCGATGAAGGGCTGGCACTATGCCGTCGAGCATCCGGACGAAGCGGCGGAATCCGTCATGGAAGCCGGCGGGCAGGACGAGAACCACCAGAAGCGCATGGTCGGCGAAGTCGCCAAGCTGATCGGCAACGGCAAGCTCGACCCGGTGACCTACGAGCGCACCGCCAAGGCGCTGCTCGACCAGAAGATCATCAGCAAGGCCCCGGAAGGCGCCTACACCACCGAGATCACCGACAAGGCGATCCAGTAGGCGTCGGATAGCCGATACGTGCTTTGAGAAGGGGCGGGTGACCGCCCCTTCTTGTTAGGACGGCGCTCAGGCGGATTGCCGGGGTCGTGGGCGTCATACCCCCATCCCTAACCCCTCCCCACAAGGGGGAGGGGAATCTCATCACCGGTTCTCGCGCAGCTTGGTGGCGGCATCGTTCCCCTCCCCCTTGTAGGGAGGGGGCACTTCCTCAGGTGCTGTCTGCGGTTTGCGTGAATTCGCCGCTTTCAGGGCGCAAATTGCGGGACGCCTTGCGTTGAAAGGCCTAAGCTGCGCGGGTTCATATCCTTACAGGAACTCGCCATGACCGCGCCCAAGCCGTCCCGGACCCATATCGGCAATCACAAGCTGCACCCCGAAACGATGATGCTGGGCTATGGCTATGACCCGCTTCTGTCGGAAGGGGCGGTCAAGCCGCCGGTGTTCCTGACCTCGACCTTCCTGTTCAAGACGGCGGAGGAAGGGCGCGATTTCTTCGACTATACGTCCGGGCGCAAGGAGCCGCCGAGCGGGACGGGGGCGGGGCTGGTCTATTCGCGCTTCAACCATCCCAACAGCGAGATCGTCGAGGACCGGCTGGCCGTCTACGAGGAAACGGAAAGCTGCATCCTGTTTTCCTCCGGCATGTCGGCGATCACGACCGCGGTTCTCGCCTATGCGCGGCCTGGCGACGTGATCCTGCATTCGCAGCCGCTCTATGGCGGCACCGAGACGCTGATTTCGCGCACGCTCGCCGGTTTCGGCATCGCCACGGTGGCGTTTTCCGACGGCGTCGATGCCGTGGCCGTGCGCAAGGCGGCTGCGGAGGCTGCCGCCAAGGGTCGGGTTTCGATTATCCTGGTGGAGACGCCGTCCAACCCGATCAACAGCGTCATCGACATCGCGCTGATGCGCGACATCGCCGACGAGCTCGGGCGAACGCAAGGCCATCGCCCGGTGGTGATGTGCGACAACACGCTGCTCGGGCCGATCTTCCAGCGCCCGGTCGGGCTGGGGGCGGATTTGTCGCTCTATTCGCTGACCAAATATGTCGGCGGCCATTCCGACCTGATCGCCGGCGCGGTGATGGGGTCGAAGGCGGCCACGCGGCCGATCAAGCTCCTGCGCGGTGCGATCGGCACGCAACTCGACCCGCATTCGTGCTGGATGCTCGGCCGCTCGCTGGAAACGCTGTCGTTGCGCATGGAGCGCGCCGACGCCAATGCGCAGCGGGTGGCGGAGTTCCTGCGCGACCATGCCAAGGTGCGCAAGGTGCACTACCTGCCGTTCCTCGGCGACGACACGCCGGCCGGGCGCGTCTTCCGGGCGCAGTGCAGCGGCGCCGGCTCGACCTTCTCGTTCGACATCGAGGGTGGTGAAAAGGCCGCGTTTGCCTTCCTCAACGCCTTGCAGGTGTTCAAGCTGGCGGTCAGCCTCGGCGGCACCGAGTCGCTTGCGAGCCACCCGGCGGCGATGACGCATTCGGGCGTGCCCATCGAGGTGCGCGAGCGCATCGGCGTGCTGGATTCGACTATCCGGTTATCGATCGGCGTCGAACACCCGGACGACCTCATCGCCGATCTGGCGCAGGCGCTGGCGCAGGCCTGAACGTCAGCGCTTCTCGCGGATATCGGTCAGCGTTCTTGTCGGCGTGATCGCCTCGGGGTCGAGCTTGACCTCGATGATGGCCGGCTTGCCGCTGGCGCGCGCCCGCTCGAAGGCCGGGGCGAAATCCTCGGTCTTTTCCACCGTCTCACCGTGGCCGCCGAAGGCGCGGGCATAGGCGGTGAAGTCGGGATTGCGCAGCATGGTGCCGGAGACGCGGCCGGGATATTCGCGCTCCTGGTGCATGCGGATGGTGCCGTAGATACCGTTGTTGAGGATCACGACGATGATCGGCAGGTCGTATTGCACGGCGGTCGAGAACTCCTGGCCGTGCATGAGGAAGTCGCCGTCGCCGGCCCAGACGATCACCTCGCGGTCCGGAAACACGCTCTTCGCGCCGACGCCCGCCGGCAGGCCGTAGCCCATGGAGCCGGAGGTGGGGGCCGCCTGCGTGTTGTAGCGGCGGAAGCGGTGGAAGCGGTGCATCCAGGTGGCGAAATTGCCGGCGCCGTTGCAGATGACGGCGTCTTGCGGCAGCACGCCCTCCAGATATTCCACGATCGGTCCCATATGCACCGCGCCGGGGCCGGTCTTCGGCGGCGTCGACCACGCGAGATAGTCGGCGTGCGCCTGTTTCGTCTCACCGGCCCAGCCGGGCGAGGCCGGTCCCTCGCGTTTCGAAAACGCCTCTGCGAAGGCGGCGGGCGAGGCGTTGATCGCCAGCGTCGGCCGGTAGACGCGGCCGAGCTCGTTGGCGTCGGCGTGGACATGGACCAGCTTCTGGTCCGGGTAGGGGCTTTTCATCAGCGTGTAGTCGGAGGACGGCATTTCGCCGAAACGGCCGCCGACGAGCAGGATCAGGTCGGCCTCCTTGACGCGGGCGGCGAGCTTCGGGTTGAGGCCGATGCCGACATCGCCGGCGTAGTTTTCATGCAGGTGGTCGAACAGCATCTGGCGGCGGAAGGAGACGCCGACCGGCAGCGCCCAGTTTTCGGCGACCTTCTGCATGTTTCCGAAGCCGTCTTCGCCCCAGCGCGTGCCGCCGAGGATGACGAAGGGCTTCTTCGCAGCCTTGAGCAGGGCTTCGAGCCGGTCCAACTCGGCTTCGCCCGGCCGCGTCTCGACCGGGGTGAAGGGCAGGGCAGCGGGTGCTTCGACCTCATCGGTCAGCATGTCTTCCGGCAGCGCGATGACGACCGGGCCGGGGCGGCCTGAGGTGGCGACGGCGAAGGCGCGGGTAACGAGTTCGGGAATGCGGGCGGCGTCCTCGATCTCCACCACCCATTTGGCGATGTCGCCGTAGAAGGCCTTGTAGTCGACTTCCTGGAACGCCTCGCGGTGTTTCGCGTGCGCGGCGATCTGGCCGATGAACAGGATCATCGGGATGGAATCTTGCCGGGCGATGTGGATGCCGGCGGAAGCGTTGGTGGCGCCGGGGCCTCGGGTGACGAAGCAGATGCCGGGCTTGCCGGTCAGCCGGCCTTCGCAATCGGCCATCATGGCAGCACCGCCTTCCTGGCGGCAGACGATGGTGCGGATCGCCGAATCGTGCAGAGCGTCGAGCACGGCGAGGTAGCTTTCGCCCGGAACGCAGAAAATGCGTTCGACGCCGTTGGCCTCGAGCGCTTCGACAATCAGTTTTCCGCCCGTTTTCATTTCGCGGCCTTCTCCAGTTCGGCAAGAATTTCTTCGGTATGCTCGCCAAGGCGCGGCGAGGGCCGGTCGTAGGTGAGCGGCGTTGCCGGCATCAGCATTGGCGAGCGCACGGACGGCAGGGCGTTGCCGTGGCCGTCGTCGAGGGCAAGGCGCATGCCGCGCGCGACCGCCTGCGGGTCGGCGAAGGCCTGGCCGATGTCGTTGATGGGGCTTGCCGGCACATGCGCCGCCTCCAGACGCGGCAAAAGCTCGTCGCGGGTGAGGGCGGCGAGCGGCGGCAGGATCGCTTCACGCAGCGCCGCCCGGTTGGCAACGCGCGCCGAATTGGTGGCGAAGGCGGGGTCGTCGGCGAGGTGTTCGCGGCCGATCACCGCGCAGAACTTTCGGAACTGGCCGTCATTGCCGACGGCGAGGATGAAGTGGCCGTCCCTGACCGGCAGCACCTCGTATGGCGCGATGTTGGGGTGGGCGTTGCCCATGCGCGTCGGCGCCTTTCCCGACACCAGATAGTTGAGGTTCTGATTGGCCAGCACCGCCATCTGCGCATCGAACAGCGCCATGTCGATATGCTGGCCCTCGCCGGTCTTTTCGGCGTGGCGAAGGGCGGCCTGAATGGCGACGACCGAATAGAGGCCGGTGAAGATGTCGGTGACGGCGACGCCGACCTTCTGCGGCTCGCCTTCCGCCGGGCCGGTGATCGACATCAGGCCGGACATGCCCTGGACGATGAAATCGTAGCCGGCGCGCGGCGCATACGGCCCTGATTGCCCGAAGCCGGTGATCGAGCAATAGATCAGGCGCGGATTGACCGCCTTCAGGCTCTCGTAGTCGAGACTGTATTTCTTCAGGCCGCCGAGCTTGAAATTCTCGATGAGGACGTCGGCCGTGGCCGCCAGTTTCCGCACGGTTTGCGCACCCTCCGGCGTCGAAAAGTCGACGACGACGGAGCGCTTGCCGCGGTTGCAGGCATGGTAGTAGGCGGCCGAGAGGTTTTCGCCGTCATGGCCGGTGACGAAGGGCGGTCCCCATTTGCGGGTATCGTCGCCCTCGGGGCTCTCGACCTTGATCACGTCGGCGCCAAGATCGGCCAGCAACTGTCCCGCCCACGGCCCGGCGAGGATACGGGCGAGTTCGATGACGCGAACGCCTTTCAGTGGAGCATTGGCCATGGGACACCGGGGCAACAGGTGAAAGCAAGCCCAATGGCTCTAGCAACCCGGCGTGCCGATGTCACGGCCCTTGCGCTGGGCCAGCGCGGGCGCCGGCGGCGGCGGTTACCCCCACCCCTAACCCCTCCCCGCAAGGGGGAGGGGGATTTGGCAGCGCCCTGGCAGAGTCACCTGCGTTTCTTGGAGAAGGCGTGGCCGTCCCCTCCCCCTTGCGGGGAGGGGTTAGGGGTGGGGGTAACCTGCGGTCTAACGGATCACCGCCTCCGCCCAAGTCGCGAAATCATCCATGATGATGTTTCGATTCACTTCGTTCAGGCTTTCGTGGCGGGTTCCGGCGTAAATCCTTGAAACCAGATTCGAAAAGCCCAGCCGTCGCATCCGCTGCGCCAGATGAGCGATGGCCTTGCCGTTGTCGGTGGCCGGGTCTTTTTCGCCGCCGGCCAGATGGAGCGGCAGGTTGCGGCGGATACGGGAAAAATTGCGGTCGTCGGCGCCGGCGAAAATGAAGCCGAACACGTCGCGCCACAGGGACACCGAGGCGTCGAAACCGCAAAGCGGGTCGGCGCTATATTTTTCGACCTCCGCCGCGTCGCGCGACAGCCAGTCGAACGGCGTCTTGTGGTCGGGTATCGCGTTGCCCCACGCCTGGAACGTCAGCTTCGGCAGCAGGCGCGAGGGCACGTCCGAGCCGAGGCGAAAACGTTCCCATGCCAGCAGCGCCAGCGCCGCGCGGCCCGCCAGACCGGCGGAAAAGTTGGCGTTCCAGATGGCGGCGGCGTGGGCGCGCGCGGAATGCTCCAGCAGGAAATTGAGCGCGATCAGCCCGCCCATCGAATGGCCGAACAGGATCACCGGCAGGCGAGGGTGCTCGCGCGCGATCAGGTCGTGGACGGCAGCGACATCGGCGACGACTTTTTCGTCGCCGTCACACTCGGCGAACCGCCCCCTCGGCGCATCGGGCGCCGTTGTGAAGCCGTGGCCGCGATGGTCGTGCGCGTAGACGTGGAAGCCGCGTTCGGCCAGGAAGTCGGCAAAGCGCGCGTAGCGCAACGCATGCTCGGCAAGGCCATGGTTGACCTGCACCACGGCCCGACTGCTCGCCTTCGCCGGCTTGACGTAGAGGTTGATGAGCGCGCCGGTCGGCGAGCCGAGCTTCATCTGACGTTCGAACGGCATGCAATGTTTCCGGGCCGTGCGCTATCGCTCACTCTCTATGTGAAGCGCGAGCTTTCCCGGGAATCAAGGGGGTCGACCTCTTCGTCCTGGGTGACGCCCACCACCCGGTCGCGCCCGCTGGCCTTGGCGAGATAGAGGCGCTGGTCGGCCAGCGCGAAGAGCGCGTCGAGGTCGGGCGTTTCGTCTGAAGCGGTGGCGAGGCCCGCGCTTATGGTGATTTCAAAGGCTTCGCTGCTCAGTGAGGCCTTGATGGCGGCACGGATGTTTTCGCCGAGGAGGCGCGCGACGGCATGAGGATGCGGGCACAGGATGGCGAATTCCTCGCCGCCGATGCGGTAGACTATGCCTTCGTGCCCGGTCGCCTGCTGGAGCAGGGTGGCGACCGATTTCAGCACGCGGTCGCCCTCGGCGTGACCGAACCGGTCGTTGACCGACTTGAAGTGGTCGACGTCGAGAAGCAGCAGGCTCAATGGCTTTCCGTCATGCAGCGTCGTCCTGATCTGGTGCTGGCCGTCCGTTTCGAACCGGCCGCGATGCAGCAGGCCGGTGAGGCCGTCGCGTCCGATGTGCTCCGCCAGCGCTTCGTAGCGCTCCCGGTAGGTCAGGATCTGGAAGACGTCGGCCAGCCCGCGCGGCATGTCCGCCTCGTTGCGCTCGAACCAGCGCAGATAGACGCAAAGCATCGCGCTGTAGATCAGCGCCGCGCCCATTTTGGCAATCCACCCTCCGAGAAATACTTCGCCGGGTGCGTCGGAGACGAAATGCAGGGCCGCGAAAAAGCCCGCCTGGTCGAATGTCAGCACGCAGGACAGCGCCGTCAGGATGCGCAGGAACGGCTTGCCGCGCAGATAGCGGCCCAGCCGTTCATAGAACAGGATCATCAGGATGGCGTCGAGGAACAGCAACGAGGTTCCCCACACCATGAGCCAACCCATCTGGTCGATGAAAGCGATGTCGGGCCTCTGGCCGTTGGGCAGAGGCGCGATCTCGTGTTGCGTGAGGACGACGACGAGGCCGATCATCAGGGCGTTGCCGAGCAGCAGGCCGTAGATCGGCTGGCGTACCTTCGCGGCGTCCTCCTTGATGTAAAGCAGGAGAAGCATGGCGAGCTTGCCGGAAAACAGTACCGACGAGCCGGGCGAGACGATCCCGAACGGGAGCGTGACGTAGAAGACGCTGGCCAGATACGTCTCGAGGAAATGCATGGCGCCGAGCGCGCAGATGAACACGCCGAGCCCGATGCGGTCCCGCAGATGGAAGAAGACGGCCATGACGCCGAAATACAGACATGCTTCGGCAAGAAGCAGCAGGACGTTATGCAAGCCGGGCTCCAGAGGTGGCGGTGCCGCCCACAGGCGTTTCATGGCTCGCCATTTCTGCCAAAGAAACGTTAATCGGCCCTTATCGGGCGAGTGACGCGCGGCGACGCCCAGCGGTCGAAACCGATTGCCGTTTGCGGTCCTATCGCCTACATAGCGGCCAACCTCCATTCAATTCGACTTCGGTCAGTTCTACCTAAGGAGCGCGCGCGTGGCACGCCAGTTCATCTATCACATGGCCGGCCTGAACAAGGCCTACGGCACCAAGAAGGTGCTCGAAAACGTTCACCTTTCCTTCTACCCGGACGCCAAGATCGGCATTCTCGGCCCCAACGGCGCCGGCAAGTCGACGATCCTGAAGATCATGGCGGGGCTCGACAAGGAATATACCGGCGAAGCCTGGCTCGCCGAGGGCGCGACCGTCGGCTACCTGGCGCAGGAGCCGCAGCTCGACCCGGACAAGACCGTTTTCGAGAACGTCATGGACGGCGTAAAGAAGAAGACGGCCATCATCGAGCGCTACAACGAACTGATGATGAACTATTCCGACGAGACGGCGGAAGAGTCGGCGCGGCTGCAGGACGAGATGGACCGCCTGAACCTGTGGGACCTCGAACAGCAGGTCGAGATGGCGATGGATGCGCTGGCATGCCCGCCCAAGGATTCCGGCGTGACCAGCCTGTCGGGCGGCGAGCGCCGCCGCGTGGCGCTGTGCCGGCTTCTCCTGGAAGAACCGGACCTTCTGCTGCTCGACGAGCCGACCAACCACCTCGACGCCGAGACGACGTCGTGGCTGGAAAAGCACCTGCGCGCCTACAAGGGCTCGGTGCTGCTCATCACCCACGACCGTTATTTCCTCGACAACGTCACCGGCTGGATTCTCGAGCTCGACCGCGGCCGCGGTATCCCCTACGAGGGCAACTATACCGCCTATCTGGAAGCCAAGGCCAAGCGGCTCAAGCAGGAAGGCCGCGAGGACGACGCGCGCCAACGGGCGATTTCGCGCGAGCGCGAGTGGATCGCCTCCAGCCCCAAGGCCCGCCAGACCAAGTCCAAGGCGCGTATCAAGGCGTTCGAGGAACTTCTGGAGACGGCCAACAGCCGCCGCCCGTCCGATACGCAGATCGTCATCCCGCATGGCGAGCGGCTCGGCAATGTGGTGATCGAGGTTGAAGGCCTGTCGAAGGGCTTTGGCGACGAACTCCTGATCGAAGACCTTTCCTTCAAGCTGCCGCCCGGCGGCATCGTCGGCATCATCGGCCCCAACGGTGCCGGCAAGACGACGCTGTTCAAGATGATCACCGGGCAGGAGAAGCCGGACGCCGGCACGATCCGTGTCGGCGAGACGGTCAAGCTCGGCTATGTCGACCAGAGCCGCGACGCACTCGACCCCAACAAGACCGTGTGGGAAGAAATTTCCGGCGGCGCGGAGGTCGTGAAGCTCGGCAAGTTCGACGCCAATACGCGCGCCTACTGCTCGTCGTTCAACTTCCGTGGCGGTGACCAGCAGCAGAAGGTCGGCAACCTGTCCGGCGGCCAGCGCAATCGCGTGCACCTGGCCAAGATGCTGAGGACCGGCGGCAACGTGCTCCTGCTCGACGAGCCGACCAACGACCTCGACACCGAGACGCTGGCGGCGCTTGAAGACGCGTTGGAAAGCTACGCCGGCTGCGCCGTCATCATCTCCCACGACCGCATGTTCCTCGACCGGCTGGCGACGCACATCCTCGCCTTCGAGGGCGACAGCCATGTCGAATGGTTCGAGGGCAACTTCGAGGACTACGAGAAGGACAAGGTGCGTCGCCTTGGCCCCGACGCGCTCACCCCGCACCGCATGACCTACAAGCGCCTGACGCGGTAAGGGGGAGAGCAAGAAAATGGCCGACTGGTCCGCTGCCCAATATCTCAAATTCGAAGAGGAGCGGACGCGGCCGGCGCGCGACTTGCTGGCGCAGGTGCCGGTGGCCGATCCGAAGCGCGTGGTCGATATCGGCTGCGGGCCGGGCAATTCGACCGAACTGCTGGCCGAGCGCTGGCCGTTGGCCGCCGTCAGCGGCTTCGACAGTTCGCCTGACATGATCTCGAAGGCGAAGGCGCGCCTGCCTGGCGTTTCCTTCGCGCTTAGCGATGCCGCGACCTGGGCGCCGGCGGAGCCGGTGGACGTCATTTTCGCCAACGCCGTGTTCCAGTGGCTGCCCGATCACCCGCAGGTGCTGCGGCGGCTGATCGGCTGCCTCGCGCCGGGTGGGGCGCTCGCCGTACAGATGCCCGACAATCTCGGCGAACCGTCGCACCGGCTCATGCGCGAGGCGGCGCAGGAGATGCCGTTTGCGGCGAAGCTGGCCGGGGCAGGGCGCGAACCGCTGCCGCCGGTCGCCGCCTACTACGACCTCCTTGCCCCGCATTGCGCGCGGCTCGATATCTGGCACACCTTCTACCATCACCCGCTGGCCAATGCGGCGGCCATCGTCGAATGGCTGAAGTCGACCGGACTGAAGCGGTTTCTCGACCGCCTCGACGAGGCGGAGCAGGGGCCGTTCCTTGAACGCTATCTGGAAAAGATCACCGAGGCTTACCCGCGAACGGTGACGGGCAAGGTGTTGCTGCGCTTTCCGCGGCTGTTCATCGTGGCGCAAGTGAAGGGGTGAAACTTTCGCCGTGGGCAGAGCAGGTGATGCTTTCGGGCAGGAAACGGTCGCGCTCGGCCTAAACTTGGCGTAAGGCGAGAGGGCGCATCGTTTGCGTGGAGCGGCAGGGGCTTCTCATCGAAAGTGCGGCGTACAGGCGGAGCCAAACCATGCATCGCGTCATCATCAGCGGCCTCGGCGTAGAAATCCCTGAAGCATCGATCTCCAACGACGAGTTGGTGGAATGCTTCAATGCATGGGTCGATACGGAAAACCCGCGCCGCATCGCCGCCGGGCAGGAACCGCTGCCAAGGTCGGACAGCGCCTTCATCGAACACGCGTCGGGCATCCGCAGCCGGCACGTGGTGGAGCGCAACGGCATCCTCGACCCCACGCGGATGGCGCCGCGTATCCCGGCACGCCCCGACGAAGCGCTGTCGATTCAGGCCGAATTCGGTATCGCCTCGGCCCGCAAGGCGCTGGCGCAGGCCGGAGTCGAGGCCGCCGACGTCGACCTCGTGATCTGCTCGTCCTCGCATCTGCAGCGGCCGTATCCGGCAATCGCCATCGAGATGCAGCAGGCGCTGGGGACGCGCGGCGCCGCCTTCGACATGGGCCTCGGCTGCTCCTCGGCGGTGGCGGCCTTGCATGTCGCGGTGGGCCTGGTGCGCGCCGGCACGCACCGGCGCGTGCTGGTAACGACGCCGGAGATCATCACCGGGCATCTCAATTTCCGCGACCGCCAGACGCATTTCATCTTCGGCGACGCTTCCGTGTCGATCGTGGTCGAGGGCATGGCCAAGGGATCCGTGCGCCCGGGGCGGCTCGAGGTGCTGGACACGCGGCTGTGGACGCAGTTGTCCAACAATATCCGCACCAATCTCGGCTACCTGACGCGCACTGCAGAGGAGGATCCTTACCAGATCAGCCTCGAAGGCAACATGATCCATCAGGTCGGCAACAAGGTGTTCAAGGAAGTCACCGTCGCCGGCCACAAGTTCATCGTCGAATTCCTGGCCGAGCATGGGCTGACGCCGGAAGGCATAAGGCGATTCTGGCTGCACCAGGCCAACGCGCGCATGAACGCGATGATCCTGCGGCTCGCCTTCGGCCACGACGTCGACCACGACCGCGCGCCGATGGTGCTCGACCGGCTGGGCAATACGGCGGGCGCCGGGTCGATCGTGGCGCTGTCGGAAAACCACGCCGACATGAGGGCCGGCGACTACGGCCTGTTGTGCGCCTTCGGGGCCGGCTACTCGATCGGCGGCGCGCTGCTCAAGGTCCTGTAGGGCTCACGCTTCCTCGTCGTCCTCTTCCAGCAGGCTGGTGGCGCGCCAGCGGGTGAGCACGTCGTTGATCGCGCCGATGACGAAGAAGCGGGCCGAATCGCGGTCGTAGCCTTCGCCGAGCAGCTTTTCGTAGTCGGTATGGGCGTGGCGCACATGGGCGATGGTGGCGAGCCACACGGCGATGGTCGGCGGCAGCGTCTTCATGTGGACCGCGCCGGCCTCCGCCCGGATTTTCTCCATGTCGGCATAGGGCGCCATCGGCAAGAGCGCCGTCAGCGCCCTGGCGATGGCGCGCTGCCGGCCGGTGCGTGGGCTCACCGGCCGCTCCGCTCGGCAATGGTCGCGCCGGGCACAGCGTCCACCGAGGCGAAATACGGCTTGATGTCGAGGATCGGCGTGCCGTCGATCAGGTCGATGGCCTCGAGTTCGAGGTGGCCGCTGCCGATGTCGAGCGACAGCAGCTTGACGACATGCAGCCCGATCGGATTGGGCCGCACCGGCGAGCGCAGGGCGAAAGTGCCTGACGGTTCAACGGCATGGCGCGGTTTCTGCACGATCAGATTCCGCGCCGACCGGTCGAGCCACGAAAGCAGGACGACGTGGCTGGCGCGTTCCAGCCCGGCAAGGCCGCGGCGATAGGGTTCGTCGACGACGAGCGTGGCGGCCTGGCCGGCTTCGCGGGCGGCGCGCACGTTCTTCGGGCAGGTTTCGCGCGAGCGCCAGGACGAGCGGATGCGGCCGATGAACACGACATGGCCGTCGCCCGGCAATGTCGCCGGGTCGATTTTCAGAAGTTCTTCGCCCTCGCGTATCTCGCCCATCTTCCCGCCTTTGAAACGGCTGCGCCATTTTCGCGTTTGAAAGCGACCTCGGGCTTGCCTTGTCTCGAAATATGACATAAACATATCTTTATATCTAATTGAGAAAAGCAATGCACGTTCCGCTCGACACCATGGTAGATACCTTGAAGGCGGCAGCCGAATCCAGCCGGCTTCGCATTCTCCTGCTCCTCGCGCGCGGCGACCTCACCGTCTCGGACCTGACCGAGATTCTGGGGCAGTCGCAGCCTCGCGTCTCGCGCCACCTGAAACTGCTGTTGGAAGCGGGGCTGATCGGCCGCTACCAGGAAGGCTCGTGGGCGTTCTTCCGGCTTTCCGATGCCGATACCGCACGTGATTTCGTGCTCGGTCTGGTCTCGGGCATCCGTGCGGCCGACCCGCAGGTGGAGCGTGATTTCGAGCGGCTCGCGGCGGTCAAGAGCCGGCGGCAGGAGAGTGCCGCCGCATACTTTTCGCGCAATGCCGCAAGCTGGGATCAGATACGGCTCCTGCATGCGCCGGACGGCGCCGTCGAAGCCGCGCTGCTCGATATCGTCGGCAAGCGGCCGTTTCAAGCCATGCTCGACCTCGGCACGGGCACCGGGCGGCTCCTGGAAATCTTCGCGTCGCTCTACCGGCGCGGCGTCGGCATTGACATGTCGCGTGAGATGCTGAGCGTGGCGCGCGCCAATCTCGACAAGGCCGGCATCGCCAATGCACAGGTGCGCCAGGGCGACATCTTTTCGCCGCCGGTGGAGCGCGACGCCTACGATCTCGTCACCATCCACCAGGTGCTGCACTATCTGGACGATCCCGGCCGCGCCGTGCGCGAGGCGGCGAAGCTGCTGCGGCCGTCCGGCCGTCTGGTCATCGTCGATTTCGCGCCGCATGCGCTGGAATTCCTGCGCGAGGAGCACGCGCATCTTCGCCTCGGCTTCTCCGACCGGCAGATTGCCGAGTGGTTCTCGCAAGCCGGCCTCGACCTGGAGGTGAGCCGGCAGTTCGAGCCGCGCGGCGATGCCGAAGCCGGCCTGACGGTAAAGCTGTGGCTCGGCCGTGATCGCCGCCTGCTGGTGGCCGATCCGGTAGATGAAACACAATCGGCGCTTTCGCGCCCGGTAGGGGAAGTCGCCTGATGAACCAGTTCCGTTTCTCCCGCCGCCCCGACATCGGCGACAGGATCAGGGTTTCGTTCGAGTTCTTTCCGCCCAAGACCGACGAGATGGCGGCGAGGCTGTGGGACACAGTCACGCGGCTGGAACCGCTGAAGCCGCGCTTCGTGTCGGTCACCTATGGCGCCGGCGGCTCGACGCGCGAGCGCACCGCCCGCACCGTCCAGCGCATTTTGAGCGAAACCGGCATTCCGGCGGCGGCGCATCTTACCTGCGTCGGAGCGACGCGCGCGGAAATCGACGCGGTGATCCGCGAATATCAGGCGATCGGCATCCGCCGGTTCGTCGCGTTGCGCGGCGACCCCGCTTCCGGCGTCGGCGGGGCCTATCATCCGCATCCGGGCGGCTACGAGAACGGTGCCGATCTGGTCGGCGGCCTGAAGGCCATCGGTGATTTCGACATTACTGTCGCCGCCTACCCGGAAAAGCATCCGCAAAGCCCGGACTTCGCCACCGACATCGAGATGCTGAAGCGCAAGGTGGACAACGGGGCGAGCCGCGCCGTCACCCAGTTCTTCTTCGATAACGACGTCTATGAGCGCTATGTCGAGCGGGTGCGCCGGGCCGGCATCTATATCCCGATCGTGCCGGGCATCCAGCCGGTGCACAGTTTCCGGCAGATCGCCAATTTTTCGGCGCGTGCCGGCGCGCATGTGCCGGCGTGGCTGGCCGAGCGCTTCGAGGGACTGGAAAACGACCCGCAGACGCACGCGCTGGTCGCCAGCGCGGTCGCGGCCGAGCAGGTACTGGACCTGATCGAGCGCGGCGTCGGCGATTTCCACTTCTATACGATGAACCGCGCCGACCTCGTCGTCGCCATCTGCCACATGATCGGCATCCGTTCTCAGCCGGCCCTCGAGGGCTCGGCCGCCGCCTGACGGTGCGGCCAAAAAGAAAAGGCCGGAAGAACCGGCCTTTTCAATTCGTTGGACTTCCCAGTGCGGGTCACGCCCGCTGCTGCCGCTTAGGGGAAGACGCCCATGATGAGGGCGCCTACAACCGCGAACGCAGCACAAATCATCAATGCGTTGATCGGCCTTGTCAGTCCCATGTATAGCCTCCTCTAAAAGAGCTACGGGCAGAGTCTAGGAGCATTTCGGTCACAGGCAAGGGGAAAATGTGCTGCATTGCGACGGCATTGTGGAATTTCCGACCTCCCTTGCACTACTAGGCTTTGAAATTATTCATCAAATGCCAGCTTAACGGCTGTGAACAAATTGTGGCCAAATCCGCGCGCGTGATCGCCCGATCTGGCCCGGGCAGGCCCTATGTCATGCGGATGAGACGAATCCGATGCAGGGTTACGTCATTTGAAACGGGGGGTCCTCCTTTCGCGGGACATGTTCTGAAGCGCGTCGCCATCTTTCAGATTCGCCACGCGCTTCAGCTCTTTGATTTCATGCATGTCTTTGTCCCAAAACCGGTTCCCACTTTTGGGAGACATGCAGTAGGCTTGCTCCACCGATCCTTGCCCGAGTCGGAGCGTGGGGTTCATTCATGCAGCGATTTGAGAATGCCCGAGAGGCGGCGCTGGCGTTACGGCCGGACGATCCGGTCTATTGCTTCCGCCCGCAGGTGCTGAAGGCGGACGCGTGCCAGTTCATGGACATGTTTCCGGGCAAGACCGCTTATGCCGTCAAGACCAATGGCGAGCCTCTGGTGCTGAAGACACTGGTCGAGGCGGGCGTGAAGGCCTTCGACGTGGCCTCGCCGGGCGAATTTTCCGCCGTGCGCTCGGTCTCGGCGGATGCCGAAATGCTCTACATGCACCCTGTCAAGGCGCAGGCGGACATCAGGCTTGCGCTGGAAAGATACGGTATCCGCGTGATCGCCGTCGACCATGAGGACGAGATCACCAAACTGACGCGCATCGTGCGCGCGCTCGACATCGATCCCGGCTCGCTTACCGTGTTCGTGCGCATCCAGACCAAGGGCCACGCCGCCTATGAACTGTCGAAGAAGTTCGGCGCCGGGCCGGCCTATGCGGTGGAACTCGGAGAACGGCTTCACCGCGGAGGCTATCATGTCGGGCTGTGCTTCCATGTCGGCAGCCAGATCGAGGACCCCGACACCTATGAGCGTGCTCTGGCCTCGACCGACTGGGTGCGCAACCGGCTGAGCTTCGACATCGCCGCGCTCGATGTCGGCGGCGGATTCCCGGCCGAGTACGGCCACGACCCCAACCGCAGGCAGGTCGAAATGCCGTCGCTTGGGCAGATCATGTCGCGGCTTTCGGGCGACCTCAAGGAGTACCAGTTCGACCGGATACCACTGGTGGCTGAGCCCGGCCGAGTGATCGTGGCGCGCTGCCTGTCGCTGATCGTGCGCGTGCTGTTGCGCAAGGGCAGGCGGCTCTACATCAACGACGGCATCTGGGCCTCGCTGTCGGATTCATGGACCGGCAAGATCACGCTGCCGGCGCGCTTCATTCCCGATCCCGCCATCCGTTCGCGCAACGGGGCGGAAAAGAACATCGTGCCGTTCAAGGTGTGCGGGGCGACCTGCGATTCCGTCGATATCCTGTCGCGGCCGTTCTGGCTGCCGGAGACGGTCGATACCGGCGACTGGATCGAGATCGGCCATATCGGCGCCTATTCGCTGTCGCTGCGGACCCGCTTCAACGGCTTTTATCCCGATACTTTTGTCGAGGTGACTACGCCGTTCGACGAGGGCGACACACCGCAGGGGTTCGCCAGCCTTGAGACGATGGCGGACTGAGGGAGCAGGTGGAGTAAGGTTCGCGGTCGTTACCGTCCTGCTGTGCCTTGTTGCCTTTCTTTATAACCTTCCCAGCAGCTCCGGTGTCGGCCAGCCGTCCACCGCCATTCCAAGCCTGATCTGCTCCTTGCGCACGGCTTCGCGCGTGTTGGTGCCCAGAATACCGTCGACGCTGCCGACGTCGTAGCCTTTGGCCTCGAGCTTTGCCTGCAACGCCTTCATCTGGTCCTGGTCGAGGCCGCTTTCGGGGTCGCGCGGGTCGTAGGCGGGCGCGCCGGCGAGGCGGGCCGCGAGATTGGCGGCGGTCAGCGCATAGGTGATCGACTGATTCCACTCGATGTAGATGTCGAAATTGTCATAGGTCAGGAAAGCTGGCCCCTTGCGGCCCATCGGCAGCATCAGGCCGGCGCTGAGGCCGTTGTCGGCCAGCGCCGAGCCGTTCCGGTTGGTGACGCCCCATTCGGCCCACTGCGACACCGGCAGCTTGTTGATGCGTCCGGTCTGGTCCCAGGGCAGGGCCTCGGGCACGCGGACCTCTTCGATCCAGGGCTGGTCGCGCTTCCAGCCTTTCACCTGCAACTTCTTCGCCGTGGTCATGATCGCGTCGGGCGCGCTGCCGCGCAGGTCGATGCGGCCGTCGCCGTCGCCGTCGATGCCTTCGTTGAGGTAGTCGCTGGGCAGGATCTGCGTCTGGCCGATCTCGCCGGCCCAGGCGCCGGTGACATCGGCCGGCACCACGCCCTTGTCGATCAGCTTGAGCAGCGGGATCAACTGCTGGCGGAACAGGTCCGGACGGCGGCAGTCATGGGCGAGCGTGACCAGCGCGTTCAGCGTATGGAAATCGCCCTGAACGGCGCCGAAATCGGTTTCCAGCGCCCAGAAAGCGGCAATGACCGGCCCCTGCACGCCGAATTCCTGGTTGGCGCGGGCAAAGACGTCCGCATATTTCTTGAGGTTGGCCGCCCCTTGCTTGAGCCGATAATCCGAGATCATGCGGCCGGAAAACTGGATGAAGGTCTGCGTGAACACGCCTTGCCGGCGGTCGCGCGCCAGCACCTTTTCGTCGATGGTGGCGGCGGCGAGCGCCTTGTGCCCGGCTTCGCCGATGCCGGCTGCCGTCGCTTCGGCCGAAACGCCTTCCTTCCACGCCTGGAAATCGCCGCCGCATGACTGGGCCAGCGCGGGCATGGCTGCCGCAGAAAGAAAAAAAACCGCCAGCATTGTGGAGCGCAGCCGCATCGTCATTCTCCGGAAGTCCGCATGCCTGCACGCAAGCTGCGTTCCGAAAAGCAGGCTATGCGGTGCGTGTCAACGGGTGTTCTGCCGCAACCACTTGCGCCAGGCGGCGTCGCTGCCGTTGAAGACGTTGATGTCGGCGTCGCCCGTCACGCCCGGAACGATGCCGGTGCCGGTGTACTGCCAGAAGGTGAAGGGGTGGCTGCCGTATTTCTGGCGCGGATGCCCGGCGACCGAGCGCAGCCAGTAGGGATAGCCGCGATAGGTCACGAGGTTGTTGTCGTCGAAGAAATCGATCGAGGTGTAGATGATCGGCTTCTTGCCGTAATGCCGCTCGATGATGTCCAGGAAGATCGTCATTTCGCTGCGCACCGTTTCCGGTGGCGGGCGCAGCTTGCAGGTCGGCGAGGACGGGTTCCATTCCATGTCGAGTACCGGCGGCATCGCAGACGGGTCGTTCGGGACGTTCTGGATGAACCAGCGCGCCTGCTCGGCCGCAGGCCGGCAGAAATAGTAGAAATGATAGGCCGCGCGCGGGATTCCGGCGGCTTTCGTGTGCCGCCAGTGCTCGGAAAAATAATCGTCGACGCGGTCGCCGCCCTCCGTCGCCTTGATGAAGGCGAAGGAGATGCCGCTGGCCCTCGCCGCTGGCCAGTCGATCGTGCGCTGGTATTTCGACACGTCGGTGCCGTGGACCGAATAGTTCCAGGGCGCGCCGGAATCCCATTCGTGCGGCTTGGAATCGGCAAAGCGCGGCGCGCGTCCGGTAGCAGCCGACTTGCCCGGGGAAAGGGGAGCGAGATCGTCTACCGTCGAACAGGCACCGAGGAGCGCCAGCATGATGAGGGCCGCGACACGGCGCATTCTTGTTCCCCCGACCGGTTCGGCCCATCTTCTGCTCGCTCGCCAGCACGGATGGTCGCCACGCATGTTCCCGCATGATTGCGTGCCTGCCGTCATCGCGCAACATGGTTGATTTTCGGTTGACGATGCTGCGTTGCACGCAAGGCGCGGCCGATGGTGTTACAGGGCGAAACGCAATGTGACGAAACGGAACCGTTGCGGCCGCATTTTCCCTTCGATCGTCCGCTACCGAACGGACGTTGTTGAAGGAGAGAGAGATGAAAAAACTTATCCTTGCTTCGGTTTCCGCGCTTGCCTTGCTCGGCGTCGCCGCCTGTAGCGACAGCGGAACCGATAACACCACGACCGAGAGCACCACGCCGCCGGCTACCGAGCAGCCTGCCACGCCGCCCGCCACGGACAATTCGACCACGCAGGGCATCCAGCCCGCTCCGTCGGACGGCGGCGCCATGCAGCAGCCCGAACAGGCACCGGCGCAACCGGCTCAGTAAAACGAGTTTTGTAAAGACGAGTGGGAAAGGGCCGGCAAGCGCCGGCCTTTTTCGTTTGGGAACGATGTCGCGCTTGCCGATGCACGGGTAATTGAGCGGCTTGTCGCCTTGATCCCGTCCCGCCGTTCGATCTAAGAAGCACCATGTCGATTTGGGACCGCCTTGGCGACTTCATAGCGCGCATATCGTCGTCGGCTTCGTCAGGGGTGGTCGCTCTCGTAGAGGCTGTCCGCACGGTATTTTCCGGCGATGCGGATCTGCGTCGCCGCGTCGCCTTTTCGGTGGCGATGATCGCGCTTTCGGCCAAGATGGCCAAGGCCGACGGCGTCGTCACGCAGGACGAGGTGCGCGCCTTCCAGCAGATATTCGAGGTTCCGCCGGAAGAAACGCGCCACGTCGCGCGGCTTTTCGACCTCGCCAAGCAGGATGTGGCCGGCTTCGAGGCCTATGCCCGACAGATGGCCAATCTGTGCGGCAGCGGCCACTCCAACTGCATGATGCTGGAGGATATCCTCGACGGCCTGTTCCATATCGCCAAGGCCGACGGCATGATCCACGAGCGCGAGGCCGACTTCCTGCATCGCATTGCCGCGATATTCAGCATCGACGAGGAGCATTACCAGAGCATCCTGGCCCGCCATGTCGATCTGGGCGCTGCCGATCCCTATGCGGTGCTCGGCGTCGAGCGGGGACAGCCCTTCGAGGAAGTGCGCAGGCGGTATCGCAAGCTGATGCAGGACAACCATCCCGACCGGCTGATCGCGCGCGGCCTGCCGCAGGAATTCATCAAGATCGCCACCAGCCGCGTCGCCGCCATCAACGCCGCCTATGAGACCATCGAGCGGGGGATGAGGCGGGCATGAGCGGCTTCCTGTCGGACCATCCGGGGGGCGATGTGCGGGTTTCTCCCAATTTCGGGCCGAGGCGCGACGGGTTGAAGCCCGACATGATCGTGCTGCATTACACCGGGATGGAAACGGGAAAGGCGGCCGAGAACTGGTTGTGTGACCCGGCGAGCGAGGTGTCCTCGCACTACCTCGTGCACGAAGACGGCGCGGTCGTGCAGATGGTGCGAGAAAGCGACCGGGCTTGGCATGCGGGAAAAAGCTCGTGGCGGGGGCTCGCCGACATCAACTCCTGTTCCATTGGCATCGAGATCGTCAATCCGGGGCATGGGCTGGGCTACAAGAACTTTCCCGGGCGGCAGGTCGAGGCCGTCATCGCCTTGTGCGGTGGTATCGCTTCCCGCCACGCGATCGCGCCGGAAAGGGTGCTGGCGCATTCCGATGTCGCACCCGGCCGCAAGATCGACCCCGGCGAGAAGTTCCCATGGCGGCGGCTTGCCGAGCATGGGATAGGCCATTTCGTGGCGGCTTCGCCGATGCGGGGCGGGCCGGAACTCGGGCCGGGCGATGCCGGGGCTTCCGTCGAGGAGATGCAATCGATGCTGGCGCTCTACGGCTATGGCGTCGAAATCACCGGCACCTTCGACCGGCAGACGCAGATCGTGGTCGAAGCCTTTCAACGGCACTTCCGGCCGCGCCGCGTCGACGGCATCGGCGACCGCTCGACGCTGCGCACGCTGGAGCGCCTGCTGGATTCGGCGAGCGCAAGTCTCGGCTGGACGACCATTCGAAGCCGCTAAATTACATAGCTGTCATTTAAAGTGACTTGCCCTGCCTTCATTGGCGCCAAATGGGCAGGCAAAGGCGTGCCATTAACCGATGCCGGCCGTACGGCTCCTTCTTCGGCATCTCGTGAGCACCGCCGCGTGGAGCGTTCCACGGGCCAAGAACCATAGGACTCCATGCACAAGTTGACCTTTTTGGCGGCAGCGCTGGCTGCCGGAGTGATGAACTTTGCCGTAAGCACGGCTCATAGCGAAACGATGGCGTTTCGCAGGGACGAAGGCCGGACGGTCAAGGTCGAACGGACGGTAAAGCCAACGGTAACCCGGGCATCCGCGGCAAAGGGCAAGTCCGCCGGGAAAGCCACTGCCGGCAAGGCTGCCAGGAAGACCGTCGCCAGGGCGAAAAAAACCGCCAGCAGGCGCAAGGCCGGCCGAACCAAAGTCGTTATCGACACCACCACGACGGCTTCGATCCCGCGTACCGCCAGCGCTGCGCCGGTATCCGGGGCCGCATCCTATTCGGCGATCATCGCCCGCTATGCCGCAAGCTACGGCGTGCCGGTGTCGTTGGCGCATGCCGTCGTCAAGGTCGAGAGCAACTACCGGCCGAACACGACCGGGAGCGCCGGCGAGGTCGGCCTGATGCAGATCAAGCCGGCGACGGCGCGTATGCTCGGTTATAGCGGATCGGTGAAAGGGCTCTACGACCCGGAGACGAATATCAAATACGGCATGAAATATCTGGCCATGGCGCACGAACTCGGTGGCGGCACGACCTGCGGTACGATCCTGAAATACAATGCCGGTCACGCCGCCAAGCGCATGAATCCTGTTTCGGCCGCCTATTGCAGCAAGGTGAAAGTCCAGATGGTGGCGGCGGCAACGCCGGCCTGACCGCGGCTCTCCTGGTGCTTTTCAGTTGCGTTTTGGACAATAAATCCCTTTATACGCGCCTGTCAGCCGGCCGGGCGGCCGCACCCGCATTCGCCGAAAGGCCGTGGGTGAGGAAAGTCCGGGCTCCACGAAAACACGGTGCCGGTTAATGGCCGGCGGGGGCGACCCCAGGGAAAGTGCCACAGAAAGCAAACCGCCTCGGTTGTCCGGTTCCGCAAGGGGTCGGCACCGGGGTAAGGGTGAAAGGGTGGGGTAAGAGCCCACCGCGCGCCTGGCAACAGGAGCGGCATGGTAAACCCCACCGGGAGCAAGACCGAATAGGGGCGGCGCGGGGGAAACCCCGGGGGCTGTTTTCGGCCCGCCGTCCGGGTAGGTTGCGTGAGGCGTGCGGCAACGCACGCCCAAGATGAATGGCCGCCACGTTCCTGTCCGCAAGGACAGGGGCCATACAGAACCCGGCTTACAGGCCGGCTGACACTTTTGCTTTCCTGTTATTGAAGTGATTTCAATGGCTTGGCGCGGGCGACTGGCAGAATGAATCATGGAGTTCAGAAAATGATTCATCGGCGGTGGCCTTTGGGACGTGCTTGCCTGTGGTACGATTAAATCCTACCTTTAAGGATAACGATCGAAGGAGCACGGCCATGGGCCATGTCGACAAGCGCAGTATCACCCTTTCGCCCGAACTCGCGGCCGCCGTGGACGATGTAGTGGCTGCCGGCGAATATGCCTCGGCGAGCGAGGTCGTTCGCGATGCCTTGCGACAATGGAAGGAACGGCGCGACCTGTTCGGCTATACGCTGGAAGAACTGCGGACGCTGGTGCAGGAAGGCATCGACAGCGGGCCGGGGAACTTCGCTTCAATGGATGAAATCAAGGCTGAAGCGCGGAGGCGACGGAAAGCCGGTGATGCGGCATGATTTCCTTGCCGATAAGGCGGAATTCTCGCGCGGAAGAAGATCTGATTGGAATCTGGCTTTACGTCGCGCGTGAGAACGAGGCCGTAGCTGATCGTCTGCTTGATCGTCTTGAAGTGCGTTGGCGACAGTTGGCGATGTTTCCCCTTTCCGGCGCGCCGGTCGAGGGCGTTGGAAGCGGCATTCGCCATGTCGTCGTCGGAGCTACGTGACTTTCTACCGTGTTGACGCGGACGCGGTGGAAATCCTGCGCGTGTTGCATGGCCGGCGCAATATCGAACGGGACGAGGTCGAAAGCTGACCGTATCAGCCGCCGAGCCTGTCCAGCGATGCCTTGATCGCTTCCCATAGCGGTTCGGTCGGCTCGCAGCCGACCGAAAGCCGCACGAAGCCCGGCGGCACGGTGTCGCCGCGCCGCGTGCGGCGCTCGGCCGAGGTGTGGACGCCGCCGAAGGAGGTCGCCGCCTGCATCAGCGCACAGCCGTTGATGAAATCCTCGGCCTTGTCTTCGGATTCCAGAACCAGGCTGACGAGGAAGCCGAAACGCTCCATCTGCGCGCTGGCGAGATTGTGCGACGGGTCGTTTTCGAGGCCCGGATAGCGCACGGCGCGCACGGCCGGATGCTGCTGCAAGCGGCGCGCGATCGCGCCGGCGCTGGCGCACATGCGCTCGAAGCGGACTTCCAGCGTTTCCAGCCCGCGATGCACCAGCCACGCGTCGAACGGGCTCGGGATGCAGCCGGAGGTTTTGCGCCAATCCTGCACGGCCGTGATGATGTCCGGGTCGCGGCTGGCGACATGGCCGAACAGCACGTCGGAATGGCCGTTGGGCGCCTTGGTGTCTGCCGCCACGACGATGTCGGCGCCGAGGTCGAGCGGGCGCTGGCCGAACGGCGTCATTGTCGTGTTGTCGACGATGAGCAGCGCGCCGGCCGCGTGGGCGGCTTTCGCCACGGCGGCGATGTCGCAGATGTCCAGTCCCGGGTTCGACGGCGTCTCGACGAAGGCGAGGCGATAGCCGTCGAAGCCGCCGTCGAGATAGGAGGCGGTCGGCCGCACGTCGTATTCGACGCCAAAGCCCTTCAGGTAGCGCTCGACCACGCCGCGCGAGGTCGGATAGCCGTCCGATGGCAGAAGCACGCGGTCGCCGGCCTTGAGCAGGCCGAAGAACACCGACGAGATCGCCGCCATGCCGGAGGGAAAGGCAACGCAGGGGGCGCTCTCCATATGCGCCAGCATTTCTTCCACCGCCGCCCATGTCGGGTTGGAAAAGCGGCCATACTGGTTGAAGCCGGTCGCGTCTCCGGGCGCGTGGTAGATCGCGGCCATGGTCAGCGGCAGCGGGATCGGGTCGCCCTTGGCGAAAGCGCTGTCGCGCAGGTGGGAAAGTTCGGCGGCGCGCCTGGCGGTGTCGGACATGGATTGACGGACCTGTGGTCTTGGGCGGGGTGTTTCGACGCTATGCCTGCCGGCCATCCACGGCAAGCTTTGTAGGGAGGCGGCGGGCATTTCTAAACGCTTCGTTAGGCTTAATAGACGATAAAGGCGAGCATGCCGTCAAAGCCGTTGCTGGCGGGGCGGCAGCCTGTTTCGTGAAGCTTGATCCCGTTGACGCCCATAGTACCCCATGTTATCCCAATTCGATATTCAAGCCTTCGTTTCGAGTCACGGTGAAGCGTGCGCCGCTCCGGCAGCCGTTGCGGCTGCGGAGTTGTCGATTCCCGTCGACGGAACGGGGGCGAATGCGAACGTAAAGCCGCCTTGCGATGATGCCGGCGGACCAGAAACGGGGAGGGATGCGGCCGCTGCCGCCGGACATGATGGAGCGTTTTCTGTCGAACGCCGTGAACCGGATCGACGCCAAGGGGCGGGTTTCCGTGCCGGCGCATTTCCGCTCGGTCGTCCAGAAGCGCGGCTATTCCCAGCTTTACGCGCTGCGTTGCCTGGATGTCGCGGCCATGGATGTCGGCGGGCTCGACTTGCTCGACCGCTACGAGCAGCGGATCGCGCGGGAGGACCCGTTCCTGCAGACGGCGGACGACATGTCGTTCTTCTGCCATGGCGACGGCAGCTTCCTGAAGCTCGACCAGGACGGTCGTATAACGGTGACGGATTTCATGCGCGAACATACCGGCATTACGCAGGAGGTGGCTTTTGTCGGGCGGGGCGCCTTTTTCCAGATATGGGAGCCGGGCCGGCTTGCCGCCTACGGGGCGCAGGCGCGCGCACGGCTGTTGCGGCTTCGGCAGGGGACGAGGGAGCTGCCGGAATGATGGCGGGTCACGGCGATGATTTTCTCGCCGCCGGCGGACAGGCCCGCCACATTCCGGTCCTTCTCGGCGAAGTTGTCGATGCGCTGGCGCTGAAAAAGGGTGATCGCATCATCGACGGCACGTTCGGCGCCGGCGGCTACAGCCGCGCCATTCTCGAAGCCGGGGCCGATGTCATCGCCATCGACCGCGACCCTGATGCCATCGCGGCCGGCCGGGCGCTCGAAGCGGAATCGAACGGCCGGCTACGGCTGGTGCAGGCTCCGTTCTCGACGCTGGACCAGCACGGTGAGGAGGTGGACGGCGTCGTGCTCGACATCGGCGTTTCCTCCATGCAACTCGATGAGGCTGGGCGCGGCTTTTCCTTTCGCGCCGACGGGCCGCTCGACATGCGCATGGCGCAGGCGGGCCTCAGCGCCGCCGACGTCGTCAACGGCTTCAAGGCCGGCGACCTCGCCCGCATCTTCGGCTTTCTCGGCGAGGAGCGCCATGCCGGCCGCATCGCCCGCATGATCGAGGCGCGGCGCCAGAAGCGCCCGTTCGAACGCACGCTCGACCTTGCCGATGCCATCGAAACCCATATCGGCCGCAAGCCGGGCGACAAGATCCACCCGGCGACGCGGGTGTTCCAGGCGCTGCGCATCTATGTCAACGACGAACTCGGCGAACTGGCCAAGGCGCTGTTTGCCGCCGAGTGGGCGCTGAAGCCCGGCGGACGGCTTGTCGTGGTGACGTTTCATTCGCTGGAAGACCGCATCGTCAAGCGTTTCATCGCCGACCGGGCGGACGCGGCCTCCGGCTCGCGTTACCTGCCGCAGGTGCAGGCGCTGCCGGCCACATTCCGCAAAGGCGGCAGCGCGGTTCCCGGCGCGGACGAGACCGCCCGCAACCCGCGCGCCCGTTCGGCCCGCCTGCGGGCGGCAATTCGCACTGAAGCGCCGGCACGCGGTGATGACTTTTCCATCTTCGGCCTTCCGAGGCTTCCCGGCGTCGATGCGCCAGGCGAGAGGTGAGCGTTCATGTTCCGAACCAGTGACATCGTGCTGATTGCCGTGATGGTCGCCGCCGCCGCCATGACCTACACGATCAAGCGCAATGCCGAAGTGCAGGTGGCGGCGGTGCACAAGCTCAAGGCGCAGATTCGCACGGAAGAGGACACGATCAACCTGCTGAAAGCCGACTGGAGCCTGTTGACCCAGCCGGAACGCCTGCAGAAGCTGACTGAACTCTACCAGCCGCAACTGGAACTCGCGCCTGTCGGCGGCCGCCAGATTGTCGGCATGGACGCGTTGCCGCCGCGCGTGCTCTCCATCGAGAACCTGACGGCGGGAAAATTCGATCTGGAGCCTGACGACGGGACTCTCGGCAAGGACCCGATTGCGACCGGAGGCATCCAATGATCGGCAAGTTGCTGCGGCGCGCATCGAAGGAACAGGACGCCGGGTCCATCGTCGTCGATGGCGCCCGCAAGGCGACCGGCGGCAAGGCGCGCAACCGTGTGCTGATGACCATGGCGGTGTTCTTCAGCATCTATGCCACCATAGCCGGCCGGCTGGTCTATCTCGGCTCGATCGACAACGACGCTTCCGGCGCGCCGCCGAGCCGCGTCACGACATCGCGCCCCGACATCGTCGACCGTAACGGCGAACTGCTCGCCACCGACATCAAGACCGCTTCGCTCTATGCCGAGCCGCGCCATATCGTCGACGCCGACGAGGCGATCGAGAAGCTCGCCACCGTGCTTCCCGAGATCGACTACGAGCAGACCTACAACAAGCTCAAGAGCGGCGCCGGCTTCGTCTGGTTGCAGCGCCAGCTCACGCCCAAGCAGCAGAACGACATCATGCAGCTCGGCGTTCCCGGCCTCGGCTTCCGCACCGAGAAGCGCCGCTTCTATCCGAGCGGCAGCACCTCGGCCTACATCGTCGGCCTGACCAACATCGACAACCAGGGCATCTCCGGTATGGAGAAATATATCGACGGGCAGGGCCTCAGCGACCTGCAACTGTCGGGCCTTGCCGATCCCAAGGATCTGGCGCCGGTGAAGTTGTCGATCGATCTCAGGGTCCAGCACATCGTGCATGACGAGATCGCGGTGGGCATGGAAAAATACCATGCCATCGCCGCCGGCGCGGTGGTGCTCAACGTCAAGACCGGCGAAGTGCTGGCGATGGCCTCGGTGCCGGATTTCGACCCGAACAACCCCTATAACGCGCAGGACAAGGACCGGCTGAACCGCATGTCGGCCGGCCTCTACGAGATGGGCTCGACCTTCAAGAGCTTCACCACCGCGATGGCGCTCGATTCCGGCAAGGTGTCGCTGAGCACGAAGTTCGACGCTACCCGGCCGATCCGCATCGGCCGCCAGACCATCCACGATTTCCACGGCAAGGGGCGCTGGCTGACCGTGCCGGAGGTGTTCATCTACTCCTCCAACATCGGTTCGGCCAAGGAAGCCGAAGCGGTCGGCATCGAAGGCCACCGCGAATTCCTGCACCGGCTCGGCATTTTGGAGAAGATGCAGACCGAACTGCCGGAAGTGGCGCGGCCGACCGAGCCGAAAGTGTGGAAGCAGGTGCATTCCATCACTATCGCCTTCGGCCACGGCGTCTCGACCACGCCGCTGCAAACGGCGGTCGGGTGCGCAGCACTTGTGAACGGCGGCTACCTGATCGAGCCGACCTTCCTGGCGCGCACGCAGGACGAGGCCGACGCGGTGGCCAAGAAGGTGGTCAGCGACAAGACCAGCGATGCGATGCGCTATGTCTATGCGCTCAACGCGGAAAAGGGTTCGGGCCGCAATGCGCGCGTTCCGGGCTACCGCGTCGGCGGCAAGACAGGCACGGCGGAAAAGGTCGTCAACGGCCGCTACTCGAAGGACAAGAACTTCAACGCCTTCGTCGCGGCCTTCCCGATGGACGATCCGCAGTACATCGTGCTCACCATCGCCGACGAGCCGAAGGCCGAGAAGCCGGGCATGGGCGCGACCGCTGCCTCCAATGCCGGCATCATCGCCCGCAACATCATCGCCCGTTCGGCGGCTCTTCTTGGCGTCAAGCCGGATTTCAGCCATGAAAACGGCGCAACGCTGGTTTCCATGGAGTGATTCTCATGGCGCGCTGGCTACGGCGCGCAGTAGGTGCAAGACCGGGGGAAACCCGGATTTGGTGGGACGAACGGATTTCCATGAAGCTTGAAGACCTCGCCGGTATCCTGCCAGTCGCAGACGCAGCGCTCTCCGACCTGGCGGTAACCGGCCTCTCGTCCGATTCCCGGCAGGTGCAGCCGGGCAACCTGTTTTTCGCCCTTGCCGGTAGCAAGGCGGACGGCGGCGCCTATGCCGCCGACGCCGTCCGGCGCGGCGCGGTCGCCGTGGTTTCCGGCAGCGGGCGGGATTTTTCCGGGCTGGCGGTTCCGGTGCTGGCGGTCGAGGACCCCCGCTTGGCGCTTGCGCTTGCCGCCGCGCGCTTCTTCGGCGCGCAGCCCGAGACGATGGTGGCCGTGACCGGCACCAGCGGCAAGACCTCGGTCGCCGCCTTCGCCCGCCAGATCTGGCAGCAGGCCGGCTTCGCCGCGGCTTCCATCGGCACCACCGGCGTGGTGGCGCCGGGGCGCAATGAATACGGCTCTTTGACGACGCCCGACCCGGTCGCGCTGCACAGGCTGCTTGCCGAACTCGCGGGGGCAGGGGTCACCCACGCCTCGATGGAGGCTTCCAGCCACGGCCTCGACCAGCGCCGGCTGGACGGCGTGCGGCTGAAGGCAGGGGCCTTCACCAATCTCGGCCGCGACCACATGGACTATCACCCGACCGTCGAGGACTATCATCGCGCCAAGCTGCGCCTGTTCGACAGCCTGCTGCCCAGGGGTACGCCGGCGGTGATCTTCGCCGACGACCCGTGGTCGGAGCCGACCATCCGCGCCGCCCGCGCGGCCGGCCTCGACGTGCTTACGGTCGGCCGTCAAGGCTCGTTCCTCAGCCTCAAGCGCGTCGAGCACGAGCGCCATCGCCAGCGCGCGGAAATCGGGATCGGTGGCGCGCTGTACGAGATCGACCTGCCGCTGGCCGGCGATTTCCAGATATCGAACGCGCTGGTGGCGGCGGGCCTCGCCATCTCCACCGGCACGCCGGCGGCGAAGGCGCTGGCCGCGCTGGAGCATTTGCAGGGCGCACCGGGCCGGCTCGACCTCGTCGGCACCACGGCCGCGGGCGCGCCGGTCTATGTCGACTACGCGCACAAGCCGGACGCGCTGGAAAACGTGCTGACGGCGGTCAGGCCCTTCACCACCGGCCGGGTGGTCGTCGTGTTCGGCTGCGGCGGCGACCGCGATCGCGGCAAACGCCCGATCATGGGCGAGATCGCCACGCGGCTCGCCGATGTCGCCATCGTCACCGACGACAATCCGCGTTCCGAGGAGCCGGCATCGATCCGCGCCGCCATCATGGCCGCCGCGCCCGGGGCGATCGAGATCGGCGACCGGCGCGAGGCGATCCATGCGGCGGTCGCCATGCTCGGTGCCGGCGATACGCTGATCGTGGCCGGCAAGGGGCATGAGGAAGGCCAGACCATCGGTGCCGAGACGCTGCATTTCTCCGACCACGAGGAAGTGCGCACGGCGCTGAAGGAGCGCGCCGCATGAGTTTTCTGTGGACCTGTGACGCGCTGGTGGCGGCCATGGACGGCCGCCCGCTCGGGACGATGCCGGAAGGTGTCACCGGCATTTCGATCGATACGCGCAGCCTGCAGCCGGGAGAGGCTTTCTTCGCCATCAAGGGCGAGGCGATGGACGGGCACGACTTCGCCACGGCGGCGATGAAGGCGGGGGCCGCGGTGCTGGTCGTGGCCGAAGGCAAGCTGCCGGCGCTGGGGCGGCTCGTCGCCCCGATGATCGTCGTGCCGGACGTGCTGGAGGCGCTGGAAAAGCTCGGCCGCGCCGCGCGCGCGCGCTCGGGCGCCAGGATCGTCGCCATCACCGGGTCGGCCGGCAAGACCAGCACCAAGGAGGCCATGCGCCACGGGCTTTCGGCCGTCGGCAAGGTGCATGCGTCGGACAAGTCGTTCAACAACCATTGGGGCGTGCCGCTGACGCTGGCGCGCATGCCGCAGGACTGCGACTACGCCATCTTCGAGATCGGTATGAACCATCCGGGCGAAATCCGCCCGCTGGTCAAGATGGTAAGGCCGCATATCGCGCTGGTCACGCTGATCGCGGCAGCCCATCTCGGCTTCTTCCGCAACCTCGACGAAATCGCCGCCGCCAAGGCCGAGATATTCGAGGGGCTGGAGCCGGGCGGGGCTGCGCTTCTCAACCGGGACGATCCGCGCTCGAAGCTGCTGGCCAAGGTGGCCGGCGAACTCGGCGTCGAGAATATCTTCGGCTTCGGGGAAAACCAGCGCTCGACCTATCGGCTTCTCGACTGTGCGCTGCATGCCGACCACTCCGTGCTGACGGCGAGGATCGCCGGAAAGGACATCGTCGCCCGCATCGGCGCGCCGGGGCGGCACATGGTGCAGAATGCGCTTGCGGTGCTGGGCGCGGCGCATCTGGCGGGCGCCGACGTGGCGCAGGTGGCGCTGGCGCTGGGCAACATCGAGGCGGAGCCGGGGCGCGGGCGGCGGCATACCCTTTCCCACCCGGAAGGGCCGTTCACGCTCATCGACGAAAGCTACAACGCCAATCCGGCCTCGATGCAGGCGGCGCTGGCGCTGCTCAACGCGACGCCGGTTTCGGGCCGCGGCCGCCGCATCGCCGTGCTCGGCGACATGCTGGAACTGGGCGCGCATTCGGCGAAGCTGCACGCCGGCCTTGCCCCGCTGATCGTCGGCAGCGGCACGCAGACGGTGCTGCTCGGCGGGCCGCAAATGCAGGCGCTGGCCGACGCCTTGCCGGGCGACATCGCCACCGCCTACCGCGAGGGGGCCGAGGAACTGAAGCCGGTCCTGCTCGGCCTGGTCGGGCCGGGCGACGTGGTCATGGTCAAGTCGTCCAAGGGGATCGGCTTCTCGAAGCTCGTCGAGGCATTGCTCAGGAAATTTCCGGCGCGAGCCGATACGGCATAGGACCTGCCGGGGGACACCAACACATGTTTACGTTTCTTGTTGATTTTGCAGACCATTTTTCGGCCTTCAACGTCTTTCGCTACATCACCTTCCGCACCGGGGGAGCGCTGATCACCTCGGCGCTGATCGTCTTCATCTTCGGGCCGGGCATCATCCATTCGCTCAGGCTGAGGCAAGGCAAGGGCCAGCCGATCCGCGCCGACGGGCCGCAGACCCACTTCAAGAAGGCGGGTACGCCGACGATGGGCGGGCTGATGATCCTGACCGGCATCATCGTCTCGGCGCTGCTGTGGGCCAACCTGCGCAGCGTCTATGTCTGGGTGGTGCTGTTCGTCACGCTCGGCTTCGGCGCCATCGGCTTCTACGACGACTACCTCAAGGTGACGAAGCAGTCGCATCTGGGCTTTTCCGGCAAGGCGCGGCTGACGTTCGAGTTCATCATTGCCGGCATCGCCGCCTGGGTCATCATGCATGCCGGGCTGGAGCCGTTCTCCTCGTCGCTGGCTTTTCCGTTCGCTAAGGAGTTCCTGATCAATCTCGGCTGGTTCTTCATCCCGTTCGCGGCCTTCGTCACGGTGGGCGCGGGCAATGCCGTCAACCTCACCGACGGGCTGGACGGGCTGGCGATCGTGCCGATCATGATCGCGGCGGCCTCGTTCGGGGTGATCGCCTATCTGTCCGGTAACGCCGTCTTTGCCGAGTATTTGCAGATCCATTTCGTGCCTGGCACCGGCGAACTGGCGGTCGTGCTCGGCGCGGTGATCGGTGCCGGCCTCGGCTTCCTGTGGTTCAACGCGCCGCCGGCGGCCATCTTCATGGGCGATACCGGCTCGCTGGCGCTGGGCGGCCTCATCGGCACGGTGGCGGTGGCGACCAAGCACGAGATCGTGCTGGTCATCGTCGGCGGCCTGTTCGTGGTGGAAATCCTCTCCGTCATCATCCAGGTCGGCTATTTCAAGATGACGGGCAAGCGCGTCTTCCTGATGGCCCCCATCCACCACCATTTCGAAAAGCTCGGCTGGACCGAAAGCCAGGTCGTCATCCGCTTCTGGATCGTCGCGGTGATGCTGGCCCTGATCGGCCTTTCCACGTTGAAGCTGCGGTAAGGGCACGCTCGATGATCCCCGCCACGACATTTTCCGGCAAGCGTGTGGCCCTGTTCGGGCTGGGCGGCTCCGGCATCGCCACGGCCCGCTCGCTGGTCGAGGGCGGGGCCGAGGTGCTGGCTTTCGACGATAATCCGCAGAGCGTGGCCAAGGCGGTAGCCGAGGGTATTCCGACCGCCGATCTGCGGGACATCGACTGGTCGCGGGTTTCCTCCCTCGTCCTTTCCCCCGGCGTGCCGCTGACGCACCCGAAGCCCCACTGGTCGGTGGAAGTGGCGCGCGGTGCCGGCGTCGAGGTGATCGGCGACGTCGAACTGTTCTGCCGCGAGCGGATCGCCCATGCGCCGCAGGCGCCGCTGGTCGCCATCACCGGCACTAACGGCAAGTCGACGACGACGGCGCTGACGGCGCATATCCTGAAGTCGGCCGGGCGCGACGCGCAGATGGGCGGCAATATCGGCCGCGCGGTAATGACGCTCGACCCGTTGCAGGCCGGCCGCCCCTATGTGGTCGAGTGCTCGTCCTACCAGATCGACCTCGCGCCCTCGATCAACCCGACCGCCGGCGTGTTGCTCAACCTTACGCCCGATCACCTCGACCGCCACGGCACCATGCAGCACTACGCCTCCATCAAGGAAAGGCTGGTGGCGGGGGCCGAGACCGCGATCATCGGCATCGACGACAGTTGGTGCGCGCAGATCGCCGACCGGCTGGAGCGGGTCGGCAAGGAGGTTATCCGCATTTCCAAGCGGCTGCCGCTGACCGACGGCTATTTCGCCGACGGCACCGACCTGATGGAAGCGGTGGACGGCCGCTACAGCCGCATCGCCTTCCTGGAAGGCATCGGCTCGCTGCGCGGCCAGCACAATGCGCAGAACGCGCTGGCCGCCGTGGCCGCCTGCCTGAAGGTCGGGCTGGAACTCGGCGAGATACAGGCCGGGCTGGAAAGCTTTCCGGGGCTCGAGCACCGCATGGAACAGGTGGGCCGCAAGGGCCATGTCCTGTTCGTCAACGATTCCAAGGCGACCAACGCCGATGCGGCGGCACCGGCGCTGTCGAGCTTTTCGCGTATCTACTGGATTGCCGGCGGCTTGCCCAAGGAGGGCGGCATCGAGCCGTTGCGCGGGCTGTTTTCGCGGGTCGCGCGCGCCTACCTGATCGGCGAGGCGGCCCCGGCCTTCTCGGCCACGCTCGGCGAAAGCGTGCCCTATGAGATTTCGGGAACCTTGCAGGCGGCCGTCGAGCATGCGGCCCGCGACGCGCAAGCCGACGACAGCGGCGAGGCGGTGGTGCTGCTGTCGCCGGCCTGCGCCAGTTTCGACCAGTTCCAGAACTTCGAGAAACGCGGCGAATTCTTCAGGCAAGCTGCGCGTGCTATCGAAGGGGTGCTCCCAATCGGAGAGAAGCGATAATGGCACAGGCAAGCCGTCTCGACACAAGCCCGGTCGCCACCTGGTGGTGGACCGTGGACCGCTGGTTCCTCGCGGCGTTCCTGTCGCTGATGGGGCTTGGCATCGTGCTGTCCTTTGCGGCCAGTCCTGCGGTTGCGCTGCGCATCGGGCTCGACCCGTTTCATTTCGCCACGCGCCAGATCGTCTTCACGATCCCGGCGCTGGTGGTCATGCTGGCGGTGTCCTTCCTGGAATCGCGCTATATCCGCAGGCTGGCGCTGGTGCTGCTCGGCATCATGCTGGTGCTGATGGTTGCCGTCCTTTACGTCGGCGTCGAGGTGAAGGGCGCGCGGCGCTGGGTTTCGCTTGCCGGCCTGTCCGTCCAGCCGTCCGAATTCCTCAAGCCGGCCTTCGTCATCGTCTGCGCGTGGCTGTTCGCCGAGCATCGGCGCCAGCCCGACATTCCCGGCAACCTGTTCGCCATGATCCTTCTGGCGGTGGTCATTTCGCTCTTGGTGGCGCAGCCCGACTTCGGCCAGACCATGCTGGTGCTGGGAACGTGGGGCGTCATGTTCTTCATGGCCGGCCTGTCGTGGATATGGATCGTCATGCTGGGGGCCGCCGGTGTTGCCGGCGTGTTCGCCGCCTATACCGTGTTCCCGCACGTTGCCGGCCGCATCGACCGCTTCATGACCGGCGAGGGCGATACCTATCAGGTCGACATGGGACGAGAAGCCATCGTCAACGGCGGCTGGTTCGGCGTCGGACCGGGCGAGGGCACGTTCAAGCGCGTCATTCCCGACAGCCACGCCGACTTCGTGTTCTCGGTGGCGGGCGAGGAGTTCGGCATCGTGCTGTGCTTCCTCATCATGTCGATCTTCGCTTTCATCGTGCTGCGCGGGTTGTCCACGGCTCTCAAGGAGCAGGACGATTTCAGCCGCTATGCGGTGGGCGGCCTCGTCACCGTGTTCGGCTTGCAGTCGGCCATCAACATGTGCGTGAACCTGCAACTGATGCCGGCCAAGGGCATGACACTGCCCTTCATCTCCTATGGCGGCTCCTCGCAGATCGCCATTGCCATTTCCATGGGCATGGTGCTGGCGCTGACGCGCAGGAAGCCGCAGAAGCGGTGGCGGATCGGCTATTCCTCCACCTCGATGATGCCGGCGGAATAGGGACTTGATGGCCAAGGGCACGATCCTGCTGGCGGCGGGTGGAACGGGTGGACACCTGTTTCCGGCCGAGGCGCTGGCGCATGAACTGACCGCGCGCGGCTGGAGCGTGCATCTGGCGACCGACGACCGGGCCGGGCGCTTTGCCGGGCAGTTTCCGGCCGTTGCCGTCCATCCGATCCGCTCGGCCACCTTCGGCTCGAAAAACCCGCTGGCGCTGGCCCGGGCATTCTGGAAAATCTGGTCCGGCGTGCGCCAGGCATCGGCGCTCATCGGCAAGTTGAGGCCGGCGGTGGTGGTCGGTTTCGGCGGCTATCCGACGCTGCCGCCGCTTTATGCCGCCACGCGGCGCGGCGTGCCGACGATGGTCCACGAACAGAACGCCGTGATGGGGCGCGCCAACCGGGCGCTGGCGCGTCGGGTCAGCGCGATTGCCGGCGGTTTCCTGCCGCAGGATCAGAGCGTGGCGGGCCAGAAGACCGTCACCACCGGAAACCCGGTGCGGCCGGCGGTACTGGAGGCGGCGAAGGTCCCCTACGAGGCTTCGGCCGGGGGCGAGCCGTTCCGGCTGCTGGTGTTCGGCGGCAGCCAGGGCGCGCAGTTCTTTTCGGATGCGATACCGGCAGCGGTGGCGCTGTTGCCGGAGGCCCTGCGCAAGCGGCTCGTCGTCACCCAGCAGGCGCGGGCCGAGGACGCGGCGAAAGTCGAGGCCGCCTATGCCGGGCTCGGCATGGCGGCCGAGGTGTCGCCCTTCTTCACCGACATGGCGGCGCGGATCGCTACGGCGCATCTGGTGATTTCACGCTCCGGTGCGTCGACCGTCTCCGAAATCGCCGTCATCGGCAGGCCGGGCTTGCTGGTGCCTTATCCCTATGCTCTCGATCACGACCAGGCGGCCAACGCGGCCGCGCTTGCGGCGGCGGGAGGTGCGGAAGTACACCCGCAGTCGACCCTGTCGGCCGAACGGCTGGCGGAACTCATCGGCGGATCGATGGACGATCCGCATAAGCTTGCCGCGATGGCCGCGGCGGCGAAATCGGCCGGCAAGCCCGATGCGACGCGGTTGCTCGCCGACCTGACAGAGGCTATTGCCTCAGGCAGAACCGTCACCGAATTCAGGAAAGAGGTACACGCATGAAAATGCCGCAAACGATCGGCCTGGTGCATTTCATCGGCATCGGCGGCATCGGCATGAGCGGCATCGCCGAGGTGCTGCATAATCTCGGCTACAAGGTGCAGGGTTCGGACCAGTCCGACGGCGCTAATGTGCAGCGGCTGCGCGAGAAGGGCATCGAGTGCTTCGTCGGCCATGCCGCCGAAAACCTTGGCGATGCGGAGGTCGTGGTGGTGTCCACCGCGATCAAGAAATCCAACCCGGAACTGGTGGCGGCGCGCGAAAAGCTGCTGCCGATCGTGCGCCGCGCGGAAATGCTGGCCGAGTTGATGCGCTTTCGCCAGGCGGTTGCCATCGGTGGCACGCACGGCAAGACCACGACCACGTCGATGGTGGCGACGCTGCTCGAAGCCGGCGGGCTCGACCCGACCGTCATCAACGGCGGCATCATCAATGCCTACGGCACCAATGCGCGCATGGGCGACGGCGAGTGGATGGTGGTGGAGGCCGACGAGAGTGACGGCACCTTCCTGAAGCTGCCGGCCGACATCGCCGTCATCACCAATATCGACCCCGAGCATCTGGACCACTACGGCTCCTTCGACGCGGTGCGCGACGCGTTCCGCCAGTTCGTGGAGAATGTGCCGTTCTATGGCTTCGGCGTCATGTGCACCGACCATCCGGAGGTGCAGGCGCTGGTCGGCCGCATCGACGACCGCCGCGTCATCACCTACGGCGCCAACGCGCAGGCCGACGTGCGTTTCATCAACCACCGCATGAACGGCGCGACGTCCGAGTTCGACGTGGTGATCCGTGACCGCAAGGGTGGCCAGATCGAGATTGCCGGGCTTCGCCTGCCGATGCCGGGGCGCCACAATGTTTCCAATGCCACGGCGGCAGTCGCGGTGGCCCATGAACTGGGGCTGTCGCCGGAAGCGATCCGCAAGGGGTTGTCGTCCTTCGGCGGCGTCAAGCGGCGCTTCACCCACACCGGCTCGTGGAACGGCGTCGAGGTGTTCGACGATTACGGCCACCATCCGGTCGAGATCAAGGCCGTGCTCAAGGCGGCGCGCGATGCCACCAAGGGGCGCATCATCGCGGTTGCGCAGCCGCACCGCTTCACCCGCCTGCACGACCTGTTCGACGAATTCGCCACCTGTTTCAACGAAGCCGACACGGTGATGGTGGCGCCCGTCTACCCGGCCGGCGAGGACCCGATCGAAGGCGTGTCCTCCGACGCGCTGGTGGCGCGCATGCGCGCCGGCGGCCATCGCGACGCCCGCTATATCGAAGGCCCGGCGGCGATTGCCCCGGCTGTGCGCGATCTCGCCAAGCCGGGCGACTTCGTCGTTTTCCTCGGCGCCGGCAACATCACCCAATGGGCCTACGCGCTGCCGAAGGAACTGGGTGGCTCATGACGCGCGGCGAAAAGCTTCTTGCCTCGCTGGGCGACAGGCTTTCCGGCCTGCGCGGGCGCATCACGGTCGATGCCGAGATGGACAAGATCACCTGGTTCCGGGCCGGCGGCCTTGCCGATGCGCTGTTCCAGCCGGCAGACGAGGACGACCTCGCCGCCTTTCTGAAGGCGGTCCCGCATGAGGTGCCGCTGACCGTCGTCGGCATCGGCTCCAACCTGCTGGTGCGCGACGGCGGCATCGAAGGTTTCGTGGTGCGGCTTTCGGCCAAGGGGTTCGGCGATGCCGCGGTGGTTGCGCCCAACAGGATCAGGGCCGGGACGGCGCTGCCCGACAAGCGGCTCGCGGCGGTTGCCTACGAAGCCGGTCTCGGCGGCTTTCATTTCTACCACGGCATTCCGGGCGCCATCGGCGGTGCGCTGCGCATGAATGCGGGCGCCAACGGCGTCGAAACGCGCGAGCGCGTGGTCGAGGTGCATGCGCTCGACCGCCAGGGCAAGTGCCATGTGCTGGGCAATGCCGACATGGGCTATACCTATCGCCATTCGGCGGCGCCGGCCGATTTCATTTTCACCTCGGCGGTGTTCGAGGGATTTGCCGAAGACAAGGAAGCGATCAAGGCGGCGATGGATGCGGTCCAGCATCATCGCGAGACCGTGCAGCCGATCCGCGAAAAGACCGGCGGCTCGACCTTCAAGAACCCGGAAGGCACGTCGGCCTGGAAGGTGATCGACGAGGCCGGCTGCCGTGGCCTGATGGTGGGCGCCGCGCAGATGTCGCCGATGCACTGCAACTTCATGATCAACACCGGCTCGGCTACAGGGTACGAACTCGAATATCTGGGCGAGACGGTGCGGGCGCGGGTGCTGGAGAATTCCGGGATCCGCCTGCGCTGGGAGATCCGGCGCATCGGCGCGTTCCGGCCCGGCCATGCCGTGCAGGAATTTCTCGGTCAGCTACTTTAGCGAAGGCTGGCTGCAAACGGCCGGAATGCCGTGCCGGTCACTTTTTTCGACGAAAAGTCGCTAAAGTGAATCATCTGGAATCATAGGCACTTGTCAGCGAATCAACTCTCTGATTCTCTGGCCTAAAGCGTTTCCTGATTTGAGTCGCAACGGGCCGCAAAGCGCGTTTTCCGTCTGGGGGGGCAACCTGCCGGGAGACTCGGACTCACTTTTCGGAAATGGAGCGATGGCCCGCCGCAAGAGGGGATGACGGGAGATGAAAGACAAGCACGTTGCCGTCCTCATGGGTGGTTTTTCTTCCGAACGGCCCGTGTCGCTCTCTTCGGGAAATGCCTGCGCTGCTGCCCTTGAGGAAGTCGGCTACAAGGTGACCCGGGTCGATGTCGGCCGCCATGTCGGTTCCGTGCTTCTCGCGCTCAAGCCCGATGTCTGCTTCAACGCCTTGCATGGCCCCTTCGGCGAGGACGGAACCATCCAGGGCATCCTCGAATACCTGGCTATCCCCTATACGCATTCGGGCGTGCTTGCCTCGGCGTTGGCGATGAACAAGGTGCAGGCCAAGAAAGTGGCCAAGGACGCCGGCATTCCGGTCGCGGAATCGAAGATCATCGATCGCTTCGCTGTTGGCGCCAAGCATCCGATGAAGCCGCCCTATGTCGTCAAGCCGGTGAACGAAGGGTCGAGCTTCGGCGTGGTGATCGTGCAGGAGGGGCAGACGCATCCGCCGCAGATCGTTTCCTCGCCCGAGTGGAAATATGGCGAGCGGGTCATGGTGGAACGCTACGTGCATGGGCGCGAACTGACCTGCGCGGTGATGGGCGATGTCGCGCTCGGCGTCACCGAGATCATTCCGACCGGCCATTCCTTCTACGATTACGATTCAAAATACGTCGCGGGCGGATCAAAGCACGAATGTCCGGCAAAAATTTCACCGAATATTTACCAAAAAATACAAACACTGGCGCTCAAGGCTCACCAAGCGATCGGCTGTCGGGGCGTCTCCCGGTCTGACTTCCGCTACGATGACCGCCATTCCGAAAATGGCGAACTCATCTGGCTCGAAATCAACACCCAGCCCGGCATGACGCCAACTTCGCTGGTGCCTGAGATTGCCGCCGAGGCAGGACATTCGTTCGGTGATTTGTTGAGTTGGATGGTGGAGGACGCGTCTTGTCTGCGGTGAGATGGGGTCGACATGGCGGGAGGGGTGCGAGGGTGTCCAGCCCGTATCCGTCGTTCGGCCGCTTCGTCCTGCCGCGCTGGCTGCGCCGGCCGGCGCGCATGGTCGCGCATTTCGGTCGTGGCGATTTCGTGCCGCCGCGCTTCGCCGCGACTCTCGTCAGCGCCGCCCTGCTGGGCTCGAGCGGTGCCTATGGCGCCTATCTCGGCGGGCACATGGATAGCATCGTCCAGGGCTTTACTGCGCGCACCGGTTTCGCCGTCGACCAGATCAAGGTCGTCGGCAACCGCGAGACCTCCGAAATCGATATCCTCGGCAGCCTCGAACTCGACGGCTGGACTTCGCTGATCGGCTTCGATGTCGACGCCGCGCGCGACCGGGTGGCGGCCCTTCCGTGGGTGGAGAGCGCCACGGTGCGCAAGATCTACCCGCATACGCTGGAAGTGCGCGTCGAGGAGCGCCAGGCCTTCGCCTTGTGGCAGAGCGGCGACAAGCTTTCCGTCATCGAACGCTCCGGGCATGTGATCGCTCCGTATTCGGGCGGCAAACAGGCGCTGCTGCCGTTGTTCGTCAGTGCTGACGTTCCGCTCGGCGCGCCCGACCTTTTGGCCAGGATGGACAAGTTCCCCGACCTTGCGTCGCGAGTGAAGGGCTATGTCAGCATCGGCGGCCGGCGCTGGGACGTGAAGATGCTCAACGGCGTGACCGTCAAGCTTCCGGAAGCCGGCGTGGACAAGGCCATCGCCTCGCTTGCCGGTTTCGAGGACAAGGACGGGATTCTGGAGCGCGACATCGTTGCCGTCGACATGCGGTTCGCCGACCGGCTCGTCGTGCAGTTGTCGCCGGAGGCGAACAGCGCGCGGCAGGCGGCGCTGCTCGATGCCTCGAAAGCTGCCCAGCGCAAGAAAGAGACCAAGATATGAGCTGGCTCGGCGTTCAGGATTCCGCGCATCGCTCCGGTATCGTCACGGTGCTGGATGTCGGCTCCAGCAAGGTCTGCTGCGTGGTGGCGAAGCTGAAGCCGTGCGACGACGGCAAGCTGCTGCGCGGCCGCTCGCACCGCATTCACGTCATCGGCATCGGCCATCAGAAATCGGAAGGCGTGAAGTCCGGGGTGGTGATCGACCTCGACCGCGCCGAACATGCCATTCGCCTTGCCGTCGACGCCGCCGAGCGCATGGCCGGGCTGACGGTGGATTCGCTGATCGTCAACATGACGGCCGGGCGGCTGAAGAGCGAGAGTTTTGCCGCAACGATCAATCTCGGCGGCCATGAGGCGGGCGAGGGCGACATCAAGCGCGTGCTCGCCGCCGGCGCCAAGCAGGCGCTCAAGGCCGAGCGCGAGGTCGTCCATTCGCTCCCCGTGGGCTTTTCGCTGGACGGCGAGCGTGGCGTGCGCGATCCGCGCGGCATGGTCGGCGACGCGCTTGGCGTCGACATGCATGTGGTGACCGGCGATTCGGCGCCGATGCGCAATCTCGAACTCGCCATCAACCGCTCGCACCTGTCGGTCGAGCGCATGGTGGCGACGCCCTATGCCAGCGGCCTGGCGGCGCTGGTAGACGACGAACTGGAAATGGGGGCCGCCTGCATCGACATGGGTGGCGGCACCACCACGATCTCGGTGTTCAACGAAGGCAAGTTCATCCATGCCGACGCGATCGCGATCGGTGGCAACCATGTCACGCTCGACCTCGCCAAGGGGCTGTCGACGTCGATCTCGGCGGCCGAACGTCTCAAGGTCATGCACGGGTCCGCCCTGCCGGGCAGCGCCGACGACCGCGACCTGGTTTCCGTCCAGCCGATCGGCGACGAAAGCGACGTCGTCCAGCAGGTGCCGCGCGCGATGATGACACGCATCATCCGCGCCCGCGTCGAAGAGACGCTGGAGTTGCTGCGCGAGCGAATCAACAAGTCGGGCTATGGCGGCCTCGTCGGCAAGAGGGTGGTCCTGACGGGTGGCGCCAGCCAGCTTGCGGGCCTTCCGGAAGCCGCACGTCGGATACTTGGGCGCAATGTGCGCATCGGCCGTCCGCTCGGTGTCGCGGGCCTGCCCGAAGCTGCCAAGGGGCCGGCCTTCTCGGTGCCGGTCGGGCTTCTGATCTATCCGCAGGTGGCGGCCTTCGAAAGCCGCCCGGCGCAGGGAATGGCCCGTCTTTCAATGACGGGTACGGGTGGGCGACTGCACCGTATGAGTGAGTGGTTGAGAGACAGTTTCTAGTTTTCAGGGGACAGCCCCATAGGCGGCCGCGACGGCGAAGCGGCGGGAAAGGCAAAGGACGAGGACAAATGGCAATCAATCTGCAAAAGCCGGATATCACCGAGCTGAAGCCCCGCATCACCGTGTTCGGTGTTGGCGGCGGCGGCGGCAACGCTGTCAACAACATGATCACCGCCGGCTTGCGCGGGGTCGAGTTCGTCGTGGCCAACACGGACGCGCAGGCGCTCACCATGTCGAAGGCCGAGCGGCTGATCCAGCTTGGCGCGCATGTGACGGAAGGGCTTGGCGCCGGCTCGCAGCCGGAAGTAGGCCGTGCGGCGGCTGAGGAGTGCCTCGACGAGATCGTCGACCATCTGTCCAACACCCATATGTGCTTCGTCACCGCCGGCATGGGCGGCGGTACCGGCACCGGTGCGGCTCCGGTGGTTGCCCGCGCCGCGCGCGAAAAGGGCATCCTCACCGTCGGCGTGGTGACCAAGCCGTTCCACTTCGAAGGCCAGCGCCGCATGAAAACGGCGGACCTCGGCATCGAGGAATTGCAGAAGTGCGTCGATACCCTCATCGTCATCCCCAACCAGAACCTGTTCCGGCTGGCCAATGACAAGACCACCTTCGCCGACGCCTTCGCGATGGCGGACCAGGTGCTCTATTCGGGCGTCGCCTGCATCACCGACCTGATGGTCAAGGAAGGCCTGATCAACCTCGACTTTGCCGACGTGCGCTCGGTCATGCGCGAGATGGGCAAGGCGATGATGGGCACCGGCGAGGCTTCCGGCGAGGGCAGGGCTATGGCCGCCGCCGAGGCCGCGATCGCCAACCCGCTGCTTGACGAAACCTCGATGAAGGGTGCCAAGGGCCTGTTGATCTCCATCACCGGTGGCCGCGACCTCACTTTGTTCGAGGTAGACGAAGCCGCGACCCGCATCCGCGAGGAAGTCGACCAGGACGCCAACATCATCCTCGGCGCCACCTTCGACGAAGAACTGGAAGGCGTCATCCGCGTCTCGGTCGTCGCCACCGGCATCGACAAGTCGGCCGAACAGATCGCCGCCGCCCCAATCGCCATCCGCGCGCCGCAGCCGCAGGCCAAGCCGGCGCAACAGCAGCAGCGTCCGGCGGTTGCCGCCGAGGCCCGCCCGGCGGCACCCGTGCACCAGCCGATGCACGAGCAGCGCGCGCATGATCCTGTCGCCGAGGCGATCCGGCTTGCCGAGGCCAACGCCGCCGAAATGGCGCAGGCCCGCCCTGCGCCGGTCGCCCACCACGAAGAGGACGACTTCCGCCCCGTGAACAAGCTGTTCCAGGCGCCGCCGGCCCAGCCGCAGCCCTTTGCCACCGCGCAGCAGGTCGTGCAGCAGCACGCCGCGCCGCGTGAAATGCCGCAGCAGCCGGTCGCGGCCGCCCCGCGCATGCCCCGCGTCGAGGACTTCCCGCCGCAGGTGAAGGCCGAGGTGGAGGCCAAGGCGCATCCGGTCGACCACGAGGATCGCGGCCCGATGGGCCTGCTCAAGCGCCTGACCAACGGGCTTACCCGCCGCGAGGAGGAGCCCGCCCGCCTGGAGCCGGCGCATCCGCGTGAGCCGCGCCTGCGCCAGGTTGCTCCGGAAGCCCGCCGGCTCGCCGCGCACGACGCCCAGCTCTACGCGCCGCGTCGTGGCCAGCTGGACGACCACGGCCGCCTTGCCGCGCAGCCGCGCCCGAGCCAGGACGAGGATCAGCTGGAGATTCCGGCGTTCCTTCGCCGGCAAGCGAACTGAGCTGTTAACAACCTGTAACACTCCTTAACGGGCAGGCGGGGAACCGCCTGCCCGTTAACCGTTTTATTCCTGTTAAAACAGGGAGTTACAGAATGCGTTGGCGTCGCTCTTCCGTAACATCAGGAAAGAAAGCGTGATTTGGAGACTCAAGCCGCCGTTATTATCTTCGCTGCCGTCAGTACCGGCTGTCGGGTCTCGCGGGGGATAAGGTCCAGTTGCCGGAATAAGGCCATGGCGGCGGGCCCGGAGAAACGGGCCGTGGTGACCGTGGCATGTGGGGTTTATCTTGCTCGATCATCAGACGACACTGAAATCGCGTGTGACGCTGACCGGCGTTGGCGTCCATAGCGGCAGAGAGGTCACGGCGCATTTCCTTCCCGCCGACGCCGATACCGGCATCGTCTTTCATGTGCCGGATCGGAACGGGGCGGTGCGCGAACTGCCGGCCCTGGTGTCCGAGGTGGGCGCCACCGACCTGTGCACCATGCTCGGCGATCCCGCGGGCCAGCATATCGCGACGGTCGAGCACCTGATGGCGTCGCTGTTCGGGCTTGGCATCGATAATCTCGTCGTCGAGGTCGACGGCAACGAAGTGCCGATCCTCGACGGCAGCGCGGAAATGTTCGTCGAGGCCTTCGACCGGGTCGGCCTGGAAACGCTCGCGGTCAAGCGCCGCTACATCCGAGTCCTGAAGACGGTGCGGATCGAGAACGGCGCGTCGTGGGCCGAGTTCAGGCCCTATCTCGGCACGCGCTTCGAGGTCGAGATCGACTTCGAAAGCCCGGCCATCGGCCGCCAGGCCTTTTCCTCCGACATGAGCGCCGAGGTTTTCCGCCGCGATATTTCGCGGTCGCGCACGTTCGGCTTCATGAAGGATGTGGAGCGGCTGTGGGCGGCCGGCTACGCGCTCGGTTCCTCGCTGGAGAATTCGCTGGTGATCGGCCACGACAACCGCATCATCAACATCGGCGGCCTGCGCTATCCGAACGAGTTCGCGCGCCACAAGACGCTCGACGCCATGGGCGACCTGGCGCTGGCCGGGGCGCGCTTCATCGGCTGCTTCCGCTCCTATCGCGGCGGGCACCGGCTGAACGCGGCGGCGTTGCGCCGCCTGTTGTCGGATCGCTCGGCCTTCGAGGTCGTGGAGACGACGCGGCGGGGCGGCGGCCGTTCGCTCGAGATCAGCGCGGTCGGCACACCGGTTTACGCCCCCTGGGTGATCTAAGCTTATTTTTGCAGTTCGTCGCCGGTGCTGGAAGCTTCTGGCCGGCTTCGGGCGATTGTGGCAGGAATGCATCACCGGCCGCCGAAATCGCGGTGCCCGCGCGGTATCCGCCCCGTGTCACAAAAATGCGCGATTGCCCCCCGATAGCGTTGCCGCGTGGGGCGGTTATGGGCTATGGCTGCGTGCCGACGACGAAAATGGCGCCGAGAGGGCAAAACCGGATCATGTTTTTTTCACGAACGGGTCGATTGAAGCTATCGGCCAAGCCGGCATTTGTGGCGCTGTCCGTGCTTGCCGCACCTCTTGTCCTGTCGGGCTGCATGTCTTCCGAAAAGGACATCGACCTGTCGACCTATGTCGACAAGACCGAACCGGCCGACGTGCTCTACAATCAGGGCCTCGCCAACATGAACGCCGGGCGCCTGCAGGAGGCGAGCCGCAAGTTCGAGGCGGTCGACAAGCAGCATCCCTATTCGGAGTACGCGCGCAAATCGATGGTGATGGGCGCTTTCGCCAATTACCGCCAGGGCAACTACGAGGAAGCGATCGGCTCGGCCAAGCGCTATCTGACACTCTATCCCACGACCGATGACGCGGCCTATGCGCAGTACATCGTCGGCCTCAGCTATTACCGCCAGATTCGCGACGTCACGCAGGACCAGAAGGAAGCGCGCCAGACCTTGCAGACCATGCAGGAACTGGTGACGCGCTGGCCCGATTCGGAATATGTCGAGGACGCCAAGGCCAAGATGCGTTTTGCCACCGACCAGTTGGCCGGCAAGGAAATGCAGATCGGCCGTTACTATCTGGAGCGGCGCGAGTACATCGCCGCCATCAAGCGTTTCCGCAACGTGGTGGAGAGCTACTCCAACACCCGGCACGTCGAGGAGGCCTTGTCGAGGCTGGTCGAAGCCTATTACGCGCTCGGCCTGACCGACGAGGCGCAGACGGCCGCCGCCGTGCTCGGCCATAACTATCCCGACAGTCCGTGGTACAAGGATTCCTACAAGCTGCTGCAAAGCGGTGGACTGGCGCCCCGCGAAAACGCCGGCTCGTGGATTTCCAAGGCCGGGAAGCTGATCACCGGCGCCTGACGGCCAATGCTCGCCAGGCTGTCGATCCGCGATATCGTCCTGATCGAGAGGCTGGACATCGATTTTTCGTCCGGCCTTTCCGTGCTGACCGGTGAAACGGGCGCAGGCAAGTCCATCCTTCTCGACGCCCTGTCACTGGCGCTGGGCGCGCGCGGCGATGCCTCGCTGGTGCGCCATGGCGCGACGCAAGGGCAGGTGACGGCGGTGTTCGACGTGCCGCAGAACCACCCGGCGCGTGCTCTGCTTGCCGACAATGCCATCGACGACGACGGCGACATCATCCTGCGCCGGTTGCAGACGGCGGACGGGCGCACCCGCGTCTTCGTCAACGACCAGCCGGCGAGCGTGTCGCTGATGCGCGACATCGGCCATGCGCTGGTGGAAATCCATGGCCAGCACGACGAGCGGGCGCTGGTCGATCCGTCGGCGCACCGCGACCTGCTCGACGCCTTCGGCGGCCATGTCGGGGCGGCGCGCTCGACGGCGGAAGCCTGGCGGTTCTGGCGCACGGCCGAGCAGGAGTTGGCGCGCCACCGCGCCAGGGTGGAGGCCGCGGCGCGCGAGGCCGACTATCTGCGCGCTTCGGTTGCCGAACTGATCAAGCTCGACCCGCAGCCGGGCGAGGAAACGGATCTCGCCGAACTGCGCGCGGCGATGATGCGGGCCGAGAAGATCGCCGCCGAGATACAGGACGCGCAGGACGTGCTTTCCGGCCCGGCCTCGCCGCTGCCGCAATTGGCGAGCCTGCTGCGGCGCCTGCAACGCAAGGTGACGGATGCGCCCGGCCTGCTCGACGAGGTGGTCAGGTCGCTGGACGAGGCCATGCTTTCGCTCGACGCCGCGCAATCGGGCGTGGAAGCGGCGCTGCGCGCGGCCGAATACGATCCGCAACGGCTGGAAAAGGCCGAGGAGCGGCTGTTTTCTCTGCGCGCGGCCTCGCGCAAATATTCCGTCGCCGTCGACGACCTCGCGCAATTGCGCGATGCGATGTCGGCCGACCTTGCCGACCTCGATGCCGGCGAGGGCAAGCTGCATGAACTGGAGAAGCAGGCTGCGGCGGCACGCGACGGCTATGATGCCTCGGCCGCGCATATGTCGGACTTGCGCCACGCCGCAGCACTCGGGCTTGCCAAGGCGGTGATGGCGGAATTGCCGGCGCTGAAGCTGGAACGCGCCGAGTTCATCGTCAATTTCGCCAGCGAGCCGGACAACCGCATGGAAGAGGGCATCGACAGCGTCGAGTTCTGGGTGCGCACCAATCCCGGCACGCGCCCCGGCCCGATGATGAAGGTTGCATCCGGCGGCGAGCTTTCGCGGTTCCTGCTGGCGCTCAAGGTGGCGCTGGCCGATCGCGGCTCTGCGCCGACCCTGGTGTTCGACGAGATCGACACCGGCGTCGGCGGCGCCGTGGCCGATGCCATCGGCCAGCGGCTGTCGCGGCTGTCGCAGCGCGTGCAGGTGCTTTCGGTCACCCACGCGCCGCAGGTGGCAGCACGTGCGGCGACGCATTTCCTGATTTCCAAGACGGGCGGCGCCGACAGGGTTGCGACCGGCATCGCCGAGATGGACATGGCGGCGAGGCAGGAGGAGATCGCCCGCATGCTCGCCGGCGCCACCATCACCGTCGAGGCGCGGGCGGCGGCCGAGCGGCTGCTTCGGGAAAACACTGCCGCCGCTTCCTGAGCAGGACGGCATTTCCATCACAGAATGATTCAGGAGATGGCAGCAGTGCGCTGTTCTCCTGCGGTTTTCCATAAGTGCCCCGCTGCCAAATCTGGTTTATGGTGCGGCCGAATCCGTGGGACCGAAACATGCCTGAGCAAAGCGTCGACAGCCTGACTATCGAGCAAGCCGCCGCCGAACTGGAGCGGCTGGCGAAGGAGATTGCCGGGCACGATCGGCGCTACTATGCCGAGGATGCGCCGACGGTTTCGGACGCCGAGTACGACCGCTTGCGCATCCGCAACGCAGAGATCGAGGCGCGGTTCCCCGAACTGGTGCGGGCGGATTCACCCTCGCACAAGGTCGGGACGACGCCTTCCGGCGCCTTCGGCAAGGTCGTCCATGCCGTGCCGATGCTGTCGCTGGACAACGTCTTTTCCGACGAGGACGTGAGCGATTTCGTGGCCAGCGTGCGCCGTTTCCTCGCCTTCCCGGCGGAGCGGGAGATCGTCTTCACGGCCGAGCCGAAGATCGACGGGCTTTCCATGTCGCTGCGCTACGAGAACCGCAGGCTGGTGAGTGCGGCGACGCGCGGCGACGGCACCACCGGCGAAAACGTGACCGCCAACATCCGCACCATCCGCGAAATTCCCGAGGCGCTGCCGGAGGATGCCCCGGACGTGGTGGAGGTGCGCGGCGAGGTCTATATGCGCCGCGACGACTTTTTCGCGCTTCAGGCGCGGCTGGCCGAGAGCGGCCAGTCGATCGCCAATCCGCGCAACGGGGCCGCCGGCAGCCTGCGCCAGAAGGACCCGGAAGTGACGCGCACGCGGCCGCTTCGCTTCTTCGCCTATGCCTGGGGCGAGGTCAGCGCGCCGCTCGGCGAGACGCAGTTCGAGATCGTCGAGCGCTTCGGCCGCTGGGGCTTTCCGGTCAACGACCGCATGGTGCGCAGCCGCACCATCGAGGAGATTCTCGCGCACTATCACGGCATCGAGGCCGAGCGCGCCGAGATTCCCTATGACATCGACGGCGTCGTCTACAAGGTCGATCGGCTCGACCTTCAGGAGCGGCTGGGCTTCCGCTCGCGCAGCCCGCGCTGGGCGACCGCGCACAAATTCGCCGCCGAGAAGGCGATGACGATCCTGGACGGCATCGATATCCAGGTCGGCCGCACCGGCGCGCTGACGCCGGTGGCGCGGCTGGAGCCGGTCACCGTCGGCGGCGTCGTGGTCACCAACGCCACCTTGCACAACGAGGACTACATCAAGGGCATCGGCAACAGCGGCCAGCCGATCCGCGATGGCCGCGATATCCGGGTCGGCGACACGGTCATCATCCAGCGCGCCGGCGACGTCATCCCGCAAATCCTCGATATCGTTCCGGAAAAGCGGCCGGCCGACAGCGTTGCCTACGAATTCCCGCATCTTTGCCCGGCTTGTGGCAGCCATGCGGTGCGCGAGGAAGGCGAGGCGGTGCGGCGCTGCACCGGCGGGCTGATCTGCCCGGCGCAGGCGGTGGAGCGGCTGCGCCACTTCGTTTCGCGCAACGCCTTCGACATCGAGGGGCTGGGCGAAAAGCAGATCGAGTTCTTCTTCAATGCCGAGGACGAGGCGCTGCGCGTCCAGTCGCCGGCCGACATCTTCACGCTGAAGGCGCGGCAGGCGGCGTCGCTGACCAAGCTGGAAAACATCGACGGCTTCGGCGCGACCTCGGTGCGCAAGCTGTTTGCGGCCATCGACGAGCGGCGCCAGATCGCCTTTTCGCGCTTCCTGTTCGGGCTCGGCATCCGCCATATCGGCGAGACCAACGCGAGGCGTATCGCCCGCCACTTCATCTCCTTCGATGCTTTCCGAAAGGCGGGCGAGGGCGCCGTCATGCCGGAAGGCAAGGGCGATCCAGGCAATGCCGCCTGGCAGGAACTGAACGGCATCAACGGCATTGGCGGGGTTGTCGCCGAGGCTGTGGTGGAATTCTTCGGCGAGGCGCATAACCAGGAGGTCCTCGATGCGCTGCTGGCGGAAGTGACGCCGCTTGACGAGGAGCGCGTCGGGCTGGTGGAAACCCCTGTTTCCGGCAAGACGGTGGTGTTTACCGGGGCGCTCGAAAAGATGTCGCGCGACGAGGCCAAGGCGATGGCCGAGAAACTGGGCGCCAAGGTGGCCGGCTCGGTGTCGAAGAAGACCGACCTGGTGGTGGCGGGGCCGGGTGCCGGCTCCAAGCTCAAGCAGGCCACGGAGCTCGGCATCGAGGTGATCGACGAGGACGGCTGGTTCGCGCTGGTCGGGAGGCAGGCCTGACATGGCCGGCTTCGCGGGCTTCGGCGAGAGGGCCATTCCGTTCCTCAAGGCGCTCGACTTCTACCAGAGCCGCGACTGGTTCCACGAGAACAAGGCCCTGTTCGAGAGCGAATTGCGCGAGCCGCTGGGCGATCTCATCGAGGTTTTGACCGAGCGCTTCGGCGAGGCCCGCCTGGGCCTCAGGGGCGACCGCAAGAAGTCACAGTTCCGCATCAACCGCGACGTGCGCTTTTCCAAGGACAAGCGGCCCTATACCGACCATGTCTCGGCGATCCTGTCGCCGGACGGCAGCAAGATGGAGCAGGGTGTTTTCTTCGTCCATGTCGGCCTCGGCCGCTGCTTTGCCGCCGTCGCCTGGTGGAGCCCGGCGCCGGAACTGCTGCTGGCAATGCGCAAGGCGATCGTGGAAAAACCGGAGGCATTCCGCGCCATGGTTGCGGCGCTGGCCAGGAACGGGCTGGAAATCGGCACCGAAGGGCAGTTGAAGCGGGCGCCGCGCGGTTTCGAGTCGGTAGTGGAATCGGACCTTGCCGCAGCCATCCGCAACCGGCACTTCGTCGTTCGCCGGGAGATCGACCCGGCCGCCATCCAGCGGCCCGATCTCGTCGAACTGCTGGTCGACTTCGCCGTCCGGGCAAAGCCGCTCCTCGATTGGGGCAGGGTGATCGAGGGCCGGCAGCCGCGCCAATAGGCAGCGTGCGAACAATCATTTTTCTTGATCGCTTGGGCCAACCGAATTCGTGTGACAGGGTGCGGCGCGCTGCCTACATAGCGCCCTTGGTAAAAAGCACCGCGCCCTGTGCGGCAGGCGGCGGATGCAAGGAGCGCATATGGCACTGGATGCGGTATCGGAAGGCTCGCCTGCAAGCGAGTTCTGGAACGGCGCACGGCTGAGCATTCCGGTCGTGGTGGCCGCCGGCCCGTTTGCCATGCTGTTCGGCGCGCTTGCCATGGACAACGGCTTTTCGGTGTTCGAGGCCGTGCTGATGAGCGCCGCGATTTTCGGCGGCGCCAGCCAGATGGTCGGCATCGAACTGTTCGGGCACCATGTCGCGCCGTGGCTGATCGTGCTTTCGATCTTCGCGGTGAATTTCCGCCACGTGCTCTATTCCGCCGCCATCGGCCGCCATCTGGCGCACTGGCCGCGGATGCAGCAGGCCGCCGGCTATTTCCTGCTGACGGATCCGCAATATGCCATCGCCGAGAGCCGGGCGCTCGCCGGCCGCAAGGTCGGTTTCGTCTGGTATATGGGCGGGGCGCTGGCGGTCTATGTTTCCTGGGTGTTCCTGACGCTGCTGGGGGCACTGTTCGGCAGGCTCATTCCCGATACCACTGCCATCGGCATGGATTTCCTGCTGCCGATCTATTTCCTCGGCCTCGTCATGGAGTTCCGCAAGCGGCCGCTGTGGCTGCCCGTGGTCGCGGTCAGCGCCGTGGCCTCGATCGTCGCGTACAAAATCGTCGGCTCGCCCTGGCACGTTACCCTTGGTGCGCTGGCCGGCATTCTTCTGGCGGTCATCCTGCCGCCGCACCACAGCGGCGTCGGAGAACGGCCATGAGCACCACGTTCTGGATCATCATTGCCGGCGCGGTCGCGACCTACTTCACCCGCATCGGCGGCCACCTGATCCTGTCGCGGTTCAATACCATCCATCCGCGCGTCGAGGCAGGCTTGAACGCCGTGCCGGCGGCGGTGCTGACGACGCTGGTCGCGCCGGCCGTGCTGACGGCCGGCCCAGCCGAGTGGGCCGCTCTTGCCGTGACCGCGCTGGCTTCGCTGCGCGGCGGGCTGATGACGATGTTCCTGGCCGGCGTGGCGGCACTGATCCTGTGCCGCCAGTTCGTGTCCTAGTGGCTTAACTGGCGGCCGGCAGCGGCGCGCAGGCCTTTTCCAGCCAGGCCAGCGTTTCGCCGTCCAGCATCGGGCCGATCTCGGCCAGCACGCGGGCGTGATAGGCGTCGAGCCATTGGGCCTCGTCGGCGGTCAGCAGGTCGGGCCGGATCATCCTGCTGTCGATGGGCGCCAGCGTCAGCGTCTCGAAGCCGTGCATGGCGATATCGCCGCCCTCGATCGCCTCGGCCGGCGTCACCAGGATCAGGTTCTCGATACGGATGCCGTAGGCCCCTTCCTTGTAGTAGCCGGGCTCGTTGGAAAGCATCATGCCTTGCAGCAGTTTCTCGGTGCCGGTGCGGGCGATGCGCTGCGGCCCCTCATGCACGGCGAGGTAGGAGCCGACGCCGTGGCCGGTGCCGTGGGCGAAGTCGCAGCCGTGCTTCCACAGCGCCATGCGCGCCACCGCGTCGATCTCCGAGCCGCGCGTGCCGGCCGGGAAGCGCAGCGTGGAAATGCCGATCATGCCTTTCAGCACCAGCGTGAAGCGCTCGCGCATTTCCTCGGTCGGGCGGCCGACCGGGACGGTGCGGGTGATGTCGGTGGTTCCGTCCTGGTACTGCGCGCCGGAATCGAGCAGGAACAGTTCGCCGTCGCCAAGCGTGCGGCTGGTGGCGCGCGACACGCGGTAGTGCATGATGGCGCCGTTGGGGCCTGAGCCGGAAATGGTGTCGAAGGAAACGTCGCGCAGCGACATCTGTGTTTCCTCGCCGGTGGCGCGGCGGCACTCTTCCAGCTTGGTGACCACCGCGATCTCGTCCAGCGAACCCGGCTTTTGCCGCTCCAGCCAGTACAGGAGCCTGGCGACGGCGGCCCCGTCGCGGCGATGGGCGGCGCGTGAACCGGCGATCTCCGCTGCGTTCTTGGTCGCACGCGGGATGCGCGCGGGATCGGCGGCCTCGACGACGGCGCCGCCGTTTTCCTCGACCAGCATCCGCAACTTCTCGGCGGCGAGCACCGGATCGAGCGCGATCCTCGCGCCAGACTTGGCCAGATTGGCGACGGCCTGTTCGAACTCGCCGGGCGTGCGCAGGTCCGTCAGCTGGGTGAGGTAAGCCTTCACTTCGCGGGAAAATTTTCGGTCGTCCATGAAAAGAAGGTGCTTGCCGTCGGCGGCAAGGACGGCGAAGCCGAGTGCCAGCGGCGTATGCGGCACGTCGCGGCCGCGGATGTTGAAGGCCCAGGCAATGGAGGAGGGGTCGGTCAGCACGGCATGGGTCGCGCCCTCCTTGCCGACCGCTGCCGCCAGCCTTGCCAGCTTGTCCTTGGCCAGTTCGCCGGCAAAGGCGAGGGGATGGATCTCGACCGGCTCCAGGGGTGGCGCCGGCTGGTCGTCCCAGATGGCGTCGACGGCATTGCGATCCAATGCCACCAGCGTCGCGCCGGCCTTGTCGGAGGCGGCTTTCAGGGCCTTGGCCTCGCTTAGCGTATGCAGCCAGGGATCGAAGCCGAGCCGCGTTCCCCTGGCCAGGTTATCCCTGATCCACGACGGCGGCGGGTTGTCGACGAGGCTTTCGATGCCGAATACGTCGAGGTCGACTTCCTTGCGCACCTGCAAGGCATAGCGGCCGTCGACGAAGACGAAAGCACGGTCCTTGAGTACGATGGCGACGCCGGCCGAGCCGGAAAAGCCGGTCAGCCATTTCAGCCGTGCGGCGCGGGCCGGGACATACTCGCCCTGGTGTTCGTCGGCGCGCGGCACGATGAAGCCGTCCAGCCCTTGCCCTGCCAGCCACTCGCGCAGTTTCGCCACGCGCGGCTTGCCGACGGAGGGGTCGCCGGCGGAATCGAATGTCTGGAACATGAAACATGCCTTTGCCGATAGGATCGCGCGAAACTAGCCGCCCGGCCGGCGGCTGACAATCGGCGGCATGTGGGCCAGCGGGTCTTACCGCTTCAGGTGGATCGTCACCCAGCCGTCGAGATGGGTGGTGCGAACGTGCCGGAAGCCTGCCGCGAGATAGGCGACGACGACCGCCTGTTCCTGCCGGTCGAGGATGCCGGACAGGATCAGCGACCCGCCTTCCTTCACATGCGCGGCCATGGCGGGCGCGATCTCGATCAATGGCCCGGCGAGGATGTTGGCAACGATGAGGTCGAACGGGCCGCGCCGGGCGAAGACCGGATGGTCGAAGCCGGTGGCCGTCACCGTTTCGACGCGCTCCGATACGCCGTTCAGCGTCGCGTTCGCCGCCGCGACGTCTACGGCCACGGGATCGATGTCGGTGGCCAGCACCGGAATGTCCGCGATCCTGGCCAGCGCGATGGCGAGCACGGCGCTGCCGGTGCCGAGGTCGAGCGCGTTCTTCGGCTGTTCGGCCGCGACCACGTTTTCCAGCATTTCCAGGCAACCGGCGGTGGTGCCGTGGTGGCCGGTGCCGAAGGCGAGGCCGGCCTCGATCTGGATGGCGATGTCATCGTTCTGCCGCTGGTCGCGATCATGGGCGCCATGGACGAAAAAGCGGCCGGCGCGCACCGGCTTCAGCCCTTCGAGCGAGCGCGTCACCCAGTCGACGTCGGGCAGCACTTCCCGCTCGACCGCAACGGACAGGGAAAGATCGGCCAGAATGGCCTTCACCCGGTCCTCTACGGCGTCGATGTCGCCGGCATCGGCGTAGAGCGAGATTTCGTGCAGGTCGCGCTCCTCGTCGATCTCGACGATCGCCAGCGGCAGGCCGTCGTCCTCGAACGCCGGTTCCATCGCGGCGTAGGCCCGCTCCGCCTCGGCCTTGCGCGTCGTGAAGTGAAGCCTTGTCTGCGTCATGGCTGGTGGCGCTTTCGTCAACCCTGGGAAGCCAGCCGTTTCAGCTTGGCGATGGCGGTGTCGGGGTTCTCGCCATAGGCGATAGTGCCTGCAAAGTCACCGTTGGCTTTCAGCAAAAGAACCGACGCGGTGTGGTCCATGGTGTAGTCGCCGTCGCCGGTATCGACCTTCTTCCAGTAGATGCCGAACGATTTTGCCATGTCGTGGACTTTTTCCGGATCTCCGGAAATGCCGACGATGCGGTCGGAGAAATTGGAAATATAGGTCTTCATCACCTCGGGCGTGTCGCGCTCGGGGTCGACGGACACGAAGTAGGCACGCAGGTTCTTGCCGTCGTCGCCTAGCGTCTTCAGCCAGCCGGACAGTTCGAGCAGCGTGGTCGGGCACACTTCCGGGCAATGGGTGAAGCCGAAGAAGATGACGCTCGGCTGGCCGCGGAAGGCCGCCTCGGTGATCGGCTGGTCGTTCTGGTCGGTCAGGGTGAACGGTGCGCCGAACGGTTCGCCGCTGTAATGGCCTCGGTACCAGTCGAAGGACAGCCAGCCGATGCCGGCGGCCATCAGGATGAGAATGCCGATCAGGATGGAACGCATCATGGATTAGGTCCGTGGTAGGCGGCTCGGCGTCATCAACGGATGACGGCCGGAAGACGGCTGGTGGAGGCGAGGGCCGACAGGCCCGGATCGCTTTTCATGGGCCGTGATCCTATCGCTTCCGCTGGGCACGCGCAAAGGCGGTCCATTGCCGCAAGCTGCCGATCTTTCGCATGACCATTCCTACGCATAGACAGGCGTTATGCGGTTGCATACTGTGCAACACAGTGGGCTACGGAGGTGGAGGGGAATCATGCAGCGCGTGGTGCGGCGGCTTGTTCCCAAGCCGAAATCGTCCGTGTTCATCTGCGGTTGCGGCCATACCGGGTCGAGCCTGCTGGCCAGGATACTGGCCGCCCATTCGTCCGTGTTCAGTTTTCCCTACGAAACGGGCGCCTTCGACTGGAACGAGCGCGCGAAATGGCACAGGGCGATCATCGCTCTGACCCGTGTAGCCCTGTCCGGCCGCGATATCTGGGTCGAGAAGAGCCCCAGTCACATCCACCACACGGACAAGATTCGAACGTGGCTGCCGAACGCGCAGTTCATCGTCACGACGCGCGACGGCCGCGACGTCGTCGCTTCGCTGGCCAAGCGACACGGGGATTTCGAGGTTTCGTTCAAGCGGTGGCTGAGGGACAGCAAGGCGTCGAGGCTTTGCCTGGAGCAGCAGCCCAGCGTGCTGTGGCGCTACGAGGATTTCATCGACGATCCGGGCGATTCATTGGCGGCGCTGTGCGGCTTCATCGGGGTGCCGTTCGAGCCCGACATGCTCGATTATCACAAGAAGCAGGTAGCCTGGGGGCGGTCCCGGAAAACGCGTGAGACACATTCTTTGCGTCGCAGGGCGCAGGTGAACGAACCCATCCGGGATTTCAGGGGTGCCTGGAAGGAGACGCTTCCGCCCGAGGTCGAACGACGGTTCCATGCCGGTGAGGCGAAGGAACTGATGGCCTATTTCGGCTATGCCTGACCATCGGCGTCCCGCGCTTGTCGCCGAAACCGGGCTGGCGTAAAGGCCACCCCATGGACCGAACTGAAACACCTTTGCCAAAGGACCCGCAGCCGCGCATTCATTCGACTGCCGAACTGAAGGGCTGCCGGCTGGGCCGTTACGCCGTGATCGGCGAGCGCGTCATCCTGCGCGAGGTGGGCGTCGGCGACTTCTCCTATTTCGAGCGCCATGCCGAGGCGATCTACGCCAACATCGGCAAGTTCTGCTCCATCGCCGCCAACAGCCGCATCAACGCGCTGGAGCATCCGATGGAGCGGTTGACCACGCACAAGGTCAGCTACCGGCCAAACGAATATTTCCGCTTCCTCGGCGTCGATGCCGCCTTCCGCGAGCGGCGGCAGGCGAAAAAGGTCGTCATCGGCCACGATGTCTGGATCGGCCACGGCGCCGTGGTGATGCCGGGCATCAGCATCGGCAACGGCGCGGTGGTCGGCGCCAACGCGGTGGTGACGCAGGACGTCGCCGCCTACACGATCGTGGCAGGAGTGCCGGCGCGGCCGGTGCGACGGCGGTTTTCGGAAGAAGTCGCCGCCAGGATCGACGCGCTGGCCTGGTGGGACTGGACGCCGGAGAAGCTGGCCCAGGCTATCCTCGACATGCAGGCCCTGCCGATCGAGGCATTTCTCGACCGCTGGGAAAACGCGGCCTGAAAGACGGGCGCCGTCAGTAACCATCTCCCTTAACGCTAACCGTTATCGTTAAGAATTGGAAAACTGGTTGTATTAACAAAATACATAAATTCCAGGTTGCATTCCCTACCTTGGGGTGCGCTAATGACGATGGAGGTACATCAAGGAAAGCAGAAGGAAACACTGTCAACATTACAGGAGAGAAGTCATGAACAAGTTCGCATTCGTACTCGCTGTTGCAGCCGTTTCTTTCTATACTGTGGGCGCTGAAGCCGGCGGTTTTGGCGGAAAGACCAAGATCATCGGCGGAAACAGCGGCGTTTCGAGCGGGTTGATCAATGTCTCGCCGTCCATCGGCCTCGGAAACGTCACCGCGCTGAACAACATCCTCAGCGGCAACGTCGTCTCGGGCATCCTGAGCGGCAACAAGACCAGTGCCGGCAACGGCATCCTGGGTGCGGTCGGTCTTTCGGGGCTCGGCGATACGCTGATCGGCAACAATAGCGGCTATAACAACACCAGCTACAAGCTGGGTGGCAGCAAACACCGCCGCTAACGGGAAAATGCCCATGGATGGGCGAGCCCATTCGATGCAGGCAGGAGGGTGAAAAATCCCTCCTGCCTACAGTTTTGTGCGCAGCCCGACGAAGGTGTCGACGGTTTGCTGGCGCTCGTCGATCACCGTCTTGAACGTCCGCGAAAAGTCGAGACGCAGCACGATTGCGGCGGAGGCGGTCGCCTGGCAGGTCAGTTCGGCATAGAGGCCGTGCTTGCGCTCCACGTTCTCGAACAGGAGATTCTCCTTGGCCTCGGCGAACACGCCACCGGTTAGCACCAGATTCTCACGAAGGGATGCGGCGAATTCGAGTTCTCCGCGCTGAAGCCATGAGGCGAGGGGATCGTCGCTGTCGGCGGTCTCGAAACGGCCGGCATAGGTGCCGCGCAATTCGAGACCGCGCGGCAGTTTCCGGACGAAGCTTATCTGCCACGAGGGGCGCAGGCTGGAGTAGATGGCGTCGTCGCCGCGCAGCATTTCCGCGCCCAGCGCGGTCCCCAGCGTCGAACCGCCCGCGTCGGTGTAGGTAAACTCGCCTCGTAGCGCATACTGGGCAAGCGACAGCGCTACCGGCGGGCTTCCCAGGCTTTGGACCGAGACGCGGAGCGCGGAACCCGACGCTCCGAAAGTGAATGGACCGACGGTTCGCGTGAGCCGCGCGCCGATCTCGGCGCGATTGCGGTCGGGATCGAGCTGCGCCGGCATGAGCAAATCGCTTTGGAAACGGGTGGCGCCGACTTTTTCGAAGCTGTCGGAAGCCTCGAGGATAAGCGATGTCGCGTTGCCGAGGTCGATGCCGGCCTGGCCGCTGGCGGCGAAAACCTGTTTCAGCGTACGCATGCCCAGCACCAACGGCCCGATGGGAAGGTCGTCGCCTTCGCTGGAAGCGCGGTAGCTCAGCGTGCCCTTGAGTTCGACGCCGGAATCCAGGCGGCGGAAGGCCTGTGCGGTGAGGGCGAGGGCGCGGTCGTCCTCGATCGAGACGGTGTCGTAGCGCGTCGCCTGAAATTCCGCTCCGAGCGCCATGGAGGAATCGTCGTCGCCGGATCGCCATTCGAGCGCGCCGCGCAGCAGCGTGTACCAGTCGGCCACGGCACGGTCGCTGTCGAGCGCGTTGCTGGTCCAGTGCCGTTCGAGGCCGGAGGTGGCGTGAACGCCGTTTTCGGCCATCGCCGGGGCGCAAACCTGCCCGACGAGGACGAAGAGCCCAGCCATGACGATCTGCCGGCTGGCCGGTCGATGGAGGGTCTTTTTCTGTTTCCGCATGGCGGGTCTCCACGCCCCGAACCCCTCCCGCCTCGGGGGTGGCGAGACGGAAGGGGCCGGGGTACACCGCCGTGAAGCGGAAGGAGCAGGTTGTTGCCTGCACGCATACCTTCCCATATCTCCTATAAGTTTATAATTTTCATATGCACAATTTTTGGTTGTGATAGGTAGAGCGCCGCCGTATCGGCTGCGAAGTTCATGAGCGGGGGAACCCTTATCTTCGCCGTCGGTTTAGCGTTCTTTCAGGAGCGACCGTCGATGTTAGAAAAGTCGTTTACGTCAATTGCCAACACGGTTGCCCGCGCGGCGGGCCTGCCGTTGACCTTTGCCGTGTGCGTCGCGATCGTGGTCATATGGGCGGCGAGCGGGCCGGTCTTCCATTTCTCCGACACCTGGCAGTTGATCATCAACACCGGCACGACCATCGTCACCTTCCTAATGGTGTTCCTGATCCAGAACACGCAGAACCGGGACGGCGCGGCGATCCAGGCGAAGCTCGACGAACTGATCCGCGTCAGCAAGGGCCACAACCATTTCATCGGCATCGAGCACCTGACCGAGAGCGAGGTCGAGGAGATTCGCGTCCGCTGCGAGGAGGCGGCCAGGCGGCATGACGAGCAGATCGCCGAGATGGCCGCCACCAAGGCGGTCGCGCAAAAGCGCGGCTCGAAGAAGAATGCCGCCTGAACTGCGCGGCTGCGGCAAGGGACCACCGGGGGTTGACGATGCTTGCCCGGCTTGCGCATGGTGCCGGCCATGGAGCGTTTTTTGTGACTGACTGGCTGGATATCCTGAAGCAGCAGACCGCTGCCGGCGACAAGATGACGACGACCGTCACCGACATGCTGGCCGATCCCGCCATTCTCGAAGAGCAGGTAAAGACCCTGTTCGATGCGCTGGAAGAGCAGGCCGATTTCGTCGAGAAACTCAGGATGGCGCTGGAAAAGTTCGGCTATGATTTCCCGGTTGTCCAGGCGGCGGAGCGGCTGGAGGAGCGCTATGGCGATCTGGCCGCCAGCGTTGCGGAGAAATTGAAAGCGCTCCGCGTTTCGCGCGAAGGCTGAGCGTTGTCACCGCTATCCGGGCTGGCGCTCGAAGCGCCGGTCGGGAATGAACCAGATCGTCGCGACCAGCACGTAGACGGCGGCGCCCAGCCACTGGTTCACGAACGAAAGCGCGATGCCGAAGAGATAGAACACGATGGAGATCTTGCCTTTGACGTCCTTGCCCAATGCCCGGGCAAAGGTGGTGTCGGCATCATGCAGCCGGCGAAGCTGGGTGACGAGGATGGAATAGGCGACGGCACATAGAAGCAGGACGCAGCCGTAGACGGCGACGGGTGCCGGCGCGAAGTGGTTCTCGCCCATGAAGTCGGTCGAGATCGGCATCAGGGAAAGCCAGAACAAAAGATGCAGGTTCGCCCACAGGACGCGGCCGTCGACCTGCTTCACCGTATGGAACATGTTGTGCAGATTGTTCCAGTAGATGCCGACATAGATGAACGACAGCACGTAGCTGAGGAAAACCGGCCATAGCGGCAACAGGGCCGCGAAGGTTTCGCCATGCGGCACCTTCAGTTCCAGCACCATGATGGTGATGATGATGGCGACGACGCCATCCGTGAAGGCTTCGATCCGCCCCTTGCCCATGGCCGTCCCCTCCAAGCGGTTACGTCAGACGCCGTTGCCGTTCCTGGCGATACGCGTAGACGAACGCGACGAGCGTCCCGGCACCACCACCATATGCTTGACCTTGCCCTGCTTGAAGGCCTTCAGGAAACGCTCATAGTCGGCGAAGGCGACGCAACCGTGCGACTGGCCGGCGCGGCCGCGCAGCAGGTAGCTGTGGGCGAGAATGCCGGTGCGCCCGTATTTGTTCTTGCCGTCGACCGGAAGCATGCGGATGGCTTCCACGCCGTGGAAACGCGATTCCCGCATCACCAGCTTGTAGGTGTTGGGCGGCGTCGGGCCGTTCATCTTCTGGTTGGCGTAGCGGGGGTCGTCGGCCATGTTGCCGATGCCGGAGTGGGCTTCCAGCACCTGCCCGTCGGGCATGGTCACGGTCTGGGCGGAAATGTCGTAGACGGCGACGCCGTTACCGGCGTTGGGGGCGGAGGAAAACAGGTTCTTGAACGCCTGCCCGATACTCGGCGCGCCGTCGCCCGGAGCGGCATAGGCCAGCGCCTGCTGTTCGCCCGCCTGCTGTCGCACCGGCTTGGTCCTCGTCTGGCGTGGCGGCGCCGCCTCGGCGATCGCGGCCGGCTGGCTGGTTTCTAGCTTCGGCCGGCGGGCGGGCAGCGGCGCACTTTCAGGCACAGCTTCAAAATCGGGAGCAGAGGCGACGTCGACTGGCCCGTCACTCATTTCGGGCGCCAGCAACGGCATTGCCGGTTCGAGCGAGGCCGTCTGTATCGGGTAGTTCACATGCAGTGTACCGGAACCGGCAAGCGCCAGCGCCAGGCGCGAGGAGCGCTCGATTTCCGGGACCCTGGCGCCGAAGCGGGATGCGGCCGGGCCGTCCTGGCCGGAGAGCGAGGCGAGTTGGGCCGGATGAAAACGGTCCTTCGACGGGGCTGCCAGCGTGATCTGCGCCGCGCGAGCCTGGGCGAAGGCCGAAGCCAGTTCGATGTGGGCGAGGGGCGCGCGGGCCAGTTCGAAGCGCTGCCTCGTCGCTTCCCGCGCCAGCCAGGCGGCATCGAGATGCGCGTCGGCGACGTTTGCCTTGCGCGGCATCTTTGCCTGCTGGACGATATATTGCGACCGCTGTTCGCAGTCGGACCGGCAGGCTCGCGGCGCCGCGGGCGCGTAGAATGCGGCCGCGAGCGCCAGCGCGTTCGGCGTCGCGGCCTTGTGCGCATGCGGGGCGAAATCGGGCGGGGAGGTAAGCGAGGTGGCCAGGAAAACGAGGCCGGCAAGGGCCGTCAGCGACAAGCCGGCCATGGCCGTTCCTACCCCGGAAACGACGGCCAGACGGAGAACCCGGCCTGATACAGGCGTGGCCTGGCTCATGGCAGCGGTGTCCCCGCTGCGAGGTTCATTACGCACAAACGCCATACCAACCACTCTTTTTTCAGCCGGTATCCGCTGACATCGCAAGCGCAGGAGAGCCTCCTGCAGGCGGGCGATCATTCGTTTCCGGTTGATTCAAAGGATGGACAAAGATGGTTAACCAATCCCTGTACCGATCGCAGATTTCGGGTCCGAAGCCCGGTTTTTGAAGCTCCCTCTTCCCATTCGGCAAGGCATCAAGGCCCGTCCAGGGAAGTTCCCCTGCCGGTTTTGAGCGTAAAAGTCAAGAAAATGGGCGGAATTGGGGAGGAAAGGGGCAGGCCGGGCCGGTCGCGACGAAACCGCCGTCTACTGCCCCGTGGCCCTGCTGGCCTCCACAAAGCTGTCCAGCACCTTCTTCTGGCCGGCCTTGTCGAAGTCGATGGTGAGTTTGTTGCCCTCGATCGCGGCGATGTTGCCGTTGCCGAATTTCTGGTGGAAGACGCGGTCGCCGACGCTGAAGGGGGAGGGCGTTTCGGCCACCGACTTGGCTACCAGTTCACCGTCGATAGTGCGGCCTTTCACCGAGCCGCGTCCGGCGCCGTAACCGGAATCCGTTTCGCCATAGCCGATGCGCTCGACCTGATGGCCGGAGCGCGTGCCCCAGTTGCGGCTCGTCGCCTCGGTACGGTTCTGCTGAGCGCGCTGCCAGCCCGGCGTGGCATAGGTGTTGGAGAACGCGCCGCCTTTGTCCGAGTTCCCTTGGCCAAGACTGTCGAAGCGGGATGCGCCGTAGGGATTCTGGCGACCGCCGCGCCCGGATGCAAAGGACGAGCCGCCATAAGGGTTGCCGTAGCCGCCGTAGGAATTGCCGCTTTCCTGTACCTCGACATGGGCTTCAGGCAGTTCTTCGAGAAAGCGCGAGGGGATGGTCGATTGCCACAGGCCGTGGATGCGGCGGTTGGAAACGAACCAGATGTGCAGGTTCTTCTTGGCGCGCGTCAGGCCGACATAGGCGAGGCGGCGCTCCTCCTCGAGGCCGGAGCGGCCGCCTTCGTCCAGCGCGCGCTGGTGCGGAAACAGCCCTTCCTCCCAGCCGGGCAGGAACACGGTCTGGAACTCCAGCCCCTTGGCGGAGTGCAGCGTCATGATGGAAACCGCGTCCATGCCCTCGTTCTGCTCGGCGTCCATCACCAGCGCCACGTGCTCGAGGAAGGAACGCAGCGATTCATACTCCTCCATGGAACGGATGAGTTCCTTGAGGTTTTCGAGCCGGCCCGGCGCGTCCGCCGAGCGGTCGTTCTTCCACATGTCGGTGTAGCCGCTTTCCTCCAGGATGGTCTCGGCCAGTTCGGTGTGGGGCGTGTTATCGAGCGCCTTTTGCCAGCGCTCGAAATTGGCGGTGATTTCGCGCAGGGCCGCACGCGGCTTGGGCTTCAACTCGTCGCTTTCGGCCAGGTTCGCCGCCGCCGCCAGCATCGGCGCGCCGAGCGCGCGGGCGGTATCGTGGATCTGGCGGATGGCGGCTTCGCCGAGCCCGCGCTTCGGCACGTTGACGATACGCTCGAAGGCAAGGTCGTCGCCGGAATTGGCCACGACGCGCAGATAGGCGAGCGCGTCGCGGATTTCCTGCCGCTCGTAGAAGCGGGGGCCGCCGATGACGCGGTAGTTCAGGCCGATCTCGATGAAGCGGTCTTCGAAGGAGCGCATCTGGAAGGAGGCGCGCACCAGGATCGCCATGTCGTTCAGCGGGTGCCCGCCGCGCTGGTAGGCCTCGATGGCTTCGCCGATGGCGCGCGCTTCCTCGTCGGAATCCCAGGCGGCGTGGACGTTGACCTTGGCGTCCTCGGGGTCGGGCCGGTCGGTGAAAAGCGTCTTGCCGAGCCGCCCTTCGTTATGGGCGATAAGGTGCGAGGCCGCGCCGAGGATATGCGCGGTGGAGCGATAGTTGCGCTCCAGCCGGATCACGGTTGCGCCGGGAAAATCCTTCTCGAAGCGCAGGATGTTGTCCACCTCCGCGCCGCGCCAGCCGTAGATCGACTGGTCGTCGTCGCCGACGCAGCAGATGTTGACCTTGTTTTCGCTCACGGGCCGTACCGCCGCCTCCGGCGGCTGGCCCTGCGCGGGCGCGCCCGAAACGTCGGGCGGGCGGCGGTCGCCGCCTCGGCCTTCGGCCGGAAGATTGTTCGAAGATTTCGGCCGCTGGGCCAGCAGGCGCAGCCACAGGTACTGGGCGGTGTTGGTGTCCTGGTACTCGTCGACGAGAATGTATTTGAAGCGGCGATGGTATTCGGCCAGCACGTCGTGATGGGCGCGGAAAATTCGGATCGGGTGGCACAACAGGTCGCCGAAGTCGCAGGCGTTCAGCGTCAGCAGGCGGTTCTGGTAGGCCTGGTAAAGCTCGCGGCCCTTGCCATTGGCAAAGGCGCGGGCGTCGCCTTCGGGGATATCGGTCGGCCCCAGCCCCTTGTTCTTCCAACCGTCGATCATCTGCGCGAAGACGCGCGGCGCCCAGCGCTTGTCGTCCAGCCCGTCGGCCTGGATCAGTTGCTTGATCAGGCGGATCTGGTCGTCGGTATCGAGGATGGTGAAGTCGGAGCGCAGGCCGGCAAGTTCGGCGTGCCGCCGCAACAGCTTCACGCCGATCGAGTGGAAGGTGCCGAGCCACGGCATGCCCTCGACATCGCCTTCGCCGATGAGGAGGCCGATGCGGCTCTTCATCTCGCGCGCCGCCTTGTTGGTGAAGGTGACGGCCAGAATCTGCGAGGGAAAGGCGCGGCCGGTGGCCAGAATATGGGCGATGCGGGTGGTGAGCACGCGCGTCTTGCCGGTGCCCGCCCCGGCCAGCACCAGCACCGGCCCCTCGGTGGTCTCGACCGCGAGCCGCTGTTCGGGGTTGAGCCCGTTCAGATAATCGGGTGCCGTGTTCCGGCCCTGCCGCGCGGCCATGGCGCGCGCGGCGATGCCGCCCGGCGCAGGCTGCGAAGCGCGCGCGGGCTCGTCGAAAAAGGGCATGTCGTCGTCAAAGCCGGGCATTCTGCTGGAATGTAGTGATTCGCGGCCGAAAGGCCAGAAGCGTCTACGGTTTGTTCCTGTGCGGCGGCGCGAAGCAGGAGCCGTCAGCCGATCCCGGCCGCGGCTGCCTGTGCCTTCGTGGTGCCTTGTCGATCCGCTATAGCCCGAGGTGGCTTTTCAGGCTCGGCACGTCGGCCAGCGCCTGATCGACCGCTTTCGGGCCGGCGGCCGCCTTGGCCTGTTCGATCAGCGCCGACCCGGCTTCCTGGATTTCGGCGAGGCTGAGGCCGGATGCCTGGAGTTGCGAGATGCCGCGAACCAGCGCGCCGGCCTTTTCGCCAAGCGCCCCGCCCAGCGCCGATGTGAGCGAGCCGAGCAGGCCGCCGCTGCCGGAAGCCGCCGCGTCGGCGGCCATGACATCGTATTTCTGGGCGAGTTCGAGCGAACCCGGCAGCTTGCCGAACAGGGCTTCGGCGCTGGTTCCCTCGGTTTCGTGCTGGAGCACCGACAAGATCGTGCCAACGACTTTCTCGGTCGTCAGCGGGTCGACATTGATCTGGTTGGCGATGGTGTTGATGATGTCCTGAATATTCATGACGCTCCTCTCGCTCCCCGCTTTACGCTATCCGGCATGGCATGCGGCACGCAAGTCCGCCTTGGGGTTTGCAGGCGTGCGGGAGGGAAAGGTCGGGCCAGCGATATCGCCCGCCGCCATTCTTTGGTCTTGTTCCCCGGGACCGATCGGTTAAACCTGTGCGGCGAACGTGCATACCGGTGCACTCCGCCTGCCGCGCGGCGCAAAGGAAAAGCGATGGAAGACAATTTCGAGAAATACGCCGTTGCCGTCATCATCACGTTCGGGGCGCTGATCGTCGGTGGCCTGATGGCGGCGGCCATCGGCTTCCACGTCCGCAACGCCTTTCTTTTCGCGCTGGGAGCCTCCACGCTCGCCTGGATTGCCGGCCATGCCATGATTTTCGACATGCCGCGCCTCTATGCCGTGCTTATCGGCCTTGCCACGGTGATGGCCATCGCCTCGACGGTGGCGCTCGTCATTTAAACGGCGCGGCCGGTTCAGGCCCTGCCACGCCGCAGGCGCGCCTGCTTCAGGATGGCGCGCCATCGAATCATGGCGAAAGGGATGGGCTCGCTGCTGCTGGCCATATGAAATATCTCGTTGTTGAGATTTTTCAGCGAGCGCCAGAAATCATAGTCGGAAATGGTGGGGTCGGCGGCAAGCTTTGCCGCCTCGTCCTCGATGTCGGTTTTCATGCCCGGACCATCGGGCGGCCGCCCGATTCGGGCAATGCGCGAGAACCGTTCGTTACCGTTTAAGAGTCGGTAAGGTTAACGGCGGGCTCAGGCGCTCTTGCGGCGGATGCCGATGGCGCGGCCGGCGCGCTCCGGCATCGGCAGGCCGGCATGGGCGGTGCGCATCGCCTCGATGTTGGCAAGTACGTCGGCCGGGAAGGCCGCGACCTTCGGCCCGCTCATGTCGACATGCAGCGACAGCGTTTCGCTGGTGGCGGCAAGCCAGCCGTCGACATGGCGGATTTCCTGGTAGGCGCGAAGCCGCTTTTCGTCGTAGTCGAGCAGATGGAAGGACACCTTCACCTTGTGGTCGAGATGCAGTTCCTGCACGTAGCAGACGTGGACTTCGGCCGTGTAGATGGTCATGCGCCGTTCGCGCGCATAGCTCGCGCCTATGCCCAGGATGTCGAGCGCCCTGTCGGCGCCACGGTCGAACAGCACGTTGTAATAGGCCATGTTGAGATGGCCGTTATAGTCGATCCAGTCCTTTTCGATGTCCAGCGGCTCGGAAACGAAGGGGGCGGAATGGGGCATCGGGCTATTTCCTCTTCCAAGATGCTGGACAGCGCGTGGCGCGAGAGACTACGCATCCATAGGGCAGTAGCAAGGGTGGCGCTGCCTCATTTACGGAGAAAAGCATGGCCCTGAGCGACGTCTCGAACATCGAACGCAACGAGGAAGGCATCGCGACGGTGCTCGGCATTCTCGGGCAGCGCTTCGGCGAGCGGTTCCAGACGGGGCAGGCGATGCGCGCCCAGCACGCCCACACCACCACCTATATTCCGACGCAGGCGCCGGACGGCGTCGTCTTTGCTGAAACCACCGAGGAGGTGCAGGAGGTCGTGCGCGCCTGTGCCGCCCATCGTGTTCCGGTGATCGCATTCGGCGTCGGCTCCTCGCTGGAGGGGCATGTCAATGCGCCGGGCGGCGGTATCTCGCTCGACACCTCGCGCATGAACCGCATCCTTGCCGTGAACGCCGAGGATCTGGATTGCGTGGTCGAGCCCGGCGTCACGCGCGAGGATCTCAACCGGCATCTTCGCGACACCGGCCTGTTCTTCCCGATCGACCCTGGCGCCAACGCCTCGCTGGGCGGCATGGCGGCGACACGGGCCTCGGGCACCAACGCGGTCCGCTACGGCACCATGCGCGAGAACGTGCTGTCGCTGACGGCGGTGATGGCGGACGGCGAGGTGGTGAAGACGGCGAGCCGGGCCAGGAAGAGTTCGGCCGGCTACGACCTGACGCGGCTCCTGGTCGGGTCGGAAGGAACGCTCGGCATCATCACGGCGCTGACGCTCAGGCTGAACGGCATCCCGCAGGCGATTTCCGGCGGCGTATGCCCGTTCCCGACGCTGGAGGCAGCCTGCAACACGGTGATCGCGACAATCCAGATGGGTATCCCGGTGGCGCGCATCGAACTGGTGAACGCGTTGCAGATGCGGGCCATGAAGGCCTATTCGCATCTCGACTACCCGGAAAGCCCGTGCCTGTTCGTGGAGTTCCACGGCACCGATGGCGGGGTTGCCGAGGAGGCGGAACTGTTCGGCGAGATCGCGCAGGACAATGGCGGCGGCCCGTTCCTGTGGACCGGCGTCGCCGAGGAACGCACCCGCCTGTGGAAGGCCCGGCACGACGCCTACTGGGCGTCGCTGACGCTGCGGCCGGGCGCCAAGGGGCTTTCGACCGACGTATGCGTGCCGATTTCGCGGCTTGCCGAATGCGTGGCCGAAACCGAGGCCGACATCGCCGAAATGGGGCTGATCGCACCGATCGTCGGCCACGCCGGCGACGGCAATTTCCACACGCTGGTGCTGATGGATGCCGACGACCCGGCCGAGATCGCCAAGGTGGAGGCCTTCGTGGCACGCCTCAACCTGCGCGCGCTAGGCATGGACGGGACCTGCACCGGCGAGCACGGCATCGGCCAGGGCAAGGCCGGTTTCATGCGCCGCGAACATGGCCATGGCGTCGAGGTGATGCGGGCGATCAAGCAGGCGCTTGATCCGCAGAACATTCTCAATCCGGGCAAGATCCTGCCGGCGTAAGTCCGCGCAGGGATCACGCGACCGGGGCGAGCGAAGCCAGCACGAGCCCGCCCCAGGCGATCATCGCCGCGCCGGCTGCCTTGCCGATCCAGTGACCGGCCGGAGCGAGCTTTTCGACCATGACGAAAAGAGCGATGCCGATGATCCAGGCGAAATTCATGATGCCGCCGACGAACAGCAGCAGCATCAGCATCCAGCAGCAGCCGAGGCAGAAGACGCCGTGGCGCAGCCCCATCGCCAGGGCGCCGCCATTGCCGCCGCGCCATTGGGTCATGACGAAGTCGAGCGGCGAGCGGCACTGGCGCAGGCAGGTCTGTTTCAGCGAGGTCCACTGATAGAGGCCGGCGGCGACGAGGACGGCCCCCGAAAGCGCGGTGCTGGTCGTACGCAACAGCGGCGACAACAGGCCGGCCCTGTCCAGCCCGTATTGAAGAACGACGGCGCCGACGCTGAAGCCAAGCCAGACCAGCAGGTAGCCTAGCGCAAACAGGAGGGTACGGCCAATGGCGGGGCTGCTGCGCTTCTGCGCGATGGAATCGTAGAACAGGAGCATCGGCACGGCGCCCGGCAGCATCATGACGGCCATCATCGCCAGCCACATGGCAAGCGTCAGCAGGAACCTGGTGGCGGTCCACGCGGGGGCTGCCACCGGCATCGCCATGCCGTCCATCGCCATGCCGTCCATCGCCGGCATCGGGAGGTCCATGCCGGCGATGAGATAGAGCCACGAAACCAGCATCACGCCGAGCAGCAGCGCAACAACGATCAGCCGGTCGTGCCGGTGCAGGCCGGCCAGAAGGCCCATGGACGTGGACCTTCAGGCCGCCACGCCGTGCGGCGTCTGTACGACATGGGCAAGCGAACTATGCGTTGCCGATGTCTGGAATTTGATCGCGCCGAGGCTGTTTATGCTGGCCGAGGCGACTTCCGCGCCCCTGTGCTCGAAGCCTTCGGGCATCACCACCTGGATGCGGTGCGGCGCGCCGGTCACCGGGTTCCTGATCGGCTCCACGTCGGATTCCAGGATGCCGGGGACGACGAGGCGCGCCGTGCGGCCTTCCTGGTCGAAGCTGAATTCGAAGGGGGCGAAGACCGGATCGTGCATCGTGGTGACGATGAGGCTGAAGATGTTGAAAAGTGTCCCTTCGTCCGAGTGTTCGCCCGAAAGGATGGCGGCGAGGGCGTCACGCTGCTGCGGGCTCGCGCTCTCATCGAGGATGGGCTGGGCCTGCCCGTTGCCCTCGTGCAGGGCGCCGGGGAAATGGACGGTGACGGCAAAGCACAGGCCGTCCAGCCTGGTTTCGTTGTAGTTGCCCTTGGTGATGCGCATCGCCACCAGACCCTGGCAATAGCCGTGGGTCGGCCTGGCATTGAAGTCGCAGGGGCAGCCGAACGCGCAATTACAGTTCTTGATCCACTCGCCTTCTAGTCTCCAGTTCGCGGATGTCATTTCACCCTCCCTGGGTTCTGGCCGGGATACAACCGGACCGGCCATAATATCACGGTTGCGCGGGGGAGAGAAATATTGCCAAACGGCGTAGCCCCACCGTCGCAACCGGCGTGCGCGGGCAATTTGCCTCTTTATCGTCCCGCCGATGCGGTTAGAGTGCGCACGACCTTGAATGATTGAACGGGGCTGATGCTCGCTCGCCTTTTCGTAATTGTCGGAGGCCTGTTCGTACTGGTGCTGTGCGCGGCTCTGGTGGGGCCGTATTTTGTCGACTGGACGAGCTACCGTGCCGATTTCGAGCGCGAGGCAAGCGCCATCCTCGGGCGCAAGGTCACGGTCGAGGGGGACGCCACGGCTCGGCTTTTGCCGTTCCCCTCGGTGACCTTCTCCGACGTGTCGGTCGCCGGCGGCCCGGACGGACAGCCGGCCATGACCGTCGAGACGTTTTCCATGGATGCCGAACTGGCGCCCTTCCTGCGCGGCGAGGTGTTGATCTTCGACATGCGGCTGGTGCGGCCGAAAGCGACCATCGACGTTGCCAAAAACGGCACCGTCGACTGGGCGATCCGCCCGTCCTCGCCCTTCGACTTCAACCAAGTGGCTATCGAAAACCTCGCCGTGACCGACGGCCAGATCGAACTGCGCCACCGGGCAGGGGGGCGCAACTACCTCCTGTCGGACATCAACTCGACGATTTCGGCGAAGTCGCTCACCGGGCCGTGGCGCATGGACGGTACGCTGAAACTGGACGGCATCGGCGTGCGGCTCGCCGCTTCCACCGGCAGGGTCGAGGCGGACGGGCAGATGCGGCTCCGGCTCAAGCTCGATCCCGACGCCTATCCGCTGGCGATCGAGAGCGACGGCAATGCGGGCATGAAGGATGGCGCGGTCGTCTATTCCGGCCAGTTCCGGATTGCTGGGAACGGCAGCGACAAGGCCGAATTGCGCGGTACGGACGGGCGCACAGTGACGGTGAAGGCCGAGCCGGGCTATCGCGTGACCGGCAAGTTCTCGCTCGATCATCAGAAGCTCGGCATCGACGAGTTCCGTTTCGAGACCGGGCCGCTCGACAATCCCTATGCCGCCGACGGCAAGGCCTCGGTTGATCTCGGCATGGCGCCGCGCTTTTCCATCGAGGCGAGCGGCGCGCAGGTGAAGTTCGACGAGGCGGTCGCGGGCGAGGCGGGCGGCGGGCTTACGCTGGACCAGCGCGTCGCGGCGCTGGAGCGGACGCTGCTTTCGCTGCCGAAGCCGGCCATTCCGGGCACCGTCGAGGTCAAGCTGCCGGCCGTGCTGGCGGGCGACACCACCATTCGCGACGTCTATCTTTCCGCGGAGCCAACAGTGGGCGGCTGGACGGTGAAGTCGCTTTCGGCGACGCTGCCGGGCCGGACCACGCTGGAGGCCAAGGGATTGCTCGGCCTCGACGGCAAGTTCGGCTTCAAGGGGTCGCTGCTGCTGGCGGTGGCGCAACCCTCCGGCTTCGCCGCATGGCTGTCGAGGGATGTCGATGAGGCGATTAGGCGGCTGCCGGCCGCAGGTTTCAAGGCCGATGTCGACCTGGCCGACACGCGCCAGACCTTCAACTCCATCGAACTCATCCTGGGCAAGGCGAAGTTTTCCGGCAGCATCGATTCGCTGCAGCCGCCGGATGCCCGGCCTTCCGTGCAGATGAAGCTGTCGGGCAACGAACTCGATGTCGAGGGGCTTGCCGCCTTCGCCTCGCTGTTCTTCAGTGATCGCGGTGCCAACCGCTTCGCTGACCGCGACCTCGATTTCGCGATCAAGGCGGGGCCGGTGACGGCCGGAGGGCTGACGGCCGAGACGCTCGACACAGCACTTCGCCTGCACGATGGAGTATTGGAGGTGGACCGGTTGGCGATCGGCGGCCTTGCCGGTTCGTCGATCAGCGCCACCGGCCGCCTCAAGGATTTCCCCAAAAACCCGAACGGCACGCTCGATGCCTCGCTGGTCGCGGTGGATGGTAGGCCGCTGGTCGAGGCGGCGGCTGGCCAATATCCCGGCAATGCGCTGCTCAAGGGGCTGGCCGAGCGGGCGGCGGCCTATCCGGAACTATTGCAGGACGCGCGCATCGACCTGGTGGCCGGCGTCGCCGCCAATGGCGACGGCAGCACGGGGCTCGCGCTCAGCGCCCGGGGCGAGGCCGGCGGCACCGCGTTTTCGGCCTCGCTATCGGGACAGGGCACGGCGGACCAGTTAGCCGCCGCGCCGCTGTCGCTCACCTTCGATGCCCGAAACAGCGATGCCACGGCGCTTCTGGCGCTGTACGGCCTGCCGGTGCTGCCGCTCGGGCTCGTCGGTGAAGGCCGCACGGAGCTTTCCGCCAAGGGAACGGTCGCCGGTGGGCTTGCCACTAGTTTTCACCTGGCCGGACAGGATTTCAGTGCCGGTTTCGAGGGCGAAGTCGGCGATACGCCGCAGGGGCCGACGATCAAGGGAAAGGCCAGCTTGGAGGCAGCCGACGTCGAGCCGTGGCTGATGACGGTCGGCCTCGGCCTGCCGGGCATGGGCGTCGGCATGGTGGCGAATTTTACCGCCGAAGCCGATTACGCGAACGGGCTTCTAGTGCTCGACGGCGTTTCGGGCGCGCTCAACGAGGCCGCCGTCTCGGGCGACGTGAACGTGGACGTGAAGGACGGCCTGCCGCATCTCGCCGGCGCGCTGGTGCTGGATGAACTCGACCTCGATCCAATGGCGGTGACGCTGTTCGGCACCGACGCCTTCGTTGGCAAGGGTGAGGGCAAGGGCGCAGGATGGCCGGCCGCGCCCTTCAGCGAAAAATCCTCAGCCCCCTTCACCGCCGATCTGGACGTGACCACCGCCTCGCTTTCGGCCGGCGCCTTCGCCACGGCCTACGACGCCACGCTGGCGCTGAAGCTCGACCAGGAAGGGATACGGATTTCCAACCTGAAGGCGAAACTCTTTGGAGGCGCGCTTTCCGGCTCGTTCGAACTGAAGAACGATGCCGGCACCGGGCTGTTTTCCGGGCAGATGGCGCTTGCGGGCACCGACCTGGCGCAGGCGCTGTCCGAAAACGGCCTTACCGGCCGGGCCGACCTGTCGGCGGAACTTACGGCCGGCGGCAAGTCGGTCGACGGCATGGTTGCGGCGCTGTCCGGGTCCGGCACGGTTTCGCTCAAGGGCCTGACAGTTGCCGGCGTCAACCCGGACGCCTTCCCGGCGCTGATTGAAAAGGCCGATGCGGCGGGCCGCGACATCGATGCGGCCAAGGTCGCGGCCTTCGCGCCGCAGATCGTGGCCGACGGCTTGTTTTCGGCGCAGGATACCGAACTCGCCTTCACTGTCGCCAATGGCGTGGTGCGGGCGCCCCCGATCGCCCTTGCCGACAAGACCGCGACGCTTTCAGCCGATCTTGCCGCGGATCTCGGCGCCGCCACCGTCTCGGCGCGAGGGAGCGTGGCCTACAAGCCGGGTGACGAGGCGCTGGTCGGCTCCGAGCCTGTGGTGAATTTCAGCCTCGAAGGGCCGCTCGGGGCGACGAAGCGCGCCTTCGACAGCCAGCCGCTGGGGCAGTTCCTGACTCAGCGGGCGCTGGAGATAGAACAGCGGCGGGTCGAGGCGATGCAGGCCGAGCTTCTGGAAAAGCAGAGGCTGCGGCGCGAGGTCCGCTACTATTCCGACTTGCAGGTGGCGCGCGCCGAACGCAAGCGCCTTGACGACCTGCGCGTCAAGGCGGAGGCCGAGGCCCGCGCCAGGGCCGTCGCCGACTACAAGGCGAAGCTGGAGGCCGAGGCTGCCGCCAGGGCAAAGGCGGAGGAAGAGGCTCGCCTGGCCGCCGAGCAGGCGGCGAAAGCCGAGGCCGAAAAGGAAGCCGCGCGCATAAGGCAAGAAGCGGCCGCCGCGGCGCAGGCCAAGGCGGACGCGGAGCGCCGCAAAGCCGAGCAGGCGGCAAAGGCGGCAGCGCAGGAAAAGTCAAAGGCCGAGGCCGAACGTCGCGCAAGCGGACAGGTGCCTGAAATCGAGCGCGCCCCGCTGCCGCCCCCCACCGCCAATCCCGCCCCGCCCCAGACTGCTCCGGCCCAGACTGCTCCGGCCAAGCCTGCGCCAAAGCCGGACGTGTTTTCCATCGACAATCTTCTGAAATCGCTGGGCGGCGGGTAAGGCCGCGCCTGCCGCCGTTTATGCGCCGGGTGCGGTGCGTTTCGCCCAGTCGAGCACGTAGAGCCGCAGCGCGGAGGAAAGGTTCGCCCCGGCCGGCCGGGCTTCGTCGATGCTGGCGACGAGCGCTGCCAGCGGCATGTTGCGGGACGCGGCAATGGCGACGAGATCGTCGTAGAACGGCTTTTCCAGGGAATAGCTGGTGCGGTGGCCGCGAATGGTCACCGAGCGTTTTTCGACCAGGCCCATCTAGTCTTCGCCGGATGGATCGACGGCGGACAGGCGGTGCCCGTCGAGGAATTTTTCCGAGGCTTCGGCAGTCCGCTTGCCCTGTTCGCGCTCGGCCTTCGAGCGGCCGTAAAGGGTGCGGTTCTGCTCGGCCGTACGCTCTTTTTCGGCGCGGGCCTTGTGCTTGCGGGCCATGCGAAGGTTGACGATGTCGGCCATGGCAGGCGGCCCCGTGTTCTGTGGGCGCTATTTCTTGCGGAAGGCGTCGAGCGAAACGACCTCGGCCCCCTTGGCGGGCTCGGCTTCCGCTGTCTTTTCGGCAGGCTCGGCCTTGCTTTTCTTGCCGGCGTCCCTGGCCTCGGGCTTGCGCTCCGGAACCATGGCGATGGGGGCCGTCTCGTCCGCCGGTTCCTCGGAAGCCGCCGCTTCTTCCGTCTTGACGTCGAATTCGAGTTCGAAGTTCACCGACGGGTCGTAGAAGCCGCGAACAGCGGAGAAGGGGATTTCCAGCTTCTCCGGAACGTCGGAGAAGGAAAGGCCGATCTCGAAGCCGGTGTCGGAGACTTTCAGGTCCCAATACTGGAATTGGATGACGATGGTCATCTGTTCCGGATAGCGCTCGCGCAGCCGGCTGGAGATGCGCACGCCCGGCGCGCCGGTCAGGAAGGTGATGAAGAAGTGGTGGTTGCCGGGAAGGCCGGTGCGCGCCACTTCGGCCAGAACCTTGCGCATCACGCCGCGCAGCGCTTCCTGGGCCAGAATATCGTAGCGGATGTGGTCGTCGGCCATGGGGGTCCCTAGAATCGTCGCAATAGCTGTAGTCAAGCTTGGGGGCGACGTAAACCGGATATAGAACGCCTTGATACGCCGTGCAGAGCCGCGTCGAGATTATTTTCGGCCGCGTGGCGTTTTTGTGATCAATAAGCGGGTCCGAGCCTGTCGAGAACGAACCGGACTCGCTCCGGCACCGAGGTGCGCGGCAGTTCCACCAACGTGTAGCCGAACCGGGCATAAGTGCGGACCATGATTTGATGGGTGCGCAGCGCGACCTGCCAGCTTTGCCGCCTTTCCTCGTCCTGCCCGAATATCGCCTGCCACGGCGGCGCGACGAACACATGGGTATTGTAGCGCAGCCGCCAAGCCTCTTCCTCCATCCAGGCCGGAACCGCCAGCCCTTCGAGATCGAGATAGCCGAGCGTATCGGGAAGGCCGCGGTCGAAGAAGACGCAGCCTTTTTCCCGCTCCGCCTGACGGTAGGAAGCCAGTTCCCATTCGAACATCTTTTCGGCGAAGCCTTCGCGGTCGACCCAGGGCAGGGCAGTGCCGTTTTCCTGCAATTCGGCCCGGATCACGCCGCGCCCGGCTTCCTCGGTGGTGGCGAAGCCCTCGGCGTGCAGGGCCTCGACCAGCGTCGTCTTGCCGGCGCCCGGCCCGCCGGTGAGCACGAAAAAGCGATCGGCCATGCGACCTCCTGACATCGACAGGATGGATCAGGGCGCGAGGCGTGCCGCGCCGACAGGATGAGGATAAGTGAGGGGAAAGGGAAGTGGAGGTTTCTGTTGCCAGGTACCTCCGAACCCCGCCTAGAGGTGCGAACCCCTAGGAGTTTGATTGAAGCTATCGCACCGCATTACGCAGCGAGACGTGCTTCCGCATAGTTGTCGTTGGCAACTATCAAGTTTAGCCCGATAACGGTGGTACAATGCCGAGCAAAAGTACGATCTTTACGCCTTCGTCGATCCTATTTCGCCCCCATCAGAAACCGCTTTTCGCCCTAGCGGCTTTTGGTGGAGGCGCCGGGTACCGCCCCCGGGTCCGAACGGTTTATTCCATCGCCTGTTTATCGCCATAGTCGGTCAAGCCGACGCCATGAATATAAGGGTGGTTTGTGGAAAATGAAAGACCGTCGAGCCACTTGTCCATAGGGCCAAAATGGCGCCGAAGGCTTGACTCGCGCTTTGGCGCAAATCAAGCTTTGCGCGATGAGGCGAATCTTCCAAACGCATGGTTGAGACTGCGCGCCGCTGACCTCATCGCATGGCGGTGGCGCCGACGAGGGAAACGTTCATGGCCGATTATCTCGCAGACGTGAAGAAGTACGATGCCGGTGCCGACGCCGCCGTGGTCGACAAGATCGTGAAGCATCTTGGCATTGCCCTTCGCAACAGGGATTCTTCGCTGGTCGCGGCCAGCGACAAGGCGGAACTCGACCGCGTCCGCGACAGCTGGGGCGTCAAGAAACTCGGCGTGGACGCCGCTGCTGCGGAAGCCGCCGTCGCCAAGGTCGCCAAGACCATGGCCGCCGACCACAGCAAGGGCCGCGTGACCTTCTACTACCTGGTCGCCAAGGAACTGAACAAGCTCGCCACGCTCTAAGGCTCTGAGGCGTCGTCCGCCAGACGGCGCCTTATCGCCGCGCATCCGTCCGGGAAATGCCGGATGGGCGGCTGGAGCGCCGGGCTCGGAAACAGCCGGCGGTTGCCTTTTATGGGCGGCCGTTGCAGTCGGCGCTATATAAGGGCCATTCCGAATCGAAGCGAAGCCGATGCGCCAGTATCTCGATCTCCTGCAGCATGTTCTCGACAACGGCGCCGACCGCGGCGACCGTACCGGCACGGGCACGCGCTCGGTGTTCGGCTACCAGATGCGCTTCGACCTCGGCCAGGGCTTTCCGGTCACGACGACGAAAAAGCTGCACCTGCGCTCGATCATCCACGAGCTTCTGTGGTTCCTGGCCGGGGACACCAACATAAAATACCTGCGCGACCACGGCGTCACCATCTGGGACGAGTGGGCCGACGAGAACGGCGATCTGGGGCCGGTCTATGGCAAGCAATGGCGCTCGTGGCCCGACGACAAGGGCGGCACCATCGACCAGATCGCGAATCTTTTGCGTGAGATACGCGAGAATCCTAATTCCCGGCGGCTGATCGTGTCGGCCTGGAATCCGGCCGAGGTGGACCGGATGGCGCTGCCGCCTTGCCACTGCCTGTTCCAGTTCTACGTCTCGCGCGGCAGGCTGTCGTGCCAACTCTACCAGCGTTCGGCCGACATCTTTCTCGGCGTGCCCTTCAACATCGCTTCCTACGCGCTGCTGACCATGATGGTCGCGCAGGTGAGCGGGCTCGAGCCGGGCGATTTCATCCACACCCTGGGTGACGCGCATCTTTACGCCAACCATGTCGAGCAGGCGCGCGAACAACTTTCGCGCACCCCCAAGGCCTTGCCGACGATGTGGATCAACCCGGACGTGTCGGACCTGTTTGCCTTCCGCTTCGAGGATTTCCGGCTGGAAGGCTATATCGCCGACGCCTCGATCAAGGCGCCGATCGCGGTCTAGGCGCTCAGTCGATCCCCACCATCACGTCCGACGCCTTGATGACGGCGTAGGCCTGTTTCCCGGTTTCGAGCTTGAGTTCGGCTACGGCCTCGTTGGTGATCGACGAGGTGACGACCGCACCGCCGATGTCGATGCGCACATGCGAGGTGGTGGCGCCTTTGACGATCTCCACGATCTTGCCCTTGAGCGTATTGCGTGCGCTGATTTTCATGCCAAATCTCCCTGGTTCGACCCCAACGTAATATCTAATAGTAACTACCGCTATGGTGGAAATCGATTCTAAAGGCCGATTTCGATCGTGAACAGCTTCCCTTGTTATGTTCATTTGGATATATCGATTGCGGGCCGCAGGCGAGCGGTAGGAATCCAGGGAGACCATTTTCATGGCGGCGTTGAGCAATTTCGGACTGAGGGCTTTGGTAGCGGCTGGCGGTGTTGCCGCGGTAGCCATGATGGCGATGCCGGCGGCGAAGGCCGACGAGGGCAAGGTCACGGTGTTTGCCGCCGCCAGCATGAAGAACGCGCTGGACGCCGTGAACCAGGCGTGCGCGACGGAAGTCGGCGAGGAAGCGGCGATTTCCTATGCCTCCAGCTCGGCGCTGGCCAAGCAGATCGAGAGCGGCGCGCCGGCCGATGTCTTCATCTCCGCCGATCTCGACTGGATGAAATATCTGCACGACAAGAACCTGGTGAAGGCCGATACCGAGAAACAGCTTCTGGGCAACGCCATTGTGCTGGTGGCGCCGGCCGATACCGCCAAGGACGTGACGCTGGACAAGGGCTTCGACCTTGCCGGGCTGATCGGCGACGGCAGGCTCGCCATGGGCGAGGTGAAGTCGGTTCCCGCCGGCAAGTACGGCAAGGAAGCGCTGGAATCGCTCGGCATGTGGTCGTCGGTCGAGGGCAAGCTTGCGCAGGCCGAGAACGTGCGCGCGGCGCTCAAGCTGGTCGCGACGGGCGAGGCGGCCGCCGGCATCGTCTACGCCACCGACGCGGTGGCCGAGCCGGGCGTCAAGGTGATCGGCACCTTCCCCGCGGAGTCGCATAAGCCGATCGTCTACCCGATCGCGCAGACGGCGGATTCCAAGGATGCCGAGACCGCCGCCTGGCTGAAGTGCGCCGAATCCGAAAAGGCCAAGCCGCTCTACGAGGCGCAGGGCTTTACCGTGCTGGGCGAGGCACAGTAAGCCTGTCTGCCTGGCTAGAACGAACGGTTACGCATGAATTGGCTGACGGATCTCACGCCTGACGAATGGAATGCGGTCCGGCTGTCGATCAAGGTGGCGACGGTGGCGATGCTGGCGAGCCTGCCGCCGGGGGTCGCCATCGCGCTTTTGCTGGCGCGCGGACGCTTCTGGGGCAAGACGGCGCTCAACGGCATCGTGCACCTGCCGCTCGTGCTGCCGCCGGTCGTGACCGGCTATCTGCTGCTGATCAGCTTCGGCCGGCGCGCACCGATCGGGTCGTTCCTGGAAAGCTGGTTCGGCATCGTTTTTTCCTTCCGCTGGACGGGGGCGGCGCTGGCCTGCGCCATCATGGGCTTTCCGCTCATGGTGCGGGCGATCCGGCTGTCCATCGAGGCGGTGGACCGCAAGCTGGAGGCGGCCGCCGGCACGCTCGGCGCGCATCCCCTGTGGGTCTTCCTGACCGTGACCCTGCCGCTGATCGTGCCGGGCGTGATCGCCGGCTCCATCCTTTCCTTCGCCAAGGCGATGGGCGAATTCGGCGCGACGATCACCTTCGTTTCCAACATCCCGGGCGAGACGCAGACGCTGCCATCCGCCATCTATACCTTCACGCAGGTGCCGGGCGGCGACGAGGGCGCGCTTCGGCTCACCCTGATCAGCATCGTCATCTCCATGGGCGCGCTGGTGGTTTCGGAAGCGCTGGCGCGGCGCGTCGGGCGCAGGCTGGACATCGAATGACGGTCGCGGTCGACATCGAGCAGCGGCTGGGCGCATTCGACCTTCGCGCGCGCTTTGCCAGTTCGGGCCGGCTGACGGCGCTGTTCGGGCCGTCCGGCTCCGGCAAGTCCTCGCTCATCAGCGTGATCGCTGGGCTGACGCGGCCGGACAAGGGCCGTGTCGAGGTGGACGGCCGCGTTCTGGTCGATACCGAGGCCGGCATCTTCGTGCCGAAGCACAAGCGGCGCATCGGCATGGTGTTCCAGGAGGCGCTTTTGTTCCCGCATATGAGCGTGGCGCACAATCTGCGCTTCGGGCGCTGGTTCACGCCGCCGGCCGAGCGCTATGTCGACATGGACGCCGTCGTCGACCTGCTTGGCATCGGTCCGCTCATGGACCGGCGGCCAGGAAAGCTTTCGGGCGGCGAAAAGCAGCGCGTGGCGATCGGCCGGGCGCTGCTGACCAGCCCCCGCCTGCTGTTGATGGACGAGCCGCTAGCCTCGCTGGACGAGGCGCGCAAGGCCGAGATCCTGCCCTATATCGAGCGGCTGCGCGACGAGACGAAAATCCCCATCGTCTATGTCAGCCATTCGGTCGCCGAGGTGGCCCGGCTCGCGAGCGACGTGGTGATGCTTTCCGAGGGCAGGGTGACGGCATGCGGCCCGACCGCCGACATCATGCAGCGGCTCGACCTTTTGCCGGCGGAGGAGCGCGGCGAAGGTGGGGCGGTGCTCGAGACGACCGTGGCGCGCCACGACGAGACGTTCGGCATGACGGTGCTGGGCTCGCGGGCCGGCGAAATCCGGGTGCCGCGGCTGGCCATCGAGGCCGGCGCGCCGGTCAGGCTGCGCATCCGCGCCCGCGACGTGATGGTCGCGACGGCCGAGCCAAAGGGACTAAGCGCGCTCAACGTCCTGCCGGGAACGGTGGCGGCGATCGAGCCGGGCGAGGGGGCGTCGGTCGAGGTGCGCATCGATTGCAGCGGCGTCGCCGTGATGGCGCGCATCACCCGGCAGTCGCGGCAGGCGCTCGAACTGGAAGTCGGCCGGCCGGTGTTCGCGGTAATCAAGACGGTGAGCTTCGACAAGGCCAACGCCACCGCCGGCCCGGGTGGCGAGATCCATGGCTGACAAACGGGTGGATTGGCGCTATTCCATAATAGAATAGCGCCGGCGACATAGGTGAGCATGACCGCGGAGGATGTGAGGCGATGCCATCGTTGAGCCTGCGAATCAATCTCGACCCGGACGGCCGTGTCGGGCCGGGCAAGATCGAACTGCTGGAACAGATCGCCACGTTCGGCTCGATCTCGGCCGCCGCGCGCAGCATGGAAATGTCCTATAAGCACGCCTGGGATCTGGTGGAGGACATGAACCGGGTGTTCGGCAAGTCGCTGGTGGCGGCGCAGACCGGCGGCCGCAAGGGCGGCGGAGCGCAGCTTACGCCGCTCGGCCTTGCCGTCGTCAGCCGCTTCCGCGCCATCGAGCGGGCGGCCGCATCGGCGGCGGCGGTGCACATGGCAGCCCTTCAGGCGGAGATCGATGCGGGATAGACACGGCCGTGAGGGGTAGACCGATGCTGCGATGCGTTCTTCTGGCGGGGCTGGCGCTGACGGCGCTGCCTACCTTCGCCAATGATTCGACGGCCGAACTCGGAACCGGCGGCCTGATCCTGTCGCGCAGCGATTCGATCGCGATGGAGAGCGAGGACCTGTTCATTTCGCGCGACAAGATCACGGTCGACTACGTATTCCGCAACGGATCGGACACGGACATCGACACGATCGTCGCCTTTCCCATGCCGGATATCGAGGGCAACCCCGACCGCATGGTGGCCATCCCCAACGACCCGTCCGACAATTTCCTCGGCTTCGAGGTGACGAGCGACGGCAAGGAGATCAAGCCGCAACTGGAGCAGCGGGCGTTTGCCGCCGAACTGGAGGTCGGCGCGGATTTGAAGGCGCAGGGCGTGCCGCTTTATCCGGCCGGGGAGGCAACGGTCGCCGCACTGGAAAAACTGCCCCAGGACGTCGCCGACGACTGGGTCCGGCGCGGCATTATCGTCGTCGAGGAATATGACGACGGCTCGGGTTGGAAGAAGGTGCGCACGCCGTACTGGAAATTGCAGTCGACCTACTGGTGGCGCGCTACCTTTCCCGCCGGCAAGCCGGTGCGTGTCTCCCATCGCTACAAGCCGAGCGTCGGCGGCACGGCTGGCCTGACCTTCTTTTATGACGGCAAGTTCCAGGGCGAATACGTGGCCTACAAACACCGCTACTGCATGGACGACAGTTTCCAGAATGCGGTACGCAAGGCGGCCGGCAGGAATGCCGACAGCGAGCCGCGCCTGATGGAAAGCCGCATCGCCTATGTGCTGACCACCGGCGGCAACTGGGCGGCCGGATCGATCGGCAAGTTCAGGCTGACGATCGACAAGGGCGACCCGAAAAGCCTTGTGTCGTTTTGCGGGGACGGCGTGCGCAAGACCGGGCCGACCACGTTCGAGATGACGGCCGAAGATTTTTATCCCGAGCGCAATATCGACATCCTGCTGCTCGACCGATGGAGCCATGGCGACTGATGGATATCGGCATCTTCGTGGCCATTGCCGAAAACGGCGTGGTCGGCCGGGACGGCGGGCTGCCATGGCGGCTTTCGACCGACCTTAAACGCTTCAAGGCCGATACGATGGGCAAGCCCATCGTCATGGGCCGCAAGACCTGGGAAAGCTTTCCCAAAAAGCCGCTGCCGGGCCGCCAGAACATCGTCATCACCCGCGACCCCGGCTATGCTTCCGAGGGCGCCGACATCGTGCATTCGCTAGATGAGGCCCTGTTGCTGGCCGAGCGCCGCGAAGGCGACATGGCGGCTGCCGGGGAAATTTGCGTCATCGGCGGCGCTGCGATCTTCGCGCAGGCGTTGCCGCTGGCCCATCGGCTCCACATCACCCATGTGCTGGCCGAGGTCGAGGGCGACGTGTCTTTCCCGCCGATCGACTGGGCGGCCTGGACGCTCGTCCATTCGCAGGACGTGCCGGCCGGCGAGAAGGACCGCTTTCCCACGCGCTATGCCGTCTACGAGCGCCTCCGCGCCTGAGTTTTGTGCTCAAAGGCAAGGGGTCGCGGCCTGTCTTGCCGATATTGCGCATCAAAAGCGGTTTGCGGGCCGCCGATGCGTTGAAAGCCTGCGATGGCGTGCCTATAGAGGGAAGACGGACCTGCGCGCCCTTGCGGCGCATGAGGCACTCCCAGCGAGAGGATATTCATGCCCTGGAATGACAAGAGCGGTGGTGGCGGCCCATGGGGCGGCGGCAATAATGGCGGCCCCTGGGGGCAGGGGCCGAAAGGTCCTTCCGGCCCGCAAGGAACTCCGCCCGACCTCGAGGACATCATCCGCAAGGGGCAGGATCGGCTAAAGCACATGATCCCTGGCGGCGGCGGCCCCAGCCCGGCGCTGTTCGGGCTGATCGCGCTTGCCCTGGTCGTGCTGTGGGGCTTCAAGGCCATCTATACCGTGCAGCCGGACGAGGTGGCGGTGGAACTGCGCTTCGGCGTGCCGAAGGCCGAGCTTTCCGAGCCCGGGCTGCATTTCCACTGGTGGCCGATGGACCGGGTTGAAACCGCCAAGATTTCGGAACAACTCGTCAATATTGGCGGCGGTAGCGGCAACGCTTCCGGGCTGATGCTTTCGGGCGACCAGAACATCGTCAACGTGCAGTTCTCGGTGGCCTACCAGGTTTCCGACCCCAAGCAGTACCTGTTCGACGTTTCCGACCCCGACGGCATGTTGCGCCAGGTCTCGGAAAGCGCGATGCGCGAGGTCGTCGGCCGGCGTCCGGCCCAGGACATCTTCCGTGACGACCGCGAAGGCATCGCCGCCGGCGTGCGCGAGATCATCCAGGCCACTCTCGATGAGTACAAGGCCGGGCTCAACATCAACGCCGTCTCCATCGAGGACGCCGCGCCGCCGCGCGAAGTGGCCGACGCCTTCGACGAAGTGCAGCGCGCCGAGCAGGACGAGGACAAGTTCGTCGAGCAGGCCAACCAATATTCCAACCAGAAGCTGGGTGCCGCCCGTGGCCAGGCCGCACAGGTGCGGGAAGAGGCGGCTGCCTACAAGAACCGCGTCATGCAGGAAGCCGAGGGTGAGGCGCAGCGCTTCATCTCGGTCTATGACGAATACGTCAAGGCGCCGCAGGTTACCCGGCAGCGGCTTTACTTCGAGACCATGGAGCAAGTGCTGAAGGATTCCAACAAGGTCGTGCTGGAGCAGAGCGGCGGCCAGGGGGTCGTGCCCTATCTGCCGCTACCCGCGCTGCAACCCAACAAAGCCAAGACACCCGATTCGACGGGAGGAGCCCAGTAATGGCCAATCGTCTTCCCGTCTTCGTCGTGATCGCGGCGATCCTGGTGTTCCTGCTCTACTCCTCCATCTTCGTGGTCAACGCGCGCCAGCAGGCACTCGTCCTGCGCTTCGGCGAGATCGTGAAGGTCGAGACGAAGCCTGGCATCTACTTCAAGGCGCCGTTCTCGTTCTTCGATGCCGACAATGTGCAGCTGATCGAAAACCGCGTGCTGCGCTTCGACCTCGACAATATCCGCGTGCAGGTGTCGGGCGGCAAGTTCTACGAGGTGGACGCCTTCATCGCCTATCGCATTTCGGACCCCCGCAAGTTCCGCGCCGCCGTTTCCGGTAGCGTCGAACTGGCCGAGCAGCGGTTGCGTACCCGTCTCGACGCTGCACTGCGCCGGGTCTACGGCTTGCGCGACTTCGAGGCGGCGCTATCGGAAGAGCGCGCCAACATGATGCGCGAAGTGGCCGATCAGCTGCGGCCCGACGCGGCCTCGCTCGGGCTTGAGATCGTTGACGTGCGCATCCGCCGTACCGACCTTACCCAGGAGGTTTCGCAGCAGACCTTCGACCGCATGAAGGCCGAGCGCCTGGCCGAGGCCGAGCGGCTGAGGGCGCGCGGTAACGAGGCGGCGCAGCGTATCCGCGCCCGCGCCGACCGCGAGGTGGTGGAGATCGTCGCCGAAGCCGAGAAGGAATCGCAGATCCTGCGCGGCGAGGGCGATGCCCAGCGAAGCGCCACCTTCGCCAACGCCTATCTGCGCGATCCGGAGTTCTTCGACTTCTACCGCTCGATGAACGCTTACAAGGAGGCGCTGGATTCGAACGGCACCAATATGGTGCTGTCGCCGAATTCGGAATTCTTCCGCTACTTCCGCGATCCGAACGGCAAGGCGGGTTCGCTCGGTTCGGCTCCGATAGCACCGGCCACCTCCGCGCCGGCCTCGCCGCCGGCCGCCACGGGCCAGTAAAGGCCCGTGCAGGATTTTCTTGCCGCCATGGGGCTGGTCCTCGTCGTCGAAGGTCTGGTCTATGGCGGCTTCCCGCATCTTGCCAAGAAACTCGCCGGCGAGGTGCTTGCCATGCCGGAGAGCGCCCTGCGTGCGGTCGGGCTTGCCGCCATCGCCATCGGCGTTGGCATCGTCTGGCTGGTGCGCGGGTAGGGCTGGCCTTCACGCCTCGAATCAAGGCGCGGCCCTATCGCCCGGAAAGTGAATCGTTTTATCGTTCAGCGCGTGTTGCGCGTAAGGAACGCGTGGGCCGCATAGAGGCTGACGGCGGCGGCGTTCGAAACATTGAGCGAGCGGATCGGGCCAGGCATGTCGAGCCGCGCCAGTGTCGACACCGTTTCGCGCGTCTTCTGGCGCAGGCCCTTGCCTTCGGCGCCCAGCACCAGCGCGATCTTTTCGCCGGCGAGGCTCTTTTCCAGTTCGTCCGGCCCTTCCGAATCGAGCCCCACGGTGTGGAACCCGGCCTGGTGAAGTTCGCCGAGGGCGTCGGCGAGGTTCCTTACCTCGATATGGTCGATATGTTCGAGCGCGCCCGAGGCGGACTTGGCCAGCACGCCCGATTCGTGCGGGCTGTGGCGCGCCGTGGTGATCAGCGCGCCGGCGCCGAAGGCCACGGCCGAGCGCAGGATGGCGCCGACATTGTGCGGATCGGTCACCTGGTCGAGCACAAGCACCAGCCGCGTGTCGCCAAGCGAGTCCAGATGCTTGGGCCGGAGCGGCTCGGCTTCGATCAGGACGCCCTGATGCACCGCGTCGGAGCCGGTCAGCCTGTCGATGTCGCGAGGTTCCACCTGCTCGACCTTGAAGGGCAGGGCGGCGAGGTCGGCGATTCCCAGCCGTTCCTGCGCGTTGCGCGTCACCAGCATGGTACGGATCGTGCGGCGCGGATTGTCGAGTGCGGCGCGCACCGTGTGCAGGCCGTAAAGCCGCACAAGCCCGTCCGCGGCGGCTTCGCCCGGCGGGATCGGCTGGCGCTGGCGCGGGACCGGCCTGCCGCCTGCCTTCTGGTCGCGGTGGGCGCGCCGCAGCCTGGCATAATGGCTGTCCCTGGGGCTTCCGGATTTTGGATCGTCGCTCATGGCGCCTCTATAGCGCCGTGACCGGGCTATGGATACGGCTACTATATCGGCTGCATGTGAAATTCGTTTCAATAGGCCCGTGGATGCGGTTGACAGGCTTCGAGCCTGCCGCCATAAGGCGCTGCGCGTGAGGGCTGATCCAGTCCTTGCGCCGATGCCTGGACAGGCTCCGTATGGCAGTACGGAGGAGTGCCCGAGTGGTTAAAGGGGACGGACTGTAAATCCGTTGGCTATGCCTACGTTGGTTCAAATCCAACCTCCTCCACCACTGCCGCGCAGGGGCCTGCATCCGGCACGAAAGGCGAGGGCCTTTTCAGCACTGGGCCATGCGCCGACCGGTCAGGGTGCGGGTATAGCTCAATGGTAGAGCAGCAGCCTTCCAAGCTGAATATGCGGGTTCGATTCCCGCTACCCGCTCCAGCCGCCGCGCTATTTTAATCTTGCGGCGGGCTCCCATATAAGGGCATTCCCCCATGCCGGATGACGGGTTGAGCCGGGTGATGTGGCGTCTGGCCGAAAGGGCTTGTGTTTTTTGGCCTTTATCGCTAATCGCCCCCGATCAAAGCGTATCCTGCTGACTGCGTCCAAGGAATGAGAAATGGCAAAGAGCAAATTCGAGCGTAACAAGCCGCATGTGAACATCGGCACGATTGGTCATGTTGACCATGGGAAGACGTCGTTGACGGCAGCGATCACGAAGTATTTCGGGGATTTCAAGGCGTACGACCAGATCGACAACGCGCCCGAGGAGAAGGCTCGCGGCATCACGATCTCGACGTCGCATGTTGAGTACGAGACGGACAAGCGCCACTACGCGCATGTCGACTGCCCCGGCCACGCGGACTATGTGAAGAACATGATCACGGGTGCGGCGCAGATG
>JBASAA010000016.1:0-84791 GCA_049650385.1 Mesorhizobium sp.
CTTCCGCGATGGCTTCGACCACGACGACACTCCGGTTTTCACGGGCGGGACCATGTGGGCTTCGAGCATACATCCGCTTGCCGCCGATGTGGCTGTTCGAGCTTCGGGCAACGCCCCGTTCTACTGCCTGACGGTGATGACGAGATAGACGCTCTCTTCCTCACCCTCGTTGATCGTATAGTGCGGGTCGCGCGGCTCGAAAAGCACCGCCTGGCCCCCGGACAGCTTAAATCGCTCCTTTCCGGTGTCGAAAGTCATTTCCCCGCTGATCATGTAGAAAACCTGCGACCAGTCGTCGTGATGGTGCAGTTCGCCGCCGCCGCCTTTCGGCGCCCTCGAGACCTGCACGGAGAAATTGCTGCCGGCGAACGGAACGACGTCGAGCACGGTCAGGTCGCCAAAATGGTTGGGAGGGGTGATTCCGGTGGCAGCGCCGTTCTTCCAGATTTTCATCGGGTCGTCCTCGTTGTCTGTATGTTCAGGAGATGTAGGCCATGTAGGGGCTGATGACGCTGCGCACCGGCACCTGGACAATGGCCGGCTTGCCGGCGGCGATCGCCGCCTTGATCGCATCACCGATCGACTGCGGGTCGCGACACAGATAGCCGTTGCCGCCGAGCCCTTCGGCCACCTTGGTCCAGTCGCGCCGCGGCAGGTCCATCTGGTAGGTTTCGCCGAAACTCTGCTGCTGGGGCAGCGAGATGGCGCCCCATTTCTGGTCGTCGAGCACGACGATGATGAAGGCGCGGCCATAGCGCTCGGCGGTATCGAGTTCCGAGACGTGGAAACCGACGCCACCGTCGCCGACGAAGACGATCACCGGCGCCTGCGGATCGGCGAAGCTCGCGCCCGCGCCGTAGGGGACTTCCGCGCCCAGCGATCCCGACTGGCCGGCACGCAGGTAGCGGCCGGGCGCGGTGAATTTCAGCCTCGCGTCGGCCCAGAAGTCGACATTGCCGTGGGAGGAGACGAAGATCGTGTTGCCGGGCGCCGCGTCGGTGACCGCGTCCACCGCGACGATCGGGTGGATGCCGGAATTGTCGCCGTCTCCGCGCTGGGCGCTCCATTCCGTCGCCCAGTTGGCGAGGATGGAAGACACCCATGCGTTGTCCGTCCGCATCGCCGGCGCTTCGGCGAGGACGTCGAAGAAGGCCGACGGCCCCGCCGCGATGGCAAGGTCGGCGCGATGGTTGCGGTGCAGCAGTTCGGTATCGGAAGCGATCTGGACCACCTTGGCGTCGGCACCGAGCGTCTCGCCGAATTCCAGGTCGAACTCGAAATGGTGGCCGACCAGGAAGATGCAGTCGGCTTCGGCCAGCGCCCGGCGCAAGGTCGCGTTGCAGGCGGTATAGCCGGGGCCGGCGAAATGCGCCTGCGTCTCGTCGATGATGCCGCGCGCCAGGCGCAGCGTCGAGAAAGGCAGGCCGTGCTTATCCACGGCTTCCTGGATGCGGCCGGAACGGTCCCAGAAGGTCTCGTCGCCGAGCAGCAGGAGGGGCCGTTTTGCCGTCTTGCACAGCGTGCGCAAGGCTTCGCCGTCGGCGGCGGACACGCCCGGCCGGGTCGGTGCGGGCGGCGAAGCGGCGCCTGCGGCGCCGTCGACCGCGCTGGACAGGATGTCGGTCGGCACCTCGAGGAAGACGGGGCCGGGGCGGCCGGCCCACATCTTGCGCCAGGCCATGTCGAGATATTCGGTGAGCCGGTTGGCGTCGATGCAGCGCGCGGCCCATTTTGTCACGCCCTGCATCACCGGCAGGACCTCATAGGACATGCCCGCGCCCTTCTCGAAGGTGTGCGTGCCCGAATGGGCGCCGATGATGAGCATCGGCGTTCCGGCCATGGTCGCCACCAGCGAGGGGGTGACCGCGTTGGTGACGCCGGGTCCGAGCGTCACCACCGCGGCACCCGCCTTGCCGGTGACACGGGAAGCGGATTCGGCCATGAAGCAGGCTGCGGCCTCGTGGCGGGCGTGGATGAGGGGCAGGCCCTGTTTCGTGCAGGCGCGGTAGATCGAATTGATCGGCCCGCCGGAGACTGAAAAGACGTTCTCCACTCCAGCCGCCTTGAGCCATGCGACGATCGAGGCGCCGCCATCCGTCTGAACTGTCATTTCAATCTCCGCTGGAATTTTCCGGCGCTCAGTAAGCGCGCGACTTGCCGCCATCGAGCGAGATGGCCGTACCGGTGATGAAGCCGCCGCGATCGGAGGCCAGCGTCGCAACGATGGCCCCGAAATCACGGGGGTCGCCGAACTTGCGCGCCGGAACCTCGTCGAGCCATACCGCCTCGGCGTCCGAGCGCGAGAGCCCGTCACGCTCCATGCTGGCGACGATCAGGTCTTCCATGCGGTCGGTGGCGAACGGGCCGGGGCACAGGCAGTTCACCATGATGTTCTCATGCGCGAACTCGATCGACAGCGACTTGGCGAGGCCGACGATGGCCAGCCGCAGCGAATCCGACAGCACCATGTTGGGCTGCACCATCTTCACGCCGACCGTGGTGACGTAGATGATGCGCCCGCCGCCCGCGGCCCGCATGTGCGGCAGCACGGCGCGGGAAAGGTCGACCAGCGGCAGCAGGATTTCGTTGATGCCGGCTTCCCAGGCTTCGCGCGAGACGTCGAGGAACGGACCGGAGGCGGGGCCGCCGGTGTTTCCGAGGAAGATATCGAGCCCACCCAGCCGTTCGGCGACGGCGTCGACGGAAGGGCGCAGCGTGTCGTGCCTGGCAAGGTCCATCTCGACGGCCATGGCGTCCGGCGCGCCGACGGAACGCAGTTCCTGCGCCAGTTCTTCCAGCGCGGCGACGCTGCGGCCGGCGACCGCCACCTTGGCCCCTTCGGCAGCCAGCGCAAGCGCGGAAGCGCGACCCAGCCCCCGCGACGCGGCCGTCACCAGAGCGCATTTTCCCTTCAGTCCCAGGTCCATGGACTCCCCCGAATGATGACCGTTTGTGTGTCCGACGCCTAACATTCTGCGGACATGCTGTCAAATGATGTCGACAAATACTAGTTAATTGTATACACCACAGTGACACATTGCGCAATCGTGATGTTGGCGCACGCCAGCCACGGGAAAGGGAAAAGATATGACCGCTCATCCTCATTTCATTCCGATCGTCTACGGCAACAAGGTCCTGAACGAGGGCTCCGACGGCGTGGGGCAGAGCGTCGATCCGTCGACGGGCGCGGTCATCGCCGAGTTCGCCCGGGCCGGCGCCGCCGAGGTCGAGGCCGCCGTTGCCGCCGCGCGCGAGGCCTTCGACAACGGCCCGTGGCGCCGCATGCGTCCTTTCGAGCGAGGGCGCGTCATGCAGCGCATCGCGACCCTGCTCCTGGAGCGCCGGGACGCCATCGCACGCATGGAAAGCACCGACAGCGGCAAGCCGTTGCGCGACGCCTACTGGGAGGTCGACTGCTCCGCCCGCTTCTTCGAGTTCTACGGCGGTGCCGCCGACAAGCTGCAGGGCAACTCCATTCCGCTCGGGCCGGACTGGTCCGACTGGACGGTCAAGGAGCCGATCGGCGTCAGCCTGCACATCATTCCGTGGAACTACCCGCTCCAGCTCATCGCGCGCGGAGTCGCGCCGGCGCTTGCCGCGGGCTGCTCGATCATCATCAAGCCCTCGGCGGAAACGCCGGTCACGGCCTATGAATTCATGAAGATCTGCCAGGAAGCCGGGCTGCCCGACGGCCTCGTCAACCTGGTCAACGGCCGCGGCTCGGTGGTCGGCGACCTGCTCGCCCGCCACAAGGGCGTCGACCAGATCACCTTCACGGGCTCGGTGGAAACGGGCGAGCGCGTGCTCGTCGCCGCCGCCTCGCATGCCATCCCCTGCAACATGGAACTGGGCGGCAAGTCGGCGCAGATCCTGTTCGCCGACGCCGACATGGACAAGGCGCTGCCGATCGTGGCAGGCGGGTTCCTGACCCATTGCGGCCAGGTCTGCAATGCCGGCACGCGCCTGTTCGTCCAGCGCTCGGCGCATGACGAGGTCGTGTCGCGGCTGCATTCGCGCATCAGCGGCATGACGCTCGGCGCCGGCGTGGACGACCCGGACATGGGGCCGCTGATCAGCACCAGGCACAAGCAGGATGTCGAGCGCTATTTCGATGTCGCGCGGCAGGACGGCGAGCTTCTCCTGGGCGCCGAGACGCCGAAGGACGCCTCGCTGGCGGGCGGCGCGTTCGTGCGCCCGGCGCTGGTGGTGGGGGCCGGCAACGAGACCCGTATCGCCCGCGAGGAGATTTTCGGTCCGGTGCTGACCGTCATCCCCTTCGATACGGCGGAAGAGGCCGTGCGGCTCGCCAACGATTCGCCCTTCGGCCTCGTCGCGGGCGTTCACACCAGCAACATCAGCGCGGCGCTGAGCGTCGGCGAAAAGCTGCGCGTGGGGCAGGTCTGGATCAATTCCTTCGGCGTCGGCCTCGACGTGGAGTTCCCGTTCGGCGGCTACAAGCTGTCGGGCTATGGACGCGAGAAGGGACTGGAAGCACTTGCGGCCTACCAGCAGATCAAGAACTTCTGCATCCATCACGCGATGCCGGCGTGAGCCGGTCGGGAAGGTCGGCATGAGCGGTCCGAAGCAGGAGCAGGGCGGCACGGGCTGGGGCGCAGGCGCCTCCAGCGGTGCCGAGGCCGCGCTGCTCAGGCGGTATCCGGGCTTTCGGTCGCTGATGGAGCGTGCGAAACGGCGCAGCCCGCGCTTCGCCTTCGATTATCTCGAAGGCGGCGTTGGCGACGAGCTTTGCATCGACCGCAACCGGCGGGCGCTGGACGCCGTCGAGATCGTTCCGCGCTACGGGATCGACGTCGCCGAAGTGTCGCCGGCCGCTTCGCTGTTCGGCCGCGCCTATGCGATGCCGCTCGGCATTTCTCCCATGGGGCTGGCGGGGCTGGTCTGGCCGAATGCCGACGACGCCATGGCGGCGGCGGCGCAGAAAGCCGGCATTCCGTTCGTGCTTTCCATGGTCGCCAACACGGATATCGAGACGATCGCGCGCATCGCGCCGGGCGTTGTCTGGTTGCAACTCTATGCGGTGCCGCAGGACGACTACCGGGTGACCCTGGACATGGTCGATCGCGGTTCGCGGGTGGGCGCGCATGCGCTGGTGCTCACGCTGGACACACCGACGCGCCAGAAGCGCCTGCGCGACCTGCGCAACGGGCTGACCGTGCCGTTCCGGCCGACCTGGAGGACGGTCTATGACGTGGCGCGGGCGCCGGCCTGGGCGCTTTCCACGCTTCGCAACGGACAGCCGCGTTTCGCCAATTTCGTTCCCTACGTGAAGGACCGCGCGCGGCCCGGCGACGTCGCCGGCTATGTCGACCGGCATATGGCAGGGGCCATGACCTGGGAACTCATCAAGCGCATTCGCGACAGGTGGCCGGGGCCGCTGGTGCTGAAGGGTATCCAGCATGCCGACGATGCGGAGCATGCGGCCGGTCTCGGCATCGACGGCATCATCATCTCCAATCATGGTGGCCGCCAGTTCGATGCGGCACCGGCAGCCATCGATATGGTGCAGGATATGAAGCGCCGTGTCGGCGGGCGGGTTTCCGTCATGCTGGACGGCTCCGTCCACTCCGGGCTCGATATCCTGCGGTCGCTTGCCTGCGGTGCCGACTTCGTCTTCGCCGGGCGGCCCTTCCTCGCCGCGACGGCGGCGCTGGGAGCGGGCGGGCCGGCGCATCTGGCAAGGATGTTCCAGGCGGAACTGAGGGGCGTCATGGCGCAGGCGGGTGCGACCGACATCGCCGCCTGCGGGACGCTGAGTTTTCGCATGGGGCGCTCGCAGGAATTTTCGCAATCGCATACGGGGCTTTGCAAGCAGCGGTGACATTCGTATCGTCACCAGAAAGGGCGCTGGAATGTCAGTGGAAAGGGTGGATACGCTTGTCGTAGGGGCTGGCCAGGCAGGGATAGCGATGAGCGAGCACCTGAGCCAGTGCGGGGTGCCGCATCTGGTGCTCGAGCGCCACCGCATCGCCGAGCGCTGGCGCTCCGGGAGATGGGATTCGCTGGTGGCCAACGGCCCGGCCTGGCACGACCGCTTTCCGGGGATGGAGTTTCCCGTCACCGGTCCCGACGGGTTTCCCTCCAAGGAGGAGGTCGCCGACTATTTCGCCGCCTATGCGCAGATGATCGGTGCGCCCGTGCGCTGCGGCGTCGAGGTGAAGGAGGTACGCCGGCTTGCCGGGCGACCGGGCTTCCGGGTCGACACTTCCGCAGGTGTGATCGAGGCCGACAGCGTGGTCGCCGCGACCGGTCCGTTCCAGCGCCCGATCATGCCGGCCATCGTGCCCGAGAGCGCCGGGCTGATGCAGATACATTCCAACGCCTATTACAACCCTCAGCAATTGCCGGACGGCGCGGTGCTGGTCGTCGGCGCCGGGTCCTCCGGGGTCCAGATCGCCGACGAGTTGCTGCGTTCCGGGCGGCGCGTCTACCTGTCGGTCGGCCCGCATGACCGCCCGCCGCGCGCCTATCGCGGCCGGGATTTCTGCTGGTGGCTGGGCGTGCTCGGCAAATGGGACATGGAGACGCCGGGACCGGGCACCGAGCACGTCACCATTGCGGTCAGCGGCGCGCGCGGCGGCGAGACGATCGACTTTCGCCGCCTTGCCCACCAGGGTATGATCCTGGTCGGCCGCACGCAAGCCTATGGGGACGGCGCGCTGACGTTTGCGCCTGACCTTGGCGAGAACATCGCGCGCGGCGACGCCAACCTGATGGCGCTGCTGGACGAGGCCGACGCCTATGTCGCGGCCAACGGCCTCGACCTGCCGGAGGAGCCGGACGCCCGCAGGATCGCGGCGGCCCCCCCCTGCATGACCGATCCGGTGCTGGAGCTCGACCTCGACGCGGCCGGCGTCACCTCCGTCATCTGGGCGACGGGCTATGGGCTCGACTATGGCTGGTTGAAGGTTGATGCCTTCGACGACAAGGGGCGGCCAAGGCACCAGCGTGGCGTCTCCGCCGAGCCCGGCATCTATTTCCTTGGCCTGCCGTGGCAGGCCCGCCGGGGCTCCAGCTTCATCTGGGGCGTCTGGCACGACGCCAAGCATGTAGCGGACCGCATCGCGACGCGGCGCAAATACCGGGAATATCACGAAGCTGCCCGCCATGCGGCCGAGCGGCCGTAGCGAAGGCCAGATTTTCAGGGAGAACACGATGGCACATACGAGAATCCGCAAGTTCAACACCAAGGACACCTATCCCGAGCAGAAGCTCGACAACGACCTGTGCCAGGCGGTCGTGACTCACGGCGGCAGGACGGTCTATCTCAGAGGCCAGTGCCCGCAGGACCTCGACACGGCCAAAGACATCGGCAGCCACGACCCGGTCGAGCAGACGCACAAGGTGATGCAGAACATCAGGCAGCTTCTTGAGGAGTGCGGCGGCGGCATGGAGCATCTGGTCAAGGTGGTGGTTTACATCACCGACGTGCGCCACCGCGAGGCGGTCTACCGTACCATGGGCGAATACATCAAAGGCGTGCATCCGGTTTCGACCGGGCTGGTGGTCTCGGCGCTGGCCCGCCCGAACTGGCTGGTCGAGATCGACGGCACCGCCGTCATCCCGGACTGAGCGCCATGACCTTCTCCATCGTCGCGCGTTGCGCCAGAACCGGCATGTTCGGCGTCGCCGTCTCGTCCTCCTCGCCGGCGGTGGCGGCGCGCTGTGCCTATGCGCAGGCCGGCGTCGGTGCAGTCGCCAGCCAGAACGTCACCGACCCGACGCTGGGCACGCGCGGGCTCGAACTGATGGCGCGGGGCGCCTCGGCCGCCGAGACGATCGCCATCCTCAGGCGCACCGGCTCTTATATCGACTACCGGCAGGTGCTGGCCGTCGACGCGAGCGGCCTCAGCGCCATCCATTCCGGCCCGAAAGCCCTCGGTATCTGGTCGCAGGCGCGGGCGGACAACGTTGCCTGCGGTGGCAACCTGCTCGCCCATGACGGCGTGCCGCAGGCAATGGTCGACGCGTTTATCGCCTCGGAAGGCCATCTCGGCGACCGCATCATCGGCGCCATGCGCGCCGCGCTGAAGGCGGGCGGCGAGGCGGGACCGGTCCACTCGGCCGGCATGAAGCTGGTGCGCGACGTCGCCTGGCCGGTCGCCGACCTGCGCTGCGACTGGACCGACGACTGCCCGGTCGAGCAACTGGCGGCGATCTGGGAACTCTACAAGCCCCAACTCGACGCTTACGTGACCCGCGCCATCAACCCCACCGAAGCCCCGAGCTACGGCGTGCCGGGCGACGAGTGACGGGGGTTGGGTTAGCGGGTGCCCTAGATTGCCAGCGGTGTGGTTTCGGCCAGCCGGTTGAGCAGCTTTTCCAGCATGTCGTCGCAGCGGTTCAATTGCTCGACGCTGACAAACTCGTCCGGCTTGTGACCCTGCGCCATGGAGCCCGGTCCGCAAACCACGGTCGGTACGCCGACGTCGCGACTGAAGAACCCGCCTTCCGTGCCATAGGCCACCTTGATGGTGCCGTTGGCGCCGGTCAGCGACTTCACGAAGGCGACGGCCTGCGAAACGGCGGGCGTGTCGAGGCCGGGATAGGTGTTGAAAATCTCGATGTCGATCGCGGCTTCCGGCGCTACCGAAGATGCCGCCGTGGCGATGCGCTTGGCCTCGGCGCGCAGCCGCTCGAGGATGGCCGAGGCGTCGTCGGCCGCGATGTTGCGGATTTCGAAATCAAGCGTGCACAGGTTGGGGACGATGTTGAGCGCGACGCCGGCGTTCATCTTGCCGACGTGGACGGTGGTGTAGGGGATGTCGTAGTCGCCGTCGCGGGCCCCTTGCGTGGCCAGTTTTTCCTGTTCGGTGCGAAGGGCCGCGACGAAGTCGCAGCCGAGGTGGATGGCGTTGAGCGCCAGCGGCGCCAGCGCCGAATGGCCTTCGCGGCCCCGGCACACGGCGCGCGCGCCGATCTTGCCCTTATGGCCGGTCGCCACCTGCATGTTGGTCGGTTCGCCGACGATGCACAGCAACGGCCGCTGCGGCGCGTCCTGCAACATCTCGATCAGGCTGCGCACGCCGATGCAGCCGATTTCCTCGTCATAGGAGAGGGCGAGGTGTAGCGGGGTCTTGAGCGGCAGCTTCGAGGCCTTGATGCAGGCGGAGATCGCGCAGGCGACGAACCCCTTCATGTCGGCGGCGCCGCGGCCGTAGAGCCTGCCGCTGCGCCGGGTCATCTCGAAGGGCGGCAGCGTCCAGTCCTGCCCGTCGACCGGGACCACGTCGGTATGGCCGGACAGCATGACGCCGGCCATGCCGGCGGGGCCGATCGTGGCAAAAAGATTCGCCTTGTGACCGTCCTCGCTGGGGATGATCTGGCTTGCTATGCCGTTCGCATCCAACAGTTCCGCGACGTAACGGATGAGGTCGAGGTTGGAATCCCGGCTGACGGTCGCGAAGGCGATCAGCTTGTCGAGGATGCTAACGCTGTCCATGGTTGCCCCTGTCGAATTATCCTGGCGGGCTGTTTAGCACCACAGGGGCAGAACATAGAAGCTTCATTCCGCGGCGGACGACGAAATGAGCCGCCGGCCCGCCGGATGGCGGTCAGGCGTTGGCGCCACGCAGCGCGGCGATCACCGCGTCCGTGACTTCGGCCGTGTTGGCGGAGCCGCCGAGGTCGGGGCTCAGGTGCTCGCCGCGCGCCGTCACCGTCTCGATGGCGCTCATCAGCCGGCCGGCCGCGGCCTTCTCGCCCAGGTGCTCCAGCATCAGGCAGGCGGTCCAGAACGAGCCGAGCGGGTTGGCGATGCCCTTGCCCATGATGTCGAAGGCCGAGCCGTGGATTGGCTCGAACATCGAGGGGCGCGCGCGCGAAGGGTCGATATTGGCGGTGGAGCCGATGCCGAGCGATCCGCCGAGGGCTGCGGCGAGGTCCGACAGGATGTCGGCATGAAGGTTGGTGGCCAGCACCGTGTCGATGCTGCCCGGCTTGTTGACCATGCGCTGGGTCATTGCGTCTACCAGCATCCAGTCGACCGTCAGATGCGGGTAGTCGCGGATCACCTCGCGCACCACCTCGTCCCATAGCACCATGCCGTGGCGCTGGGCGTTGGACTTGGTGACCACGGTCAGGAGCTTGCGCGGGCGCGACGAGGCGAGGTCGCAGGCAAAGCGGGCGATGCGCTCGATGCCGGCGCGGGTGAAGACCGCGACGTCCATGCCGACCTCGATCGGCAGGCCGCGATGGGCGCGCCCGCCGACGCCGGCATATTCGCCTTCGCTGTTCTCGCGCACGATCACCCAGTCGATTTGACTGCCGAGTTCGGGCCGCAGCGGTCCCGTCAGCCCCGGCAGCAGGCGCGTCGGGCGGACATTGGCGTACTGGTCGAAGCCCTGGCAAATGGCGAGCCTTAGCCCCCATAGCGTGATGTCGTCGGGCAGGTCGGGGTCGCCGACCGAGCCGAAATAGATCGCATCGGCATTCTTGATCTTTTCCAGTCCGTCCTCGGCCATCATGCGGCCGGTGCGGCGATAGTAGTCCGAACCCCAGTCGAAGCGCTCGAAATCGAAGGCGAGGTCTGGCTCCAGCGCCGCCAGCGCTTCCAGCACCTTGACGCCGGCCTCGACCACTTCCGTGCCGATGCCGTCGCCGCCGATGACGGCGATCTTATGCGAGGACATTTTCGGTTTCCTTCTCGATGCCCGCCAGGATGGCGCGGGTCATGCCTTCCGTGTTGGTGGTGCCGCGGATGTCGCCGGTGCGGGTCTCGGGCCGGGCGAGGGCCGCCACCGTGGCCTTCTGCATCAATGCGGCGGCCTTTACCGCCTCGGCGATGCCGCGGTTGTGGCCCAGCCATTCCAGCAGCATGCGGGTGGATTCGATCATGGCGTAGGGGTTGACGATACCCTTGCCGGCGATGTCGGGCGCCGAGCCGTGCGCCGCCTGCGCCATGGCGATGTTGCCTTCGCCGATGCACAGGCCGGGCGCCATGCCGAGCCCGCCGACCAGGCCAGCGGCCTCGTCGCTCAGGATGTCGCCGAACATGTTCGTGGTGACGACGACGTCGAAGGTCTGTGGGTCGCGCAGAAGGCGCATGGCGAAGGTGTCGACGATGACCTCGTCAACCTCGACGTCGGGGAATTCCTTTGCGGCATTATAGCATTCTTCCACGAACATGCCGCAGCCGAGCTTGAACACCGTGTCCTTGTGGACCAGCGTCAGCTTCTTGCGCCGGTTGCGGGCGAGTTCGAGCGCCGCCTTCGCCACGCGGTGGCTGCCGGCGCGGGTGATGACGCGCACCGAGATGGTGGTGTCGTGGGTCGGGCGGAACTCGCCCGAACCGGCCACGACGTTGCGGTCGGGCTGGAAGCCTTCGTTGTTCTCCCGCACGATGATCAGGTCGACATCGTCGAACAGCCCCCCGATCCCCGGATAGGAGCGGGTCGGCCTGACATTGGCGAACAGGCCGAAATGCTTGCGCAGGATCGGGTGCGGGTTGATGGCGCCCGGCACCTTCGGATAGGCGCGGTGCCCGATCGGCCCGAGGATGAAGCCGTCGAGCACTGACAGCTTGTCCAGCGTGTCCTCGGGCATGGTGGTTCCGAGCGTGTCGAGCGCGCTGTGGCCGATGGGCATCGGCCGCCAGTCGATGGCAAGGCCGGTGCGGGCGGCGGCGGCCTTGGCGATGCGCACCGATGCCGGTACGATTTCGTGGCCGATGTCGTCGCCGTTGAGGATACCGATCGTCAGGTGCGCCATTTCCGTCCGCCCTTTCCTGTTATGCCTCGTGGATAGCCGCCGGCTCAGCCCGCCTTGGCGACGAGCGCCATCAGGCGTTCGAGCGACGGCTGGCTTTCGAGATCGCGCACCAGCGAGACGACCTCGTCGGCGGCGGCGCGGGAAAGGCGGGCGTGGTCGGCATTTTCGCGGAACTTGTTGGCCACCTCGTCGTAGCTCATCGGGTTTGCCGGGCTGCCCTTGCCGAAATCGGCCTCGCCGTGAATGACGCGGCCATCGTTCAGCGTGATGTCGATGATCGTCGTCATCTTGTGGTAGCCGGCCTTTTCCGCCTTGTCGTCGACGACGAAGTCCACCTTTTCGATCATCGCCTTGACGTCCTCGCGCTGGGTCGTGGCGTCGGTGAACTCGCCAAGGCCGGCCTTGCGGTCGAGAAGCAGGATGGCCATGCAGAATTCCATCGAGAACTTGGCCTGCAACTCGTCCTGCGGGCGGTGATGGATCAGCGCGTTCGGCATGTTGGAATTGGTGCCGATGCGCACATGCTTCACGTCCGCGGCCTTGATATCGTGCTCGCGGATGAGGCGCGCCATTTCCGTCATGCCGGGGTGCGTCAGCGAGCCCGACGGGTGCGGCTTGATCGACACGCCGGGGTTGGCGAAGGTCCACGGGTCGCCGAGGCGGTTGCGGATCGCGTCGGCATCGTAGCCGCCGCCGGCGGCGCTGAAGAAGCCGCGCGGCGCTTCGAGGATCTTGTCGGTCGCCGTCCAGCCGATGGCGGCGAACTGCGCCGCCGCGACACCGCTTTCGGACGAGCGGCCGGCATGGAACGGCTTGGTCATGGTGCCGAAGTTCTCGCGCAGGCCGGCCGACTGGCTACCGGCGATGGACAGCGCGCGCGTTGTGGTCTCTACGTCGAAGCCGAGCAGCGAGGCGGCGGCGGACGCGGCGGCGAAGGTGCCGCAGGTGGCGGTTGCGTGGAATCCGGTCTGGTAATGGCGCGGCGCGATCGCTTCGGCGATCTTGCATTCGACCTCGACGCCGAGGTGATAGGCGAGCATGACGGCGGCACCGGATGCACCAAGTGTCTCGCCCATGGCGAGCGCCGCGGGCAGGGCAGGTGCGGTCGGATGGGTCAGCAGGCCGTAGACACGGTCCGCGGCTACCGCCAACTGGGTGTCGTCATAGTCGTCGGCGTGGATGCCGACGCCGTTGGCGAAGGCGGCGAAGCGCGGCGCGACCTTGCGGCCGGCTCCGATCGCCGTGGCAGAGCCCGGTGCCAGGCCGAGGTCGTCGAGATGTCGGCGCACCAGCGCGCCGCTATGCGCCACCGAACCGGACAAGGCGAGGCCGATGCCGTCCAGGATCGACTTCTTGCCGAGCGCCACGACGTCGTCAGGCAGGTCCTGGACGCTGGTGCCCACGACAAATTCAGCCACGTAACGGGTCAGGCCTTTTTCTACGACGGCGTGCATCGTTCTTCCTCTCTGTTTGACTGCCATGCCTCGGCGCGGGAGCGTGTCCCGAATCTGCCGGAGGATCAGCGATGTCCTTCGACTAGGAGGCTAGTTTTGGTAAACTGTCAACAATTTTTTGTCTACAGTGATGGAGAAGCTATTCGCTATCAGGCGGCTTCGGCCGGCCGCGCGAGGCTGGATCTGGCGAGGGTTTTGCCGGATGCGGCGCCCTGGAAGGTCAGTCGGCCCCGTGGCGGAGCGCTTCCGTTGCCCGGCGCGTGCGCTTGGCGCCGTTGACGATATGAGCCCGCCCGGCTGCGAAGGCCTGCTGCGGGTCGTGTGCGGCGACCGCGTCGAGGATCGCACGGTGCTCGTGATTGGAGATGTCGAGCACCGCATCGCTGGCCAGCGCGCGATAGCGCTGGATGTGGAGTTCGCGGGCGAGGCCGAGATAAATCTGCGCCAGCCGCTTGTTGCCGCACATTTTCGCCAGTTCGGAGTGGAATTCGAGGTTGACGGGATAATAGTCGCTGACCTCGCCGGCCTTTGCCAGCATGTCCATCCGGTCGACGAGCGCGCGCAGCTTGGCGGTCTCCTTGTTGGTGATGCGCTCGGCGACGCTCATCATCATGCAGGCGAACACATAGGCGCGCGCCTCGGTGACGTCGCGGGCTTCCTCTTCACTGAGTTCGCGGACGAAAAAGCCCCGGTTGGGGATGACCTGGATGAGACCGAGCGCCGCCAGCGCGCTGCAGGCCTCGCGGATCGGGCCGCGACTCACCTTGAGCTGCTGCGCCAGCGCGTTCTCGTTGATGCGCTCGTTGGGCGTGAATTCGCCCTCGACGATCATCCGCTCGATCTCGTGCTGGACGACATGCGCCAGCGAGCGCGTGCGCAGGAAATCGATGGGGGAAAGGTCTGCTGTGGTGTCGCTTGCTTTAGCCATGGGCACTCAATCCGTCATCGGGCCGTCATCAGGGGCAGCGCGGTCTGGAAAGTCCGCCCGAACAGACCCCCGGGCCATGAGCAACTTGTGAGCCGATCAACCACGCCTTGTCTCCCCTATCCAAGCAGCCTTTGCAACCGTGGGCCACGGATCATGACCGGGACGATACACCGCGTTGTCAAGCAATGCAGCGACAATTGCTGTGGAATTGCTTGCGATCCCATGTCAGCCGCCGCTGCGCTGGCCGGCGCCGCCGAGCACAGGCACCCGGTTGGCGATGAAGACCACGGTGAACGACACGACCAGCAACAGGATGCCGAGCACGGCGATGGCGCCGTAGTCGCCGCTTTCGTTGAGGTCGTAGATGATGACCGAGACCAGTTTGGTCGGGGCGGTGGTCAGCAGGATGGTTGCCGACAGTTCCCGGATCGTGCCGATGAAGACGAAGCACCACGCGGCCACCAGGCTGGTGCGCAACAGCGGCGCCGTGATCTGCCACAGGGTCTTCAGGCGGGTGGCGCCGAGGATGCGGCTCGCCTCCTCCAGTTCCGGGTGTACGCCGAGGAACGCCGATGAAAGCTGCTGGTAGCCTGCCGGCAGTTCGATGGTCATGAAGGCGATCAGGAGAATCCACAGCGTTCCGTAGAGGCCGAAGGTCGGGTTGGCGTAGGCGAGGAAAAGGCCGACGCCGAGCACGATGCCGGGAATGGCGATCGGGGCCGTCGCCAGCATGCCGAGGAGCGAGGAGCCGGGCACCGCGCTGCGGGCGACGAGGTAGGCAACCACCAGCGCGATCAGGGTGGCGATGGTGGCCGTGGACAGGCCGAGGATCAGCGTGTTCCAGATGGCGAGCTTGGTCGAGGAGAACTCGAACAGGACGAAATAGAAATTATGCAGCGTCAGCGCGCTCCAGCTCAGCGGCTCGGACAGGTTGTGCGTCAGCGCCACCTTGAGCAGCGCGAGATACGGGAACAGGATCGTCACGCACAGGATGAACAGGACATAGAGGCCGGCCAGCCACTTCCAGGCGCCGAGCTTGATGCGCCGCGGCGCCCCGCTTTTGCCGCCAAGCACGGTATAGCCGCGGCGGCCGAGAATCCACTTCTGGCCCCAGAGCAGGAACATCGTCACCATCAGAAGCGGCACGGCGCTGGCCGCCGCCATGTCGAGGCGCGGCGGGAACTGGAAGTAACTCCAGATCTTGGTGGTGAGCACGTGGAAGCCGGCCGGCAGGGCCAGGATCGCCGGCGAGCCGAACATGGTGAAGGCCTGGACGATGGCGACGAGCGAGCCGGCGAGCATGGCCGGCAGGACCATCGGCAGGGTGATGCGCCACAGCGTCCTGCCCGGCTTGCCGCCGAGAATGGCGGAGGCTTCCTCGAGGTCGGAAGGCACCTTGTCGAAGGCGTTGGCGACCAGCGTGAACACGAACGGGAACGAATAGCAGGTGATGGCGAAGACCAGGCCGGTGAAGGTGTAGATGTTGAACAGCGCCTGCGACTGGTCGAGCCCGAAAACCCAGCGGTAGATGTTGTTGAGGATGCCGCTGTTGGGCGCGGCAAGCATCGCCCAGGCGATGGCGCCGAGGAAGGGCGGCGTCACGAAGGAGGCGGTGACCAGGCTGCGCACCAGGCGCTGTCCCGGCATGTCGGTTCGGGCGACCAGCCACGCGAGCGGCGTCGCCACCACGCAGGAAAAGAAGCCGACGCATCCGGCCATGGCCAGCGAGATCAGGAAGGCCCGGCGGATGGTGGCATCGGTGAACAGGCGCGCCAGGTTGGCGAACGTGAAGGAGCCTGCCTTGTTGGTGAGGGCGTAGTAGCCGAGCCAGAACAGCGGCAAGAGGACCAGCACGCACAGAAGCAAGGCGAGCAGCGCGAACAACGGCGTCGACAGATCGAAACGGCCAAGACGCCGTGGGGAGACCGGATCGGGGGACACTGCTGCGATGGTCACCTTTGTCACCTATGAGCTTGATTGAAGGGATGGAATATCCGGCGGCCACGGTTCTGTTTGGGTCAGGGACGGCCAGCCGGATATTCCGCACCCTGCCTGCGCCGTTTTGCCGGGCGCGGGCAGGCTGCTTTCGCCGCCGCCGCAGGCGACTGCGAGCGTCGGGTCAGGTGCCGAAATACTCTTCGTACTTCTGCTTGATCTCTTCCATGGCGTCACGAACCGCGGCCGGGTCGGATTCGAGCAGCTTGATCTCGGACAACGGCGTGCGGTTCGACTTTTCCACCACGTCCGGCCGTACCGAGCGGAGGCCGCCGAAATCGTCGTTCAGCTGCTGCGCCTCTTTCGAGAACATGAAGGAGTAGAACAGCTTGGCCGCGTTCGGATGGGCGGAATGCGAGAGGATGGCGGCGTTCGCGTAAGCGATCGAGGTTCCTTCCGGCGGATAGACCGGGGTGATCGGCACGCCTTTGTCCTGCAGCATGAAGACGTTGTACTCGTTGCCGTCTGCCTGGATGAAGCGCTCGCCCTGGGCCAGGACCTTCGGCGGCTCGGTCGAAGACTGCACCTGCATCACCCCCTGCTTGCCCAGCTTCTCGAAGAAGTCCCAGCCGAGAAGCTGGCTGAGCGCATAGGTGGCGGTCATGACGTTGCCGCTGTAGCCGGGGTGCGACTTCACCAGCTTGTCCTTGTATTTCGGATCGAGCAGGTCGGTCCAGGTCTTCGGGGCGTCCTCGGCGCTGACTTTGTCGGAGCGATAGGCCATCACGGTCAAGGTCGCGCGGAAAGCGGCGTACATGCCGTCGGGGTCGCGGTTCTTTTCAGGCCACAGCTTGGCGACGTCTTCCGGCACGGCCGGGGTCAGCCAGTCTTGCTCCTTGAAAACCAGGAAGTGCGAGGCGTCGGAGGTCTCGATCACGTCGGCGTTGTAGATGCCGCTGGAATATTCCTGGCCGATGCGCTGGAACACGCGCTCCGAACCGGCGCGCTCGACCTGCACCTTGATGCCTGGATAGTGCTTCTCGAAGGCTGCGCCCAGCTTTTCGGCGATCTGGACGTCGGTCGAGGTGTAGTAGACGACCGCACCCTCCTTGGTCGCGGCTGCGACCAGGTCGTCGGTTACCGTATAGGGCTCCGGCGGCGCCGCCCATGTGATCTGGCTCCAGGCCATGGCGGCCACGAGCACGCCGGCTGCGACTTTCATTTTCGGCATTTCTCTCTCCCTTAATGCGCGAGTGCCCGGCAGCGATCAGGTGGGCAATGAAGCCAAACTTGCTGGTTCTCCGGGATCGCGAGTCCTACGGGCGCGATCGCCCGTACGGTTTCACCACCTGATAGACTGATGAGGTAGTCACGGTGCGAGCCGAGATAGACCTGACGCACGACCTTGCCGGTCGCCCAGTTGGTCAGGTCGCCCTCGGGCTTCTTGTTGACGAGATGCAGGTCGTGATGGCGCACCGAGACCGCGGTCTCGCCGCTGGCGGCGAAATCGCCGCTGCCGCACCTGAGCACGAGGCCGTTGCCGCAATCGACGGCGTCGGCGCCCACGCGCTTGCCCTTGAAGATATTGGTGCCGCCGATGAACTGGGCGACGAATTCGGATCGCGGCCGTTCATAGATGTCCTCGGGGGAGCCGGCCTGCTCGACATTGCCCTGGTTCATCACCACGATGGTGTCGGCGGCCGTCATCGCTTCGGTCTGGTCGTGCGTCACGTAGACGGTGGTGTAGCGGAACTCGTCGTGGAGACGGCGAATCTCGAAGCGCATCTCCTCGCGCAAATTGGCATCCAGGTTGGACAGCGGCTCGTCGAGCAGCAGCGTTTCCGGCTCGATGACCAGCGCGCGGGCCAGCGAAACGCGCTGCTGCTGGCCGCCCGACAGTTCCGCCGGATAGCGTTCGGCGAGGTTCTCCAGCTTGGTCGCCTGCAGGATGCGGCGGGCCTTGCTCTCGATGTCGCTTTTGGCCATGTGGCGCAGCCGCAGGCCGTAGGCGACGTTCTCGAATACCGTCATGTGCGGCCACAGCGCATAGCTCTGGAAGATCATCGACATGTTGCGCGCCTCGGGCGGCGCACTGCCGGAGGGGGAGGAAACGACCCGCCCCCCGACCCGGATGTGGCCGTCCGACGGCTGCACGAAGCCGGCGATCAGCCGCAGCGTGGTGGTCTTGCCGCAGCCGGAAGGGCCGAGCAGGCACACCAGGGTCCCCTTTTCGATCGCCAGATCCACCTCGTTGACGACCGTGGCGCTGCCATAGCGCTTGGTCAGCCGGTCGAGTTCCACAAAGGCCATAGATCCTCCGAACATTCCCTTCACAGGCCATGCGCCTGCGTCCTCGCCCCGAAAGGTTCATCCAATTTTGTCAATTGTCAACGATTAACTGAAAACTATTGGCGCGACTTTTTCGATCGGCCGTCTGTCGGCGGCCTTCCTACCCGGCCACCCCCAGCAATGCACAGAACAGGATCGCGCCAAGGCCCATCAGCGTGAGCGGACCGAGACGCACCGTTTGCGCCGCACCGGCGACGAGGATTGCCACGCACCACGCGATCCAGCCGCCCCGGGCCTGTTGCAGGAGCGCGTAGACGCTCGACAGCACCAGCCCGGCTGCCAGCGGCGCCAGGCCGTAGATCAGGGCTTTTTGCCATGCCGCGTCCGGGTGGCGGTGCCAGACATAAGCGATCGCCACTACAAGCATGGAGGATGGCGCAAAGATGGCGATGGTGGAGAGCACCGCGCCCAGCCAGCCGGCAAGATGCCATCCGATCAGCGTCACGATCAGGGTGCCGGGTCCCGGCGCGACGCGCGAAATGGCGAACATGTCCATGAAGGCCTTGTTGGTCAGCCACTGCTGGTTGTCGACCACGCTGTATTGCAACTGACCCAGGATAGAGGAGCCGCCGCCGATCGCCATCAGCGACAGCGGCGCGAATACGAGGCACATGCTGAGGAGGAGATTGTCGTCCTTCATGGGCGGCGGCCTTTCAGGAAACCGATGGCGATGCCGATGGGGGCGAGCACGGCGACGACCGCGAGCGCGGAGACATGAAAGGCCGTGGCGCCGATGAAGGTGGCGACGAACAGCGCGATGGCGGCGATGTCGGTGCAGGCATAGCGCATGGCGAGATAGCCGACGGAGAGCGACAGACCGGTGGCCGCGACGGCGAGGCCGGCAAGAGCCGTGCCGATCGCCGAAATCGCACTCAGCCTCAGTACCACATCGCCGACGAGGATGATGGTGATGGCCGGCGGCAACAGCACGGCCAGCAACGCGACCATCGCGCCCGCGACACCCCTGCACTGGTAGCCGAGCCAGAGCGCGAGATTGGCCACGTTCACGCCGGGCAGGGACTGGCTGAGCGCCAGCCCCGACAGGAACTGCTCGTCCGTGAACCAATGCCTGTTGGTCACGAACTCGGTGTGCATCATGCCGTTGACGCCGCCGCCGATGCTGGTGATGCCGAGCTTGGTGAAGGCAAGGAACAGTTCGAGGAATCCCGGCACCGGCGTGGGGGGCTTCGCTGCGAGAGGGTCGGCCTGAGACATGAAGGCTCCGTTCTGCTTGGGACGTATCCTCACCTGCGGCCGGGTCCATGCCGGGCACGCCGCGCGCGTCGCGACGAACCGGACAGGCGCGCCGAGGCGCAGGAATCCTGCCGTTCCGTTTACTGTATTCTGTTGACAGTTTTCAGTAAATAGACGATCACAGATCGATGAGATCGCAACTGGAATTTCTGCAAAATCATTCGCTGACCAGCGTTCTCCAGCGGGAACTGGAGACGCTGGTGCTGTCGGGCGAGTTCCAGCCGGGCGAACGGCTGAACGAGAATTCGCTGGCCGCGCGGTTTTCGGTGAGCCGCGGACCGGTGCGCGAGGTCTGCCGGGCGCTGGCGGAAAAGGGCCTGCTCGAACATGTCCCCAATCGCGGCGTGTTCATGCGCCGCATGGACGAGCGGCAGGCGGCCGAACTCTACGACGTGCGCGCCGGCCTGTTTGCGGCGGCGAATCGGGTTCTCGCCCTGAGCGCGACGCGCGAGCAGATTTCGACGCTCGAGGGCCTGCTTGAGCGCATGGAGGCGGCGGTCGCGACCAATTCGCTCGACGACTACTATCCGCTCAACCTGGAGTTCCACGATTCCATCCTGCGCTTTGCCGGCAACAGCCGGCTGCATCGGGCCTATGCCGAACTGATCAAGGAATTGCACCTGTTTCGCGAGCGCGCCCTGCTGCAGGGCGGCGGGCTTGCCGTCTCCAATGTCGAGCATCGCCGCATCGTCGATGCGCTGAAGGCCGGTGATGCGCCCGCCGCCATGGAAGCGGCCTTCGTCCATGTCCTCAGCGGCAAGAGCCGCATGGTCCTGCCACACGAGGCGGCGCCGGCTACCGCAACGTCTTCGGGAGAATAGCGATGCATTCCACGCGCGAACTGGAAGGGCGGGTCGCCCTGGTGACCGGGGCAGCCCGCAATATCGGGCGGGCCATGGCGCTGGAATTTGCGCGCGCTGGGGCTGGGGTGGTCGTGAACGCGCGCCATTCCGAGGCCGAGGCCAATGCCGTGGTGGCCGAGATCGTGGCTGCCGGCGGCATGGCCAAGGTCGTGCTCGCCAATGTCGCCGATCCTGACGGCGCCGAGGCCCTTGTCGCCGCCGCCATCGAGCATTTCGGCCGGCTCGACATTCTGGTCAACAGTGCCGCGATCCGGCGCGAAACCCCTTTCGCGTCACTCGGTTTCGCCGAGTGGCGTGAGGTCGTCTCGACCATTCTCGACGGCGCGTTTCTGACCAGCCACGCCGCGCTTGCCCACCTGAAGAAGTCCGACCAGGCGGCCATCGTCAACCTCGGCGGCATGTCCGCGCATACGGGTGCGGCCGGCCGTGCCCATGTCGTGGCCGCCAAGGCCGGCGTTGCCGGCTTCACCCGGGCGCTGGCGCATGACCTTGCCGACGAGGGCATCACCGTCAATTGCGTGTCGCCCGGCATTATCGATACCGTGCGCGCCGGCGTCGAACCGGGCCACCATGCCGGCAAGGTGCCGCTTGTCGGCCGGCGCGGCACGCCGCAGGAAGTGGCCTCGCTGGTCCGCTATCTCAGCGGGCCTGAAGCCCGCTACATCACCGGCCAGACGATCCACGTCAACGGCGGTGTCTTCATGGCGTGAGCCACGCCTTTTCATCGACCGTCCAACCACCGGACAGATCGCCCGGGCGGCACAGGCCGCTTGAGGCCAGCAGACCCCAAGCAGACCTGAAGGAGAGCTATCATGGATGTCACCGCCACCCTGGCCCGCTATGTCGTATCCGCACCGGCCGACAGTGTTCCCGAGAACGTCAGGCGGGAGGCGGTGCGCTCGTTCCTGAACTGGACGGGCTGCGCCGTCGGCGGTTCGCGCCACGAGACCGTCGACATCGCGCTGGCCGCCGTGTCGCCGTTTGCCGGCAAGCCGCAGGCGGCCGTCCTCGGTCGCGGCGAACGGCTCGACATGATGCATGCGGCGCTGCTCAACGGCATTTCCAGCCATGTCTTCGACTTTGACGACACGCATCTGCGCACCATCATCCACCCGGCCGGGCCGATCGCATCGGCGATCCTCAGCATGGCGCAACTGAAGCCGGTAAGCGGGCGCGATTTCCTCCATGCCTTCATCCTCGGCGTCGAGGTCGAGTGCCGCATCGGCAACGCCGTCTATCCGGCGCACTACGATATCGGCTGGCACATCACCGGGACGGCCGGCGTCTTCGGCGCGGCGGCGGCGGCCGGCAAGCTGCTCGGGCTCACCGAACAGCAGATGATCTGGGCGCTCGGCGTCGCCGGCACGCAGTCGTCGGGTTTCCGCGAGATGTTCGGCACCATGTGCAAGAGCTTCCACCCCGGGCGCGCCGCGCAGAACGGCCTGCTTGCCGCGCATCTGGCGCAACGCGACTTCACCTCGTCCAATAGGGTGCTGGAAGCGCCGCGCGGCTTTGCGCACGTCATGTCCACCGAACGCAATTTCGACGAGATCACCAAGGGCCTGGGCGACAGTTTCGAGATCGCGCTCAATACCTACAAGCCGTTCGCCTGCGGCATCGTCATCCACCCGATCATCGACGGCTGCGTCCAGTTGCGCAACGAATTCGGCCTGAAGGCCGATCAGATCGAGCGTATCGACCTCGAAGTCGACCCGCTGGTGCTGGAACTGACCGGCAAGAAGACGCCGCAGGTCGGTCTCGAAGGAAAGTTCAGCGTCTATCACTCGGCGGCGGTGGCGATCATCGACGGCAAGGCCGGCGAGGAGGAATATTCCGACAGCCGCGTCCGCGATCCGCAGATGGTGACGCTGCGCGACAAGGTCCACGCCGTCGCCTCGGACACCATCGCCGAGGACGAGTGCCACGTCACGGTGACGCTGAAGGACGGGCGCGTGCTGAAGAAGCACGTCGAGCACGCCATCGGCAGCTTGGCGCGGCCGATGAGCAATGCCGACCTGGACGCCAAGTTCAGCGGCCTCGCCGATCCGGTTCTGGGAGCCGGTGCTGCCGCCCGGTTGCGCGACCTGTGCTGGAACATCGAGAAGCTGGAAGACGTTGCCGTGCTGGCCGCAGCGGCCGTGCCCGCAGCCTGACATGAAAGAACGCCGCCGCCTGGGAAACCAGGCGGCGGCGTTGCCGTGTCGGATGTTTTTTCTGTTTTTACAGGGCGTCGGCGACAGCCTTGCCGCATTCGACCGTGTTGGCCGATCCGCCGAGATCGGCGGTGCGCCGCGCCGGATCGGCCAGCACCTTCTCGATGGCGGAGACGATGGCCGCCGCTGCTTCCGGCTGGCCGAGATGGTCGAGCATCATTGCCGCCGACCAGATCTGGCCGATGGGATTGGCGATGCCCTTGCCGGCAATGTCCGGCGCCGAGCCGTGCACCGGCTCGAACAGCGACGGAAACGCGCGCTCCGGGTTGATGTTGGCGCTCGGCGCGATGCCGATCGTTCCCGTGCAGGCCGGCCCGAGATCCGAAAGGATGTCGCCGAACAGGTTGGAAGCCACCACCACGTCGAACCAGTCTGGATGCAGCACGAACTGCGCCGTCAGGATGTCGATATGGTACTTGTCCCAGCGCACGCCAGGGTAGGCCTTGGCCATCTCCTCGACCCGCTCGTCCCAGTAGGGCATGCTGATCGAGATGCCGTTGGACTTGGTCGCCGAGGTCAAGTGCCTGCGCTCGCGCCTTGCCGCCAGTTCGAAGGCGAATTTGAGGACCCGGTCGACGCCGATGCGCGTCATCACCGTTTCCTGCATCACCACCTCGCGCTCGGTACCGGCGAACATCTTGCCGCCGATGGAAGAATATTCACCCTCGGTGTTCTCGCGCACCACCCAGAAATCGATGTCACCCGGTCCGCGCCCCGCCAGCGGGCTCGGCACGCCCGGCATCAGGCGTACCGGCCTCAGGTTGACGTACTGGTCGAATTCGCGCCGGAACTGGAGCAGGGAGCCCCACAGCGAGACGTGGTCGGGAATGCCCGCCGGCCAGCCTACCGCGCCGAAGAAGATGGCGTCGTGCGAGCCGATCCTGGCCTTCCAGTCGTCGGGCATCATCTGCCCATGCCTGGCATAGTAGTCGTAGGAGGCGAAGTCGAACCAGTCGAACGACAGGCCGATGCCGAAGCGCGCGGCGGCCTTTTCCAGCACGCGCACGCCTTCCGGCATCACTTCCTTGCCGATGCCGTCGCCGGGGATGACGGCGATGCGAAAACTGTTGGATTGCGCCATGCGAAACTTTCTCCTGATTGCGGGTGCCTATGCTGCGGTGCGGGCGGCGCCGTTGCGGCCGGCAAGCTGGGCGGCGAGCCGTACCGCGCTCTCGAGCGCGCCGGTCGAGGCTACGCCCTTGCCGACGATGTCGAAAGCGGTGCCGTGTGCCGGCGTCGTGAAGACGGTGTCGAGCCCCGCCGTCACCGTGACGCCGCGGTTGAAGCCGCGCAGCTTGGTCGCGATCTGGCCCTGGTCGTGATACATGGCCACGACGCTGTCATACTCGCCGGCGAAGGCCTTGAGGTAGATGGTGTCGGCCGGGAAGGGGCCCTTGCAGTCGATGCCGGTGGCGGCAGCGGCCTTGACGGCCGGGCCGATCAGGTCGATCTCCTCGCGTCCGAACAACCCGTTTTCGCCGGCGTGCGGATTGAGCGCGGCGATAGCGATGCGGGGTGCCGCGATGCCTGCCCGCCGCATGGTGCGGTCGACCAGTTCGATCGCCTCGATGATGCTGTCATGCGTGATCTGGTCGAGCGCGGTGCGCAGCGAGACATGCGAGGTGACGCGCGACATCCACTGGCCGTCGAGCACGTTCATTTCGGAAAAGTAGCCCTTGTGGTCGAGCAGATGGGCGAACATCTTGTGCTCGTCCGGGAATTTCCAGCCGCCGGCGTGCAGCGCCGCCTTGTTTAGCGGGGCGAAGGTGATGGCGTCGAAATCACCCTTTACCGCCAGCCGGACCGCCTTGGCCAGCGTGTCGCCGGTCAGCTTGCCCGACGCGGCCGAGACCTCGCCGCGCGGTAGGGTGGCCGGATCGATGTTGGCAAGGTCGATGAGCGGCGTCTCCGGCGCGTTCCAATCGATGGCGCCGGTGTTCTCCACGGTCTTGATCGACAGGGTCACGCCGGCGTCGCGGGCGCCCATTTCCAGCACGCGTCGGTCACCCAGGACCGCGATGCGGGCAACGTCGGCCAGCCGCCCGTCTGCGACCACGCGCGCCACGAGTTCCGGCCCGATACCGGTCATGTCGCCCAGTAGCAGGGCAAGACTCGGTAAGGTGGAAGGCTGGAGGGAGGGAGCGGCCATCGAATTCACCTCGGGCTTTGGGAACTGCCGTAATCGACGGTTGGTGTCGCGCCGCGGTGCAAGAAAGTCAACTGAAAATTGTTGACAGTATTCAATTTTGGCGCAAGGTTGGCGCGCTTTCAGGAGGTGCACTATGACCAGCCAGACCAGTCCGTCCCCCGTTGCCGCGCCCATGCCGCCGCTGGAAACGAATCACAAAAGCCTGATGGAGGGGTTCTCCTATCGCCGCATCAGGACGAGGGGCGCGGAGATCAACGTGGCAGTGGCTGGCAACGGCCCACCGCTGCTTTTGCTGCACGGCAATCCGCTGACGCATGTCGGCTGGCACTGCATCGCGCCTTCTCTGGCCAAGTCGTTCACCGTGGTGGCGATGGATTTGCGCGGTTACGGCGACAGTTCCAAGCCTGACGGCGGTCCCGACCACGGCGCCTACAGCTTCCGTGCGATGGGCGAGGACGGCTTCGACGTGATGAGCGAACTCGGCTTCGAGAAGTTCGCCCTGGCCGGACATGATCGCGGCGCGCGCACCGGCTTCCGCATGGCGCTCGACCAACCCGACCGGATCACGCATTTCGCTGCGCTGGACATCATCCCGACCCACCACCTGCTCACCAACGTGACGATGGGCTGGGGCCTGGAAAGCTATCACTGGTTCTTCATGGCGCAGAAGGCGCCGTTCCCGGAAAAGCTGATCTGCGCCGACCTCGACTATTACATCCAGTACAAGCTGAACAAGAAGGGCGTCGGCTTGCAGATATTCACGCCCGAGGCGTTCAAGGAATATGCCCGCTGCACGACGCCGGAGCAGATCCATGCCGTGTGCGAGGACTACCGCGCCACCGTCACCATCGACCTGGCGCTGGATACGGCCGACTTCGGCAAGAAGAAGATCGAGTGCCCGGTGCTGGTGCTGTGGGGCTCGAACAGCCATGTCGGCCGCCATCTGCCGGTGATGAAGGCATGGTCGCCGTGGGCGCCGGACCTGCGGGGCTGGGCGATCCCGACGGGCCATTATCCGGCCGAGCACCGTCCCGACCTGGTCTATGAGAGCTTCTGGTCGTTCTTTAACGGCATCGAGCCGCAGCCCTATCGCGCCGACAACGACAGCGCCGCTTAAGCGACGCCGATGGGCGCGGGCTGCCGGTCCGCGCCTACAGGGCCCTGACCGTCACCGTTGCCTGCGCCTCGAACTCGACCGGATTGCGCAGCGGCAGGCCGAATTCCCGCGCCTCGATCTCGAAAGTGTCGCCTTCCCTTGTCGTGATGCCGTCGGCGAACGACAGGGTCGCGGTGCCGAACATGTGCACATGCACGTCGCCCGGCTGGCGGAAGGCGGCATATTTGAAATGGTGATGCTCGAGGTTGGCGATGGTGTGCGACATGTTCGCCTCGCCCGACAGGAACGGCTTTTCCCAAAAAACCTCGCCGTCGCGCACGATGCGCGAGGTGCCGCGGACATCGGCAGGCAGGTCGCCGACAAGGATTTCCGGGCCGAAGGACGCGTTACGCAGCTTGGAGTGGGCGAGCCACAGATAGTTCACGCGCTCGGTCACATGGTCGGAAAATTCATTGGACAGCGTGAAGCCGACGCGGAACGGCTGGCCGTCGTCGCCGATGACGTAGATGCCGGCGATCTCCGCTTCCTCGCCGGCATCGGCGGCGAAGGCGGGCGAGACGAGCGGCGCGCCGGGGGCGACCGCCATGGTGCCGTTGCCCTTGTAGAACCATTCCGGCTGTACGCCGATGCCGCCGTTGGCCGGCTTGCCGCCTTCCAGCCCCATGCGGAACATCTTCATGGAATCGGTTAGCTGTTGCTCCTGCGAGGCATCGAGCTTCTTGTGCATGGAATCGCGGGCGGCGGCGGAACCGAGATGGGTGAGGCCCGTTCCCGTCAGGTGCAGGTGCGCGGGGTCCGGGTGGTTGATCGGCGAAAGCAGCCAGCCCTTGCGGCAGGCGGCCTCGAGGTCAACGGTTTCGCCCAGTCCCTTGCGCTCGATCAGCGCGGTGAGGCCCAAGCCCGTTCGCGCCGCCTCCAGCGCCAGCGAGTAGACGCTGCGCGCGCCGTTGACGATGCGCGCCTTGCCACTGTTGCGGACGGCGACGCGGATGGTCTCGCTGTCGTCGAGTATCTGGGAGATCAGCATTGTCGCTCCTGTCCGCTTCAGGACTTGTTCTTGTTGTAGACGTCGAAGACGACCGCGCCGAGCAGCACCAGGCCCTTGATGACCTGCTGCCAGTCGATGTTGACGCCCATGATCGACATGCCGTTGTTCATGACGCCCATGATGAAGGCGCCGATGACGGCGCCGGCGACCTGGCCCGAGCCGCCCGCCATCGAGGCGCCGCCGATGAAAACGGCCGCGATCACGTCCAGTTCGAAGCCGAGGCCCGCCTTGGGCGTCGCCGTGTTGAGGCGGGCGGCGAAGATCAGCCCGGCCAGCGCCGACAACACACCCATCAGGATGAAGACGATGAAGGTCAGCCGCTCGGTCTTGATGCCGGAAAGGGCGGCCGCCTTGACGTTGCCGCCCATGGCGTAGATGCGCCGGCCGATGGTCATGCGCTTGGTGAGGAACACGAAGATGGCGATCAACAGGCCCATGACGATCAGCACATTGGGCAGGCCCTTGTAGGAGGCCATCATGGTGATGAGGAACAGCACCACGGCTGAGATGATCAGGTTCTTGACCACGAACAGGGCGAACGGCTCGGCCTCGTAGCCGTGGCTTTCGCGGCTGCGGCGGCTTCTCAGGCTGAAATAGAGCATGGCGGCGACGATGGCGACGCCGATGACCAGCGTGGTCGAATGAAGCTTGGTGGCGCCGATGGTGATCGGACCGATCACGTCGGGGATGAAGCCGGCCGACAGCAACTGGAATTCGCGCGGGAACGGCCCGACCGACATGCCGCCGAGCAGCCATAGCGCGAGCCCCTTGAACACCAGCATGCCGGCCAGCGTGACGATGAAGGAGGGGATTTTCAGATAAGCGATCCAGTAACCCTGGCTGGCGCCGATGACGCCGCCGGCGATCAGGCAGATCAGCCCCGCCAGGAAGGGGTTCATGTGGTATTGCACCATCAGAACGGCGGCGATGGCGCCGACGAAGCCCGACACCGAGCCGACCGACAGGTCGATGTGCCCGGCGACGATGACCAGCAGCATGCCGAGCGCCATGATGATGATGTAGCTGTTCTGCAGCACGATGTTGGTCAGGTTCACCGGCTTGAACAGCACGCCGCCGGTAAAATACTGGAAGAACAGCATGATCAGGATCAGCGCGATGACGAGGCCGTAGTCGCGCAGGTTTTCCTTGAGCGCGCTCATGGCGGAGGCGCGGGCGTTGCGCTCGGCGTTGGAAAGGGTTTCGGTGCTCATGATGCTTTTTTGGCCTCCCCGTGGACGATCATGCGCATGATTTTTTCCTGTGACGCCTCCGCCGCCGGCAGTTCTCCGACCATGCGACCTTCGTTCATGACGTAGATGCGGTCGCAGATGCCGAGCAGTTCGGGCATTTCCGACGAGATCACCAGCACGCCCTTGCCCTCGTCCGCGAGCCGGTTGATGATGGTGTAGATTTCATATTTGGCGCCGACGTCGATGCCGCGTGTCGGCTCGTCGAGGATCAGCATGTCGGGCGCGGAAAACAGCCATTTCGACAACACCACCTTTTGCTGGTTGCCGCCGGAAAGATTGCCGGTGATCTGATAGACGCTGGAGGAGCGGATGTTGGTCTTCTTGCGATAGTCGTTGGCGGCGTTCAGTTCGCGCATGTCGTCGAGGACGCCCGCCTTCGACACCGCGTCGAGATTGGCGATGGTGATGTTGTGCTTGATGTGGTCGATGAGGTTGAGGCCGAAGGTCTTGCGGTCCTCCGTCGCGTAGGCGATGCCGTGGGCGACGGCGCGGTCGACGGTCGAGGTATCGATCTTCCGGCCGTGCAGGAAGACCTCGCCGCCGATGCCCTGGCCATAGCTTTTGCCGAACACGCTCATGGCGAATTCGGTGCGGCCGGCGCCCATCAGCCCGGCGATGCCGACGACCTCGCCCTTGCGCACGGAAAGGTTGACGCCTTTCACCACCTGCCGGTCGGCGTGCTGCGGGTGGTGGACTACCCAGTCCTTCACCTCGAAAATGGTCTCGCCGATGTTGGGCGTGCGCGCGGGGAAGCGGTCGTCCAGCGAGCGGCCGACCATCGAGGTGATGATGCGCGCCTCGCTGATGTCCTGCGCATCGAGGGTCTCGATGGTCTTGCCGTCGCGCAGCACGGTGATGCGGTCGGCGACCTTGCCGACCTCGTTGAGCTTGTGCGAAATCAGGATCGAGGCGATGCCCTTCTGCTTGAAGTCGACCAGCAGGGACAACAGCGCGTCGCTGTCCTTCTCGCTGAGCGAGGCGGTCGGCTCGTCGAGGATCAAAAGCTTGACCTCCTTCGACAGCGCCTTGGCGATTTCGACCAGTTGCTGCTTGCCGACGCCGATATTGGTGATGAGGGTGTCGGGATGCTCGCGCAGGCCGACCCGTTCGAGCAATTTGGCGGCGCGCGAACGCACCACGTTCCAGTCGATGACGCCGTAATGCGCCTGCTCGTTGCCGAGGAAGATGTTCTCGGCGATCGACAAGAGCGGCACCAGCGCCAGTTCCTGGTGGATGATGACGATGCCGACCTTCTCGCTGTCGTGGATGCCGGAGAAGCGGCATTCCTGGCCGAGGAAACGGATGTCGCCGCTATAGGTGCCGTGCGGATAGACGCCGGACAGCACCTTCATCAGCGTGGACTTGCCGGCCCCGTTCTCACCGACGATGGCGTGGATTTCACCCTCGCGCACCTCCAGGTTGACGTCCTGAAGCGCCTTTACGCCGGGAAAGGTCTTGGTGATGCCGCGCATCTCCAGAATGGTCTTTTCCATAGCGGACCCATGGTTGCCGGGTGAACCGCCGCGGGCGGTAGCAGCGAATGATACTTGCGTGGATGCGGATTAAAAAGGGCCCCGCGCGGGCGCGCGGAGCCCTTTGCAAAGTTGCGTTACTGCAGGTCTTCGGCCTTGATGTAGCCGGAATCGACGACCTTTTCCTTGTAGTTCGACTTGTCGACCTCGTAAGGCGTCAAGAGCACCGAGGGGACCACCTTAACGCCGTTGTTGTAGGTCTTGGTGTCGTTGATCTGCGAGGGCTCCTTGCCCTGCATGACCTCGTCCACCAGGTCGGCGGTGACCTTGGCCAGTTCGCGGGTGTCCTTGTAGACGGTCGAGTACTGCTCGCCGGCGATGATCGCCTTCACCGAGGGCGTCTCGGCGTCCTGGCCGGAAACGATCGGCCAGGGCTGGTCCTCGGTGCCGTAGCCGACGCCGCGCAGCGAGGAGATGATGCCGCGCGACAGGCCGTCATAGGGCGACAGAACGGCGTCAACGCGGCTGCCGTCGGAATAGTTGGCCGAAAGCAGGTTATCCATGCGGGCCTGCGCCACCGCGCCGTCCCAGCGCAGCGTGCCGACCTTGTCCATGCCCATCTGGCCCGACTTGACGACGAAATCGCCCTTGTCGATCAGTGGCTGGAAGACGCTCATGGCGCCGTCGTAGAAGAAGAAGGCGTTGTTGTCGTCGGGCGAGCCGCCGAACAGTTCGAGATTGAACGGTCCCTTCTTTTCCGGGTAGCCGAGGCCCTTGAGGATCGAGTTGGCCTGCAGCACGCCGACCTGGAAATTGTCGAAGGTGGTGTAGTAGTCGACATTCGGGCTGTCGCGGATGAGGCGGTCATAGGCGATGACCTTGATGTTCTTGTCATGCGCCTGCTGGAGGACGGCCGACAGCGTGGTGCCGTCGATGGAGGCGATGATCAGCGCCTTGACGTCCTTGGTCACCATGTTCTCGATCTGCGCGAGCTGGTTGGGGATATCGTCCTCGGCGAATTGCAGATCGGTGGTGTAGCCCTTGGCCTCCAGCGCCTTGACCAGTTCGTTGCCGTCGCTGATCCAGCGCAGCGAAGACTTGGTCGGCATGGCGATGCCGACGCTGCCCTTGTCCTGGGCCTGCGCCGAATAGGTCGTAGCCGCCAGGCCGACCGCCAGCGCGGCGATCAATGTCTTGATGATTTTCACTTGGTGTCTCCCTGTTGATGGACCCGACGCCTCGGGCGTGACTAGCCGCGCGGGATGATAGGAAGCGCTGAGGCGCTCCGTGTCCTGTCGATATCCGGTATCCTCCCAATCAGCCGCCAACCGGTGATTCAATCGATACAGGTGCCGGCATCGACTGCGCTCGGGCTGGAGGCAGGCTAACCTGCCGTTGCTTTGCCATAACTGTCAAATGCGATTCTTGATGGTTGATATACCGACGATGGTATATGAAAATCGGTGCCGGGCTGGCCGGCGGACGGTCAGATGGGTGGGGGATCATCATGCCGATGCGCAATCCGGCCAATCTGGTGAAGGATGCGGGCCGCTTCCTGTCGGCCGGCGACAAGCTGTCGCGCAGCGGGCTCTCGCTGCGCCACATGCGCATGATCGTGGCGCTGGACGACCATGGCCGCGTCAGCGCCGCAGCCCAGGTGATGAACATTTCGCAGCCGGCGGCCTCGCGCATCATCGCCGAGATGGAGTCGGCGCTCGAGGTGAAACTCGCCGAGCGGCTGCCGCGCGGCATCCAGCTTACGCCCTACGGCAAGGCGCTGGCCAAGCGGGCACGCTCCATCCTGTTGGAAATGCGCGAAGCAGACCGCGAGATTTCCGAACTGAAGGCCGGCAAGGGCGGCTCGGTGTTCCTCGGCGCGGTGACGGCGCCGGCGATCGAACTGGCGGTGCCGGCGATCCGCGAAATCCGCCGGCTCTATCCGCGCATCGAGATCACCATGCAGGTCGAGACGTCGAATGTGCTGGCGCGCGAACTGATCGCCAGCCGCCACGACTTCATCATCGCGCGCATCCCGGACGACCTCAATCCGCGGCTGTTCGAGGCGCGCGTGATCGGTATCGAGAAGGCCTGCCTGATCGTGCGCCGGGGCCATCCGCTGACGGCGGGCGGCGGCACCGTGGGCCTTGACCGAACCGCCGCCTACGACTGGGTGTTCCAGTCGGGCGGCTCGCCGCTCCGGCAGGCGATCGAAGCCAATTTCCTCAACCGCAACACCCCGCTGCCGGAGCGCATCCTCAATACCAGTTCCCTGCTGCTGACCTTGGTCATGGTGGCGCAGTCGGATGCGATCGCGCCGGTATCGGTGCAGGTGGCGCGCTTCATCCAGGGTGCCGAGGGGCTTTGCGGCGCCATCGACGTGGTGGCGACCGAGTTCGACATCGAAGTCAGGCCCTACAGCCTGATCACGGTCAGGAACCGCGTGCTCTCTCCGGCAGCCAGGATGCTTTACGACCTCATCCTGCGCGAAGTGGGCTGAAGGGTCGGTTGCAGGTCGGTCTTTCGCGACCTCTCGGGCAACAGGCGCTCCAGCAGGAAGGCCCCGGCGGCGGCGATCTCGCGTTTCGCCGGATGGTCGACGGCGAGCAGCGCCGCCGTCCAGCCGGCCCCGCCGCCGGCCAGCGCCAGCAGCGTGCGGGTCCAGGTGAGGTCGAAGCCTGTCGGCGAGGTCGCCACGAGCAGGGTGGGCACCAGCGCACAGCCGAGCGCGAGAAGGCCGTTGGCGCGAAGGGTCAGCGCGAATTCGCTCGCGGCAAGCCCGATGGCGCGACGGACGAAGAAAAACGCCACCAGCATCTGAAACGGTGCGACGATGAGCAGGCTTGCCGCGACGGTTTCCAGGCTGAAGAACGCTGCGCCGATGATGATGGCGGCCGACGGCGGGAGACTGATGAGGCTTGCCCGCAGCGCATCGCCGAGGCGGCCGGCCGAAACCAGGACCGGGAAGGTCAGCGCCGCCGGCGCCAGCGCCAGGTTGGCCAGCGCCATCAGCCGCACCAGCGGCGGGACCGCGCCCCATTGCGGCCCAAGCAGGAGGTGCACGACCGGGTTGGCGAGCAGCGAAAGCAGGATCAGCGCCGGCCACTGGATGGAGAGCATGAGGGCGAGGCCGTGCAGGTAGCTCTGCTTCAGCGAGCCGCCGGCCCGAGCCTGCGCGGCGAAGGCCGGGAGCACGACCGGGTTCAGCACCGAGACGATGGCCCTGTCCGGCAACTGGCAGACATTGATCGCCCTGGCGTAGAGGCCGACGGCATCGAAGCCGAGGATCTTGCCGAAGGTGAGCCTTGGCAAGAGGTCGTACAGCATGTTGATGACCGTGATCAGCGAGGAGACGATGCCGAAGGACAGAAGCCTGCGCGTGCCGACGAAGCAGGGGAGGAAAATCCATCCCTGCGGCCGCGAAGCGAAGGCGAGCGCCGCCATGACGAAGCTGGCGCCGACAAAGCCCCAGATGTAGCTCACCGGCCCGAACCCTTCGATGCCGAGCGCGATGGTGATGACGGACCCGGTGAACGCCGCTGCCATGTTGATGCAGGCGACGGCCCGGAACGCCATGTCGCGCTGGAGCAGGGCCATGATCGGGCTGCTGAACGGGACGGCCAGGAAGCCAAGCGCCGAAAGCGCAAGCAGCGTCCTCAGGTCCGGCGCGGCGTAGAAGGCGGCGATGGAGCCGGAACACAGGTAGATCAGGGCGCCTATCGCCAGTGAAAGCGCCAGCGTGACGGTGAAGGCCGACCGTACGAGGGCCTGGTCGAGGTGCCGTTCCTGGACGATGTAGACGCCGACGCCGAAGGTGCGGAAATTGTCGGCAAGCAGGATCACGGCATTGGCGGTCATGTAGAGCCCGGTTTCGGCCGGCGTCAGGATGCGCGCCATCGCTGCCGTCGTCGCGATCAGCAGGATTTGCGAAACGTATTTGTCGGCCATCGAAAACAGGATCGACCGTCGGACATCGCCCATGAGTGCCTCGCTAGCGGAGCGTCGGCCTGGGAAGCATCCGCCCCCACGCACGGGTCAGGCCGGCAAGCTTCACGGCGATGCTGCGGCTTCGGCCGGCAAGCTGCATGTAATCTATGCCGATATTCAGCAGGCGGCGCCCCAGCCACCATTCAATCCGCTGGAGAGGTGACAAGGGGCTGGAATCCACGTCGCGCCAGGCCGTCTTTTCGAGATAGCGCAGGTAATGGCGCTTGCGACCCGTTTGCGAGCGGAAATGCCAGGGTTTGTCCCCAGTCGTGTAGTGCAGGATGCGGGGATGGCGGCGGGCCTGGCGCAGTTCCCTGAAGCCCGGCAGCATGGATCGCCAGCCCAGCAGGTACATGCGCGCCTGAAGGTTCCAACGGCAATCGACGACCTCGATATCGTCGCGGCAAACGGCGTTGATCGCGTCCTGGTCGTGATAGACCAGCGCCGCCTTGTGGTGTTCGGCGTAGGCGAAGAGCCGGCTCGACAGGCGGTCGTTCCGCCAGCGGTCCAGGTCGAGCAGCAGCACGCCGGCGTTGACGTAGGTGTGGCTGGCATCCAGCCCCAGTAGTGCCGCCTGCCTCGCCATCGGACCGTCCTTTTGCCACGGAAGTTCGGGTGCCGCGGCAAGGGCCTTGCCGTTGAGGTTGGTATTCCAAAGGGGTTCGACATCGTCCAGAACCACCAGGTCACTGTCGAGATAAAGCAGGCGGTGGATGTCGCGGGGGAGAATTTCCGGCGCCAGAAACCGCATATAGGTTTCCTTCGTCAGATGACGGTCGGTGAAGACATTGGCCAGCCTGGCCGCCGGTACGGAGTGGAAAACTAGGGTGACGTGGCGGTAGGGAGCGAGGCTTTCGCCGAGCATGGCTTGCGCGGCCGCATCGCCGTCGCACGACAGGACGTGGATGTTCAGCGGTGATCCGGGGTTGTTCTCGGCCAATGACACCGCGGCGACGGCCGTGTGCCGGTAAAAGCCAGGATCGGCGCAGAACAGGATTTCGATCGGCGCCCGATCGTGACAGTAACGGGACGCCGACTCTGCCTTCGCGGCGAGTGTGGCCGGGTCACATGTCCCGAAACTCGCCGGCGGCGATCCCGTTTCCACATCCGACCTGGACGCATGCGCCGATGCTTTTGTGCGCCGTTTTCTTCCGCCGTGCGGCAGGACGGCGCGGATGTTGGCGGTGAGCCATTCAGGGATGAAGAGGCGCCAGGCCGGCGTGATGAGGAGATTCAGTTGCCCATGCCCTGCAAGCCGCAGCAGGGTCCGCAGTCTCCACCCCAGCGGTGCGGTCTTGATTACCGGCTCCATGCTGCGAACAATTCTTGATTCCGTGGTGTCCCTGCTTTCCGTGGGGCCGAAGACCGCCGGCAGCAAGCGGTCCACAGTGTCCAGACGCGCAGCCGGAAGGGGCGTGGGTCCGCGGCTGGCCGGCGGCGTGGAAAACACCTGTCGGTATAGCCGGTCGAGCTCGCGCCGCCAGCCGTCACCGCTGTTGACGGCCTCTATCTGCGCCCTCGTACGTTCGCCGATCTCGTCGCGCAGGCCCCGGTTGCGGATCAGGCGCGTGAGAATGTTGCGGAAATCCTCGATGTCGCGGGCGCGCCATAGGACCTTGTCGAGGCCGATGGAGTCGGCCCCCATGATCTCGCATCCTCTGCCGAAGGGATTGCGCGTAACCAGCGGCAAGCCGTTCAGGCCGGCTTCGAAGAGCGACGTGATGGAAACGAAGGGAAAGGAGTCGACATAGATGTCCGCGGCTTCCAGATAAATCCCGGTGTCGGGCGTCTGTCTCACGATCCGTATCTGGCCGGGTGCCTGCGCTTCGGCCGTGGACCAGTCCACCTCTCCGCCCGGCCCGACAACCAGCAGATGGGCGTCGGGGTTCCTTTGAAGCACCGGGACCAGTACGTCGGCGAAGCTGACGCCGCCGAGCGGTCGAAATTTCAGGGCACGCGCCACGCTCAGAAGAACGACGCAGTCGGGTGGGAGCCCCAGTTGTTTCCTGGCTTCTTCGCGCGACAGCCTGCGGGCCTGCGGTTCCAGGCAAAGGGGGATAAGAAGGTTGCGCTCCGGCGGGATGCCCCGTCTTTTTACATTCAGGTCCATGCCGGAACGGCGCGTGTTGACGGCATGGTCGATGAAATCGGCGCCGAGCCAGAACAAATGGTCGGCGTGGTTGAGCAGGACCGTGCGCGGCCGGTGCTTCATGCCGGCGAGCGCGATCATGGGGATGATGTCCATGTTATGGACATGAAGAACCACGAGGTCGGCTTCGGCCAGCAGCGGCTGCAATGCGCGCGCCCATTGCAGTATTCCTCCGCGCCTGAGGTTCAACTGGCAGAAACGTCCCCGTGCGTCGTTGACCGCGCTGCGTGGTTCGTCGTGAACCGGTGCCTTCTGGCGAGTCAACGCCAGCGAGTGGATGTTGTTGCCGTCATGCCGAATCCATCGGGTCAGCATGCGCGTATGGCCGCCGATCGCGGCAAGTTCCGTCGCGACATGAAGAATAGCCATGTCCCGCGACAAACTTCGCGGTTCCTTGCTGGGCGGCGCGGCGAAAGGAAGCGCTGTTTCCCCGAGGCGACGCAGTTGCCGCTCCAGTTCCGGGTGAACGAAAACGCCGGCATGCCATAAGACAGCGTGGTTCGCGGCAATCTGGGCGGCCGTCGCGGCTTCGGCATAGGCTCCACGGTCGATGAGCGGCCCCACGGTGCGGACCAGGCCGGCAAGCTCGGCCCGATGCCGAAGGACGCGATCGCCGCCGGTGGTGCGCCACTGGGCCAGCGCCGCCGCTTCTGTCACGGAATTGGGACGGGCGCCGAAGCAGCGGGCGTCTGCCGCCGCCTCTGTCAGCGTCGACGGATCGGGACGGCGACGCCTTCCTTGCCGTGGGGGAGCGCTGGAATCCACGTTCGTCTATCCCATGCGGATGCCGGCCGCTTCCGGCCGCTGGGCGTCATATGCGGGCGGGAAGGGCGGCGCGCCTCTGATCGCGGCGGCAGCCGAAAGCTTCCACTCGAAATAGGCGATGGTCTTTGCCAGGCCTTCGGCCAGCGGCACCGTCGGCTGCCAGCCGAGTTCCGCCTTCGCCTGGCTGATGTCGGGCTTGCGGCGCGTCGGGTCGTCCGCCGGCAGCGGCTTGTGCACGATGCGCGACGCCGAGCCGGTCAGGGCGATGACCATCTCGGCCAGTTCCCGCATCTGGAATTCGCCGGGATTGCCGAGATTCACCGGGCCGGTGACGGTGTCAGGGGCTGCCATCAGCCTCAGGAACCCCTCGACCAAATCCTCGACATAGCAGAAGGAGCGCGTCTGCAGGCCATCGCCGAACAGGGTGATCGGCTCGTTGCGCAGCGCCTGGACGATGAAGTTGGAGACCACGCGCCCGTCGTTGGGGTGCATGCGCGGCCCGTAGGTGTTGAAGATGCGGGCGACGCGGATGTTGACGCCGTACTGGCGGTGGTAGTCGAAGAACAGCGTCTCGGCGCAGCGCTTGCCTTCGTCGTAGCAGGCGCGCGGCCCGATCGTGTTGACGCTGCCGCGATAGTCCTCGGTCTGCGGGTGGACGGCGGGGTCGCCGTAGACCTCGCTGGTGGAGGCCTGGAAAATCCGGGCCTTGGTGCGCTTGGCGAGGCCGAGCATGTTGATGGCGCCGTGCACGTTGGTCTTGACCGTCTGCACCGGGTCGAACTGGTAGTGGACGGGGGAGGCGGGGCAGGCGAGATTGTAGATCTCGTCCACTTCCACGTAGAGCGGGAAGGTGACGTCGTGGCGAAGCACCTCGAAATGGGGATCGTCGAGCAGGTGCAGGATCGTCTCGCGCGAGCCGGTGTAATAGTTGTCCACGCACAGAACGTCGTGGCCCTCCTTCAGCAGCCGTTCGCAGAGGAACGAGCCGAGGAAGCCGGCGCCGCCCGTGACCAGGATTCGCTTTCGACCTTGCATGTCATTCTCCCTTTCCGGTGACGGTGAAGGCAGGGCTCGCTATGTGCCGCTGCGCCTGAAGATGGCGGGTATGGTGCGAAGGACGATGTGCCCGTCGAACCAGGGCGACCGGTTGTCGATGTAGAACTCGTCCAGTTGCCGCTGCAGTTCGAGGTCGGCGTCGCTGCGTTCGGAAATCTGCCACAGGCCGGTGAGTCCGGGCGTGACCGAGCGCCGCCTGTGGCGGAACTCGGCGTTCATCGCGTTGAGATGGTATTCGGGGAAGGGCCGTGGCCCGACGATGCCCATGTCGCCGGCGATGACGTTCACCAGTTGCGGCAGTTCGTCCAGGCTGGTCGAGCGCAACAGGTGTCCGACCACCGGCAGGATGCGCGGGTCGTGCTTCAGCTTGAAATGCGTCGACCATTCGGCCCGCGCGGCGGTATCCGTGGCCAGCAGGGCCTCGAGGCGCTGTTCGGCGTCGCGGTACATGGTGCGCAGCTTGAGGATGCGGATCGTTCTGCCTGCCAGCCCCTCGCGCGGCTGCCGGAAGAATACCGGTCCGGGATCGACGAGATAGACGGCGGCCGCCGCCAGCAGCAGGAGGGGAGCCGACACGAGTGCGGCGGGAATGGCGATCGCCAAATCTGCCGCGCGGCGGGTAAGGGCCGAATCCGCACGTTGCTCGCTGGTGGCGAGCCGAAGGCCGAACTGCCCGTCGATGTCGGCGGGGCGAAGGCCGGCGACCTTGAAATAGGGGGTGTCGGCAAGCAGCACGATCTCGGAAAAATGCCGGCGCGCCGTCGCCAGGTCGGCGGTCGTGAGCAGGGTTTCGTCGGCGATTACGGCAATGCAGGCTTCGGTCGAACCGGGCATGTCCGTCGCATCTGCCGGCACTGGCCGCAGGCCGTGCTGCCAGTTTCGCGTGAAATAGTCGGTCAGGGCGGGCGCGCGATTCGGCCCGGCGAGGATGACGGCTCTTTCGCCCCACAGGCCGAGCCGCCGGCATGCCTGCATGGCGATCCAGCGGGCGACAGGCTGGCCGATCAGGCCGAGGGCGAGGAAGGCGACGATGAACAGCGCCAGTTGAGGCTGCTCCGTCAGCAGCATCGCAGCGAAGACTGCGAGCGCCGCGACCTTGCAAGTGGCGAGCACGCGGCGGCGAAGCTGCTCACAGGGCTGTAGCCGATAGCCCGGATAGAGTCTGGCGGATGCATGGAGGACGATGACGGCCGTCGCAACGAGAATGGCGATACGGGCGAAGTCCATGCCACCGATCAGGGTGCTGAACGGCGTGAGAACGAGATAGGCAAGCGTGAACGCGCCGGCGTCGCCCATGGCGAGGGCGAACTGCGTGATTTGGCGCGACAGGCGCGCTTCCATGCCGCCGCGCGCCGCGGGGGCGGCCCCGCCCAGAGGCAGCGGGACGAAAGGGGCGAAATGCGTCTCACTCATCTGCGGCCTGCCCCGTTGCAGCGCGGACGGCGCCGGGCGTCTCGTCGGTCGGGAATTGCCTGAGGCCAAGCCGCTGCATCGCGCTCAGGCAGATGAAGCCGGGGACCGTGACGGCGTAGCGCCGCCACAGCCGGCGGGGCTCGTGCACGAGCCGGAACGCCCATTCCAGGCCGCTTTTCTGGATCGCCTTCGGGGCCTGTCGCTTGAGACCGGCGTGGAAGTCGAAGGCGGCTCCGACGCCGATCAGCATCGAGGCATCCAGCCTGCCGCGCATCTGCGCCATCCACAGTTCCTGCTTCGGGCTGCCGAGGCCGACCCAGACGATGTCCGCACCCGAGCGGTTGATCCGCTCGGCGATCCCCGCTTCTTCCTGCGGGCAGAGGGCGCGGAAGGGGGGCGCGTAGGCGCCGGTGATGCGCGCGTTTGGAAATTTCTCCAGCAGGCGCGTTTGCAGCTTCTCCAGTGTCGCGGCCGTCGCACCATAGAGGAAGTGGCGCAGGCCGCTTGTCTCGCCGGCCCTGAACAGCGAAAGCATGAGGTCCGGACCGTAGACGCGCCCGGCATCCGTGTAACCGGCGCGCCGGAGCGCCCATACCAGCGGCATGCCGTCCGGGGTGACTAGGAAGGCGTGGTTATGGATTGCCCGCAGCCGTGCGTCCCGCTGGCACCGGATCACGCCGTGGGCGTCGCGGACACAGACATAGCCTTTTTTGCCGAGCGCAATGGCCGTTTCGATGCGACGGGTAGCGCTTGAAAGGTTCACGGCGGAGATGCGGACCCCGAGCACGTTTGTCCAGCCCGGCCCGGCCCACGACATGGCGGTGGGCAACGGTTGGTGGTTGTCCGCGATGGTTTCCATCCTTGCGCTCTCAGTGGAAGGAGCGGCGGTTGCGCGCTCCGGATCGACCGGCACTATATTTTCGCGGCTGACCCGGCCCTACACAGCCTTCCGGCTACAGCGCCGGGAAAAACCACGCCGTTTGCGGGCTTCGCGTACCGCCGATGTCCGATAGCCGGCACGTCGACCTAGCCGTCCGTGCCGGCAACCCGGCCTATTCGGGGCACGCCTACCTCAAAAGCCTGATGCATCCGGCAGAGTGCCGGCGGCTGGGTTCCGGCTGGGGATAGATTGTGCCGGTCGTTCCCGGGCTACCTCGAACGGCTAGGCGCGCCTTCCAAAGGTGGTGCCCGGGCCGACCCTTATGCGCCGGCTCGCCGAAGGGCTGATCGTCTTGCCCGGCGCATTGCCCATTGGCGTAGTTTTCGGACGCCGCGCTCCCCCGGTACAGTTTTGCCGGTGCATGCGCAGGGTACTATCCGATGGCTCGATCGTGTCTTTCCGCAACGCTTCGTCTCGCCGCGAAGACCCTCGGGCTGGGCGTGCTGGCGATGGCCGCCTGGCCGGCCGCCGGCGAAATCCTGATTGCGCCGGGCGATACCGTTCATGTTTCCATCGCGGAGGCGCCCAAGCTCGACGGCGACAGCAAGGTCGATGCCGATGGCGACATCGTGCTGCCGCAGCTCGGCATCGTGCGGGTCGCCGGCATGGACCTCGACGCGGCGCGGGCACGAATCGAGGCGGTGCTCATCAAGCAGGACATCCTGAAGGCACCGACCGTGCTGGTCGCCATCGCCAAGTACCGCCCTTTCTACGTCGGCGGCAAGGTGGCGCGGCCGGGCGCCATCGACTACGAGCCGGGGTTGACGGTTCGCCATGCGCTCATCCTTGCGGGCGGGCTCGGCCGCTCCGACGAGGACAAGCTTCAGGTGGATATTCCCGGCCTGAGGGCCAAGTGGCAGACGGGGTCCTACCAACTCCTCCAGGCCAACAGCCGCATCGCCAGACTCGAGGCGGAACTGACGCGCGACGAGCAGGGGCCGAAACCGGTTTCGCCGGGCACGGTGCCTACCCAGGAGGCCGATGCGCTGGTGTCGCTGGACCAGGAAATCTTTCGCGACCGGCTGCAAACGTGGTCCGGCACCCAGTCGCAACTTCGCGACGGGATGGCGCTGCTCGATCTTGAGATCGACGTACTCGGCCAGCAGGCCAGCCTTCAGCAGAAGGAGCGCGACCTCGACAAGCAACAGGTCGAGGCGGCCCGCACGCTGGTGGAGAAGGGCCTGATGCCGCTGCCCAAGCTGCAGGAATTGCAGCACGAGGAATCGCGCGCCTCGCGGGATTTGCTCGAAAACCAGGCTTTCACGGCGCGCGCGCGCCAGAGCCGCTCGACGGCGGAGCATGAGCTTGGCGCCGCCGGCGTCAAATGGCGGATCGATATCCGCCAGCAATTGCGCGACGCGATGCTCGACCGGGTCCGCCTGAAGGCGGAACTTGACGCCCTTTCGACCGAGATTCTCAGTGCAGGGGTCAGCCTGTCGGAGCGTGCCGACAAGGCGGCGGAGGCCGTGGTGGTCATTCACCGCACCACCGAAGGTCGGGACGAGACGATAGACGCGCAGATGAATACGCAGGTCATGCCGGGCGACGTACTGGACGTTTCGGTGTCGTTGGACGCTGCCGGGTGATGGCCGCCGGGGGGAGAGCCACCGTGGAAAGCCCGGCCGTCAGCGTTGTCGTGAACAACTACAACTACGCGCGGTTCGTCCCCCGTGCCGTCGCCAGTGCGCTGGCGCAGGCCGGTGTCGATGCCGAGGTGATCGTGGTCGACGACGGCTCAAGCGACCGGTCCCGCGAGATCCTGGATGAATTCAGGGATCGGGCTGAAATCGTCTTCCAGGACAATCGGGGCCAGGCCGCCGCGATCAATGCCGGCGTCAGGGCGAGCCGGGGCGAGATCATCTGCTTCCTCGATGCGGACGACTGGTGGGCGCCGGGAAAGCTGGCGGCCGTCGTGGCGGCATTTCGGGCCGATGCCGGCGCGTCGCTGGTCTATCACCGGTTGCAGCCGGTGCTGGTCGGCGGCGCGCCGACGCTGAAGCCGGTGCCGCGCACCCTGTGCAACGGCGACCTTTCCCCGCTGATGGCGCGGTCGGCCGGCTGGTGGCCCTTTCCCATGACCTCGGCCATCGCCGTTCGCCGCAGCGCCTGGCAGGCGGTCGGCGATATTCCCGAGCATTTCCGTATCTCCGCCGACGCCTGGCTGGCCGGCCTCTATCCGTTCTTCGGGCGCGTGGCGGCGTTGCCGGGCAGCCTCGGCTATTACCGCATCCATGCCAACAACTGGTACCGGCCGGTCGACGATGCGGCCATGCTGGAAAAGCGCATGGCGCACTGGCGGGAGACCGTGGAGGCGACGAACCGGTTTCTGGCCGGACACGGCATGCCGGCGAGGGTGCGGCTGGCCGATCACTATCCGTATCATGTCGCCGCGGCGCGGCTGGCGGGCGTCGGCCTGCACAAGCGGCTCGAACTCGCCTTCGAAGGATTGCGCTTCGCGGGCGAGCCGAATCTTTTGCGGCGTAGCCGCGATGCATTGCGCACGGCCTGGAACCTGCCTGCCGCCCACCGTCGCCCCGGCCTGTCGGAGGCGCTCGAATGAAGGCGCTGCTGCTCACCGCGGATATCGAAGACTACACCGTTTCCTATGCGAACGGGTTGGCGCGCCATCTGCCGGTAGTGCTCGGTGTCCCGTATCGGCGCTATGCTTCGTTTGCGCGCTGGTTCGATCCGGCCGTCGACCTGCGGCTGCTCGACTGGCCGCGCCACAGTGCGTTGTCCAATCCGCGCTTCCTGTTCAACCTCACGCGGCTGATCCGGCGCGAGCGCCCGAGCGTCATCCACCTGCTTAGCAACAACACGCTGTGGCTGAACTTCGCCGCCCCGTTCTGGCGGCCGATCCCGATAATCACTACCATCCACGACCTGTCGCTGCACCCGGGCGATGTCGAGACCAATCTGTTGCCGCGCTGGTCGAAGGACCTGATCGTGCGGCAATCGGACCATGTCGTGGTGCATGGCGAGGGGCTGCGGCGCATCGCGCTCGATCGCTATGCCAAGCCGCCGGATCGCGTGCATGTGCTGTCGCATCCGGCCATCGTGCGTTACTGCGACCTGGCGCGCCGTGAAAGCCTGGCGCGCCGCCCGGACGACGGCACGTTGCGCGTGCTGATGTTCGGCCGGATCTTCGCCTACAAGGGGCTGGAGCAACTGATCCGCGCGGAAGCGGCGCTGAAGGACGCGCTGCCCGAAATGCGGCTGACGATCGCGGGGCGCGGCGACGATCCCTGGGCGTTCCGGGAGCTGATGGGCCGGCCGGAGCGCTACGATATCCGCCGCGGCTATATCGAGGACAAGGAGGTGGCCCAGCTTTTCCTTGATGCCGATGTCGTCGTGCTTCCCTATGTCGAAGCGTCGCAAAGCGGTGTCCTCAACCTGGCGGCCGCTTTCGGCAAGCCGGTGATCGTGACCGATGTCGGCGAATTGCGCGCCAGCGTGGAGCCCAACGGCCTCGGCCTCGTGGTTCCCCCGGGCGACCCCGAGCGGCTGGCCCGCGCCATCCGGATACTGGCGGAAAGCGTGACGCTCAGGAACGAGTTCGGAACCAACGCGCTATCCTGGGCTAACGGTCCCAATGCTCCGGAAACCATCGGCGCCGCCGCCGCTTCTCTCTACCGAACGGTGGTTCGCTCATGCGCGTGAGTCAATATAGCGACCCTCCGGTCGCTATGGGGGCGGTCGTCCCCGCGCCCCGCACCGGCGCGCCGGTCGGCCAGGTGGTGCGGGTGCGCCATTATGTGGCCGGTGGGCGCGAGAACGGCGGCGGTATCGGTCGTCTTGTCGGCTACATCGCCGCGACGGCCGATGAAAGTCATGTAACGCATCGGGTCACCGATACGCGCGGCCCGCGCTGGTTTGCCCCGGTGTCGCTGGTGCGGCTGGCATGGGCCGTCCTGTCGATGGCGCTGGACCGGCTGTTCGTGCCCGGCCGCATCCATCACATCCACGTTGCCGGTCGCGGCAGCACGGCGCGCAAGCTGGTGCTGGCGGCAGCGGCGCGCACGCTCGGCTGCGTCCACGTCCTGCACCTGCACGACTATGCCTATGCCGACGACTTTGCCGCCCGCTCGCCGCGCCAGAGGCGGCTTGTGCGCGCCATGTTCCGGGGGGCGGACCGGGTGATCGTCCTTGGCAACGGCGACCGCATGATGCTGGAGACCCTGCTCGGGGTCGACGGTCGCCGCATCGAAATCTTCCACAATTGTGTGCCGGACCCCGGCCCGAGGCCACTGCGCATCGCGCTGGCGCCGCTGGTCGTGTTTCTCGGCCGGCTGAGCGAGCGCAAGGGCGTGCCGGAACTGTTGTTGGCGCTCGCCAGTCCGGCCATGGCCGGTTTGCGGTGGCGGGCGGTGATCGCCGGCGACGGGCCGGTCGCAGCCTATCGGGAACACGCGGCGGGGCTCGGCCTGTCGGGCAGGGTAGAGATGCCCGGCTGGCTGGACACCGAGCAGACGCGTACCCTGTGCCAAAACGCCGACATTCTGGTCCTGCCGTCGCATGCCGAAGGCATGGCGATGGCGGTCATCGAGGGGCTGGCGCATGGGCTCAGCGTGGTGGCGACACGGGTTGGCGCGCATGAGGAGGCTATCGCCGACGGCGAGAACGGCCTTTTCGTGCCGGTCGGCGACCCGACCGCTCTGGCCGGCACGCTGGCGCGGCTGGTCTGCGATCCGGGCCTGCGCAACGGCCTCTCGGCACGGGCGCGCCTGGCCTACCTGTCGGGGTTCAGCATGGTCGCCTACCAGCACCGGCTGGAAGCGTTTTACGAGGCGATCCTGAGCCAGGATCAAGCGAAGGTTCACGTCCGATGACCGTCCTGATGCCGAACCCCCGCAAGGTGCCGCGTGTGCTGATGCGGCGCGAGCCGGCGAGCCCGTTCGAAACCGGGCCGGGCGAGTTCGACTTGCTGTCGGCCTTGCGGCTCGTACGGCGTCGCCTGCTGACGATCATGCTCATCAGCGGGCTGATCGTGCTCGCGGCCGTTCCGGTGATCCTCGGGCAGAAGCCCGTCTACCACGCGGAATCGCGGTTGATGGTCCATGCCCCGCTCGTGTCGGTACTGGACACGAATGCTGGGAAAACGGGGGCTGCGCTCAACACCACTTCCGAGATGGAGCGCCTGCTTTCCCGACGGATCGCCGAGCGGGTGATCCGGGAACTGCATCTTGAGGAAAAGGCGGAGTTCAACCCCGCCTTGCGTCCGAGCTCGCTGCTCGATGCAGCGCGTGGGGCGCTGCGTGGCCTGATCGATAGCGGAAAGCCCGCCATGGCCGCGCCGGCGGGTATCGAGCTCATCATTCCCGAATATTACCGTGCCCTCGATATAGGGCGCGATACGGGATCCGACGTCATCCGCATCGGCTTCGATTCGCAGGACCCCGAACTGGCGGCCGCCGTGCCCAACCGGCTGCTTGACATCTACCTCGACGAGCGCCGGGCCGGAACGCGTAACGACCTCGACACGGCGATCGGCTGGATTCGCCAGCGCGTGGCTCAGCAACAGGAGCGGGTGGACGCGGCGCGCGCGGCCGCCACCCGCACCCGCGAGTCGGCGGGCGTGGTTTCCAACGACGCGCAGGCCGAGGATATAAGGTCGGTGGCGGATTTGAGTTCGCGCCTCGCCGATATCGCGCGGCAGCGCGCGGACACGGCCACGGCGATTTCGGCCCTGGAAAGCGGGAGCGACGAGGCCATTGCCCGGATCGATGTTCCCGACAGTGTCGGTGGGCTGCAACGCAAGCTGGAGGGCAGGAACAAGGACCTCGACAGCCTGCTGAGGATATATGGCGAACGGTCGGACCAGGTGGTCGGCCTGCGCGCCGAAATACTTAAGATCAAGGGCGATCTCGACTTCGAGATCAATCGCTACCTCCAGGCCCAGCACGCCCGGCTGGCGGCCTTCGACCGGCAGGAGCGCGAGGCGGGGCAGGCGCTGGCGGATGCACGCGACCGGCTTTCCCGCTCGGCCATGGCGCAGACCGAACTGGCCCGGCTTTCACGCATCGCCGATACGGAACAGACGGCGCTGGACAAGTTGCAGGGACAGGAACGGGATCTGGTGGCGCAGGCGGCCGTGCCGGCCGTCGAAGTGGAGGTTCTTTCCGCGGCCACCCTTCCGTTGCGCCCGGAAGGCCGCGGACGGCTGTTCTATCTGCTTGCCACGATGCTGGCGTCGCTGTCGCTCGGCATTACCGCAGTGTTCGTCCTCGAGATGATGGACAAGTCGGTGCGCAGCCACGAGCAGCTTGACGGAATTGCCAATACGATGCCGGCTGGGCTGCTGCCGGTGCTGAGCGAGCGGGCAGGCAAGAACCTGCCCCTTGTCTTCGGCGAAAGCGAGGGCGGGCTGTTTTCGGAATCCGTCCGCGCCGTTGTGATGGCGCTGAAGCAGGCCAACGGCGGCCAGTTTCCGGCTAGCGTGCTGGTTACCTCGGCGCATGCCGGAGAGGGCAAGACGCTGGTGGCCCGCTCGCTTGCGATCGAACTGGCCGCTACCGGCAGAAGCGTGCTGCTCGTCGACGGCGACCTGCGCAGCGGCGACCTGGGCTCCCTGATGAAATCCGGCATCAGGACGGGCCTGAACGAATTCCTCGGCGGCGAGGCAGGCCTGGACGATATCGTCCACCACCACAGCAACAGCGGGATCGATTTCATCGCACGCGGCGCGCCGGGCCAGCGCAGGCGGCCCGACCTCGCCGGCCTGGGCGAGATCGCGGCGATGGCCAGGGCGAGCGGCCGGCTGCTCATCGTCGACAGCGCGCCGATCCTGGGTTCGACCGATACCGCTTGTCTGGCGGGCATGACGGACGCGGCTCTGCTGGTCGTGCAGTGGGGCAAGACGCGCCGCCGCAGCGTCGAACTGGCGGCGCAGCGCCTGGAAGGCCTCGGCGGGGCCGAGACCCTGGTGGTCGTCAACAAGGTCGATCCGCGCCGGCACGCCTTGTACGGATTCAGGGATTCCGAGATATTTCTGAGGTAGGCAAAGCGCGCAAGGTTACGCTGAAACCGGCCTTCGCCCTGGGGCGAAGGCCGGCTCTTGACGCACTAGCTAGGCGGATCGCCACGCGTGGTGATCAGGGATGTGCAAGCGGCTCGGGAATGAGAAGATCATTTATCTTGTAGGCGACCTCGGTTCGATTGGTTGCCCTGAGCTTTCTCATGATGTTGCGGATATGGACCTTGACGGTGCTTTCGCGCATGTTGAGCTCATAGGCGATGATCTTGTTGGCCTTGCCGCGCCGCAGCGCCATCACCACGTCGGCCTGGCGCGGCGTGAACATGCCGGCGAAATGCTGCTCGGTATCGCCGCCGTCGATCATCTTGCTCATGGCCATGACCGGATTTGCCGGGATGAAGATGCCGCCGGCGATCGCCAGCTTGATGGCCTCGATGCAGACGGCGAGGCCGACGGAGGAAGGAATATAGCCGCGAGCGCCGCATTCGAGGGCGCGCAGGATATGCTTCAGTTCCTCGCCGTCGCCGAGAATGACCATCGGGATCGGGGCGAAGTCGGAGGCCGCCTGCCGGATGCTGGTGGCGGTTTGCGGGTCGGACAGCTTTAGTCCGCCGATGCTGAGAACGACGACCGAGACAGGGCGGGAATCGCCGCCGCCGGCCAGCCATTCTTCCCGGGATCCGAAGGCCGTGACATGGAATTTCTGCTTGTGGGATCGCAGGAAGCCGCAGAAGCATTCCCGGTCAAGCACACGCGAGTCGATAACGAGTATATTGGGTTCCCCATCGGCCGTTATGTTATTGTCGACCTCTTCTTCGTTTATTTGCCGTCCTGAGATAGTCATATGATTCAGATCGGGACCGTAGCCCCCTGGCGAGATTTTATTCATGATACCACCCATTCTGGTTTACACGACTATTCATGCGTATAGGCGTAGACCTATGGTTGTATCATGCCATGATATCTATCAATGTTTATAACATTTATTAACTGCTACTCATTTTCCTTAAGGAATAATTTACCTTTGCTATCCGGCTGCGGTCCTGCCGTCGAAGTCGGGATCAAGCCCGCCCTGGTCAGGAAGTCGGCGTCGAAATCGGCGAATTCCACGGTCGCGGCATAGTCGATGAATTCGACGCGGCCGCGACGGAATTCATACAACCCGAGCGTGCGGGCGTCGCGTAGCATCCTGTTGGCATGAATGGGGGTCAGCCCGAGCGTGTCGGCCAGATCCTGCTGCGTCAGCGGGCACTGGTAGCCCTTGTGGCTTCCTACCCCGTTCAGGGCGAGGCGCACCCCTAACTCCAGCAGGAAGTGGGCGATGCGCATGCCGGCGTCGCGCTTGGCGAGGTCGATCAGGCGTTCCACGAGCGTGCAGCGCCTTCGCCGGTTTGCATGGGTCAGGAAGGAGGCGACCGCCATTTCGCATTCCGCCAGCGTGCGCAGCCTGGTCGAGGGACCTTCCCACAGCGTCATGTCCGTCAGGGCGGAAAACTCTTCCTGGTGGCCGACGGCGGCCGCGGAACAGTCCAGGATGTCGCCGGCGATCGGAAATTCGATGAGCTGGCGTTCGCCGTCACGCAGGTTTCGGCTGACGGAGCCCCAGCCATCCCGGATGAAAAAGGCACGGGTTTCGTCGTCGCCCTGGGCGACGATCGTTTCACCTGCCCGATAACGCCGAAGTCCAAATCTGCCTTCGGAAACGAGGACCCGGACGCATTCCTCCTGTGCGCGTCGTAGTGCCGACGCGACCGGAAAGGGGAGGAAGTCTGTTGACATCGATGCCGCCCCACTTTGAACGTAAATATCTGCTTCCGCGTTGCAGATAATCAAGATACTCCGTGCGAATTTTCCCAAGCCCCATAGAACAATTGCCAAATGCGATTTTTTTATGCGGTTAGGTAATTGCTGGCCTACCTACTATGATATTGCGCCGGGATACCGCTTTCGACGTATCCCTGGCCGATAGGGGCGTCGCGGGTTGCGATCCGCCATGCTCTCCCCGGACGCCGAAACGCGATACTCGCGCAGGGGCTCGGACCACGGCTCTCCGCCCACCGCCGGCGGACCGATTCCAGGTGACATCCAGCCATAAGGCGTAAGTGCGCCGCCAATCGGAGAACGCCCGTTTTGGGCTCGTTTCATCTCCCCTCAAAGCCGGTACTGGAAACGGTGCGCTGGCTCAAAGCCGCGCATTGGTAGTCCGTGGACAGCCGGGGGGAGGCGTTGCAGCATGCCGGTCACTTCAAGCGTCGTCGCTGACGATGTCGTCATTCTCTATCCCGACCTGGTCAACATCTATGGGTGCACCATCGGCGCCGGCACGCGCATCGGTCCCTTCGTCGAGATCCAGAAGAACAGCCGCGTCGGCGCGCGTTGCAAGATTTCCTCGCATTCCTTCGTCTGCGAAGGCGTGACCATCGAAGACGAAGTCATGGTGGCGCATGGGGTGATGTTCACCAACGGCCTTTACCCGCGCGCCACCAACGAGGATGGCTCGTTGCAGCGCGACGGCGACTGGGAATGCACGCCGACGCTGGTGCGGCGGGGAGCGGCGCTCGGCTCCAACTCGACCATCGTGTGCGGCGTCACCATCGGCGAGAACGCGCTGGTGGGCGCCGGCGCGGTGGTGACGAAGGACGTGCCCGACTTTGCCATCGTGGCCGGCGTTCCGGCGCGCGTCATCGGCGATGTCCGGGGCAAGTCCTTCATCCCGTCCTCCCCCTCCCTGCGCGCAAACGGAGAAAGCCAGTCATGCCCGGCATAGGCGTCATCGGCTACGGCTACTGGGGTCCCAACCTTGCCCGCGCCCTGGTCGAGGTCGATGCGGTCGCCCTGCGCGCGATCGCCGATCCTTCCACCGCCGCGCTGGAGCGGGCAGGGCGGCGCCATCCTTCGGCGCGCCTTTTGACCGACTGGCGCGACGTCATCGCCGATCCCGCCGTCGATGCCGTCGTCATCGCCACCCCGGTCAGCACGCATTTCGACATCGCGCTGGCGGCGCTGAAGGCCGGAAAGCATGTGCTGGTCGAAAAGCCGATGACCGACAGCGTCTTCAAGGCTTCGCTGCTGGTCGAGGAGGCGGCCCGCCGCTCGCTGGTGCTGATGGTCGACCACACCTTCATCTACACGGGCGCGGTGCAGGCCATCCATGACCTGATCGAGGCCGGACGGGTCGGGGACGTCTACTATTACGATTCGATCCGGGTGAACCTCGGCCTGTTCCAGCGCGACGTGAACGTCATCTGGGACCTGGCGGCGCACGATATCGCCATTCTCGACTTCCTGATCAAGGCTAGGCCGGTGGCGATCACCGCCAGCGCGGCGGCCTTCCTGCCCGACAGGCCGGAGAACATGGCGCATCTGTCGGTCTATTTCGACAATGGCGCGCTGGCGCATCTCAACGTCAACTGGATGGCGCCGGTCAAGGTGCGGCAGACGCTGATCGGCGGCAGCCAGCGCATGATCATCTACGACGACATGCAAAACAGCGAGAAGGTGAAGATCTACGACCGCGGCGTCGATCTCGCCGGCAGCGCCGACAGCCTGCGCGAAAAGCTGATCTCCTACCGCATGGGCGAAATGTCGGCGCCGGCAATTTCGCCCAAGGAAGCGCTGATCACGGAGATCGAGCAGTTCCTGCGCAGCGTCGAGACGGCCGAGCGTCCGCCTTCCGACGGCGAGAGCGGGTTGCGGGTGGTGGAGATGCTGGCCGCGGCCTCGCGCTCGACGGCGCTGCGTGGTCAGCCCATCGAACTCGGTTCCCTGAGAAACGCATCATGATCCCCTTTCTCGACCTTCGTGCCCAATACCGCATCATCGGCCCGCAACTGGAACACGCGGTGCTCGACGCCATGCGCGAATGCAACTTCGTGCTTGGCGACAAGGTGGCCGACTTCGAGGCGGGCTTCGCGCGCTATTGCGGCACTGGCCATGCGGTTGCCTTGAATTCAGGTACGTCGGCGCTGCATCTGGCGCTGCTTGCGGCCGGTATCGGACCGGGCGACGAGGTGATCACGGTGCCGACAACCTTTGTCGCCACAGTGGCCGCCATTCTCTATGCGGGTGCCACGCCGGTCTTCGTGGATGTCGACCCGGTGACCTGGACGATGGACCCGACGCGTATTGCCGAAAAGGTGACCAGCCGCACGAAAGCCATCGTGCCGGTACACCTGCACGGGCGGCTGGCCGACATGACCTCCATCTGCGCGGCCGCCCGGCGCTTTGACCTCGTGGTGATCGAGGATGCAGCGCAGGCGCATGGCGCCGAGCGCGACGGTGTGCGGGCCGGCGCCTTCGGCGACATCGGCTGCTTCAGCTTCTACCCCGGCAAGAACCTCGGCGCCTGCGGCGAGGGCGGTGCAATCACCACCGATCGGCCTGATTTCGCTGCCGCCGTGCGCTCGTTGCGCGACTGGGGACAGGAAGGCAAGTACAACCACGTGCGCCACGGCTTCAACTTCCGCATGGATGCTGTTCAGGGTGCGGTGCTCGGCGTCAAGCTTGCTTATCTCGATGGCTGGAACGCACAGCGCCGGCGCATCGCCAACCTCTACAACGACGGATTGTTCGGAGACCTCGGATTGCCGGCCGGGCCGTTCGGGGTCGATCATGCCTGCCATGTCTATGCCGTACAGACGAAGGATCGCGACCGCGTGCGCAGGCTGCTCGCCGACGCCGACGTGGCGACGAACATCCATTATCCGGTTCCGGTGCATCTGCAGCCGGCCTATGCCGGACTCGGCTACCGCGCCGGCGATTTCCCGGTGAGCGAGGCGCTGGCGCGGCACACGCTTTCGCTGCCCTTGTATCCGGAACTGACGGACGCCAGCGTGGCCAAGGTGGTCGTCGCGCTGAACGAGGCGACCGCGCGGCCGCTGGCCAGGACGGCCTGATTCCGACGCATGGAGGTTTGCTTGACCGTTCTTCGTGGAAAGCGCGTTCTGGTGACCGGCGGCGCCGGTTTCGTCGGTTCGCATATCGTCGACCAACTCGTCGCGGCCGGATGCGGGAAAATCGTCGTCATCGACAACATGGTGCGCGGCAGGGTCGCCAACTTGGCGTCGGCCCTGCCTTCGGGACGGGTCGAACTGGTCACCGGCGACATCCGCGACCGGGCGCTGATGCGCTCGCTGGTGACGGGCTGCGATACGGTGTTCCACCAGGCGGCGCTGCGCATCACCCATTGCGCGGCCGAGCCGAACGAGGCCATGACGGTGATGGTCGATGCCACCTACGACCTGCTCAGGCAGTGTGTGGAGGAAAAGGTGCGCAAGGTCGTGATGGCCTCTTCGGCGTCGATCTACGGCATGGCCGAAAGCTTTCCGACTGGCGAGGACCATCATCCTTACGGCAACCGAACGCTCTACGGGGCGGCGAAGTCGTTCGGCGAGGGGCTGCTGCGCTCCTTCAACGACATGTACGGGCTCGACTACGTGGCGCTGCGCTACTTCAACGTCTACGGGCCTCGCATGGACATTCACGGCCGCTATACCGAGGTGATGGTACGCTGGATGGAGCGCATCGAGGCCGGCGAGCCGCCCCTGATCTTCGGTGACGGCTTGCAGACCATGGACCTGATCCACGTCACCGACGTGGCGCGGGCCAACATGCTGGCGGCCACGTCATCGGCCACCGACGCGGTCTTCAATGTCGGCTCCGGCACCGAGACCTCGCTGCTCGACCTTGCCCATACCTTTGCCTGCGCCATGGGCCGGCCGGCCCTGAATCCGGTGCATCTGGAAGCACGGACGGTCAACCCGGTGCCGCGCCGGTTGGCGTCGGTCGAGGCGGCGAAGGACAGTCTCGGCTTCGTGACTGGAGTAGCGCCCGATGAGGGTATCGCCGACCTCGTCGGCTGGTGGCGCGGCGAGATGCGGGCGAATGCCGTCCGGGAGATGGCGTCATGATCCCGATCGCAAAGCCGTTCGTCGGGCAGGAGGAGTCGGCGGCCGCCGCCGGGGTCGTATCGTCAGGTTGGCTGACGCAAGGCCCGCAGGTCGCTGCCTTCGAGAAGGAGTTCGCGGCGCGCGTCGGCGTCGACCATGCCTGCGCCGTCGCCAATTGCACGGTCGCGCTTCATCTGGCGCTGATGGCGCTGGGCGTCGGCGTGGGCGACGAGGTGGTGACCGTCAGCCACACCTTCATCGCTTCGGCCAACGCGATCCGCCAATGTGGGGCAACCCCCGTATTCGTGGATATCGAGGCCGACGGCTTCAACATCGACCCCGCGCTGATCGGTGCCGCAATCACGCCGCGCACCAGGGCGATCCTGTGCGTGCACCAGATGGGCATGCCGTGCGACATGCCGGCCATCCTGCGGGTCGCGCGCGCCCATGGCATCCCCGTCATCGAGGATGCGGCCTGCGCGATCGGCTCGAAAATGCGCGTCGACGGGCGGTGGAGGCCGATCGGCAGCCCGCAAGGCGACATCGCCTGCTTCTCGTTCCATCCGCGCAAGGTGCTGACCGTCGGTGACGGTGGCATGCTGACGACGAACAACCCGCAATGGGACGCGCTGTTCCGCCTGTGGCGCCAGCACGGCATGTCGGTTTCCGATGCGGTGCGCCACGGCAGCCGCGAGGTGATCTTCGAGACCTATCCGGTACCCGGCTTCAACTACCGCATGACCGATATCCAGGCTGCGGTCGGGCGGGAACAGCTGAAACGGCTGGACGATATCGTTTCCCGCCGCCGAGCGCGGGCGGACGTCTATGCCTCGTGCCTCGCCGGCATCGCCGGGCTCGGCGCGCCGGTCGAGCCTGAATGGGCGCTGTCGAACTGGCAAAGTTATTGCGTCCGGCTGGGGCCGGGCATCGACCAGCGGGCCGTCATGCAGACCATGCTCGACCACGGCATCGCCACGCGACGGGGCATCATGTGCATCCATATGGAACCGGCCTATGCCGGATTGCCGCTGGCGTTCGCCTTGCCGCGTTCGGAAGCGGCGCGCGACCGCTCGATCATCCTGCCGCTCTACGCGCAGATGGCGCATGAGGACCAGATTCGGGTGGTGGAAGTGCTGGCGGCCGCCGTCGCGCCGCCGCGCCGTGTGCGCAACGTGGCCTAGGATATGGCGATGCTGGAACTGGTTCGGCCCGCCGGCGATGTTCCGCAGACGATGCTGGAAAGCATCGAGCGGCGCATCCGTATCCTGGAACTGGACCTTTCCGGGCTCACCGTGGTGACCGAGGCGGCCACCGGCGCCTATGCCTCGACGGCGGTGATCGCCGCCCTTGCCGGGGCGCGGGTCCATGCCTGTGCCCGCCACACCCGCAACCATGGCAGCGCCGAGGAGGCGATCGCGGCCACGCGCCAGTTGGCGCGCATGGCCGGGATCGAGGGCCGTATCGCCTTTGCCGACACCGTTTCCGCGTCATGCCTGCGGCGTTGCGATATCCTGACCAACTCTGGCCGCATCCGCCCGATCACCGGCGACATGGTGGACCTCTTGCCTCCGCAGGCCGTTATCGCGTTGATGTTCGAGGCGTGGGAATTCCGCGGCAGCGATCTCGACCTGGCTGCCTGCCGCGAGAGAGGCGTTCGCGTCGCCGCCGTCAACGAGCGCCATGCCGATGTCGCGGTGTTTCCGTTCCTCGGCCCGCTGTTGGTGTGCCTCTTGCGCGATGCCGGCGTGATCTCGGCCGGCAAGCGGATCGCAGTGCTGTGCGACAATCCCTTCGCTGACTTCCTGGTCGGCGGGCTCAGCGAGGCGGGTGCCGCCGCGAGCCTCTTCCAGCGGGTTTCCGATCTGCCGAGGGCGACTTGGGACGTCGTTGTCCTTTCCCTTCAGCCGCGCGACGAGCCGCTCGGCATTGCTGACCTGAAGACCATTACGGCCAAGGCGCCCGGGGCGTTGCTGGCGCAGTTCTGGGGCGATGTGGACCGGCCTGCGGCGCGCGCGCTCGGATGCCGCATCTGCCCGCAAGCCGAGCCGGGGCACGGCCATATGGGCATTCTCCTCAACCGGTTGGGCCACGAGCCGATCGTGCGGCTGCAGGCAGGCAGCCTGAAAGCAGCCGAAATCGTACGCCGCGGCCGCATGCTGGATCCCGGCGGGATCGCATCGCTGCTTTGAGGGCATCGCGGCTGCTGCCCGTTCGTAAAACGAAGAACCCGCTCAGCTGGAGCGGGTTCGGAAATTCCAGGCTGTGGACCGGCTATTGGACCAGGCTGGTGACGCTTGGACGCTTATTGAAATCGCACTTGCCGGTGACCGAGTAGAAGAAGTCGGCGTTGGAAACATCTGCCGGTACGGGGTTGCCGCCATCCTCCCAAGCCTGGTTGCTGGTCTGCTCGCAAGGAACGGCGGTAAAAATATCGACGGTCTTGCCCTTCGCGACCTCGATCATCTGCCCGTTATTGATGGACGGCACACCAATGTAAAGCCGATCGGACGTGTTCGGGTCGTTGGACTTGAGTTTTGACGGGTTTGCCGAGGGTACGTCCATTTGCAGGTAAAGATCGTTCATGCTGCTGACATCGACGGAAGCTCCCGTCGTCGCCGGGCAGGTCGTCGAAAAATATACCATCGGCTTGTTCGGGTCGTTCTTGTCGAATCCGGAGCTTATGTAAACTCCAGCCGTCGCCTTCGGGGCATTAAACGATGCGGTTGTCGTGCAGATCTGCTGGCCGACTTTCGTGGCGGTCGTACCGTTGTAGATATATGTGGTGGAGGTCCCGTAGCCTTTCGGGTCGTTGACCGAATAATCTTTTTTCTTGTTTCCTGTACCGACCGAATAGGTGAATTTGAATTCCTTATACGCGTATTCAATTTTCATAAGCGGACTTGCATTTGAGCTTCCGATCGGCGTTCCGTACAGGGTCATGGTTTTGCCCCAGTATCCCGAAACACGATCGACATTGAATTCCGCCTTCACCAGCGCCGGATTTTTCCTCACCGAGGTGTCCACGTCGATGGTGACGTTGTTGATGTTGGCGAGGTTCATGAAGTTCGTCGGCATCGCATAGCTGGCCGAGGTGCTGGCGTGCATGGTGCCGTCAGCATCGAAGCTGACCGAGCGCAGCCTTGCCGTGCCGCGGCCGCCATTGCCCGCGTAGACGCTCTGCAAGATGGTTTCCCGCTGGGCGTCGGTGGCGTTTCGATCCATTGTGGTGATCGAGATGATCGCCGAATCAAGCGCGTTCTGCATCTGCGCTCGGTCGGTCGTTGCAGAGGTGTAATCCACGGCGATACCGAGCGCCAGAAGCAGCGGCATCAAACTGAGGGCAAAAGCCGGCGCGAACGAACCCTCGTCAGAACGTAGGAATTTGCGATAGCTACGCATGATGATCCTTGGTCGAAGATTGCCTAGTAAGTGCTCTATAGCGCCGAAAAACGAAGGTCGGGCTAAGCGGATCGTTAAACTTCTAACGGCCGGAGGCGGCGCGCTCAAAACGGCGGGCCGGGGCGACGCCTGCCACGCCGTCATCGCCTTGTCACGCAAGCGTGGTCAACAAACTGGCCATGACAGGCACGTCTCACCCAGATTCGAACAGCGGGGAACGCCGCTACCGCACGCTCTTCCTTTCGGACGTGCACCTCGGCACCAAGGGCTGTCAGGCCGAGGCGCTGCTGGAGTTTCTCAGGTACCATGACGCCGATACCATTTACCTGATCGGCGATATCGTCGATGGCTGGCGGCTGCGTTCCGGCTGGTATTGGCCGCAGAGCCACAACGACGTGGTGCAGAAGCTGCTGCGCAAGGCGCGCAAGGGCAGCCGCGTCGTCTACGTGCCGGGCAACCACGACGAATTCCTGCGCGAGTTCTACGGCACGCATTTCGGCGGCATCGAAGTCTGCGAAACGGCGCTGCATGTCGCCGCCGACGACAAGCGCTATCTCGTCATCCATGGCGACGTCTTCGACGTGGTGGTGCGCCATGCGCGCTGGCTGGCCTTCTTCGGCGACTGGGCCTATGTGACGGCGCTGGCGCTGTCGACGCGCATCAACGCCGTACGCCGCTTCTTCGGGCTCACTTACTGGTCGCTGTCGGCCTGGGCCAAGCACAAGGTCAAGAACGCCGTCAGCTTCATCGGCCGTTTCGAGGAGACGTTGGCCGCCGAGGCGCGGCGTCGCGGTGTCGACGGCGTGGTCTGCGGTCATATCCATAGCGCCGCACAGCGCGATATGGACGGGCTCGCCTATCTCAACACCGGCGATTGGGTCGAAAGCTGCACGGCGATTGTCGAGCATGGCGATGGCCGTATGGAGCTTGTCCACTGGGCCGGCCAAAGCGAGAAGCTCAACGCCGGACCAATGCCGATGCCGTGGCGCAGGAGAGCGGCATGACGGCGGGCGCCCGCGTGCTCATCATTACAGACGCCTGGCATCCGCAGATCAACGGCGTGGTGCGCACCTTGTCCAAGCTTGCCGAGATGCTGGCCGGCCTCGGTGTCGAGGTGAAGTTCATCACGCCGGACGGGTTCCACTCCGTTCCCATGCCGTTCTACCCCGATATCCTTCTGGCGCTGGCGACGCCGCGGCAGATTGCCCGGCAGATCGCCGAGGCGGCGCCCGATTTCATCCATATTGCGACGGAAGGGCCGCTCGGCCAGCTGGCGCGCCGGGCCTGCCTGGCGCATGGCCTTGCGTTCACCACCAGCTACCACACCAAGTTCCCGGAATATCTCAGCGCGCGCCTGCCGATCCCGGAGCGCTGGACCTATCGCAAGCTGCGCGAGTTCCATAATTCCGGGCAGGGCGTCATGGTGGCGACTGCCTCGCTCGGCGACGATCTCGCGCGCCGGGGTTTCAGGAATATCCGGCCGTGGACGCGCGGCGTCGATGCCGAGCTGTTCAGCCCCGGGCGGCGTTGCGAACTCGACCTGCCGCGCCCGATTTTCCTCAGCGTCGGCCGGGTGGCGGTGGAAAAGAACCTGCCGGCCTTCCTCGACCTCGACTTGCCGGGAAGCAAGGTGGTGGTCGGTGACGGCCCGGAACTGCCGGCCCTGAAGAACCGCTATCCGGGGGCGTATTTCCTGGGTGCGCTGCCCGCCGGGGAACTGGCGCAAATCTATGCCTCGGTCGACGTGTTCGTGTTCCCGAGCCTTACCGACACGTTCGGCAACGTCGTGCTGGAGGCGATGGCAAGCGGTTGCCCGGTCGCGGCCTTTCCGGTGACCGGTCCCAAGGACATCGTCGGCAGCGGTGGCGTGTTGTCGACGGACCTGCACGCAGCGGCACTGGCGGCGCTGGAGGTGCCTCGTGAGGCGGCGCGCGCCAATGCGCTGGCCTTCAGCTGGGCTGCCTGTACGCAACAGTTCCTCGACAATCTCCGGCCGGCCGGAACCGTCGGCAGGCCTGCCGCGACCGATACCATGGCGGCGGCCATGCCCTGAAGCGGGCGCTGTCCATATAAAATTTTCCCATCAGGAGAATGCCGATGTCGGCACTGGAAGAGGAAGTCGAAGTTGCATCATCCCGCAAGCTTGCACGCCGGCGCCTCCTCGGCGCGGTGCGCCGCCATCGGACCTGGTCGGCGGCGGGCCTGTCCGAGCGGCTGTTTGCCCGCCTGTTCACCGGGCTGGTCTACTCGCAGATCTGGGAAGACCCGGAAGTGGACATGGCCGCGCTCGAAATCAGGCCGGGCGACCGCATCGTCACCATCGCTTCGGGCGGCTGCAACGTGCTGTCCTATCTGCTTGCCGACCCGGCCGTGGTCGAGGCCGTCGATCTCAACCGGGCGCATGTCGCCTTCAATCGCCTGAAGCTGGCGGCGCTCGCCCACCTGCCGGACCATGAGCGCTTCTACCGCTTCTTCGGCCATGCGGGCCTGCGCGACAATGTCGATGCCTATGAGCGCTTCCTGAAGCCGCATCTCGACCGCGACACGCGCGCCTATTGGGAAAAGCGCAAGCTGTCGGGCCGCCGCCGCATCTCGATCTTCTCGCGCAACCTTTATCGCCACGGCCTGCTCGGCAATTTCATCGGCATGGGCCATCGCGTGGCGCGCCTCTACGGCATCGATCCGCGCGGCCTGCTCACCGCCGCCACGCCGGAGGACCAGCGCCGCTTCTTCGACAGCGAGATTGCGCCGCTGTTCGAGAAGCGCGCCGTGCGCTGGGCGCTGAAGCGCAAATCCTCGCTGTTCGGCCTCGGCATCCCGCCGCAGCAATATGATGCCCTGGCCGGCGACGGCGACATGGCGTCGGTGCTGCGGCAACGGCTGGAAAAGCTCGCCTGCGGCTTCCCGCTTTCCGACAATTATTTCGCCTGGCAGGCGTTCGGGCGCGGCTACGACCCGGCGGGAAACGGGCCGCTGCCGCCTTATCTGTCCCGTGCCAATTTCGACACCATCCGGGCACGCGCGGCACGCCTGGCGGTGAGCAATGCTTCCTATGCCGAATTCCTCGCGGCCAAGCCGGCAACGTCCGTCGACCGCTTCGTCCTGCTTGATGCGCAGGACTGGATGAGCGATGCCCAGCTGAACGAGCTCTGGCGCGAGATCACGCGCACCGCCGCACCCGGCGCGCGCGTCATCTTCCGCACGGCCGCCCCCGAAAGCGTGCTGCCGGGCCGGGTCGAGGCGGCGGTACTGGCGCGCTGGAGCTACCGCGAAGAACAGTCGAGGGCGCTGCATGACCGCGACCGTTCGTCGATTTATGGCGGGTTCCACCTCTATGTGCTGGCGGACCAACGATGACCGTTCTCGACCATGGCGGGCTGATGGACCGGGTCTACCGGCGCCAGCGCCACTTCTACGACGCGACGCGGAAATACTACCTGCTCGGCCGCGACCCGATGATCGCGGGCCTGAAGCCGCCGCCCGGAGCGGCCGTGCTGGAGATCGGTTGCGGCACCGGCCGCAATCTCGTGCAGGCGGCGCGGCAGTATCCGCAATCGCACTTCTTCGGCATCGATATTTCGCAGGAGATGCTGGAGAGCGCCGGCAGGGCGGTGGTCAGGGCCGGGCTGCAAAGGCGCGTGCGCCTTGCCCTTGCCGACGCCGAGTGCTTCGACCCGCAGCGGGTGTTCGGACGTTCCGATTTCGACCGCATTTTCATCTCCTATGCGGTGTCGATGATTCCATCCTGGCAGGCGGTGATGGCGCAGGCCTTCACCCATCTGGCGCCCGCAGGCGAGCTGCACGTCGTCGATTTCGGCAACCAGCGCGGCTTGCCGGCATGGTTCCGCCACGGCCTGCGCACCTGGCTTCGCTGGTATCATGTGACGCCGCGGGCCGACCTGCCTGCGGTCGCGGGCGGTATCGCCGCGGCGGGCGGCGGCGCCTGCGCCCACAGCCGCCTTTATCGCGATTTCGCTTCGCTGGTCGTGGTCACCCGGGCGGCCTGACCGTTTACGTGCCTTTAAACCGCCGCAACTACTGTCCAACCGGGGATAAACGGGGGACTGAAGTCGCAGCGGATGGCGAAACGCACGAACACACGCATCGAGCCCAGCTTTGAGGGGCCGTCCAGGGCGCGTTCGGCGAACGGCTTTTCGGTCAGCGAGGAGGATCGCGTCGTGCCGTCCGGCCGCAGGAATTCCCGGGGAAAAGCGAAAGTGAAATCCGCTCGCCGCCGTGCCAGGAGCGGGCGCGGCCTGTTCAGCGTTTTCGGGCGGCTCGTCTACTGGTGCTTCGTGCTGGCGATCTGGGGCGGCATCGCCGCTGCCGGCGTCGTTGTTTATTACGGCGCTAAGATGCCGGCTGCGACCACCTGGGCCATCCCCGACCGGGCGCCTAATATCAAGATCGTGTCGGTCGACAACCAACTGGTCGCCAATCGCGGCATGAGCGGCGGCGAGGCTGTCGGCCTGCACGAGATGTCGCCCTACATTCCCGAGGCGGTCATCGCCATCGAGGATCGCCGTTTCTATTCGCATTTCGGCATCGATCCGATCGGGCTCGGCCGCGCCATGGTCGCCAACGTGCTGGGCGGGCGTTTCAGCCAGGGCGGCTCGACGCTGACCCAGCAGCTCGCCAAGAACTTGTTCCTGACGCCCGACCGGACGCTGGAGCGCAAGGTGCAGGAGGTGCTGCTGGCGCTATGGCTGGAGCACAAGCACAGCAAGGACCAGATCCTCGAAATGTACCTCAACCGGGTCTATTTCGGTTCCGGCGCCTATGGCGTCGAGGCGGCTTCGCGCCGCTATTTCGGCAAGAGCGCGCGCGACGTGACGCTGTCGGAGGCCGCCCTTCTGGCCGGGTTGCTCAAGGCGCCGTCGCGGCTGTCGCCGGCGCGCGATCCGCGAGCGGCGGAAGAGCGCGCGCAACTGGTGCTGGCGGCGATGCGCGACGAGGGCATGATCAACGGCAAGCAGCAGGCAGGCGCCCTCAGCGCGCCGGCGACGCGCGCGCCCTCCTACTGGACCGGCTCGGAAAACTATGTCGCCGATACCGTCATGGAGGAACTGCCGGACCTGATCGGCGACGTGCGCGGCGACATCGTGGTCAGGACCACCGTCGACCTGACGCTGCAGAAGCTGGCGGAGAAGTCGATCCGCCGCCTGATCGACGACAGCGGCCGAAAGCTCGACGTCAGCCAGGGCGCGCTGGTTTCCATCGACAATTCGGGCGCGGTGCGGGCGATGGTCGGCGGCTACGACTATTCGACCAGCCAGTTCGACCGTGCCTCGGAAGCGCGGCGACAGCCGGGGTCGGCCTTCAAGCCGTTCGTCTACATGGCGGCGCTGGAAGCCGGGCGCACGCCCGACAGCGTGCGCAACGACGCGCCGATCCGGATCGGGAAGTGGACGCCCGATAACTACGGAGGCAAATATTACGGCAAGGTGACGCTGGCCACCGCACTCGCCAAGTCGCTGAATTCGGTTGCGGCACAGCTTACCATGGAAGTCGGCCCCAAGGCCGTCGTCGAGGCGGCGCATCGCATGGGCATCGATTCCGACCTGCGCACCGACACGTCGATTGCGCTCGGCACCTCGGAGGTGACGCCGCTGGAGCTCACCGCCGCCTATGTGCCGTTCGCCAATGGCGGCTTCCGGCCGGACGTGCATTTCATCAGCAAGATCACCGATGCCAAGGGCAGGGTGCTCTACGAGAACAAGGGCGGCGGGGCGCCGCGCGTGGTCAGCGCGGATGTCGTGGGCATGATGAACTCGATGATGGCCGGCACCGTTGAAACCGGCACCGCCCGCAAGGCCGCCTTCGCCTGGCCTTCCGCCGGCAAGACCGGCACCAGCCAGAATTCGCGCGACGCCTGGTTCATCGGCTACACCGCCAACCTGACGACCGGCGTGTGGTTCGGCAACGACGACGGCAAGCCGATGAAGAAAGTCACCGGCGGCTCGCTGCCGGCGCAGGCCTGGCACGAATTCATGGTGGCCGCGCATGAAGGCGTGCCGGTCAGGCCGCTGCCGGGGGCATGGAAATCCGCACCGTCGAACACGATCGTGCCGGACGATGTGCCGTCGGCCGCCGTGCCGAGTGCGCCTGCTGCCAAGCCCGTACCTCCCGCATCGGTCGGACAGCCCGTCGCCACGGCGCCAGTGCCCGCCCGTCGCGTCCAGACCGCCGATACGGCACCAGCCAGCAAGGGATTGGGCAACAGGCGGGCGAGCGAACCGGATTCCACCGCTTCCATCAAGCGCCCGGTGCCGCCGGGCGATGTCGGCGGCCCGCTGAAGACGAAGAACATCTCCATCCTCGACATTCTGACCGGCGGCTAGAGGCCGCGGCGGATCGCCCGGAAAGGTTCTCGCAACCAGCTCCGCCTTCGGCTACATGTGCCGGCGGAGACCGAGACATGGCCGAGACCGATACCAGGAAAACCATCGTGCTGACGGGAGCGAGCCGGGGCATAGGCCACGCCACGGTGAAGCGCTTCTCGCGCGAGGGATGGCGCGTCATCACCTGCTCTCGCCAGCCGTTCGCCGAGGACTGCCCGTGGCCGGCGGGACCGGAAGACCACATCCAGGTCGACCTCGCCGACCAGGAGGACGTCGGCATCGCCATTGCCGAAATCCGCCACCGCCTCGAAGCGCAGGGCGGCCAGTTGCAGGCGCTGGTCAACAACGCCGCCATTTCGCCCAAGCTCGCCAACGGCGAGCGGATGAATTCTATCGATACGCCCATGCATGCCTGGCGCGACGTGTTCCAGGTCAATTTCTTCGCCCCGATCATGCTGGCGCGCGGCCTGTTCAAGGAACTGGCAACCGCCAAAGGGTCGATCGTCAACGTAACGTCGATCGCCGGAACGCGGGTGCATCCGTTCGCCGGCACCGCCTATGCGACGTCGAAGGCGGCGCTGGGCTCGCTGACGCGGGAAATGGCGCATGACTTCGGTCCGCACGGCATCCGCGTCAACGCCATTGCGCCGGGTGAGATCGACACCTCCATCCTGTCGCCCGGCACGGAAAAGATCGTGGAGACGATCCCGCTGAGGCGGCTCGGCGCCACGGCCGAGGTCGCCGATATCATCTTCTTCCTGTGTTCCGGGCAGGCATCCTACGTCACCGGGTCCGAAATCCACATCAACGGCGGCCAGCACGTCTGAGAGGGGCATTTTGCCGCCGGGGAATAGTTTTCCCGCGGCTTTGTCCGTTTCAGAAAAGCGATTGCTTGCCGCGACGCACGGCGCGAGCGCGTTTCTTCCGGCTTTTCAGGTATCCGGCTAAAAATCCTGCCTGTTCAGGATTTCTCCGCATGCTTCACGCCAAGCCAAAGCTCAATGCCTTTCCCGTCTTTTTCCGGACCGAAGGGAAGTCCGTGGTCATCGTCGGCAACGGCGAGGAAGCGCTGGCCAAGGCGCGGCTGATCGACCAGTCGAGCGCGGCCCTGCGCATCGTGGCCGATGCTCCCGAATCCGGGCTTGCCGCATGGATCGTCGGCAATGCGGCGGTCCATCTCGGGGATTCCTATCGGCCCGAACATCTTTACGGCGCAGCCCTGGTGTTTGCCGCGACAGGCGACGAGGCGCTGGATCGCCGGATCGTCGCCGATGCGCGCCGGCTCGGCCTGCCGGCCAATGCCGTCGACCGGCCCGAACTGTGCGATTTCTTCACGCCGGCGCTGGTCAACCGCGCGCCGGTGGCGGTGGCCATCGGCACGGAAGGAGCAGGGCCGGTGCTGGCGCAACTGATCCGCGCACGCATAGACCAGTTGCTGGCGCCCTCATTGGGGCCGCTTGCGACGCTTGCGGCCTCGCTGCGCGATGCGGCCGAGGCGGCGCTGCCGAAGGGCGATGCCCGTCGCCGCTTCTGGCGTTCTTTCTTTTCCGGCTCGCCGGCCCGGGCGCTCGCCAGGGGCGACGCCGCGCGGGCAAGGGACGCGGCGGCCGACCTGCTGCGCGAGGGCGCCCACGCCGGCGGCCATGTCGCGCTGGTCGGCGCGGGGCCGGGCGCGGAAGACCTGCTGACGCTTCGTGCACAGCGCCTTCTGATGGAGGCCGACATCATCTTTTACGACGCGCTGGTGCCGGAGGCGGTCGTCGCCATGGGCCGTCGCGATGCCGAGCGGCTGCCGGTCGGAAAGCGCAAGGGCTGCCATTCACGCACGCAGGCCGAGATCAATGCGCTGCTGGTCGGGCTTGGCCGCGAGGGCAAGCGGGTCGTGCGGCTGAAGAGCGGCGATCCGCTGGTGTTCGGCCGCGCCGGCGAAGAGATGGCGGCGCTGCGCGAGGCCGGCGTCTCCTACGAGGTGGTGCCCGGCGTCACCGCCGCCTTTGCCGCCGCCGCCGACTTCGAACTGCCGTTGACGCTGCGCGGCGTCGCCTCGTCCATGGTGTTCACCACCGGCCACGACCTCAAGGGCGACGTGTTGCCGGACTGGGCGCGGCTTGCCATCTCCGGCGCGACGGTGGCCGTCTATATGGGCCGCTCGGTCGCAGCCGACGTTGCCGGCCGGCTGATCGGCGCCGGCCTTTCCCCCGATACCGCGGTGGCGGTGGTCGAGAACGCCAGCCTCGAGAACAGCCGGCGCTTTCACGGCACGCTGGCCGATCTGCCTTCGCTGGAAGGCCGGCACGATCTCGAAGGGCCGGTCATGACCCTCATCGGCGATGCCGTTGCCGGCGCCAATTTCGCCCGCTCCGAGCCGCTGGCGCGGCGGCGCTCCGCCCTGGCCGGCGCCAAGGAAAAGCACTCATTCGCGCCGGCTTTGGCGTACCGATCCGCCTGAGGGCGACCATACGGGAAGAAACTGATCCACCGCACCGGCAGGCGCTTTCGAGGGACGACCATGTACCGTGACGATGTATTCGACCCTGCCTTGATCGAGGACCGCCTGGCCGAATTCAGCGGTCAGATCGAACGGCGGCTCGCCGGCGAGCTGACCGAGGTCGAGTTCGAGCCGCTCAGGCTGAGGAACGGCGTTCATCTCCAGCCTCATTCCTACATGCTGCGCGTCGCCATTGCGCGCGGCACGCTCGATGTGCGGCAATTGCGAAAGCTGGCCCATGTCGCGCGCACCTATGACCGGGGCTTTGGCCACTTCACCGCGTCTGGCGACATCCAGTTCCAGTGGCCCAGCCTGAGCGACGTGCCGGTAATCCTGGCCGACCTCGCCACGGTCGGCCTGTACGCCAGAGACATCGACGAAACGCGCGCTCATGGCGTCGCAGGCGGGAATGCTGCCGTCTGGCGGCACCCGGATCATGCGTCGGTGACGATTGCGCTCAAAAATGTCGGCGGGACGTCCGGCGATATCAGCGATGGCCAGATGGAGGCGGTCGCGGAACTGGCCGGGCGCTATGGCTCCGGCGAGGTAGGGGTCACCGGCGAACAGGCACTCGTGCTGCCGCATGTGGCGTACGCCGACCTCAATGCGGTCCATGACGGCCTTGCCGAAGGCGGGTTGGCGGCGGTCGTCGACCCGGAACAGATGGTGGCGGTCGAAACCGTCATCGAAACCAATCTTTCCATTCGCAACGATCATTCGGAACGCTTCCTCGACGTCTATCGCCGGGTTGGGCCGGCACCGTTCAAGGAGGCGCTTCATGGAACAGAAACCAGGGTCGCTTGACCAGGTATCAGGGGTCGAGGCCGGGACGGCGGCCGATGCCGCCGGGCTTGATGCGCTCTACGGCCATCTGCCGGCCGCCGGGATTATCGAACGCTCGGTAACGGAGCTTTTTGCCGGCGCGATCGCGGGTGTTTCGTCGTTCGGGGCGGATTCGGCGGTGCTGCTGCATCTTATCGCGCAGGTCGACCGTCATTTGCCCATCGTCTTTCTCGATACCGGGAAGCATTTCGAGGAGACGCTTTCCTACCGTGATGCGCTTGCCGCCGATTTCGGGTTGACCGATATCCGCGTCGTCGAGCCGGACGCGGCGGCGTTGGCGCGCCTTGATCCCAAGGGGCGGCTGCATGAGACGGACGTGGACGCCTGCTGCGCCCTGCGCAAGGTCGAGCCGATGGCGCGGGGCGTCGCGCCCTTTCGCGCCTGGTTCACCGGCCGCAAGCGCTTCCAGGCGGCGACCCGCGCCGAACTCCCGGTGTTCGAGGCGGTGGGGCCGCGCATCCGCATCAATCCCCTGGCGCGCTGGACCACCGCCGACCAGGCCGATTATATGCGCGCCCACCGGCTGCGCGAGAACCCGCTGGTCGCCTATGGCTACCTGTCGATCGGCTGCTTTCCCTGCACGGAACCGGTCGCGCCCGGCGAGGACGCGCGCAGCGGCCGCTGGGCCGGGCAGGCCAAGACCGAGTGCGGCATTCATCTTTCAGGCCTGGAAAAGTCACTGACCGACGCTTCGCTGTAGCGTCTTGCGCGGCCTGCTTCCGCGGTGCCCTCAGGAATCGCTGTTCCCATCCGGCTCGGCCTGTTCCAGACGCTTGAGCAGTTCGTTCAGGTGGTCCGGCAGTTCGTGGACGACCCGGAAGTTTGGCAATGTACGCAGGAAACGGGTCGTTGAGCGGTCGCCGAACGGATGCTGTTTGGGGCCGCTGTGACGTTCTCGCCTTTTTGCATTTTGCTGGGTCGTCATCTCAAAATCCTTGATTGGCTTCGAAACTCTCCCAAGCATGGAATGGTTCCTCTCCTGCCGGCCGTTTGCAACGGCTGTTCGCATTTACGGTAAAATTTGAATTAAAGTCGAAGTGCCGGCCGCCGAGGCAAAGCCAGCCAAACCCCTTGATTTTTGGGCGCCGAACCTCGATATCGGCTGCAAATCCGACCCATGCGAATAACAGGAAGTGGCGATGAACGACCAGCCGAAAGACGAACGCGGGCCCGACGAGACCGAAGTCGAGGATGTAGCCGCCGAGCGATCCGAGGGCGGCGTCGACGGCGATTACGAGGCGCTGGTGCGCCTGCTCAAGGAGAACGAGGAATTGAAGGACCGTGCGTTGCGCACGGCGGCCGAAATGGAGAACCTGCGCCGCCGTACCGCGCGCGACGTGGTCGACGCGCGTACCTACGCGGTCGCCAATTTCGCGCGCGACATGCTGCAGGTGGCCGACAACCTGCAACGGGGCCTCGACGCCATCCCGGCCGAGGCCAAGGCCTCCGGCGATGTCGGCTTCAAGGCGCTGATCGACGGCGTCGAGATCACGCTGCGCGGCATGCTGGCGGCGCTGGAACGGCACGGCGTGAAGAAGCTGGCTCCGGAAGGCGAGAAGTTCGATCCGAACTTCCATCAGGCGATGTTCGAGGTTCCCAATCCCGATATCGCCGCCGGCACCGTGGTGCAGGTCGTGCAGCCGGGCTATTCGATCGGCGAGCGGGTGCTGCGCCCGGCGATGGTCGGCGTGTCGAAGGGCGGGCCGAAGGCCAGCGCAGCCGAGGCACCCGCCGAGCCGGGCCCGGTCAACGAACAGGCCGAGAAGGACGCGTAAGCGCGGCGCAGGATCGCCGGGCGAACACGGGGATGGATAAGCGCTGAAAAGTCCGGAAGGGGCTTTTCATGCGCGCCGCGTCGGATAACCTAGGCGCTTTCACCGTTCACCGGCGGGTCCATGAACGCCATCACGCTTCTCGATTATGCCGGTGTCACCGTTTTTGCAGCCACCGGCGCATTGGCCGCCTCGCGCAAGCAACTCGACATCATCGGCTACCTGTTTCTAGCCAGCGTCACCGGCATCGGCGGCGGCACGTTCCGTGACCTCATTCTCGGCGTGCCGGTGTTCTGGGTCGGCAACCGCGTCTACGTGCTGATCTGCGCGCTGGTCGCCGTCCTGGTGTTTTTCACCGCCTATCGCATCGAATCCCGCTACAAGCTGCTTTTGTGGCTGGATGCCGTCGGGCTTGCCGCCTTCTCGGTGATGGGGGCGGCCAAGGGTCTGGCCATTACGGGTTCGCCGGTGGTGGCGATCGTGACCGGCGTGCTGACGGCTACGTTCGGCGGCATCCTGCGCGATCTTCTGGCGGGCGAACCCTCGGTGCTGCTCAAGCCCGAAGTCTATGTGACCGCCGCCCTTGCCGGCGCGGTCGTACTCACGCTTGGCGACCTTGTCGGGCTGCCGCCCTATGCGTCGGACCTTGCCGGGTTCGTAGCGGCTTTTGCCGTGCGCGGCGGGGCGCTGAGATTCGGTTGGGCCTTCCCGTCCTATAAAAGCCGGCCCGGCCGCAAGCCCGAGGACATCCCCTGAAGCCTTGCGCGGGGGAGCGCCCGCTCAGGCGGCGAAGCGCTGGGCATCGGCGCCGTAATAGCTCACATAGCGCTCGGCGATCTGCTTGACCGGCAGGACGACGAACACGTCGACCGTCGAGAAGGCATGGTCGATGACGCAGCCGTCGCCAATGCGTGCGCCGACCCGCAGGTAGCCCTTGATGAGCGGCGGCATGGCGCCGATGGCCGCTTTGGCGTTGATGCCGTTGGCGGGCATCAGGTCCATCGAGTGATAGCGGCCGGCAACCGCCCGCACGTCCCACGCTTCCTCGGTGCGGCAATGGTGCGCCAGATAGGCCAGTGCCTCGGCATGGGCGGCGGGGGCGGTTCCGTGGAAGGAAGCGCAGCCGGTCATCACACCGATGTCGTAGTGGTTGATATAGGCCCATATGCCTTGCCACAGCACCTCGATGGTGCGCCGGGAGCGATAGGCGGGCAGTACGCAGGAGCGTCCGAGTTCAAGGAAGCGTTTGTCCGGGTGGCGTGCGACCAGCGCGGGCAGTTCGAACTCGCTTTCCGAATAGAAGCCACCGGAGGCGACCGCCTGTTCCTGCCGCAGCAGCCGGTAGGTGCCGACGATGCGACGATGCGCGGCGCCCGGCATGCTGGTGTCGAGCACGATCAGGTGGTCGCAGATGTGATCGAAGCGGTCGGCGTCGCTGCATTCGGTCTGCGAGGCATCCTTCTTCGCGCCGAGTTCCTCGTAGAAGACGCGGTAGCGCACCGCCTGCGCGGCGGCGACTTCCTTGTCGCTGCCGGCGAGGCGCACCTCGAGATTACCGATTCGGCCAAGAGGGCGCCCCATGGCGACGGCGTCGGCCTTGTGAGCGTCGATCAAGCCGTTCCCGACCTTCGCGTAGGCCTCGCCTTCCGATGTTGCTGCCTGCACGGGCGATTCTCCTTCGAGCCATCCCTTTGGCACGGGGATACGAGTGTGGTGCAACAAGATTGTGACGACAAGGTTATAATGCGTGAGGCAGGTTGCAAAGACAACCTTGAGTTACGTCGGCGTGATCGTCAGGCGGCGACCTGCTGCTCTACGGCCAGAACCAGAGCCTCGGGGTCCAGCGGCTTGGTAAGGAAACCGCTGGCGCCGTGGGCCAGGACCCGGTGGCGGGTGTTTTCCTGGCTGTCGGCCGACAGCACCATGATGGGAAGCGGCGGCAGACCGTGGTCCTCTTCATGCCGGCGCACGATGGAGATGGCGTCGAGGCCGTCGAGCAGCGGCATGTGCAGATCCATCAGCACCACGTCGTAGCGGGTCCTGGCGCCGGCATTGACGATCGCGTCCACGGCGGCCCTGCCGTTACCGACGATCTCGACCCGGTGCCCGGCCTTCAGCAGCGTGGCGCGGGCGAGCATGGCGTTGATTTCGTTGTCCTCGGCGATGAGGACGGACAGGCCGGGCTGCCGGCTCGCCGGCCTGGCGGTTGCTGGCCGGCTGCCCGGTGCGGGTGCGATCGGCGTGGCGGCGCCGCCGCTTACCAGCACGCGCAGCAGCGTTTCGCCACGTATCGGCCGCGCCAGGAAGGTGGAGTAGCCGTTGACGCGCAGTTCCCCCAATAGGCCGCGGTCGGTCGGTGCGATCAACGTGATCGCTTCGCAGGTCGGAAAGGCGGTCTGACGCAGGTGCCTGAGCAGGCGGGCGTCGCTGGATTCCAGCGCCGCGTCGATCAGGATCGCGGTGCAGCCAACGGCCAGCGTCGCCGCCTGTGCAGCGGTGACGGCGATCTCGGCCGCGCCGCCATGGGCTTCCACCGTTTTGGCGATGGCCGTGGCCTCGACGGTGTTTTCCGACAGAATCACCACGCGCTTGCCCGCAAGCATGGCCTGGCGGCTCTCCAGGGTTTCGCCCGGCGCGGCGGCGGGAATCTCGAACATGAATTCGGACCCTTTGCCGGGCCAGCTCGATACCGAGATGGTGCCGCCCATGGCCGCGATCAGCCGCCTGGAGATCGCCAGCCCCAGCCCCGCGCCGCCATGGGTGCGGGTCGACGTGCCGTCGGCCTGCTCGAACTCCTCGAAGATGCGTTCCCGGTCGTCCTCGCGCAGGCCCGGCCCGGTGTCGGTAACGGTGAAGCGGATGCGGTCGCTGTTCTCGCCGGTGATGCGCTCGATCGACACCAGCACGCCGCCTGCCTCGGTGAACTTGATGGCGTTGCCGATCAGGTTCAGCAGCACCTGGCGAATGCGTCCCGGATCGGCGACGATGGTACGCGGGACGTTGGGCGCTGCGTAGCAGGCGAGGCCGATGTCCTTGCCATAGGCGCGGGCAGCCAGCAATTCGACGATGCCGTCGCCGATTTCGCGCGGCGACATCGGCTGCGGCTCGGGCTTGAAGCGGCCGGCTTCGATCTTGGAATAGTCGAGCAAATCCTCGATCAGCGCCAGAAGCGCGCTGGCGGAGGTCGAGACGGCGCTGACATAGGTGCGCTGCTCGGGTGTCAGGTCCGTATCGGCCAGCAGCTTGGCCATGCCCATGATGCCGTTCATGGGGGTGCGGATCTCGTGGCTGACGGTCGCCAGAAAGCGCGATTTGGCCTGGTTGGCGAATTCGGCGCGCTCGCGGGCATTGATCAGCGAGGATTCGGCGCGCTTGCGCGCGGTGATGTCGCGGGCGATGGCCCGGTGCGAGACGGCGCCGCTTTCCTTGTCGCGGACGGAAAGCTCGATCCATGAGAACCAGCGCGGCCCGGCCGGGGTCTGGACCACGACATCCGTGGAACTCAGGCATTCGTGGTCGCAGAAGGCAGCGTCCGGAACGACGCCGATATCGATGCCGAGGTCGTTCAGCGTCTTTTCGGGCAGTTCCGCCGGATCGACGCTGAGAAGATCGGTGAAGACCTTGTTGGCATAGACGATGTAGCCGGCGCGGTCGCGGTGGACGACGAGGTCGCCCAGCGCGTCGATCAGCCCGTGGAAGCGTTCCTCGCTCTCCTGCAACTCCCACATGCGGTCGGCGAGGGTCTCTATTTCCGTCCGGTCCTTGCGCGCGCTGTCGCCCAGCCTTGCGAAGGTCCGGTTCAGGGTGGCGAGGACGGCGAAGCCGCAGGCGCCGATGACGAGCAGGGCAAGGCTGACGAAAAGCGGGGCGCCGGTGAGGTAGGCGAGGCCGGCGACGGCGAAAATGGCGCCGAGCGTCAGGAACGGCAGGAGGTCGCGGTCGGCAAGCGCGAGGTCCGGCTCCAGTGGCGGCGCTTCGATGCGCAGCCGCGCAATCGCTGCCTCTTCGGGAGCAGTGTCGGGGGAGGGCGTCTCGGCGCGCCTGGCGGATTGCGCAATCATGCGGCAATCCATGCCAGACAGAGATTATGGAAGCTTGTGGCGGATCGTTCGCATTTTAGCGAACGGCCGGTTTTGCCTTACATATCAACCACGATGCGGCCGCGCACCTTGCCCTCGACGATGGCGCGGGCGGCCTCGACGATGCCGTCGAATCCGATGGTGGTCGAGAGCGCGGCAAGCTTGGCGGGGTCGAGGTCGGCGCCGATGCGCCGCCAGGCTTCCAGTCGGATTTTCTTCGGCGCCATGACCGAATCGATGCCGAGCAGCGACACTCCGCGCAGGATGAAGGGGGCGACGGTTGCCGGCAGGTCCATGCCTCCGGCGAGCCCGCAGGCGGCGACCGCGCCGCCATAGGCGGTTATCGACAGCACGTTGGCGAGCGTGGTCGAGCCCACCGTGTCGATGCCGCCGGCCCAGCGTTCCTTGCCAAGCGGCTTTCCGGGCTGCGAAAGCTCCTCGCGGGCGATCACTTCGGCCGCGCCCAGTTCGGCAAGATAGCCGCTTTCCGCGCTGCGCCCGGTGGAGGCGACGACGTGGTAGCCGAGGCCGGAGAGCAGCGCGACGGCGACCGAACCGACGCCGCCGGCAGCCCCCGTCACCACCACGGGGCCGCGATCCGGCGTAATGCCGTGGCGTTCCAGCGCCATCACGCACAGCATCGCCGTGTAGCCGGCGGTGCCGATCGCCATGGCGTCGTGCGCGCTCATGCCCTCGGGCAGCGGCACCAGCCAGTCGCCGTTGACGCGGGCGCGCCCGGCGAACGCGCCGTAGTGGGTTTCGCCCACGCCCCAGCCGTTCAGCACAACCCGGTCGCCCTTGCGCCAGTCGGGGTGGTCGGAGGAAAGCACGGTTCCGGCGAAGTCGATGCCGGGCACGAGCGGCCAGCGGCGCACCACCGGCGCCTTGCCGGTGATGGCGAGGCCGTCCTTGTAGTTGATCGTCGTCGCCTCGACGGCAACCGTCACGTCGCCGTCCATCAGGTCGGCCTCGGTAAGTTCCTCCACCGTCACCGACTGCTTTTTGTCGGCGTCGCGGGAAACGAGAATGGCTTTGAAGCTTTCCGGCATGTCTTTGTCCTCCGCCACCACCGTGCAGCGGCAATTGGGCAGAATCAATTGCCTGGAGGCGGTTGTTTGCGCCAGGCGATGAATTCGTCGAACACCACCATCACGGCGCCTACGGTGATGAAGGCATCGGCGAGGTTGAAAACCGCGAACGACCAGACGGGGGTATGGAACAGGATGTAGTCGATGACGTGGCCATAGACGGCCCGGTCGATCAGGTTGCCGAGCGCGCCGCCGACGATCAGCGCGAAGCCGATGCGGGCCAGAACCTGTCCGGGCGCCGTCTTGGCGGCGAGGTAGAGCACGAAGGCGACGACGACGACCGATACGGCGATCAGGCCGGTATCGCCGAAGGAATCCAGCATCGAAAAGGCGATGCCGGTGTTATAGGTACGAAAAAGCGCCAGGAAGGGCAGGATCTCGACCGGCTGGTGCATGTCGAGGCCGGTTTCGACCAGGTTCTTTATCCACTGGTCGAGCGCGATGGCGACGATCGCCAGCAGGCCGTAGGGCAAGAGGCGTTTCACGGTTGCGCCCCTTCCGGACCGAGTTTCAGGGCGTTGCGGCGGATTTCGAACAGCATGACGGCGGTGGCGACCGCAAGGTTGAGCGAATCGGCGCGCCCCGCCTGCGGGATGCGCAGCAGCTTGTCGCAGCTTTCGGCGAGCTGGTCGGGCAGGCCCTGCTGTTCGTTGCCCATCAAAAGCAGCGTCGGCCCCTTCGAGAAATCGACCGAGCGGTAGTCGACCGCGCCTTTCAGATGGGTGCCGGCGACCAGCCCCGGAAAGCCCCTGCGCCAGGCGAGGAACGCCTCGGGCGTCGCCCTGGCGACCGGCACGGCGAAGATCGAGCCCATGGTGGCGCGCACGGTCTCGACCGAGAACGGATCGGTGGTGTCGCCGACGAGGATGACGCCTTTCGCCCCGACCGCGTCCACGGTGCGGATGACGGTGCCGAGATTGCCGGGATCGCGCACCCGGTCGAGCGCCACCCAGACATCGCCGGGGCGAGCGTGGATATCCTTCAGGGCGACGAACTGCTGGGCGAAGACGCCGACCACCATTTGCGGATTGTCGCGGCGGGTGATCGCCGACAGCACCTTTTCCGACACTTCGAGCACCGTGCCGCCTGCCGCCACGGTGCGGGCGGCGACCTTTTCGACGGCCGGGTTGCCGCGCCCGGCCTTGGCGAAGACCAGCGTGCGGATTTTCCAGCCGAGATCGAGCGCGTCGATCACCAGCTTCAGCCCCTCGGCCATGAAGGCGTGCTGCTGGTCGCGGAATTTCTTCAGCGCCAGTGCCTTGATGTCCTTGACCAGCGGATTGGCGAGGCTGGTGACCTCCTTCACCTGTCCGACCGCGCGGTGCCCGTCACTCTTCATAATTTTTCCTTGCGCATGATCTTGCCCGAAAACCGGGGACCACTTTTCGGGATCATGCGCGTACCCACCTGGAGAACAGCGACGTCGACAGCGCGCGGCCGGCCGATTTTTCGCGGATGACCAGCTCGCCCGATTCAACCGTGCCGCCCATGCCGGCGAAAGTGTCGCGCATCAGGGCGTGGATGGCGAAGAAGGAGGCGCGGATCGAATAGGCGGTCAGGACCACCGCCAGCGGCTTCGGCGTCAAGATGGCGCGGCACAGGTCGGCCAATGCCGGCAAATCCTCGAACAGTTGCCAAACTTCGCCCTTGGGGCCGCGGCCATAGGCCGGCGGGTCGAACAGGACGATGTCGTAGCGGCTGCCGCGCCGCTCCTCGCGCTCGGCGAATTTTACCGCGTCGTCGACGATCCAGCGGATCGGCTTGTCGGATAGCCGCGCGATTTCCTGGTTCTCGCGCGCCCACTGAACCGCCTTCTTGGAGGCGTCGACATGGGTCACCTCGGCCCCGGCGCGCGCCGCCACCAGCGAGGCGAGGCCCGTATAGCCGAACAGGTTCAGCACTTTCACCGGGCGTTTCGCTTCGCGGATCAACGCGGCCATATGGTCCCAGTGCGAGGCCTGCTCGGGAAAGACGCCGACATGGCGGAAGGAGGTGAAGCGGCCGAGATAGTCGATGCCGTCGTGCCTCATCGGCCAGGTTTCGCCGAGCGGCGCTTTCGGAAAGCGCCAGCGACCCATGCCTTCCTCGTCGGTGTCGCCGGTGAAGACGGCGTCGGCGCGCTCCCACTCCTTTGCCGGCCATGCCGGCTGCCATATCGCTTGCCCTTCGGGGCGCACGATGCGGTAGGGGCCATATTGCTCGAGCTTCCGGCCGGCGCCGCTGTCGAGCAACGCATAGTCGTCGTTGGGGGCGACTTCGAGGATCAGCGGCAGTTTTTCAGCCGGCAGTGCACCTTCGCGGCGGGCGATGACGCGCTGGCCGGATTTGGGTTCCTCGCGCGGCCTGGCAGGCCGCTCCGTCGGCTTCGGGCCGGGCTGGCGCGCCTTTGCGTTGCCGCCTTCCGCAGGCCGGTGGGAGCGGTTGTCGCGGCGTTGATCGCGAAAGGATTTCAAGAAGGGTCACTCCGGGCGGATGGCCGCTTCTGCCACAGCAGGTGCTGGCGTGCAAGAAATCGCGGCGTCAGCCTTTCAAGGCGCGGTAAACCGCGATTCCCGCCGCAAGGTCTTCGAGGGCAGCACCCACCGACTTGAACAGCGTGATTTCGTCCGCGCTTTCGCGGCCCTTTTTCTGCCCGCGCGTCAGTTCGGCAAGTTCGGCGACGATGCCGTCGGCCTTGAGCACACCCGAGGCGAGCGGCTGCACGATGTCACCGGCTTCCTTGGTCGCGCCGGCACGGGTATCGACGAAGACGCGGGCGCGGCGGATCGCCTCGTCGTCGCTTTCACGCAGGTCGGGCGTGAAGCCGCCGACCAGGTCGACATGCGTGCCGGGCTTCAGCAGGGCGCCCTTGACCAGCGGTGTCGGCGAAATCGTCGCCGAGGAAACGATGTCGGCCGTGGCCAGTTCGGCGTCGAGGTCGCTTGCGGCGGTGGCGTCGAAGCCTTCGGCGCGCAGTTCGGCCGCCAGTTTTTCGGCATTGGCGGGGGTGCGGTTCCAGATGCTGATCTTCTGGATCGGGCGGACCGCCGCATGGGCGCGCGCCAGGAACGGCGCCATGGCGCCCGCGCCGATCACCAGCAGGCGCGAGGCGTCTTCGCGCGCCAGATAGGTGGCGGCAAGTGCGGAGGCGCAGGCCGTGCGCCACTGGGTCAGGCGCTGGCCGTCGATCAGCGCCTCCGGCTCGCCGGTCGCGCCGTCGAGCAAAAGGTAGACCCCCATCACCGCCGGCTTGCCGAGGGCGTTGTTGCCGGGCGAGACGGTGACGATCTTGACGCCCATATGGCCTTCGGTGGAGGCGCCGGCGGCCATGAAATCGGTCCATGCGGGCATCAGCAGCAGGGTCGAAGCCGGCGTATCCGGCTTTTCGACGTGGTGGTGATGGCGCACCGGCTGCACGGCGCCGTCACGGAACGCCGAGCGCAGCGTCTCCACGAGGCCGGGAAAACTCAGGGCACGATCGACGTCGGCGGCCGAAAGGGTCAGCATGGCAGATTCCGCTTTGAAAAAGAGCTGTTTAAGTCAGTCAGGGTATCGGCTTGGGCAGGGCGTCCTGCTGCTCGCCGCGCGGCCGGGCCGGCGGGGTCTTGATCGCCTGGCGCAGGCTTTCCGCCTCGATGCCGCGCTGGCGCGCCAGCTTGCGGTAGCGGCCTTGCCGCAGCCAGGTGACGGCGCTGCCGACGATCACGCCGACGGCCAGGACCAGGAAGAAATAGATGAAGAGGGGCAGGGTCAGGGTCAGCGCCGGATTGCCGGGGTTGAACGGGTCGAGCGTGAACGCCACGGGTTCGCGGTTGGCGACGGCCAGCGCGATCAGGATGATGGCGAGCGGCACGAAGACCACGATGAGCACGATGCGATTGAACATGATGGGTGTGGCGTTGCCTCGCAAAAGAGCCGTTGGAAGGCCCCGGCCTATTTGTTTCCGTTCAGTCTCTCGCGCAGTTCCTTGCCGGTCTTGAAGAACGGCACCCACTTTTCCTCGACCTCGACGGATTCGCCGGTGCGCGGGTTGCGGCCGGTGCGGGCGGGGCGGTTCTTGACCGAAAAGGCGCCGAAGCCGCGCAGTTCGACCCGGTTTCCTTCCGCGAGCGCGTCGGTGATCTCGTCGAAGATCGCGCCGACGATGTTTTCGACATCGCGCAAAAACAGATGCGGACTGCGCGCGGCAATGATCTGAACGAGTTCGGACTTGATCATGAAGGCAACCCCGATGGCATGGTGAGACGTGGAGAAGGCACTGATTTCAATTGGTTTCGTCCGCTGTGCGCGGGAGCCTCAAGGGTGCCAGACCGAGACGAGACCGTCAAGGAACAAGCGGTCGGCCCCGAGTTGCCGCAAAAGGTCGCCGCTGGCGTCGGGCACGCCGAGGGCACGGCTCAGCATGCGCGTCATCGCCCTGGAGAACAGGAAGCCGCTGCGCCCGGTGTTTTTCCATTCCACCACTTTCAGCTTGGCGTCCACGCCCTTGGTGGCGAGCCAGGCGACGGCCTCGTCCTCGCCACCCACTGCGTCGACCAGCTTGTTGGCCAGCGCCTGGCGGCCGGTGAAGATCGAACCGTCGGCCAGCGCCAGTACCTGCGGCCGCGTCATCGAGCGGCGCTCGGCGACGATGCCGACGAACCAGTCGTAGCTGTCGAGGATGAGCTTGCGCACCATGGTGCGTTCTTCCTCGGTCGTCGGGTTGAAGGGGGAGGGCTCGGCCTTGAGGGGAGAGGACTTCACCTCCTCCAGCTTGATGCCGAGCTTGTCCATCAGGCCGGTGACGTCCGGGAACTGCACGAGCACGCCGATCGAGCCGACGATCGAGGATTTGCGGGCCACGATATGGTCGGCCGCGCTGGCGATCATGTAGCCGGCGGAGGCGGCAAGCGTGCCCACCTGCGCCGTCACCGGCTTCTCGGCGGCCAGCTTGCGGATTTCGTCGAAGATCATTTCGCCGCCGGCGGTGGTGCCGCCGGGAGAATCGATCGCCAGGATGACGCCCTTGACGTGGGGGGCCTTGCGGATCTTTTCCAGCCGCTCGACCAGTTCGTCGTCCTCGGTGATGGTGCCCTCGATCCTGACCTTGGCGATATGGTCGCCGGCTTCGCCGAGTTCTCCGCCGTAGAACCAGGACGCCAATATAGCCAAGCCGAAAGCGACGAGGCCGATGGCCGCGACGCGCCAGAAGGTCAGCTTGCGCCGCAATCGGCGGCGGTCGATCAGGTCGTCGGCTCTGGATGCCATGGCGGGGTCTCGGGTTCGGCCGGATGGGATGGACCGATCGTTTCTAGAGTATGCGCCGGCCGACCGCCACCCATTTCAGGAGCGAAGGCCTTCCGGCGGCTGTCGGCAGGGCACACGGCGAGGGCGGGAAACGTTGCGAAAAGCGTGTGCATGCGCCTTCCGCAGCATCAAATTTCAGTGTCGGCCCCCCGCCATGCGGCTGTATTTTCGCCGATAAACGTGTAACGGTCACATTTTTAGCGGTTTTTTCCAGCCTGTGCTTGCCCGATAGGACTGCCGTTCCGATCTAATGGCCGATGCTGCCCGGTAACAGGTTCGAAGAAAGCAGATGGAATTGGCACGACCAGTCGAAATGGCCGGCAGCGATGTCGGCGCCGCCATGGCGCAACCCGAGCCCAATCCGGTCCGGGTGACCGCGTTCGGCCGTGCACGCCTGCATTCGCAGCGGGTGCGCGTGCTCAAGCTGTTTCTGCCGCTGGCTGCGGTCCTGATCGCGGTCGCCTTCCCGGTCTATTCCTACTGGAGCGCGCCGCCTGCCGTCGATGTGCCGACGGACACCAGCGCCTTCTCTGACGGCAAGCTGGTCATGGCCAACCCGAAGCTCGAAGGGATGACCAGGGAGAACCTTCCCTATGCGTTGAATGCCTTGCGCGCCGTCCAGAGCGTCGACAACGAGAACCTCGTCGAACTGGAGGATATCCATGCCAAGTTGCCGGTCACGGCCGCCAATACGGCAACGATCGGCGCCTCGCACGGTGTCTACAACCGCGAGAAGAACACGCTCGATCTCGACCAGGAAATCAATATATCGACCACCGATGGCGTGGTGGCGAAGCTAAAATCGGCCTTCCTCGACATGGGCAAAGGCACTATGACGACAGACAAGCCGGTCGATATCACCCGCAAGGGGTCGCAGATCACGGCGGATACGATGTCGGTCAAGGACAATGGCAAGGTTCTGATCTTCGAGAATCGCGTACGTCTCAATATCGATCCCGCTACCTTGCAGGCGGGCAAGCAACAGGGCGGAGAATGAAATGATGGCCAAGAGCGTGGCACGGTTTACCGCGACGGCGTTGCTTTTGTTGCTGACGGGCCTCTTTTCCTCTGCGATGGCACAATCCAGTTCCACCAGCAGCATGTCCGGCCTCAAGCTGAGCGGCGACAAGCCGATCCAGATCGAGAGCGACAAGCTGGAGGTCCGCCAGAACGAAAACCTCGCGATCTTCACCGGCAATGTCAGCGTCGTTCAGGGACCGACGCTGCTGAAGGCCGGCAGCATGAAGGTCTACTACGTCAAGAAGCCGGAAGCGGCCGGCAAGGACAAGAAGCCGGCGGAAGACGCCGGTGTCTCCCCGATCTCGGGCGGCGCTAACATCGATCACCTGGAAATCGACGGCAAGGTCTATATCAAGTCCGACGACCAGGTGGCGACGGGCGACAGCGGCACCTTCGACATGAAGACCCAGGTCCTGGTGCTGTCGGGCAAGAAGGTGGTGCTCTCGCAGGGGCCGAACGTTCTGGTCGGCTGCAAGCTCACCGTGCAGATGCAGACCGGCCTGGCGCAGGTCGACGCCTGCGGCGGCCGCGTGATGATGTCGCTGACGCCGAATTCGAAGAATGCTCAATGACATCGATGCGACTTCCCGAACGGCCGGCTGAGAAGCTGGCCGGGCCAGCCGTCGCCAAGGCCGATCCTGCACTGTTCAAGGGCACTCTCATCGCCCGGGGCCTGTCGAAAAGCTACAAGGGCCGCAAGGTGGTGAGCGACGTGACGCTCGGCGTCCGTTCGGGCGAGGCCGTCGGCCTGCTCGGCCCCAATGGTGCCGGCAAGACCACCTGCTTCTACATGGTTACCGGCCTGGTGCCGGTCGACGCGGGTAGCATCGAGATCGACGGCTTCGACGTCACCTCCATGCCGATGTATCGGCGCGCGCGCCTCGGCATCGGCTACCTGCCGCAGGAAGCCTCGATCTTTCGCGGCCTGACCGTCGAGCAGAACGTGCGCGCGGTGCTGGAAGTGGTCGAGAAAAGCCGCAAGGAACGTGAGCGCAGCCTCGACGAGCTGCTCGAGGAATTCCACATCAGCCACCTGCGCAAGGCCCCGTCGATGGCGCTGTCGGGCGGCGAGCGCCGCCGCCTCGAGATCGCGCGTGCGCTGGCGACCAAACCGGCCTACATGCTGCTCGACGAACCGTTCGCCGGGATCGACCCGATCGCCGTCGCCGACATCCAGCAGCTCGTGCGCCACCTGACGGCGCGGGGCATCGGGGTTCTCATCACCGACCACAATGTGCGCGAGACGCTCGGCCTGATCGACCGCGCCTATATCATCCACGCCGGCCAGGTGCTGACCCATGGCCGGGCCGAGGAAGTGGTGGCCAACCCCGACGTGCGGCGGCTCTATCTCGGCGAGGGTTTTACCCTCTAGGCCGGTAGTGGCTGGCGGCCGCCTTCGGCCCCGCCATGATCGGGACGCTGCCGCCATGCTTCCTTGGTCGGGCTGGATATTCTAAGGAAGGCCCTCTGGGCAGTGCGTGACCGTTGAAATGGCAGCCGAAAAGAAGAAAGCAATCCGCAAGGCGCTGAAGGGCGAGACGATCCGGCAGGTCGCCGCCATTCCGTACCGGCTGGACGAGCACGGCGAACTTCAGGTCATGCTGGTGACCTCGCGCGAGACCAAGCGGTTCATCGTGCCCAAGGGCTGGCCGATGAAGGGCAAGAGCGGTCGCAAGGCCGCCACGATCGAGGCGGAAGAGGAAGCCGGCGTCACCGGCACCGCGCTGCCCACGCCGGCCGGCACCTATTTTTACTGGAAGCGGTTGTCGAACCGGTTCGTCAGGGTCAAAGTCGTCGTTTACCTGCTGGAAGTGCTCGAAGAGCGCGCCAACTGGCGGGAGCGCAAGGCGCGCCAGCGGGCTTGGCTATCGCCTGCCGAGGCGGCTCTTCTCATCGACGAGCCGGAACTTTCCACGCTGGTGCGCAATCTGGCCGTGCCGGTGCAAGGCGAGGAACCCGACGATGGAAACCACTGATCTCGTCCTGGCCATCCTCCACCACCTGCTGGCGTTCTCGCTGGCGGCCATCATCGCCGCCGAACTCGTCCTGGTGCGGAGTGAGCCGACGGCAACGACGATCCGGCGGCTGGCCGGAATCGACCGCCACTACGGCCTTGTGGCGACGGCGATCATCCTCGTCGGGGTCGGCCGGGTGGTCTATGGCCTCAAGGGCTGGGAATTCTATGTCTACAACTGGCTTTTCTGGGCGAAGATGGCCGCCCTCGCGGTCGTCGGCCTGCTCTCGATCCGTCCGACCATGCGCTATATCGCCTGGAGCCGGGGCGTATCCGATCCCGGCTACCGAGTACCGGCTGCGGACCTGGCCGCCGTTCGCGGCCTCGTCGTGGCCCAGGCCGTGGTCTTCCTGCTCATTCCCGTATTCGCCGCGATGATGGCGCGCGGCTACGGATTCTAGTCAGCCAGCTTCGTCGGGTCCGAGCGGCGCGAGTTCCACCAGCGGCGCGGGGATGCTGGTGGTCTTGACCGCCGCCTTGCAGATGTCGGCGATCACGCAGGCCGGGCACTCCGGCTTGCGCGCCTTGCAGACGTAGCGCCCGTGCAGGATCAGCCAGTGATGGGCATGGCGCATATATTCGTCCGGGATGATCTTCAGCAGCCCCTGTTCGACCTGCTCCGGGGTTTTGCCGGGGGCGAGCCCCAGCCGGTTGCCGATGCGGAAGATATGGGTGTCGACCGCCATCGTGTGCTGGCCGAAAGCCATGTTGAGCACCACGTTGGCGGTCTTGCGGCCGACGCCGGGCAGCTTGACGAGCGCTTCGCGGTTGTCCGGCACCTTTCCGCCATGGTCGCGGATCAGGGCCTGCGACAGCGCGATGACGTTCCTGGCCTTGCCGCGCCACAGGCCGATGGTGCGGATATAGTCGCCGACGCCGGCTTCGCCGAGTTCGAGCATCTTTTGCGGCGTGTCGGCGATCGCGAACAGGGGCCTGGTCGCCTTGTTGACGCCGGCGTCGGTCGCCTGCGCCGACAGCACGACCGCCACCAGAAGGGTGAAGACGTTGACGTGTTCCAGTTCGCCCTTCGGCTCCGGGCGCTGGACGGCGAAGCGGCGGAAAATCTCGTGCACCTCGGCCTTGCTGTAGCGTGAACGCTGGCGCTGCGTTGCGCCGGAACCGCCGTTTTTGCGGGCCGGGGCATCAATTTCGGGAGAGCGGTGATCTTTGGACTTGGGGGTTGCCATTGCCTTCCTATAATATCGATTCATGAGTGATACAAACGCGGCCTTGCCGGGCGCTCCGTTCCCGGCCGACGAACCATTTTTCGAAGCCCTGCTGACCCCTCATCGATCGCTTGGCCGCACCGGCTTCATGCTCATCATGGGCGCGCTCCTGTTCAGTTGGGCCGTCACCGGCGCGATCTTCCTTTCCTATGGCGCATGGCCGGTATTCGGCTTCTTCGGGCTCGACGTCATCGGCCTCTATATCGCGTTTCGCCTCAATTACCGCGCCGCGCGCGCGCGCGAGGAAGTGTCGGTTTCGCGCACAGCCCTCGATATCCGCAAGGTGGCTCCGTCCGGCAAGGCGGAGGCCCATCATTTCAATCCGTTCTGGGCGCGGTTTTCGGTCGCCCGGCACAGCGAGATCGGCATCACGGGAATGGAAGTCGAAGGGCAGGGGGATCGCGTGGCGATCGGCGCCTTCCTCAACCCCGACGACCGCGAAAGTTTCGCCGCCGCCTTTTCCCGCGCGCTTTCCAAGGCGAAGAGCCGCTGAGCAAATCTCGGCAAGTTTCGGGTGGCACCTTGCGGCGCGAATGGCGATATTGGCGCTCAAGGAGATAGTGCCATGAACACCCACGCGCTGATGAATGAGCCGATGCCGCTGAAGCCGACCGCCGTTCTGGAACGGGACATCACGCCCGAGGGCAGCGACTACGAGGTCGTGCGCCGGGCAATTGAGAAGATCAGCCTCGACTATCGCGACCAGCCGTCGCTGGAGGCGCTGGCCGAGGCGGTCGGGGAGACGCCGACAGGCCTGCAAAAGCTGTTTACCCGCTGGGCCGGGCTGTCGCCGAAAGCTTTCCTGCAGGCGGTGACGCTCGACCATGCGCGCAGGCTGCTCGATTCGGGCATGCCGTTGCTCGAAACCTCGTTCGAACTCGGCATGTCCGGCCCCGGCCGCCTGCACGACCTGTTCGTCACCCACGAGGCGATGTCGCCGGGCGACTACAAGACCCGCGGCGCCGGCCTCACCATCCGCTACGGCTATCATATCTCGCCCTTCGGCATCGCGCTTGTCATGGTGACGGATCGCGGGCTGGCGGGGCTGTCCTTCAACGATCCGGGCGAGGAACGCGCCGCCTTCGCCGATATGGCCGGCCGCTGGCCGAATGCGACCTATGTCGAGGACATGGCCGCCACCACGCCTTATGCGGCGCGCATTTTCGATCCCGCGAACTGGCGCGCCGACCAGCCCCTGCGCGTCGTCATGATCGGCACCGACTTCCAGGTGCGCGTGTGGGAAGCGCTGCTGCGGATTCCTCTGGGCAAGGCCCGCACCTATTCCGCTATCGCGGCCGAGATCGGCGCGCCGAAGGCCTCGCGCGCCGTGGGCGCCGCCTGCGGGGCCAATCCGATTTCCTTCGTCGTGCCCTGTCACCGGGCGCTTGCCCGGTCCGGCGCGCTTACCGGCTACCATTGGGGGCTGACGCGCAAGCGCGCCATTCTCGGCTGGGAGGCGGGGCAGGTCTCGGGCTGATCCGCTTTTTGCTGTCCGGCAGTCTGGAAAGTGGCTGTCCGACAGGCTAGCCTCCGGCCATCGTCCCGGAGGTTTTTTCTTTCATGATCGTCGTCATCGGCTCCATCAATCTCGACATGATTACCCGGGTCGATCGCCTGCCAGCGCCGGGGGAGACGGTGCGGGGATCCGGGTTCTCCACGGCCGCCGGCGGCAAGGGGGCCAACCAGGCGCTCGCCGCCGCCCGCGCCGGCGCGAAGGTGCGCATGGTCGGCGCGGTCGGCAAGGACGGGTTCGCCGCCGAGGCGCTTTCCTGCCTGCGGGAAGAAAAGGTCGATCTTTCCGGCGTGGCGGAAACCCATGCGGCGACCGGCATCGCCGCCATCCTGGTGGACGATACCGGCGAGAACGTCATCGCGGTCGCCCCCGGCGCCAACGATTCGGTGTTGCCGGGCGATCTTGCCAAGGCGTTGCTGAAGCGGGGCGACGTCGTGCTGCTGCAGCAGGAAATCCCACTGCCGACGCTCGAGGCCGCGCTGGACGCCACGGCGGCGGCGGGCGCGGCCAGCGTACTCAACACCGCCCCGTTCCGCGCCGAGACGGCCGGCTTCATCGGCAAGGCCGACTACGCCGTCGCCAACGAGACGGAATTCGATCTTTACAGCCGGGCGCTCGGGCTGGAAGGCGGCGACCGCCCGGCGCGTATGCGTTCCTATGCCGCGAAAACCGGCCGCACCATCGTCGTTACGCTCGGCGGGGACGGCGTTCTGGCCGCCACCTCGGACGATTTCCTGCAGGCGGCGGCGCTGAAGATCACGCCCGTGGACACGGTCGGCGCCGGCGACACCTTTTGCGGCTATTTCGGCGCGGCGC
>JBASAA010000017.1:0-12459 GCA_049650385.1 Mesorhizobium sp.
CGCCAGCGGCGAGGTCGAGCTTCATCAGAGCATCGACCGTTTGCGGCGTCGGATCGACGATATCAAGCAGACGTTTGTGCGTGCGCATCTCGAACTGCTCGCGGCTCTTCTTGTCGACGTGCGGCGAACGGTTGACGGTAAACTTCTCGATGCGGGTCGGCAGCGGGATCGGGCCACGCACCTGCGCGCCGGTCCGCTTCGCCGTATTCACAATCTCGCGGGTCGACGTATCGAGGATACGATGGTCGAACGCCTTGAGACGGATACGGATGTTCTGGCCGGTCATTGCCGTGTCTTTCTCTTCAGAACGCGTCGCGAATGTCGGTGCGGCGTCAGCCGGCGGGTTGCGAAGAACGTTCCTTCGCCGCCCGCCCGGCCCTTTCGTCTTTTACTCGATGATGGATGCGACGACGCCGGCGCCGACGGTGCGTCCGCCCTCGCGGATGGCGAAGCGCAGCTTCTCCTCCATGGCGATCGGCACGATCAGGTGCACCTCCATCGTCACGTTGTCGCCCGGCATCACCATCTCGGTGCCCTCCGGCAGGTGCACCACGCCGGTCACGTCGGTGGTGCGGAAGTAGAACTGCGGACGGTAGTTGGTGAAGAACGGCGTATGACGCCCACCCTCTTCCTTCGTCAGGATGTAAGCCTCGGCAACGAACTTGCGGTGCGGCTTCACCGAGCCCGGCTTGGCCAGAACCTGGCCGCGCTCCACGCCCTCGCGGTCCACGCCGCGAACCAGCGCGCCGATGTTGTCGCCCGCCTGGCCCTGGTCGAGCAGCTTGCGGAACATCTCAACGCCCGTGACCGTCGTCTTCGACGTGTCGCGGATGCCCACGATCTCGACTTCCTCGCCGACCTTGATCACGCCGCGCTCGACGCGACCCGTCACCACCGTGCCGCGGCCCGAGATCGAGAACACGTCCTCGATCGGCATCAGGAACGGCTTGTCGACCGGACGCTCCGGCGTCGGGATGTACTCGTCGACCGCCGCCATCAGCGCGCGGATCGCATCCTCGCCGAGTTCCTTGCTCGAATCCTCCAGCGCCGCCAGCGCCGAGCCCTTGATGATCGGAATGTCGTCGCCGGGGAACTCGTACTTCGACAGCAATTCGCGAACTTCCAGCTCGACCAGTTCCAGAAGCTCCGGATCGTCCACCTGGTCGCACTTGTTCAAGAACACCACGATCGCCGGAACGCCGACCTGGCGGGCCAGAAGGATGTGCTCGCGCGTCTGCGGCATCGGGCCGTCGGCCGCCGAGACCACCAGGATCGCGCCGTCCATCTGCGCCGCACCCGTGATCATGTTCTTCACATAGTCGGCGTGGCCGGGGCAGTCGACATGCGCATAGTGACGGTTCGGCGTCTCGTACTCGACATGCGACGTCGAGATCGTGATCCCGCGCGCCTTCTCTTCCGGCGCGTTGTCAATCTGGTCATACGCGCGGAAATCCCCGAAGAACTTCGTGATCGCGGCCGTCAACGACGTCTTGCCATGGTCAACGTGACCAATCGTGCCGATGTTCACATGCGGCTTGTTACGCTCGAATTTGCTCTTTGCCATGTGAGGTCTCCATTCCTAGCGGCCGTTGAAGGCGATTGATAAAATGCCGGTCCGTCGCGCGAACTCAGGCGTATTTCTTCTGCACTTCGGCGGCGACCGCGGTCGGCACCGGCTCGTAATGATCGAACTGCATCGTGTACTGGGCGCGGCCCTGGGACATCGAACGCAGGTTGTCGACGTACTTGAACATGTTGGCGAGCGGCACCATCGCGTTGATGACGACGGCCACGCCGCGCGCTTCCTGTCCCTGGATCTGGCCGCGACGGCCGTTCAGGTCACCAATGACGTTGCCGACGTAATCTTCCGGCGTCACCACTTCGACCTTCATGATCGGCTCAAGCAACTGCACGCCAAGCTTCGGCGCGGCTTCGCGGAAGCAGGCGCGGCCGGCGATCTCGAAGGCGAGCACCGAGGAGTCGACGTCGTGGAACGCGCCGTCGATGAGCGTCGCCTTGACACCGATCATCGGGAAGCCCGCGAACGGGCCGGAGGTCATGACACTCTCGATGCCCTTCTGGACGCCGGGGATGTATTCCTTCGGCACCGCGCCGCCGACGATCTTGGACTCGAACTGGAACTCCGCACTTTCGGGATCCGGCTCGAACACGATCTTGACGCGGGCGAACTGGCCCGTGCCGCCGGTCTGCTTCTTGTGCGTGTAGTCCTGCTCGTGGGTCCGCGTGATCGTCTCGCGATACGCCACCTGCGGAGCGCCGATGTTGGCCTCGACCTTGAACTCGCGGCGCATGCGATCCACCAGGATGTCGAGGTGGAGCTCGCCCATGCCGGCGATGATGGTCTGGCCGCTTTCCTCGTCGGTCTTGACGCGGAAGGACGGGTCTTCGGCCGCCAGGCGATTGAGGGCGAGGCCCATCTTCTCCTGGTCGTTCTTGGTCTTCGGTTCGATCGCGATCTGGATGACCGGATCGGGGAATTCCATGCGCTCGAGGATCACCGGCTTCAGCGGGTCGCACAGCGTGTCGCCCGTGGTCGTGTCCTTGAGGCCGGCCAGCGCGACGATGTCGCCGGCGTAAGCCTCTTCAATGTCCTCGCGGGAATTCGAGTGCATCTGCAGCATGCGGCCGATGCGCTCCTTCTTGCCCTTGACGGTGTTGTCGAGCGACACGCCCTTCTTGAGCACGCCCGAATAGATGCGGGCGAAGGTCAGCGAACCAACGAACGGGTCGTTCATGATCTTGAACGCCAGCATGGAGAGCGGCTCGTCGTCCGACGACTTGCGGACGATTTCAGCTTCCGTCTTGGGATCGACGCCCTTGATGTCCGGAACTTCGTCCGGAGCCGGCAGGAAGTCGATGACGGCGTCGAGAAGCGGCTGCACGCCCTTGTTCTTGAAGGCGGTGCCGCACAGGACCGGGTGGAACTTGACCGCGATCGTGCCCTTGCGGATCAGTTCGCGAATCTCGTCGTTGCTCGGCATGTTGCCTTCGAGATAGTTCTCGAGCGCCTGCTCGTCCATTTCGACGGCGGCTTCGATCATCTTCTCGCGATATTCCTCGGCCCTCGCCTTCAGGTCGGCCGGGATCTCGACGACGTCCCAGTCGGCGCCGAGGTGCTCCTCGTGCCAGACCAGCGCCCTCATCTCGATCAGATCGACGACGCCCTTGAACTCGCTCTCGGCGCCGATCGGCAACTGCAGCGCAACCGGGATCGCCCCGAGGCGGGACTTGATCATGTCGAGGCAGCGGTAGAAGTCCGCGCCGATCTTGTCCATCTTGTTGCAGAAGATCATGCGCGGAACATGATACTTCTCGGCCTGGCGCCAGACCGTCTCGGTCTGCGGCTCGACGCCGGCGTTGGAATCGAGCAGCGCGATGGCGCCGTCGAGAACGCGCAGCGAACGCTCGACCTCGATGGTGAAGTCCACGTGTCCGGGCGTGTCGATGATGTTGAAGCGGTACTGCTTGCCGTTGCGGCCCTTCCAGGAGGTCGTGGTCGCGGCGGACGTGATGGTGATGCCGCGTTCCTGCTCCTGTTCCATCCAGTCCATGGTCGAGGCGCCGTCATGCGTCTCGCCCATCTTGTGGTTCTTGCCCGTGTAATAAAGAATCCGCTCGGTCGTCGTCGTCTTACCGGCGTCGATATGCGCCATGATGCCGAAGTTGCGGTATTCGTGGAGGGGGGTTTGCCGGGCCATGGTGGTGCCTCTTTCGTCTTTGTTCGCGCTTTACCAGCGATAGTGCGCGAAGGCGCGGTTGGCTTCAGCCATCTTGTGGGTGTCTTCACGCTTTTTCACGGCGGTGCCGCGGTTGTTGGCCGCATCCATCAGTTCGCCGGAAAGGCGCTCGACCATGGTGGTCTCGTTGCGATTGCGCGCGGCCGAAATCAGCCAACGGATCGCCAGCGCCTGGCGACGCTCGGGGCGTACATCGACCGGAACCTGATAGGTGGCGCCGCCGACGCGACGCGAACGCACTTCGACATGCGGCGCAACATTGTCGAGCGCCTGATGGAAGACGGCGACCGGCTCCTGCTTGGTCTTGCCTTCGACCTGGTCGAGGGCGCCGTAGACGATGGTCTCGGCAACCGACTTCTTGCCGTCATACATGACGGCGTTCATGAACTTGGTGATCACCAGATCGCCGAACTTGGGGTCCGGGTTGATCTCACGCTTTTCTGCACTGTGACGACGGGACATGGTTTCTCAGCCTTACTTAGGACGCTTGGCGCCGTATTTCGAACGACGCTGCTTGCGGTTCTTCACGCCCTGGGTGTCGAGCACGCCGCGGATGATGTGATAGCGAACGCCCGGAAGGTCCTTGACGCGGCCGCCGCGGATCATGACCACCGAGTGCTCCTGGAGGTTGTGACCCTCGCCAGGAATGTAGCCAATCACCTCGAAGCCGTTGGTCAGGCGAATCTTGGCGACCTTGCGCAGAGCGGAGTTCGGCTTCTTCGGCGTCGTGGTGTAAACGCGCGTGCAAACACCCCGCTTCTGCGGGTTCTGCTGCATGGCCGGGACCTTGTTGCGCACGGCCGGCGCCTGGCGCGGCTTGCGGATCAGCTGGTTGACGGTAGGCATTAAATCCTCTTGTCTCTCAATTCCGTGTCTCGAACCCGGTCAGGGTGGCGGCAAAGGGCACTTCCATACACGAATTCGGGCCACAAACCATGGATCATGGTCTTGCCCGAACAATTGGCAGAGGAAGCGCCAGGCGCTTCATGCAAGCCGGAAATGTCTTTTCGCTCGTAAAATGAACCCTGTTTGAGGCAAACTCCAAGGCGTGTCGCCTCGGACGAGCCAGCCTCACATCGGTTCTGACTGGCCGGCTTTTACTCACAACACCGCAAAGCGTCAAGCCCGACGTGTTAAATATTGCGCTCCGCGCAGCTCGCGGCCGCCACCGCTAATTTTCTTTCGCCGATTTTACGGCGCAGGAAAGATTGTGAACGCATTTGCCCTGTCATCTGCTCCGCGCTTCGTGCGACAACCCCGTTCATCGCAACCGCATAGGCGAATCTCGTGACCAGACCCGTCAACGACAACGAACCGGCCCCCGCCGTCACCCTCATCACCGGGCGCGCGCGTCGGGAAAAGGCAGGAAAGGCGAGAGGCGTCCATGTCCTGCTGGTGGCGCCCGACGACGATTCGGCGGTGCGTCGCGCCTTGGAATCACTGGCGGCGCAAGGCTATGCCGAGGCGGAACTGGACCAGATCGGCGACATGGAAGGCGAGCCCGACGAGGAGCCCTATCTGTCGGCCTGGCAAGGCGCTCTCGAAGGGGAAGTGTCGATCGTCTTCTTCGATGAGTCGATCTGAAGGGGGAGAATCAAGGAATGGCTGAGACGACACCGGAAACGGCAGAGCGCCCGATCCGCATTGCCATCGTCGGCGTCGGCAAGATCGCCCGCGACCAGCACCTCCCTGCCCTCGCCGCCAACCCGGCCTACAGGCTGGTCGCGGCGGCGAGCCACAGCGGCCGCGTCGACGGTGTCCCCAACTTCGCGACGATCGAGGAAATGCTGGCGGCTGTGCCGGAAATCGAGGCCGTTTCGCTGTGCATGCCGCCGCAGGTCCGCTACGAAGCCGCCCGCACCGCGATCGCGGCGAACAAGCATGTCTTCCTCGAAAAGCCGCCCGGCGCGACGGTCAGCGAGGTCGAGCACCTGAAGGCGCTCGCCGCGCACAAGGGCGTCAGCCTGTTCGCGAGCTGGCATTCCCGCTACGCGCCGGCGGTGGAAGCGGCGCGCACGTTCCTCGCCGACACCCGCATCCGCTCCGCCGCCATCAACTGGAAGGAGGACGTGCGCCGCTGGCACCCCAACCAGGAATGGATATGGCAACCGGGCGGGCTCGGCGTCTTCGATCCCGGCATCAACGCGCTGTCGATCGCGACCCACATCCTGCCCGACATGCTCATCACGCAGGCAACGCTCGATTTCCCGGCCAACCGCGACGCGCCAGTCGCTGCCCGCATTCGCTTCCGCACCGCCGATGGAACATCGGTCGTCATGGACCTCGACTGGCTGCAGACCGGCCCGCAAAGCTGGGACATTCTTGCCGAAACAGACGCGGGCTCGATGGTTCTGTCTGGCGGCGGCGCCACCCTCGCCATCGACGGCCGAATCGCCCATGACGAGCCGGAGGCGGAATACCCGGTGCTTTACCGCCGGTTCGCCGAACTCGTCCGGGCCGGCAAGTCCGACGTCGACCTCGCCCCGCTCCAACACGTCGCCGACGCCTTCATGCTGGGCAAGCGGAACACCGTGGCTGCGTTCTACGATTGAGATCGCAAGTCGCCCCGCGCCATCGATGCTGCGGCGGCCCGGCGTGCTCTTCCTTCCCACTTCCTTATCCGAATGTACTTCTTCACATCGAGTTTCTTCAGATAACAGAAAGCCCGCCGCTCGCCCCCGTTGAGACTCTGGCGGTAGAGGGCCAGAACGGCCGCCAGCGTCTGCGACCGCTCCGGGCCCGGCGGATAGCGCAAAAGCTCGCGGTAACAGAGGACGAAGTGCCGGTCCCTGAAGGACATGAACGCGGAAAAGGCCGCACCGTCCAGGATGGAGCGATGCTGCTTCAGCACCTCCCCTGATCGCCTGATCGCATCCGCCAGTTCTACATATTTTTTCAGTGTCATGGTCCGGACGACACTCGCGGGATTCTCGCGATATTCGATCCAGGCCGATGGCTCGTAATAATAGGTGTCCGCCCGGGAGGCGACGAGCGATGAAAAAGCTATGTCCTCGAAATGCGTACCAAGCGGCAAGCGAAAGTCGGAGTCCCAAAGGCGGCGTTTGAAGACCTTGCTCCAAAGCTGCATATGGCCGGCCATATATAGCCCCGCAAGCAGAACGCTCCTGTCCGAAAGCACTTGCCGTGCCGGTCCAGCGAAACTGGCGAACTGCGCGGCCTGTCCGACCATTGCGGGATAAAGCGGGATACGCCTGAAATCGCACAGAGCCACATCAGGCGCATGTTTCGCGACAATCGTCCTGAGGGCGTCCACGGCTCCGCCGGACATACGGTCGTCCGCATCGACAAACCAGATATAGTCGCCCCTCGCCCGGTCGAGAAGCCGGTTGCGCGCCTCGTTCACGCCGATATTCGCCTCGACACGTTCAATCCGCATCCGGCCGGAATGGCGGTCCTGGAGATCGGCGATCAGCCGCGCCGTGCCGTCGGTGGAAGCATCATCGAGAACGACGAGTTCGATATGGTCGCCAGCAATCTGCGAAAGAATGGATTCGAGGCATCCAGCGACGAAATTCTCAACGTTGAACGCAGGAACGAGAACGCTCAGCCATGGCTTCCGATCGTCCACTCGTGACAAAGCCCCGTTATGCCTTCTCCGAAGCTGCGTGCTTTATCGCCGCTCTCGCCCGAAATTGCCATTTCTTCAACCGGAACCAAAGCCAGATCTTCTTCGGTGTCGGTTTTCCGCGGCTGACCCAGCCGAAGTTACCCAAGACCTTGTCCGGGAATTCCAGGAAATCCGTCAGCGCCGGGGCCCAGTCGGCAATACGGCGGCCGCCGAGTTCTGTCTTCATGCAGGAAATCGCCTGGCGGACGCAGAAGCAATCGAACCGCGACAGCGCGGTGCGCGAAAGCCCGTGCTCCGGCCTGCGCAATTCAGTCACTATCTCGGTCATGCTGAGCAACATGTCACTGTATTTCCGGGGGGACATCGTCGCGACAATGCTGCCTGCCGCCCTTCGATAGTCGATCCACGGCGTCGGCTCATAGTAATAGTTCTTCACCCTCAGAGCCTGGAGAGGCGCGATGTGGATATCCTCAAAATATCGCCCTTCCACGAAACGAAGCTCGTCTCCGTAGACGCTTCGCTTTGCCACCCTGGACCAGGAGTACATCCGGCCGCAATCGAACAGCCCGCCGAGCAGCATATCGCGATCTTCCAGCAATTGCCGTTCAGGTCCGTTGAAAACGTTCGTGTGCACCGGGTTGGAGAACGAGTCGTCGTTGCTCTTGTGATAGTTGGCGAAGTCGCAGATCACGAGATCGGGATCGTGCCGGATCACGATGTCTTTGAGTTGCCCAACGGAGTCGGGACGCATCCGGTCGTCGGCATCGACGAACCAGATATGACGGCCGGCGCAGAGATCGAGCATCCGGTTCCGTGTCGCGCTCACCCCACGGTTGGTTTCGTTGCGCAGCAGCGTGAGCGCGACGTCCGGTCGCCCGGCGGCGAACCGTTCGACGATATCCGCCGTCCGGTCGGTCGAACAGTCGTTCGTCACCAGGATTTCGACGCCGTCGATATCCTGGCAAGCGACCGAATGGAGGCATTCCCCAATATAGGGTGCCGCGTTGTACGCCGGGATGAGGATGCTCAGCCACGGCCGCGATTCATCCAGCGCCATGAAACCCCCCGCCTAAAAAAAGAGAGGGCACGCGGCCCTCTCTTTCCAGTCCTGCACGCCGGCTCCGCTTACTCGGCGGCCGTCGTCATGTCCGTCAGCATAGGCTCGGCGATCTCCGCGCCGGAGGCCTTGCGGCGCTCGTCGATGATCAGTTCGTCGCGCGAGGTGGCGATGCGGCGAATCTGGCTCATCTGGCCGCCGGTGCCGGCCGGGATCAGGCGGCCGACGATGACGTTTTCCTTCAGGCCCTGCAGCATGTCGGTCTTGCCGGCAACCGCCGCTTCCGTCAGCACCCGCGTGGTCTCCTGGAAGGAGGCGGCGGAGATGAAGGACGGCGTCTGCAGCGAAGCCTTGGTGATGCCGAGCAGCACCGGCTGGCCTTCGGCCGGCTTCTTGCCTTCCTCGACCAGGCGCTCGTTGATCTCGTCCAGTTCGATCACGTCGACATGGTCGCCCGGGATATAGGTCGAGTCGCCCTGCACGGTGATTTCCACCTTCTGCAGCATCTGGCGCACGATCACCTCGATGTGCTTGTCGTTGATCGACACGCCCTGCAACCGGTAGACTTCCTGGATTTCGTTGACGAGGTAGGAGGCAAGCGCCTCCACGCCCTTGATCGCCAGGATGTCGTGCGGCGCCGGATTGCCGTCGAGGATGTAGTCGCCCTTCTCGATGACGTCGCCGTCCTGGAGATGGAACGGCTTGCCCTTCGGGATCAGGTACTCGACCGGCTCCAGCGTCGAGTCATGCGGCTCGATGACGATGCGGCGCTTGTTCTTGTAGTCGCGGCCGAAGCGGATCGTGCCGTCGATCTCGGCAATGATGGCGTGATCCTTCGGACGACGAGCCTCGAACAGTTCGGCAACACGCGGCAGACCGCCGGTGATGTCCTTGGTCTTGGCGCTTTCCATCGGGATACGGGCCAGCACGTCGCCCGGACGAACCGAGGCGCCCGGCTCGACCGAGAGGATCGCCTCGACCGAGAGCAGGAAGCGGGCATCGCCGCCCTTCGACAGCTTGGCCACCTTGCCCTTGGCGTCGTGGATGACGATCGCCGGCTTCAGGTCCGTGCCACGCGGCGTCGAGCGCCAGTCGATGACCTCGCGCTTGGTGATACCGGTGGATTCGTCCGCCGTTTCCTGAACGGAAATGCCGTCGACCAAATCCTCGAACTCCACCCTGCCCTCGAGTTCGGTGAGGATCGGGCGGGTATAGGGGTCCCACTCGGCGAGACGCTGGCCACGCTTCACCTTGTCGCCATCGTCGACATAGATGCGCGAACCGTAGGTCAGGCGGTGCGAGGCGCGTTCCTTGCCGGCTTCGTCGAGGATCAGGACCGCCATGTTGCGGCCCATCACCACGAGGTGGCCATCGGAGTTGCGCACCACGTTGCGGTTGCGGATTTGGACGGTGCCCTCATACGAGGCTTCCAGGAACGAGCTGTCGACCACCTGCGCTGTACCGCCCATGTGGAAGGTACGCATGGTGAGCTGGGTGCCCGGCTCGCCGATCGACTGCGCCGCGATGACGCCGACGGCTTCGCCCTGGTTGACCGGGGTACCGCGGGCAAGGTCGCGTCCGTAGCAGACCGCGCAGACGCCGGTGCGGATGTCGCAGGTCAGCGCCGAGCGGATACGCAGCGACTGCACGCCGGCCTTCTCGATCCGCTCCACGTCCTGCTCGTCCATCAGCGTTCCGGCCTTGACGAGGAGATCGCCCGACACCGGGTGCAGGACATCGTCGAGGGCGGTACGGCCGAGCACGCGCTGGCCGAGCGACGCGACCACCTGGCCGGCATCGACGATCGGCTGCATGGTCAGGCCGCGCGTCGTGCCGCAATCGACCGAGTTGACGATGCAGTCCTGCGCCACGTCGACCAGACGGCGGGTCAGGTAGCCCGAGTTCGCCGTCTTCAGCGCGGTGTCGGCCAGACCCTTGCGGGCGCCGTGGGTCGAGTTGAAGTACTCGAGCACGGTGAGGCCTTCCTTGAAGTTCGAGATGATCGGCGTCTCGATGATTTCGCCCGAGGGCTTGGCCATCAGGCCGCGCATGCCGGCAAGCTGGCGCATCTGCGTGGGCGAACCACGCGCGCCGGAATGCGACATCATGTAGATCGAGTTCATCGGCTTCTGACGGCCGTTGTCCTCGAATTCCACCGCCTTGATGCGGGCCATCATCTGGTCGGCGACACGCTCCGAGCACTTGGCCCAGGCGTCGACCACCTTGTTGTACTTTTCGCCCTGGGTGATCAGGCCGTCATTGTACTGCTGCTCGTATTCCTTGGCGAGTGCCTCGGTCTTGGAGACCTCGTCGTACTTGGAATCCGGGATCACCATGTCGTCCTTGCCGAACGAAATGCCGGCCCGGCAGGCATGCGCGAAGCCCAGCGCCATGATGCGGTCGCAGAAAATGACCGTCTCCTTCTGGCCGCAGTGGCGGTAGACGGTATCGATCATCTTGGAGATGTTCTTCTTGGTCATCTCCTGGTTGGCGATGTCGAACGGCACGTCGACGCTCTTCGGCAGAAGTTCGCCGATGATCATGCGGCCGGGCGTGGTCTCGTAGATTTTCGACACGACGTTGCCGTCGGCGTCGACGCCCTTGTAGCGGCCCTTGATCTTGGCATGCAGCGTCACGGCCTTGGTTTCCAGCGCGTGCTGGAGTTCGCCCATGTCGGCGAACGCCATGCCCTCGCCCGGCTCGTTCTGGTTCATGATCGACAGGTAGTAGAGCCCGAGAACCATGTCCTGCGACGGCACGATGATCGGCGCCCCGGAAGCCGGGTGCAGGATGTTGTTGGTCGACATCATCAGCACGCGGGCTTCAAGCTGCGCTTCCAGCGACAGCGGTACGTGCACGGCCATCTGGTCGCCGTCGAAGTCGGCGTTGAAGGCGGTGCAGACCAGCGGATGAAGCTGGATCGCCTTGCCCTCGATCAGGGTCGGTTCGAACGCCTGGATGCCGAGGCGGTGCAGCGTCGGCGCGCGGTTGAGCAGCACCGGATGCTCGCGGATCACCTCGTCGAGGATATCCCAGACCTCCGGACGTTCCTTCTCCACCAGCTTCTTCGCCTGCTTGACGGTGGACGAATAGCCCTTGGCGTCGAGGCGCGCGTAGATGAACGGCTTGAACAGTTCGAGCGCCATCTTCTTCGGCAGGCCGCACTGGTGCAGCTTGAGCTCCGGACCGGTCACGATGACCGAGCGGCCGGAATAGTCGACGCGCTTGCCAAGCAGGTTCTGGCGGAAGCGGCCCTGCTTGCCCTTGAGCATGTCGCTGAGCGACTTCAGCGGACGCTTGTTGGCGCCGGTGATGACGCGGCCGCGACGGCCGTTGTCGAACAGCGCGTCGACGGCTTCCTGCAGCATGCGCTTTTCGTTGCGCACGATGATGCCGGGCGCGCGAAGCTCGATCAGGCGCTTCAGGCGGTTGTTACGGTTGATGACGCGGCGATAGAGGTCGTTCAGGTCCGACGTCGCGAAGCGGCCGCCGTCCAGCGGCACCAGCGGACGCAGGTCCGGCGGGATCACCGGGACGACCTTCATGATCATCCATTCCGGGCGGTTGCCGGATTCCATGAAGTTCTCGACCACCTTGAGGCGCTTGAGGAACTTCTTCTGCTTCAGCTCGGACGTGGTCGAGGCGAGTTCCGTGCGCAGGTCGCCCGCGATCTTCTCCAGGTCCATGCCGGCCAGGAGGTCGTGGATGGCCTCCGCGCCGATCATGGCGGTGAAGCTGTCCTCGCCGTACTCATCGACCGCCAGCATATACTCCTCTTCGGAGAGAAGCTGGTTTTCCTTGAGCGCAGTAAGGCCGGGCTCGGTGACGATGTAGTTCTCGAAATAGAGAACGCGCTCGATGTCCTTGAGCGTCATGTCGAGCAGCGTGCCGATGCGCGAGGGCAGCGACTTCAGGAACCAGATGTGGGCGACCGGCGCCGCCAGTTCGATGTGGCCCATGCGCTCGCGGCGAACGCGCGACAGCGTGACTTCGACGCCGCACTTCTCGCAGATGACGCCCTTGTACTTCATGCGCTTGTACTTGCCGCACAGGCA
>JBASAA010000018.1:0-56463 GCA_049650385.1 Mesorhizobium sp.
CCCCTAACCCCTCCCCACAAGGGGGAGGGGGAATCGGATGGGCCTTCGCCAGATCCCCCTCCCCCTTGTGGGGAGGGGTTAGGGGTGGGGGTAGCGACCTGTCCGACCCCCGTCGCCTTCCATGCCGGACGCCCCTGCTATGAGCGTCATGCAACTCGACCGCTCGCCGGGGTTCGGCGTCTATGTCCACTGGCCGTTCTGCGCGGCCAAGTGCCCCTATTGCGACTTCAACAGCCATGTGCGCCACCAGCCGGTGGATCAGGAGCGGTTTGCCCGGGCTTTCGCCACCGAACTCGCCACCATGCGCGAGCGTACCGGGCCGCGCGAAGTGACCTCGATCTTCCTGGGCGGCGGCACGCCTTCGCTGATGAAACCGGAGACGGTCGGCGCGGTGCTGGACGCGGTGGCGAAGAACTGGACGGTGCCGGCCGGCGTCGAAGTCACGCTGGAAGCGAACCCCTCCTCGGTCGAGGCCGAGCGTTTTCGCGGCTACCGCGCCGCCGGCGTCAACCGCGTGTCGCTCGGCGTACAGGCGCTGAACGACCCGGACCTGCGCTTCCTCGGCCGGTTGCACAACGTCGCGGAGGCGCTGCATGCCATCGGGCTGGCGCGGGAGATTTTCCCCCGCCTTTCCTTCGACCTCATCTATGCCCGCCCCGGCCAGACGCCGGAGGCGTGGGAAAAGGAACTGGAACAGGCGATCGGCCATGCGGTCGACCATCTGTCGCTCTACCAGCTCACCATCGAGCAAGGCACGGCCTTCTACGCGCTGCACAAGGCGAAGAAGTTCATCCTGCCGGACGACGACCATGCGGCCGAACTCTATGAAATCACGCAGGAAGTCACCGCCGCCCACGGCCTGCCGGCCTATGAGATTTCCAACCACGCCAGGCCCGGCGCGGAAAGCCGGCACAACCTGACCTACTGGCGCTACGGCGAGTATGTCGGCGTCGGCCCCGGTGCCCATGGGCGCTTCGTGGAAAACGGCCAGCGCGTGGTGACGATCGCGGAAAAGGCGCCGGAAAGCTGGGCCGACCTCGTCGAAGCACAAGGCCACGGCGTCGTCGACGGCGAATTGCTGACCCGCTCGGAGGAGGCCGACGAGTTCCTGCTGATGGGGCTGCGGCTGGCCGAGGGCATCGACCTCGCCCGCTACGAACGCTATTCGGGGCGCTCGCTGTCGACCGCCCGGCTCGCCACGCTCCAACAGGAGGGGCTGGTGGCCTCGATCGGCAATTCGCGGCTGCGCGCCACGCCGGCCGGCATGATCGTGCTCGACGCGGTCGTGGCCGACCTCGCGCGATAGGCACGTGCCTTTCGGCGCGATCAGGTGCATGGTCTGCCCAAGGTGGAGGGAGGGAGGAACCCCGAGATGAACCTGACCGGTTTCTGGCAATTCTGGGCGCTCTGCTCGGCCGCCTTCGCGGCGCTGACGGCGATCTTCGCCAAGGTGGGCGTCGAGAACATCGATTCCGACTTCGCCACCCTCATCCGCACCGTCGTCATCCTCGCCATCGTGGCCACGATTGCCGTCGCCGGCGGCGCGTTGCAGCCGCTGAAGTCCGTCTCGCCAAGGACCTGGTCGTTCCTCGTCCTGTCGGGGCTGGCGACCGGCGCTTCCTGGCTGTGCTATTTCCGCGCGCTGAAACTCGGCAACGCCGCGCAGGTCGCGCCGATCGACAAGCTCAGCGTCGTGCTGGTCGCGGTCTTCGGCGTGCTGTTCCTCGGCGAGCGTCTCAGCGGCACGAACTGGGCCGGCATCTGCCTCATCGCCGCGGGCGCGGTGCTGGTCGCCCTGCGGGTGTGAGCCGACGAGGCGGAAGGGGGACGCCATGAGCGGCGAGACGGAAAAGCACAGCTACATGATCGGGCAGGCCGAGATGGCCGCGCGGCCGCTGGAGAGCGCGCTCTATCTGGTGGCGACGCCGATCGGCAATCTCGGCGACATCACGTTGCGCGCGTTGGAGACGCTGGCGGCGGCCGACATCCTCGCCTGCGAGGACACGCGTGTCAGCCGCGTGCTCTTGTCGCGCTACGGCATCCGCCGCCGCACCACCGCCTATCACGAGCATAACGCCGCCGAAGCCGGCCCGAAGCTGATCGCGGCGCTGGAAGAAGGCCGGAGCGTAGCGCTGATCTCGGACGCCGGCACGCCGCTGGTATCCGACCCCGGCTACCGGCTGGTGGGCGAGGCGCTGGAAAGAAATATCCGGGTGGTGCCGATCCCCGGCCCTTCCGCCGCGCTCGCCGCGCTGACGGCCTCCGGCCTGCCCTCCGACGCTTTCCTGTTCGCCGGCTTCCTGCCGGTGAAGACGGGACAGCGGGCGACGCGGCTCCAGGAATTGAAGGCGGTGCCGGCGACGCTGATCTTCTTCGAATCGCCACGCCGGCTCGCCGATACGCTGGCGGCGATGGCCGATGTGCTCAGCGGGACGCGCCGGGCGGCCATCGGCCGCGAACTCACCAAAACCTTCGAGGAAATGCGGCGCGGCACGCTGGCGGAACTGGCCGACCATTATCAGGCCGCCGATACGCCGAAGGGCGAGATCGTCGTCTGCGTCGCCCCGCCGGAGCATGCTGCCGAAGCGCCCGCCGATGTCGATCGGCTGCTCTTGTCGCTCGCGGCCGAAATGCCGGCCTCCAAGGCAGCAGCCGAAGCCGCAAAAATGACCGGCGGCGAGCGGCAGGCGCTCTACCGGCGGCTGATGGATCTGAAGGAAGGCTGAGGCGGTGGACAACCGCGCCACCACCAAACGGCGCCAGTCCTACCGGCGCGGCCATCACGGCGAGACGCTCGCGGCGATGGCGCTGCGGCTGAAGGGGTTCCGCATCCTGGAATGCCGCTACCGCACGCGGCTCGGCGAGATCGACCTGATCGCGCGACGCGGCGACCTCGTGCTGATCGTCGAGGTCAAGGCGCGGCCGACGCTCACCGAGGCGATGGAGGCGATCCGCCGGGAGTCGGAACGGCGGATCGAGGGCGCTGCCGACCTGTGGCTGGCGCGCCATCCGGATTACGGGCGGCTGTCGGTGCGCTTCGACATGGTGGCGGTGCTGCCCTGGCGCTGGCCGGTGCATGTCGAGAACATTTTTCAGGGACGAAGCTAGGTCCGCCGGTGCGGCAGGCTTGAAAGCGTCGCCGCCGCCGGCTATCGGCGGGTTTTTGGAGACTGACGATGACCCTTCCCGACAGAATGAGCGTCGACGAGCGCAGCCCGTTCTACAACGCCGAGGCGCTGGAGCGCGGCGTCGGCATCCTGTTCAACGGCAAGGAGCGCCACGACGTCAACGAATATTGCGTCAGCGAAGGCTGGATCCGCGTCGCCACGCCGAAATCCAAGGATCGCTTCGGCCAGCCGCTGACCATCAAGCTGAAGGGCGTGGTAGAACCCTTCGTCAAGGAATAGAAGCGCGCTACCGAGGCGTCAGCCGGTGATGGAAAAACCCGCCGGCACGGTGGTGCCGTCCACCGCCTGGGCCCTGACATCGGCCACCACGGCGCCGGCCGGCCCCTGCCAGAAGCGCTCCAGCATCATCGAAACCGCTCCGTCCGGTCCTGAGATGAGCGCGGTGACCGAGCCGTCCGGTTCGTTGCGCACCCAGCCGCCGAGACCCAGCCGCACGGCTTCTTCGCGCGCCCAGAAGCGAAAACTCACGCCTTGCACGCGCCCGGTAATCTGCACCTTGTAGATTCGGTTGCTCATCGCCTTGTTACCCGCATTGGCAGCCCGCCCTGGGGCTGCGTGGTGAGCTTCTGCACCGGCCACGGCCTGGTGCCCGCGGTGGTCTCGAAGCGGAAGCGCGACATCAGAACGGCGAGCGCGATCATCGCCTCCTGCATGGCGAAGGCCGCGCCGATGCAGACGCGCGGCCCTGCCCCGAACGGCAGGTATTGGAAACGGTCGATCTTCTCGCGATTTCCAGGGTGGAAGCGTTCGGGCAGGAAGGCGTCCGGCTTGTCCCACAGCTTGCGGTGGCGGTGGATGACCCACGGCATCACCAGCACGGCGGCCTTCGGCGGAATGTAGAGATCCTTGTAATGCTCCGGCTCGATCGGCTCGCGGTTGATTGAAGGGGCCGGAGGATAGAGCCTCAGCGCCTCGTCGAAGGCGGCGCGGGTAAGCGGCATCGCCTCCAGCCATTTCGTCGGGTCCGGCTCGCTGGCAAGCACCGCATCGATCTCGCGCTCGATCGGCTCGCGCTCCCACGGCGCCTCGGCCAGGCAGTAGAGCGTCCAGCCCAGCGCCCGCGCCGTCGTCTCGTGGCCGGCGCCGATGAAGGTGATGATGTTGTCCTCCACCTCGGCGCGGGTCAGTCCATCCGGCCCTTCGGCCTTGAGCAGCAGTGTCAGGAAATCCTGCGGCGCGCCGTCGGGATCGCGCTTCAACCAGTCCTCGCGCAGCGCCATCGTGTCGCTGACGATGCCGCGGAAATAGGCCATTGTCTTGCGGCCGCGAATGCGGGTGAGCCGCGGCAGCCAGTCCGGCGCGCGCAGCAAATCCAGCGGGTCGACGCGGCCCATGGTTTCCAGAAGCCGGTCGATATCTTCCGAAAACGTCTCCTTGCTGCCGGCGATCTCGCCCGAAAACAGCGTCTCGGCGAGGATTTCGTAGGTCAGCATGGTCATGTCGGCGGCAAGGTCGGTGACGGTGCCGTCCTCGTAGCGCTCGACGAATTCCAGCGCGCGCTTCAGCATCGGCCGGGCGAAGCCGAAGATATGGCGCGGCGTGAACACCGGCGCCATCGCCTTGCGCGAGCGCCGCCATACCTCGCCTTCGGCCGTCAGCAGGCCGTCGCGCAGGATCGGGCGCAGGATTTTCTGGCGCACCGTCGCCATTTTGTAGTTCTTGGCGTTGTCGACCAGCACATGGCGCACCAGCCCCGGGTCGTTGGCGATGACCAGCGGCCCGCCGACGCCGTTCACCGAAATCCACGGCTCGTTGTAGGAAGGCTCGCCCCATAGTTCGAGCGGATTGCGATAGACGATGCGCATCATCTCCAGCGCGGATGGCGGCCTGGTGCGGGGCCGCGGCGCAGGCGGAACGAAGGGAGCGGGTCGAGCGTCCATGGCGTTCTCCGTTACATAATCAATGTAGGAAGCGATCCCTGCGTCGTCCATGCGCCGGAACACAGGGAAATGACGTTGGTTACCCGAAAGTGCCCGCTTGCCGGGCTGGGCCATCCGCCTTAAGTGACGGTCACCTTCGGATACTGAAACCTGCCAGGAGACCTCCTTGAAACACCGTCTGAGCATCATCATCGGTTCCACCCGCCCCGGCCGCTCCGGCCCGGTCTATGGCGAGTGGCTTGAGGCGTTCGCGCGCGAGCACGGCGGTTTCGACCCGGTTATCACCGATATCGCCGCCTTCGACCTGCCGGTGTTGGACGAGCCGCACCATCCGCGCCTCGGCAAGTACGAGCAGGAGCACACCAGGGCCTGGTCGAAAGCGATCGATGCCGCCGACGCCTTCGTGTTCGTGACGCCGGAATACAACTACTTCGCCGCGCCCGCGATCGTGAACGCCGTCGACTATCTGTCGCGCGAATGGAACTACAAGCCCGCCGCCTTCCTCAGCTATGGCGGCGTCTCGGGCGGCATGCGCGCGGTGCAGGCGCTCAAGCCGCTCCTGACCACGGTCAAGGTGATGCCGATCCCGGAGGCGGTGGCGCTGCCGATGCACCTCAATTCCCGTGACGAGAAGGGAGCGTTCCAGCCCAATGAGCACGTGCTCTCCGGCACCAAGGCGATGCTGGACGAACTCATGCGCTGGAGCGGAGCACTGAAGCCGTTGCGCGCGGGCTGACGCGACGCTCACGACACTTCGGTCAGCATAGGGGCAAAGGCCCTCAAATGCCTGCAAAACCTTGGAAAAACCGTCGCAAACGCCTATATTGGGGTGAGTGTCGGGCCGCGATTCGTGGCCCGTTTTCCACGCCGTTGCCACGGCACCAAGCGATCGGATTTTCATGAGCGACCAGAGCGACAGCGCCAATGGCGCGCCAGACGAATACGGTGCCGATTCCATCAAGGTTTTGAAGGGGTTGGATGCCGTTCGCAAGCGCCCGGGCATGTATATCGGCGATACCGACGACGGCTCGGGCCTGCATCACATGGTCTACGAGGTGGTCGACAACGCCATCGACGAGGCGCTGGCCGGCCATGCCGACCTGGTGTCGGTGACGCTGAACCCCGACGGCTCGGTGACCGTAGCCGACAACGGCCGCGGCATTCCCACCGCTATCCACAGCGGCGAAGGCATTTCGGCTGCCGAAGTGATCATGACCCAGCTTCACGCCGGCGGGAAGTTCGACCAGAATTCCTACAAGGTTTCCGGCGGCCTGCACGGCGTCGGCGTCTCCGTGGTGAACGCGCTTTCCCTGTGGCTCAGGCTGAAAATCCGCCGCCATGGCCATATCCACGAAATGGGCTTCACGCACGGCGTCGCCGATGCGCCGCTGAAGGTTACAGGCTCCTACGAGGAAACCGGCGAGCCCGGCAGCTATGAGGGCCGCAGCGGCACGGAAGTGACCTTCCTGCCCTCCACCGAAACCTTCACAATGGTCGAGTTCGACCTGCCGACGCTGGAGCACCGACTGCGCGAACTGGCCTTCCTGAATTCCGGCGTGCGCATCGTGCTTTCGGACGCCCGCCATGCCGACATCGTCCGCCACGAACTGCATTATGACGGTGGCCTGGAGGAGTTCGTCAAATATCTCGACCGCGCCAAGAAGCCGCTGATCGAAAAGCCCGTAGCCATCCGCGCGGAACGCGACGGCATCACCGTGGAAGTGGCGATGTGGTGGAACGACAGCTACCACGAGAATGTGCTGGCCTTCACCAATAACATTCCGCAACGCGACGGCGGCACGCATCTCGCGGGCTTCCGTGGCGCGCTGACGCGCCAGATCACCGGCTACGGCGAAAGCTCGGGCCTGACCAAGAAGGAGAAGGTCAGCCTCACCGGCGACGACTGCCGCGAAGGGTTGACGGCCGTGCTTTCGGTAAAAGTGCCCGATCCGAAGTTTTCCTCGCAGACCAAGGACAAGCTGGTGTCTTCCGAGGTGCGGCCGGTGGTTGAAAGCCTCGTCAACGAGGCGCTCGGAACATGGCTCGAAGAGCACCCGAACCAGGGCAAGATCGTGGTCGAGAAGGTGATCCAGGCCGCCGCCGCGCGCGAGGCCGCGCGAAAGGCGCGCGACATCACCCGCAAATCGACGCTCGGCGTCACCTCGCTGCCGGGCAAGCTCGCCGACTGCCAGGAAAAGGACCCGGCCAAGTCGGAACTGTTCATCGTCGAGGGCGATTCCGCAGGCGGTTCGGCCAAGGGCGGCCGCTCGCGCCAGAACCAGGCGATCCTGCCGCTGCGCGGCAAGATCCTCAATGTCGAGCGCGCGCGCTTCGACCGCATGCTGTCGTCCGACATGATCGGCACGCTGATCACCGCGCTCGGCACCTCGATCGGCAAGGACGAGGTCAACGGCTTCAACATCGAGAAGCTGCGCTACCACAAGATCATCCTGATGACCGACGCCGACGTCGACGGCGCCCATATCCGCACGCTGCTGCTGACGTTCTTCTTCCGGCAGATGCCGGAACTGATCGAGCGCGGCCATCTCTACATAGCCCAGCCGCCGCTCTATAAGGTGACGCGCGGCAAGAGCTCGCAATACATCAAGGACGAAAGCGCTTTCGAAGAATTCCTGATCGGGTCCGGGCTCGACGAAGCTTCGCTCACGCTCGGCTCCGGCGAGGTACGGACAGGACAGGACTTGCGGGCCGCGATCGACGACGCGCTGACCGTGCGCCACCTGATCAACGGGCTGCACACGCGCTACAATCGCGGCGTGGTCGAGCAGGCGGCGATCGCCGGCGGCCTTACCCCCGAGGCCTTCGTCGACCTCGGCCATGCCAACGCCATGGCGGAGCGGATCGCCCAGCGCCTCGACATCATCGCCGAGGAAACCGAACGCGGCTGGAGCGGCCGCATGTCGACCTCCAACGAGGGACCGGGCGGCTATGTGTTCGAGCGCACCGTGCGCGGCGTCAAGGAATACGCCCATCTCGACATGGCGCTGATCAACTCGGCCGACGCACGCCAGCTCGACCGCTTCGCGGCACGGCTCGGCGAAGTCTATGGTCATCCGCCGGTGCTGCGCCGCAAGGAGGTCTCCGAGACGATCTCCGGGCCTCTCGCCCTGCTCGACCAGGTATTCGCCACCGGCCGCAAGGGCCTGACCATGCAGCGCTACAAGGGCCTCGGCGAAATGAACGCCGAGCAGCTTTGGGAAACGACGCTCGATCCCAATGCGCGCTCGCTGCTGCAGGTCAAGGTCAACGACGCCGCCGGCGCCGATTCGCTGTTCACGCGGCTGATGGGCGACGAGGTCGAGCCGCGGCGCGAGTTCATCCAGGACAACGCGCTGTCGGTCGCCAACCTCGACATCTGAGGGCGGTTAGGCCGAAGCACTGAAGGGAACGGAACGCCTTCTGCGGCATTGTGATCCTATCGCAACCCGCACAGGAGTTCACCCATGGGACGTGGCATTCTTCTCTGGCTGCTCGGGATTCCGATCCCCATCGTCATCCTTATCCTGCTGTTCTGGCGGTGAGAAGGCGCGATCCCTACGGCCGCAGCGGGAAGGAAAAGTACTTCTTCGCGATGTTGGCGAAGGTCTTGTCGGTGACGATGGCATCCAGCGCAGCGTTCAGTTCGTCGACGAGCCGGGTGTCGTCCTTGCGAACGGCAACGCCGATCTCGGTGCCGAGCGCAGGGTCGGTGACGTTCTCGCCGATCTGCTCATAGGCGTTCACGCCGCCGTTGACCTCCATCCACGGCAGCATGGCGGGGGCCTCGGCGAACACCGCGTCGAGCCTCCCGTTCTGGAAATCGAGGAACATGTCATCGCTCGACGGGTAGGCGTGGAGTTCGATGGCATCGCCGAAACGGTCGCGCAGCCACGCTTCATGCGTGGTGGCGGCCTGCACGCCGACCGTGTGACCCTTCAGGCTTTCGGCCGTGAAGGAAAGCCCGCTGCCCTTGTTGGCGATCATCATACCGTAGGAAAAGTAGTAGGGCTTGGTGAACAGAACCTGCTGGCGACGCTCGGGAGTGATCGTCATGGACGACATCAGCACGTCGAATTTGCCGGCCTGGAGCGCCGGGATAAGGCCATCCCACGGCACCACCACCCATTCGCACCTGCGCGCCAGACGGACGCACAGCGCCTCACCGATATCGACATCGAAACCCTGGACCTTCCCGGCCGCGTTCACGTAGTTGAAGGGCGGGTAGGCCCCCTCCACTCCCATGCGCAAGGGCGCGTTCCCGGCATGAGCGGCGAGGGCAAGCAGAGAGAAGGCAGCGGCGAGGACGACCTTGATGCAACGAGGCGATCGCATGGGAAATTTCGCCTTCCGTCGTGGGCGTCAGGATCCCCCCTGACTCCTCGCCACAAGGAGGAGGGTCAGGGGTGGAGGTAACTCAGTCCTTGGCGCGTTCCACGTAGGCGCCGTCGGCGGTCATGACTACGATGCGGGTGCCGACGCCGATGTGCGGCGGCACGGTGGTCTTGACGCCGTTCGACAGGATCGCCGGCTTGTAGGAGGAGGAGGCGGTCTGTCCCTTGGTGGTGGGTTCCGTCTCCACGACCTCGTAGACCGCGCGCTGCGGCAACTCGATGGCGATGCCGACGCCCTCGTGCACCGAAAGCGTTACCGCCATGCCTTCCTGCAGGTAGGGGGCCTGGTCGCCGATCACGTCTTGCGCCACCGCGACCTGGTCATAGCTTTCCGGGTTCATGAAGTGAAAGCCTTCGCCGTCGCTGTAGAGGAAGGTGAACGGGCGGTCCTCGACATGGGCGCGTTCGACCTGCTCGGTGGTGCGGTAGCGCTCGGATACCTTCACGCCGTCGGAAATGCGGCGCATGTCGAGCTGGGTGACGGGCGTGCCCTTGCCAGGATGGATATTCTCGGCAAAGAGGATCACATAGAGCTTGCCGTCCTTGTCGACGACATTGCCCTTACGGAGGGAACTGGCAATTACCTTCACAAGTCTTCTTCCTGAAATCTCGGGTTGCGGCCGGCTAACGCCGCCATGGTGGGCGCTTTACCTTATCTTGAGGCCAACCGCCAGCCACCCCTTCGAATGAGCGTCCGCATTACCCCATGAGCCCCCGTTCGCCCAAAGCCTCGCCCTGGTGGACGCCGCACGTCCACGCCGACCGCCGGCCGCGCCTGCTGCTGCGCAACCGGATCAAGGCGACGACGCGCGCCTTCTTCGACACGCGCGATTTCATCGAGGTCGACGCCGCCGCCCTGCAAATCTCGCCCGGCAACGAAACGCATCTCAGCGCCTTCGCCACCACCGAGATCCGGCCCGATGCGACGCTTGCGCCACTCTATCTGCACACCTCGCCTGAATTTTCCTGCAAGAAACTGCTGGCGGCCGGCGAGCAGAGCATCTTCAGCCTGGGGCCGGTGTGGCGCAACCGCGAGCGCGGCGCCCTGCACCATCCTGAATTCACCATGCTGGAGTGGTATCGCGCCGGCGAAAGCTACGAGAGCCTGATGGAAGACTGTGCGGCGCTTCTGCGGCTTGCCGCCGAGCAGGCGGGCACCGCGCGCTTTTCCTTCCGGGGCCGCGAGGCCGACCCTTACGCTGAACCCGAACGGCTGACCGTGGCCGATGCCTTCCAGCGTCATGCTGGTATCGACCTTCTGGCCACCGTCGCCGCCAACGGTGCGACCTACCGGGATGCGCTCAACGCCGCGCTGGTCAAGGCTGGCCTGCGCACTGCGCCCGACGACAGCTGGACCGACCTTTACAGCCGCGTCATGGTGGAATGCGTCGAACCCAATCTCGGCATGGGGCGGGCGACCGTGCTTTACGAATATCCGATCAGCGAGGCGGCGCTGGCGCGCCCGGCCCTGCACGATCCGCGCGTGGCCGAGCGCTTCGAGCTTTATTGCTGCGGCGTGGAACTGGCCAACGGTTTCGGCGAACTCACCGACCCGGTCGAGCAGCGCAAGCGCTTCGAGGCCGACATGGACGAGAAGGAGCGCATCTATGGCGAGCGCTACCCGATCGACGAGGATTTTCTGGCGGCGCTGGCCATCATGCCCGACGCCAGCGGCGTGGCGCTCGGCTTCGACCGCCTGGTGATGCTGGCAGCGGGAGCCGCCCGCATCGAGGATATCCTGTGGACGCCGGTAGCGGATACCTCCGCCGGCTGACGCCATTCAGTCCGCGTCACGGCCGGCGGAGAGGCGCGAGGCCAAGGGCATCACGCCAGTTGCGCGGCTACTTCTTTTCCGAATAGGCCTTGAGCGCCGAGGCAATTTCACCCTTGGCCTTCTCGGCCGCCTCGAAGCCCTTGAGTTCGACCTTCTTGCTGCCCTCGGGAATGTTCTTGTAGACGGCGAAGAAGGCCTGCAGGCGCTCCTGCTCGATCCTGGGAAGGTCCGAGACTTCCTTGATCGCCTCATAAGTCGGGTCGACCTTGGAAACCGGCACCGCGACGATCTTGTCGTCCACCTCGCCGCCGTCGATCATCTTGAGCACGCCGATGGGACGCACGCGGATGACCGCGCCGGGCGCGATCGGCTCGCGCGTGTAGACGAGCGCGTCGAGCGGATCGCCGTCGCCGCCCAGTGAACTGGTGATGGAGCCGTAATTCGCCGGATAGGCGACCGGCATGGAGACGAAGCGGTCCACGACGATGTGGCCGGTATCGACGTCGATCTCATATTTGGTGAAGCCGCCGGCCGGGATCTCGATGGCCGTATAGAATTCGCTGCCGTCGTCGGCCGGCTGCGGGTGGTCCGCCAGGGCGACATAATCCGCGGCGAAGCCGGCGGTGCTGCTCAGGAAAAGAGCCGCGAGGGCGGAGAGAACGATTTTCATGAAATGCTCCAGGCAGGATTGCGTGACGCGATCCGCCTAGACGCCGTGCATTACAGGCTTGTGACATCGGCGCCGGCAAGCGGGCCGAGCTGCACAAAAGCAAAGGGCCGGCTGAGCCGGCCCCCGAAACCTCAGTGCTCCATCGCCTTGACGATGTCTTCCGTCATCTTCTTGGCGTCGCCGAGCAGCATCATGGTGCCGTCCTTGTAGAACAGCGTGTTGTCGATGCCGGCATAGCCGGAGCCGAGCGAGCGCTTGACGAACAGGCAGGTGCGCGCCTTGTCGACGTCGAGGATCGGCATGCCGTAGATCGGCGACGACTTGTCGTCGCGCGCGGCGGGGTTCGTTACGTCATTGGCCCCGATAACATAGGCGACGTCGGCCTGTGCGAACTCTGAGTTGATGTCCTCCAGTTCGAACACCTCGTCATAAGGCACGTTGGCCTCGGCCAGAAGCACGTTCATGTGGCCGGGCATACGGCCAGCGACCGGGTGGATGGCGTATTTCACTTCCACGCCATTGGCCTTCAGCTTGTCGGCCATTTCGCGCAGCGCGTGCTGGGCCTGCGCCACCGCCATGCCGTAGCCAGGCACGATGATGACCTTCTGCGCGTTCATCATCAGGTAGGCGGCGTCGTCGGCCGAGCCCTGCTTGACGGTACGCTCGATGCCGTCATCGCCGCCGGCGGCGGCCGTGTCGCCACCGAAGCCGCCGAGGATGACGGAGATGAAGGAGCGGTTCATGCCCTTGCACATGATGTAGGACAGGATGGCGCCCGAAGAGCCCACCAGCGCGCCCGTGATGATGAGCGCCAGGTTGCCGAGTGTGAAGCCCAGCGCCGCCGCCGCCCAGCCGGAGTACGAGTTCAGCATCGAGATGACGACCGGCATGTCGGCGCCGCCGATCGGCACGATCAGCAGCACGCCGAGCAGCAGCGAGGCCGCCACGATCAGCCAGAAGATGAATTTCGATTCGGTGCCGACGAGCGTCACGATCAGCACCACCAGCGCCAAGGCGAGGACGATGTTGATCGCATGGCGCGCCGGCAGCAGGATCGGCTTGCCCGACATGCGGCCGTCGAGCTTGAGGAAGGCGATGACCGAACCGGTGAAGGTGATGGCGCCGATAGCGACGCCAAGGCTCATTTCGACCAGCGCCTGCCCATGGATGGAGCCGATCTCGCCAATGCCGAATGCATGCGGCGCGTAGATCGCGGCGGCGGCCACCATGACGGCGGCAAGGCCGACGAGGCTGTGGAAGGCGGCGATCAGCTGCGGCATCGCGGTCATGGCGATGCGGCGCGCGATGAACGCGCCCACGGCGCCGCCGATGGCAAGGCCGAGCACGATCAGGCCGAAGCCGCCGGGGGAAGGCACCGCCAGCGCCAGTGTGGTGACGATGGCGATCGCCATGCCGATCATGCCGTAGGTGTTGCCCTTGCGGCTGGTGGTCGGGTGCGACAGGCCACGCAGCGCCAGGATGAACAGGATGCCGGAAACGAGATAGAGGAAGGAAGCGAGGTTCAGCGACACGTCACTTGTCCTTCTTCTTGTACATGGCGAGCATGCGCTGGGTGACCAGGAAGCCGCCGAAGATGTTGACGGACACCAGGGCCAGGGCCACGAAACCGAAGCCGGTCGCAGCGCCGGCCGCCGAAGCGCCGACGGCCAGCAGCGCGCCGACGACGATGACCGAGGAAATGGCGTTGGTGACGGCCATCAGCGGCGTATGCAGCGCCGGCGTCACCGACCAGACCACGTAGTAGCCGACGAAGATCGCCAGCACGAAGATGGCGAAGCGGAACACGAACGGGTCGATCGCTCCGCCCGACAGCGCATGCGCGGCGCCGCCAGCGGCATCGGCCGCGCCGGAAGCCTCGAAATCCTGCAAGGCCATGCGCACGGCGGCGGATGCCTGGTCGAGTTGGTCCAGCGCTTTCTGCAGGGCTTCCATCACGCGCTCCCCTTCGTCGATTTAGCCGAGGGCTTTTTCGCCACGGCCGGCTTCTTTGCCTTGGCCTTGGCAGGCGAAGCGTCGGCCACCAGCGTCCTGGCCGGGATGGCCGCCGGTTCGACATGCGGTTTTTCCGGCGTCACGGCCGCCTTGGCGAAGGCCGGATGCACGACTGCGCCGCCGTCGGTCAGCATCGTCGCCTTGACCAGTTCGTCGTCGCGGTTGATGGCGAACGTCTTCGCCGCCTTGTCGACCATCGTCTCAAGGAAGGTGTAGAGGTTCTTGGCGTAGAGCAGCGAAGCCGAGGCGGCGATGCGGCCCGGCACGTTGAGGTGGCCGACGATCTTGACGCCGCCCTCCGTGGTGGCGACCTTACCCGGCACCGCACCCTCGACATTGCCGCCGCGCTCGACCGCGAGGTCGACCAGCACCGAACCCGGCTTCATCGAAGCCACGACCGCGGCCGAAACCAGTTTTGGCGCGGGGCGGCCGGGGATCAGCGCCGTGGTGATGACGATGTCCTGCTTGGCGATGTGCTCGGCCGTCAGCGCCGCCTGCTTGGCCTGGTATTCCTTCGACATTTCCTTGGCGTAGCCGCCCGCCGTCTCGGCTGCCTTGAACTCCTCGTCCTCGACGGCGATGAACTTGGCGCCCAGCGAGGCGACCTGTTCCTTGGCGGCGGGGCGAACGTCGGTCGCAGTCACCACCGCGCCAAGACGGCGCGCCGTGGCGATGGCCTGCAAGCCGGCGACGCCCGCTCCCATGACGAACACTTTAGCAGCCGGAACGGTGCCGGCCGCCGTCATCATCATCGGCAAGGCGCGGTCATACTCGGCGGCGGCGTCGATCACCGCCTGGTAGCCGGCGAGATTGGCCTGCGAGGACAAAACGTCCATCGATTGCGCGCGGGTGATGCGCGGCATGAATTCCATGGAAAAGGCGGTGATTCCGGCCTTGGCCATCGAGGCGACGGCCGCGTCGTTGCCGTAGGGGTCCATGGTGGCGAACACCGCGGCACCCTTCTTGTAGCCCTTCAGTTCGGCATCGGTCGGGCGGCGGACCTTCAGCACCACGTCGGCCTTGCCGGCATCCGAGGCCTTGCCGATCGTCGCGCCCGCCTTGGCGAAGTCCTCGTCGGTGATGCGCGACGAGGTGCCCGCGCCCTTCTCCACGATGACGTCGAAGCCGAGCCCGGCAAGCCGTTTCACCGTGTCGGGCGACCCCGCCACGCGGGTTTCGCTCGCGTCCACCTCACGCGGAATGAATATCGTCTGGCCCACCGCAGGATCCCTTTCTGCTGGCGCTTCAAGTCCGGCGAGGTGCCGGCCCGCGCCCGCGACAGCGCATGGAAAGGTTCAGGAACGGCCTAGCGGAGGAGATAACCGCCTACGACCATGATGAGGAGGAAAAGAATAGTCGCCGAAACGAAGCCGGCCGTGGTGAAGAAGCCGAACGCCATGGCGATGAGCGTAGCGGCACAAAACAGCGTGCCGTACTTGGCGAGCATGACGAACCCGTGGAAGGTGCGCTCATGCTCGGGGTAATCCATACTAGCGCCCAGTTCGACCGGACCGGTCGGGGTGTGGTCAGCCATGCATATGCCCTCCGAATATCGTTTCTGCGCACATAGCGAAAAGCCGCGTCAAGGGCAATGGTTGTGATGCCGCACCGACACGTATCCCCGATATAGATTCGTTGGCCGGCCGGCCCGTCCCCTCAGTGCGCGAGATTCGGGAAAAGGCCGATGAGGCCGACGACGATCAGGTAGAGCGCCACGATGTAGTTCAACAGGCGCGGCATCACCAGGATGAGGACACCCGCGATCAGCGAGATCAGCGGCGTGAGTGTCAAGGTGGAAATGGTCATGTTCGGCTCCGCTCAGGACATGGACCGCCGGTTTCGACGGCGGTCCCACTGCGCAACGATCGGCGCGGCCAAAGGCTCCACGGCAGGCGTTCAAAAGCGCGCGATGCCGTCTTGCGCCATTGCCATGACAGCGGTCCGACTCAGGCCGCCTCGCGGTAATATTTGGCGGTGGGCAGGATGGTGAGCGGCGCGAGTTCGCCGGCCGCCGGCCGGGCGAACAGCAGCCGCCGCTCCATCGGTGTCGAACGGAAGAAGGGGAAGCGCGCATAGTAGCGGGCTTCGTTGGCATAGGCGTTGGTGCGAAACAGCACGACCCTGTTGACCACGCCCGGATAAGGCCGGGCTTCGCCGATCTGTTCCGAATAATAGATGCGGCGATAGAAGCCGGCGTGATCCTCGCGCACCGTGGACAGCCCGTAGGAAGCGCCGAAATAGAAGCAGGCCATGCCGGCCAGCCTGAGCGTCACATAGGCAAGCTGCGGATAGACGCGGGTCCACTCCGGATCGGAGGCGAAGCGGCTCATGCAGACGAACGTCTTGCCCTGCTTGAGCATCGGCTGCACGACGTCGCCGAACGCCTTGGTCGAGGTCGACATCGGATAGTCGGCCGTGACGTGGTGGATGCGCATCGTGCTCAAGAGCCGTTGGTCGACATAGATGCCGAACCGATAGACATTGGGCGCCAGGTCGAGATCGTCGCTGATGATGTGACGTTCGTCGTCCGGCACCATGTCGTTCCAGCGGTAGGCCTTGTAGCGAAGACGATAGATGTCTTCGAGGTCCTCGCCCTTGTCGCACCGCCGGTATTCCACCCTTTCGAGAAGGGAAAACACCTTGCTCGCAAGGCTCGAGGCATCCGGGTGAACTTCATCCCCGTCTGCCCTCCCGCCAAGCGTCATTTGCCGCGTATCCATGTCAGAATCCCCGTACCACCGCCGCATCCAAGCGTCAGGCAAAACGGGGGCGTGTGTAAAGATTTAAATGAAAGAGACCTTGTTTACTCTATGTTAAGGTTAACAAAATATTAAAATTTAGTAAAATACGAAGCACTTCTTCCCATCATGGCTCCTCACGGCGCACGACAGCCGGGCAGAGCGGGCCTACCGGACAAGGAAGATGGGATGCCGACCGACGCCTTTCAGCCTTCGACGAGGCGCTTGGGTGCCTTCATCTTGTCGGCGAACGGCCAGATCGTGTTCGACATCGTCTTGATGCCGGAGGCGCTGAGCGCCGAGCCGAACAGGAAGCCCTGAAGCAGATCGGGGTGGATCTGCTTCGACAGGATCTTCAGTTGGTCGAACGTCTCCACACCCTCCACCGTGACGTTGAGGCCGAGCTGGCGCGACATGTCGACGACACCCTTGAGCAGCTTCAGCGAGCGGGAATTGCCGGTGACGTCCATGAGGAAGCTGCGGTCGATCTTGACCTTGTCGAGCGGCAGCTTGTGCAAGTAGCTCAGGCTCGAATAGCCGGTGCCGAAATCGTCAAGGGCGATCTTCACGCCCAGCGCCTTGATCTCGCGGATGAGGTCGCTGGTCGCCGACTTGTCGTCGAGCAACGCGGTCTCGGTCACTTCGATCTCGAGGCGATGCGGGGCGAGCCCGGAAAGAGCCAGTGCGTCGCGCACCTTCTGCACCACGTCGCGGTTGCGGAAATCCTTGGCCGAAAGGTTCACCGAAACGCTGGTCTGGTCGGGCCAGTGGACACATTCGCCGCAGGCCGTCTGCAGCATGAAGGTGCTGATGTCGGAGACGATGCCGATCTCTTCGGCAAGGGGGATGAACACGGCCGGCGAAACCGGGCCGAGTTCGGGGTGGTCCCAGCGGCACAGCGCCTCGCAGCTCGCTATTCGCATGGTGCTCATCGAGACGATCGGCTGGTAGACGACACGCAGGCCGCCCGCCTCGACGGCGGCGCGCAAATCCGCCTTAAGCAACTGCTTGTCGCGGAAGGCCTCGTCCATCGCGGTTTCGAACAGGCGCCAGTTGTTCTTGCCGAGGTCCTTGGCCTCGTAGAGCGCCAGGTCGGCCTTCACGATCATCTCGTCGACGTGGGTGCCGGCGACCGGCGACAGCACCACGCCGGCGCTGGCCTGGATGCGCAGGCAATGGCCGGCAACGTCGATCTCGCCCTGCAGGCCGGCGAAAATGGCGTCCATCAGCGAGGCGAGGTGGGTCTCGTCCTCGATGCGGTCGAAAAAGACCATGAACTCGTCGCCGCCGAAGCGACTGATGGTGACGCCGGGAGCCGAGAACGCCGCCAGCCGCTCGGCGACCGCGTAGATCAGGCCGTCGCCGATGGGGTGGCCGAGCGTGTCGTTAACGCTCTTGAAATCGTCGAGGTCGAAAGCGGCAAGGCCACAGAGGCGGTTCTGGTCGCCCGTGGCAATGGATTCGCAAACCGTTTCGTGGAAATAGGCGCGGTTGGCGAGGCCGGTGAGGCTGTCGAACCGCGCCATGAAGCGGATTTTCTCTTCGGCCTCGACGCGCGCCGTGACGTCCTCGAAGGTGATGACGCCCAGTTCCTGGCTGCCCTCGCGCGCCGAAAACTCGAAATGCTGGCCGTTGGAAAAGCCGACGAGGATCTTGCGATCCCTGCCCTCTCGCAGCGCCCGCGTCAGTTGCGCCTCGACATAGAAGCAATCCTTCGCCGTCAACATGCGGCCGGCGACGCCGCGCATCAGCAGCGAGTGCACGGAACGGCCAAGCAGCGCGTCCGCCCCCTTCAGCGACATCAAGTGCGCGGCTTCCGCGTTGGCCACCACGACGCGGCCGTCGGGACCCAGCATCACGAGGCCATGCGACATGGTGTTGAGCGCACGGTTGAAGCGTTCGGCGATGCTGTTGGCGCGCTTTTCGGCCGAAATCGCCGAGAACAGCGCATCGCGGATGGTATGGGCGTAGCGGTGGACCGCAAGCAGGAACGGAGTCGAAAGCAGGCCGAGCGTAACGTGATAGAAATCGCCACGCAGGATGAAGCCGAGGGCCATCGGGCCTGTCAGCGCGACGATCAGCGTGATCACCATGCGCGGGGAGCCGTAGTTGCGGCCGGCAATGCCGAGCGCCGTCGCCAGCGCGATACAGACAGCCGCCGTCTCGGAGAAATTGTCGGTGGCCGAGGTAATGGCGATCAGGCAGAACATGCCCAGCACCGCGCCGTGCATGGCGCCCAGCACGATATAGCGGTTTTCACGCTTGCGGGCCTGCGCGCGCGTCGTGAGCGGCGGCAGCGTGGCGAATTTGCGCATGTCCAGGACGCGCAGCAGGCCCACGCCCAGCAGGGACAGCACCACAGCAAGATAGGCGGGATTGCCGGTCTTCGTCCAGACCAGGGTGATCAGGACGGATTGCGCCGCAAGACCGATGGCAAGGGTAAAGCGGTCGCGAAAAAGGGTTTCCACGAACGGGATGTAGACGTCATCCGGCAGTTCTGTTTTCTTGCTTACGGCCACGTTCGTTCCCGCACTGGGAGCCTGAATGTGGCCTATTCGCCTTAAGAAAGGCTTAGAACCTTGCCTAACCCGTGCAAGAACTTGCCGGAAACTCTTGTAAACCGGACGAATTCACGATCCAGGTAAACAAGCAGTATCTTTTTACTCCGCAGCCTGAAGGTTCGGTAAAGCCGTTTCACCCACCAGCCGGGCGATCAGCCTCTCGCGCTCGGGCGAGGCTTTTTCGATGGCGGCGAGCTTCACATGGCCATAGCCGCGGATGATCTGCGGCACCGCGGCGAGGCCTGCCGCCGCCTCGACCGTGGCGGGTGCGAGCCGGTCGGCGATGAGGTCGAGATCGCCTTCGTACTGCGCCAACAGCTTCTTCTCCAGCCGCCGCTCGGCGCTATAGCCGAACAGATCGAGCGGAGTCCCGCGCAGCCCCTTGAGGGAGGCGAGTACGCGAAACGCCTTCATCATCCATGGGCCGAAGTTCGATTTCCTCGGCTTTCCTTCGCTGTCGCGGCGCCCGAGGATCGGCGGCGCGAGATGAAACTCAAGGCGTTCGTAGCTCTGGAACTGTTCCGACAACTGGCGGGCGAACGAGCCATCCGTGTACAACCGCGCCACCTCGTACTCGTCCTTGACGGCCATCAGCTTGAACAGGTTCTCCACCGCAAGCGCCGTGACCACGGTGGACCCGGGGACCGCGCGATCCTCGATGGCGCGAAGGACGGCGATGCGGTCGGCGTAGCGCTTGCCGTAGGCCGCATTCTGGTAGGCGGTGAGGAAGGCCACGCGGCGGGCGATCCGTTCGTCCAGCGTTTCCGCAGGCTTCGTGCCCTGGGAGGTGCCGCCGGACTTGTTCGCCAGGTCGCGCACGAAACCGGGTTCCTGCGCGGCGCGCCGGCCCCAGCGGAAAGCCGCGACGTTCATGGCGACCGCCTGGCCGTTGAGCTCGATCGCCTTTTCGATGGCCTCAGCCGACAACGGAAGGCCGCCATGCTGGAAGGCGAAACCAAGCAGGAACATGTTGGCGCCGAGCGAATCGCCGAACAAGGCGGTGGCGGTGCGGCTGGCGTCGAAGAAATGCGCCTTGGCGTCACCGGCGGCAGCGCGGATCGCCTTCTTCAGCCTCTCGACCGGCAGCGAGAAATCCGCCTGCCGGGTAAACTCGCCCGGCATCACCTCGGCGGTGTTGACCAGGAACAGCGTGTGATTTTCGCGGACCGCCGCCAGCACCTTCTTCGCGCCCGACACCACGAGGTCGCAGCCCAGTACGAGGTCGGCCTTGCCGGCCGAGACGCGGATGGCGTGGATGTCCTGCGGCGAAGCCGCGATGCGGACATGGGTGAACACCGAGCCGCCCTTCTGGGCGAGGCCGGCCATGTCGATCATGCCGCAGCCCTTGCCTTCCAGATGCGCCGCCATGCCGAGGATGGCGCCGACGGTGACGACGCCGGTGCCGCCGACGCCGTCGATGATGGCCGACCAGCCGTCGCGCCCGAGCAGGAACGGCGCGGGTTCGGTCACGCCGTCCAGCGGATCGACGTTGCCGGCGATCCCGCCGGCCTTGCGCGTCCTGGCGCCATGCACGGTGACGAAGGACGGGCAGAAGCCGTCGACGCAGGAAAAGTCCTTGTTGCAGGAGGACTGGTCGATGCGCCGCTTACGGCCGAATTCGGTTTCCACCGGCTGTACGGAAACGCAGTTCGATTTCACCCCGCAGTCGCCACAGCCCTCGCAGACCAGTTCGTTGATGAAGACGCGCTTGTCCGGGTCGGGATAGGCGCCGCGCTTGCGGCGGCGGCGCTTTTCGGCCGCGCAGGTCTGGTCGTAGAGCAGCACCGACACGCCCTTGACCCCACGCAGGTCGCGCTGCACGTGGTCCAGTTCCTCGCGGTGATGGACGCTGACATGCTCCGGGAAGGTGACGCGGCCGGCATATTTTTCCGGATCGTCGGTGACGACGGCGATGCGCTCGACGCCTTCGGCGCGCACCTGCCGCGCGATCATGTCGACCGTCAGCCCGCCCTCGTGCGGCTGGCCGCCGGTCATGGCCACGGCATCGTTATAGAGGATCTTGAAGGTGATGTTGGCGCTGCTTGCCAGCGCGAAGCGGATGGCGAGCACACCGGAGTGGTTATAGGTGCCGTCGCCGAGATTCTGGAAAAGGTGATCGCGCTTCGAGAACGGCGCCTGGCCGACCCATTGCGCCCCCTCCCCGCCCATGGCGGTGAAGCCGACGGTCGAGCGGTCCATCCACAACGCCATGAAGTGGCAGCCGATCCCGGCGGCGGCGACCGAGCCTTCCGGCACCTTGGTCGACGAATTATGCGGGCATCCGGAGCAGAAAAAGGGCGTGCGCGAGCCGACGTCGACGGTATCGGCGAGCATCGCCTGGAACTGGCGCAAGTTGGCGACGCGCGCGGCAATCGCCTCCGAATGGCCGATCGTCGCCAGGATGCGCTCACCCAGCGCGATGGCGATGTCGTTGGGGTCAAGCGCACCCTTGGCCGGGAACAGCCAGTCGCCGCGCTCGTCCTTCTTGCCGACGATTTTCGGCTGGATGGCCGTTCCATAGAGGTTTTCGCGCAGTTGCACCTCGATCAGCGAGCGCTTTTCCTCCACCACGACCACGGTTTCGAGGCCGCGCGCGAAATCGGCGATGTGCCGGTAGTCGAGCGGCCACGGGCAGCCGACCTTGAACAGGCTGACGCCGAGCCGGGCCGCTTCGGCCTCGTCGATGCCGAGGTCGTCCAGCGCCTGGCGCACATCGAGATAGCTCTTGCCGACGGTGATGATGCCGATGCGCGGCGCACGGCCGCCCTTGTAGACCAGCCGGTTCAGCCCGTTGGCATGGATGAAGGCGCTGACGGCGGCGCGCTTATATTCGTGTAGCCGCTCTTCCTGGCCGAGGAAGTCGATTTCGTTGCGGATGTTTAGGCCGCCCGGCGGCATCTCGAAGTCCGGCGTGACGATGCCGAGGCGGTCAAGCGAGGCATCGACAGAGGCCGTCGATTCGACGTTGTCCTTGACGCATTTGATCGCGGCCCACGTGCCGGAAAAGCGCGACAGCGCGAAACCGTAGAGGCCGTAGTCGATGATTTCCTGCACGCCTGCCGGGTTGAGGATCGGCACCATCGCGTCGACGAAGGCGAACTCGGTGGCGTGCGCGTTGGTGGACGATTCGGCCATGTGGTCGTCGCCCATGAGCGCCAGCACGCCGCCATGCTTCGAGGAGCCGGCAAGGTTGGCGTGGCGGAAGACGTCGCCGGAACGGTCGACGCCCGGCCCCTTGCCGTACCAGAGCGAAAAGACGCCATCGTACTTGCCCTCGCCCAGCACTTCGGCCTGCTGCGAGCCCCAGCAGGCGGTGGCGGCGAGTTCCTCGTTCAGGCCGGGCTGAAAGACGATATCGGAACCGGCAAGCTGGCCCTTGGCCTTCCACAGTTGCAGGTCGAGCCCGCCGAGCGGCGAGCCGCGATAGCCGGAAACGAAGCCGGCGGTGGCGAGCCCCGCCTGCCGGTCGCGCTCGCGCTGCATCAGCAGCATACGCACCACCGCCTGCGCGCCGGAAAGAAAGACGCGCTCCTTGGCGAGGTCGAATTTGTCGTCGAGCGCGACTTCATGCAACGTCATCAGGCATTTTCCTGCGAAGACCGGAGGGGTGAATCACGGCTCGCGTCGAAATCCGGCTTTCAGTCTTGCCCTCCATACCGGACTGGTCAAACAAAATCGAGGCTTGCCGGCGTCGCTGCCGTCAGCCCGACACCGGGCAGGCGACGCCGCGCCCGCCCGGCAGCCTGCCGTCCGGGTGGCCCTTCAGCTCGGGATTGGGCTGGTAGCCGGGGCCGACGACCAGCGGTCGGTCGGGCAGCATGTCCTCGTCCTGCGCCGAAACCATCGTGGTCTCGATATCCTGCAACAGCCTGCCGTCGGCCCCCTGGATGCGGATCGCCACCTTGTAGGAGCGCTCCTTGACCACGCATTCCAGCGGCGGGCTCTCGATCGTCACCTTCGTGTGGCCGGGAAACAGTTTCTGCGAGAACACCAGCGGCTCGCCGCCGGCTGGGTTGTCCATGGTCGTGACCGCCACCTGCCCCGCCTCGATCGGCTTCAGCGGCTTCAGCGTCACGATATAGGTGAGCATGGCCTCGCGGTAGTTGAACACGACCAGCCGGCCGGTGATCTCGAACAGCGCTTCCTTGCCAGTGTCGCGGCAAGCGCCCAGCGCCAGTGCGGCAGCCATCATCAAGGCGGGTAGAAGAAATTTCGACCTATACATCGTCCATCTCCCTCTGCGCCCGGCGGCGATGGTAGTGGCGGCTTGCCTTGCGCCGGTTGCCGCAGACCGTCATGTCGCACCACAGGCGGCTCGAATTGCGGCTCCTGTCGAGAAACAGCCAGCCGCAGTTCGGGCAGATCTTCAGCCGCTCCAGCATTCCCGGCGCGAGCAGCGACAAGGCGGAAACGGCAAGGGCCGCCTCGAGGGCGATGGGCGTCGCCGGATCGCCGAAAGGCGCCGCCGGCCAGCCGATGGTTTCCCTCGTGCCCGCCAGCCCCGCCGCGCAGGCCTCAAGCAGGGACGGCAGGCCGGCGGTGTCGATCCCGCCGTGGCGCACGGCGTTCCTGAACAGGCGGTCGACCGCCTCGCGGATCGAAAGCACCACCGGTGCGATCCTTTCCGGCTCCCGCGCTTCCAGCCGCCGGCCACCGAGCTCGGCCGCGCGAAAATCGCTTGCCGCTTCGGCGAAGCGCGCGATCTCGGCCGCATCCTCGAAACGGTCGAAGGTCTTTTGCGGATCGATACGCAGCACGACCGTGTTCGCCGTATCGAGCGCCAGCAGGCCACCGGCGAAGCGATGGGATATCCAGGAAACCGTCATCCTTTAAAATCTAACCGGTATATTATGTTTGACAAGTTATATTAGCATAGGCACCCTGTACCTCATCGACCGTCTTCAAGGGCCAGGCGCGGCGGATGCTCTATTTCCTCCAGCAGGTTCTCAACGGGCTGCATTCGGGGGCGCTCTACGCGCTGCTCGCCTTCGGCTATGCGCTCACCAACGGGGTTCTGCGCCGCATCAACCTCGCCTACGGCGCGGTTTTCGCCTTTTGCGGTCATACGATGATCCTGACCGCCGTCTGGGGCTACGACAGCCTGTGGCTGACGCTGACGGCAGCGATCGCGCTCGGCATCGCGGCGGCGCTCGCCTACGCAATGCTGCTCGGCCTCGTGCTGTCGCGCCGCGTGTTCCAGCCGCTTGCCGGGCGCTCGCCCAACACCATCGTCGCCGCCACGCTCGGCGTTCTTCTGGTTCTGACGGAGCTTTCGCGCATCGCCGCCGACACACACGACTTCTGGCTGCCGCCGATGCTGGCCCAGCCGGTGGTGTTTGCCGAAGACAAGGCGTTCAGGGCGACGCTGACGGCGATCCAGCTCACCGACTGCGCCGTCGTCGTGGCGGTGGTGGCGCTGACGGGGTGGCTGCTGGCGCGGTCGGGCTTCGGCCGCAAATGGCGCGCCGTGTGCGAAGACCCCTTGACCGCCGCCCTTTGCGGCGTCGACCCCGGCGGCATCTTCCATGCCGCCGTGCTGGGCGGCGCGCTGTGCGCGGCGCTGGCCGGCATCATGGCCGGGCTCTACTACGGCAATATCGGCTTTGGCGAGGGACTGACCTACGGGCTGAAAATCCTGTTCGTCACCGCCGTCGGCGGCTTCCTGTCGCCGCTGCGCGCCGCCTTCGGCGCTGCCGCCTTCGGCATGGGCGAGTCGCTGTGGGCAGGCTATTTCCCGATCGAATGGCGCGATGCGTGGATGTATTTCCTGCTTGTCGCCATGCTGGTGCTGACAGCGCCCGGCCGTGACGCCAAGGTTCCCTGAAACGCCGCTGCTTATGTTGACCTGACCTTCCGCGCGCGGCATACCGCTCGACAAGGCGCGCCGGAGAAAAATCGAAAAGCCGCGCGCCACCCGAAAGGGAGGAACCGGATGGGCTTCTTCACCGCCCTTTATACGTCACCCGTCTTGCTTACCCTCACCGCCATCGCCCTGTTCATCGTCGCCGCGATGATCCTCGACCCGCGCATGACACTGCTGCTGCGGCTTGCCGGCGCCATCGACCGGCTGAACGAATTCGTCGGCAAATGGGTGTCGTGGCTGATCCTCGTCTCCATCGTCGTCAGCGCCGGCAACGCCATCATCCGCAAAACCTTCGACATGTCCTCGAACGCCTGGCTGGAACTGCAGTGGTATCTCTACGGCGGCGCCTTCCTGCTGGCCGCCGCCTATACGCTGAAGCAGAACGAGCATATCCGCATCGACATCGTCTACGGCCTGTTCTCGCGGCGCGTGCAGCACTGGATCGACCTTTTCGGCCACATCTTCTTCCTGATGCCGTTCGCGGTGCTGATGAGCGTTTACCTAGTGCCCTATGTCGCCCGCTCGGTGAGGAGCGGCGAGATGTCGACCAATGCCGGCGGCCTCATCATCTGGCCGGCCAAGGCGCTGCTTCTGGCCGGCTTTCTGCTGCTCGCCCTGCAAGGCGTCTCCGAGATCATCAAGAAGATCGCGGTCATGCGCGGCAGGATGGACGACCCCAACCCGTTCGTCTCCTCCCATGAACAGGCCAAGCTCGAGGCCGAGACACTGGCCGACGAGGTGCGCGGATGATGGAACTCATCGCCCAGAACATGGCTCCGATCATGTTCTGCTCGCTGATCGTGTTCATGCTGATCGGCTATCCCGTCGCCTTCGCGCTTGCCGCCAACGGCCTCCTGTTCTTCTTCATCGGCGTCGAACTCGCCCCCTATTCCAGCGGCACCATCAACCTTTCGTGGCCGCTGCTGACCGCGCTTCCCGACCGTTTCTACGGCGGCGTCATGGCCAACGAGACGCTGCTGGCGATTCCCTTCTTCACCTTCATGGGCATCGTGCTGGAGCGCTCCGGCATGGCCGAGGACCTGCTCGACACCATCGGCCAGCTGTTCGGGCCGATCCGCGGCGGGCTCGCCTACGCCGTCATCATCGTCGGCGCGCTGCTGGCCGCCACCACCGGAGTGGTCGCCGCCTCGGTCATCGCCATGGGGCTGATCTCGCTGCCGATCATGCTGCGTTACGGCTACGACCGGCGGCTCGCTTCCGGCGTCATCGCCGCCTCGGGCACGCTGGCGCAGATCATCCCGCCCTCGCTCGTCCTCATCGTGCTGGCCGACCAGCTGGGCCGCTCGGTCGGCGACATGTACAAGGGCGCGCTGATCCCCGGCCTCGTGCTCACCGGGCTCTATATGAGCTATGTGCTGATCGTTTCGATCGTGCGGCCGAAAATGGTGCCGGCGCTGCCCAAGGAAGCGCGCACGCTCGGCCATGGCGTGCTGTCGCTGATCGCAGCCCTTGCCGCCACCATACTGGCCGGCTACGCCGCCTACCGCTACCTCGAGCCGGCGCATGGCACGAATGCCGAAATCCTGGGTGCCGCCGCCGGCATCGTCTTCATCTATCTGGTCGCGCTCGCCGACAAGGCCTTCGACATCAACGCCATGTCGCGGCTGGCGCAGCAGGTGGTGATCGTGCTGATCCCCCCGCTGGCGCTGATCTTCCTGGTGCTCGGCACCATCTTCCTCGGCATCGCCACACCGACCGAGGGCGGCGCGATGGGGGCGGTGGGCGCGCTCGTCATGGCGGCGATCAAGAAGCGGCTGTCGTTCGACCTGGTCCGGCAGGCGCTGCATTCCACCACGCGGCTGTCGGCCTTCGTGATGTTCATCCTCATCGGCGCCCGGGTGTTCTCGCTGACTTTCTACGGCGTCAACGGCCATTTGTGGGTCGAGCACCTGCTGGTATCGCTGCCGGGCGGCGAGGTCGGCTTCCTCATCGTCGTCAATCTGCTCGTCTTCTTCCTCGCCTTCTTCCTCGATTTCTTCGAACTCGCGTTCATCATCGTGCCGCTGCTGGCGCCGGCGGCCGAAAAGCTGGGCATCGATCTGATCTGGTTCGGCGTGCTGCTCGGCATCAACATGCAGACCAGCTTCATGCATCCGCCCTTCGGCTTCGCACTGTTCTATCTGCGCTCGGTGGCCGCACGCGTACCCTACCTCGACCGCATCACCGGCAGGCGCATAGAACCGGTGACGACCGGGCAGATCTATTGGGGCGCGGTGCCGTTCGTCGGCATCCAGATATTGATGGTGGTGATCACCATCATGCTACCCGGCATGGTCACCCACTACAAGGGCAAGGTCGTCGACCCGAACAGCGTCGAGATCAAGATGCCCGACCTACCGGTGCTGACGCTGGAGCCGCTGGGCTCAAAGCAGCCGGCAACGAACAAGCAGGCTCCTGCCACGCCCGACCTTTCCACGCCGCCGAACTTCGGCGCCCCAGCCAAACCCACCGCCCCGGCGACCCCGGACCTGTCGCAGCCACCGAGCTTCAATTGAAAATTATGGCGCTGTACCCCCACCCCTAACCCCTCCCCACAAGGGGGAGGGAGAGCGGGAGCGCCGCGGCAGAATCCCCCTCCCCCTTGTGGGGAGGGGTTAGGGGTGGGGGTATCTCGCCCGCAAATAAACGGGCCGTCACGCCGCTACAGCTTGCCGGCGCGCTGCTGGATCATCATGAAGGTGTCGAAATTATATTCGGCGACCTGCTGCCACAGATAATGATCCTTGCGGAAGGCGGCGATCGATTCCCAGATCTTCCTGAAGTCGGCGTTGGAGGCCGTCACCTCGGCGTAGATCTCGTTGGCGGCGTCGAAACAGGCCGACAGGATTTCCTGGTTGAAGGGCCGAAGCTGCGCGCCGTTGGCGACCAGCGAGCGCATCGCCGGCGGGTTCACATAATCGTATTTTTGCAGCATGTCGGCGTCCGCCGCGCGGCAGGCGGTGTGCAGCAAGGCCTTGTAGGCCGGCGACAGCCCTTCATACTTCTCCTTGTTGAACATGAAGTGGACGGTCGGGCCGCCTTCCCACCAGCCGGCGTAGTAGTAGAAAGGCGCGACCTTCTGGAAGCCAAGCTTTTCGTCGTCATAGGGGCCGACCCATTCGGCGGCGTCGATGGTGCCTTTCTCCAGCGCCGGGTAGACGTCGCTGCCGGCAAGCTGCTGCGGCACCGCGCCGAGCTTCTCCATCACCCTCCCGGCAAAGCCGGCGATGCGCATCTTGAGGCCCTTGAGGTCGTCCAGCGTGTTGATTTCCTTGCGGAACCAGCCGCCCATCTGGGTGCCGGTATTGCCGCCCGGCAGGCCGAACAGGCCCTGCTTGGCCAGAAACTCGTTGTAGAGGTCGATGCCGCCGCCATGATAATGCCAGGCGTTGCGGCCGCGCGCGTTGAGCGAGAAGGGAACGTCGGAAGCCAGCGCCCACGTGGGGTCCTTGCCCCAGTAATAATATCCCACCGTATGCGCCACCTCGACCGTGCCGGCGCTCGCCGCATCGGCGGCCTGCAGGCCGGGCACGAGTTCGCCGCCGGCAAAGACCTGTATCTGGAAATTGCCGTCGGTCGCTTCCGAAACCATCTTCGACATGACTTCGGCGCCGCCATAAACGGTATCGAGCGACTTCGGGAACGACGAGGTCAGCCGCCAGGTGACCTTGGGATTGGATTGCGCGATGGCGGGCGTCGCCAGGGCCGCCGCCGCGGCCGCAGCGCCGGCACCGGTCGCGCTGGCCTTCCTGATGAATGAACGACGATCCATAAAAATCCTCCCGGAATCCATAAACAAGCAGGCCCGCCCGCCGTGACCGGGTTACACCGCGATCCGGCGGAAAGCCTCGGCAAAACAAACCACGGCGAAGGGGCCAAGTCCAGCGCGGCATCGCTAAAGCAAGCGCGGGTTTCGCGCAGCCGGAGCCGACGAAACTTGCCATGGCAATGACACGGTGGATCGCCTATTTTAGTCGTACAAACGCTTCCCGATTCAGGTATCCGCATGACCCAGCCCCTCGTCGCCGTCTCGACCGACGTAAAGCAGTTCGAGAATTACACCTGGCACGCCGCGCCGCAGCAATATCTGGAAGCCGCGATATCGGCCGCCGGGGTGTTTCCGGTGCTGGTGCCCTCCTTCGGCGACCGGCTCGACCTCGACGAATTGCTGGGACGCGTCGACGGCGTCATGCTGACCGGCTCGAAGTCGAACGTGCACCCCTCGCTCTACGGCGGCGACGCCGGCGAGAAGAACGGCCCCTATGACGAGGCGCGCGACGCCACGTCGCTACCGCTGATCCGCCGCGCCATCGAGCGCGGCGTGCCGCTTCTGGCCATTTGCCGCGGCATCCAGGAAATGAACGTCGCGCTCGGCGGTACGCTCGGCACCGAAATCCAGGAACGGGAAGGCTCGCTCGACCACCGCGCGCCGGTCAGCGACAACCAGGACGAGCGCTTCGCCATCCGCCAGAGCGTGACCATCGAGCCCGGCAGTTGTCTGGCCGGTGTGTTCGGGGCCGGCGAGATCATGGTGAACTCGGTGCATCGGCAGGGCGTCGACCGGCTGGGGCCGAAGCTCCAGGTCGAGGCGGTGGCCGAGGACGGCACGGTGGAAGCGATTTCGGTCAAGGGCTCGCGCGCCTTTGCCGTCGGCGTACAGTGGCACCCCGAATACTGGGCGAGGTCGGACAGCGCCTCGCAGAAGATTTTCCGCGCTTTCGGCGAGGCCGTTCACCAGCACGCCGGCGCCCGGATGGCAGCGCGCACGGCGGCGGAGTAGGTCGCCTACTTCGCCTTCACGTCCCGTGTCTCGGGAACCGGGGTCAGCGCACGGCCCCCGGAAAACCACGACACCAGATTGTCTACGCACAGGTCGGCCATGGCCTGGCGGGTGTGGACCGAGGCCGAGGAGATGTGCGGCAACAGCACCATGTTGGGCGCGTCGAGCAGCACCGGCGGCACGTTCGGTTCTTCGGCGAAGACGTCGAGGCCGGCGGCGGCGATGACACTACCGCGCAAGGCGGCGACCAGCGCGTCGTCGTCGACCGTGGCGCCGCGCCCGACATTGATCAGCACGCCGTCTTTCCCGAGCGCCGCGAGCACCTCGGCATTGACGGCCTTTTCGGTCGAAGCTCCGCCGGGAACGACGCAGATCAGCGTATCGACCGCCTGCGCCAGCCCCTTCAGCGTCGCATGATAGGCATAGGCTACGCCCTCGACCGGGCGGCGGTTGTGGTAGGCGACGGCAAGGCCGAACGCCTCCAGCCGGCGGGCAATGGCCAGGCCGATCCGGCCGAGCCCAAAGATGCCGACGGTGCGGCCGCGCAGCGTCAGCGGCGACTGGCGGTAATTGCCCTTGCTCAGCCACTTGCCCTCGCGCAGCCATGCCTCGGCGCGCGGTAGTTCGCGGACGGTGGAAATCAGCAGGCCGACGGCGGTGTCCGCGACCTCCTCGGTCAGCACGTCCGGCGTGTTGGTGACGACAATGCCGCTCCTTCCGGCATAGGCGGCATCGACGCCGTCATAGCCGACCCCGAAATTGGTTATGATTTCGAGATTGGGCAACGCGCGCATGAAATCCGCGCCCAGGAACGACTTGTCGACGGCCGGCGAGGCGGCGATGCCGCGCACCGTATCGCGCAGGTCGGCGGTAACGAGCGCCGGGTCGTTCCGGTCGATGCAGACCATCCTGAAGGTCCGGTCGATGCGTTCGACCGCATGGGGATGCAGCTTTCCCGGTACCAGCACGGTAACGGAGCGAAGATCGGCAGTCATGGGCATGGTCTCTTTTATTGGCGTTCGACGGGCCTGCCGGTCGATTGGCGCACATGCAGTTCCGGCTTGATCAGTTCCTGCGGCCGATGCACCGTCTGGCCGTTCAGCTTGTCGAGAAGCGCGCTGGCGGCGCGGCGGCCGACCTCGCGCTGGCCATTCCAGACGGTGGTCAGCGCGGGCGTGGCGATCGAGGCCTCTTCGAGATCGTCATAGCCGGTGACCGAAACGTCGACCCCCGGCACGAGGCCGGCGCGGGCGATGCCGTTCATCAGGCCGATGGCGACGAGATCGTTCCAGCAGCAGGCGGCGGTCGGCTTGTCCTTCAGCGCCAAAAACTGGCTCGCCGCCTCGAAGCCGGCCTGCTTGGTGCGCGGCCCGGCGATGCGCCACGACGGCTTGACCTCCAGCCCCGCCGCTTCCATGGCGTTGACATAGCCCTGGTAGCGGTCGTGGCCGGTCGAGGTCTGCTCGGTGCCGCCGATCATGACGATGCGCTTGTGGCCGAGCGAAATCAGGTGGTTGGTGGCAAGCGCCGTGCCGTAGGCGTCGTCGCCGCGGAATACCGGCACATGCGCTTCCTCGACGTCGCGCGCGATCAGCACCGCCGGCAGGCCGTTTTCCTCCGCCGTCAAAATATCGGACGCGGGCGTGCCGATGGCCGGCGACATGATGACGCCGTCGGCGCCGAGCTGCAGAAGCGTGTCGATGAAGGTGCGCTGCTTTTCCAGCTGGTCGTAGTGGTTGGACAACAGGAACGTCTGGCGGCTGCGGTCGAGCTCGCTCTCGATGGAGCGCAATATCTCGGCATAGAACGGGTTCATGATGTCGTGCACGACGACGCCGACGATACCGGAGCGGGAGGTGCGCAGCGAGGCGGCGCGGCGATTGTAGATGTAGCCGATGGCGCGGGCGTGTTCCTTGATGCGGTCGCGTGTCGAGCCCGCCACCAGCGGGCTGTCGCGCAGGGCCAGCGAAACCGTGGCCGTCGAGACGCCGAGCGCATCGGCAATGGTCGAAAGCTTGATTTTCTGAGCCAGAGCGTCGCCCCCGATTTAAACCGTTCAACTGTTTAAACAGTTTAAATCGGGCTTATGCCATCGATTTTCGCCAAATCAAAGTTTTTTCGCCAGCACTTCCGTTTCGGTATCGGGCGAGGCGTGGTTGAGCACGCGCAAGCGGTGTTCGCGATGCACGATGTAGAGGCCGCTCAAGACGATGATGGCCGCACCGGCCAGCGTCCAATGGTCGGGGAACTGGTGGAAGACGAACCAGCCCATGGCGATCATCCAGATCATCTGCGAATAGGGATAGGGCGCAAGCGCGGTGGCGGTGGCCAGGCTGTAGGCCTTGACCAGGAACCAGTGGCTGATGCCGCCGAGCACGCCGAGCATCGCCAGGACGACCCATTGCAGGGGCGTGTCGGGGAGCGTGAGCGAGAAGGGCAGCACCGGCAAAAGCAGGACTGTCGGCGAAAGCGCGGCGAAAAGGATCAGGCTTTCCGGCGTCTCGCTGGCCGACATGCGCCGCGTCATGATCACGTAGAAACTGTTCGACAGGATGGAGCAGAAGGCCAGCACGTGGCCGACGCCGAACACGCCGACGCCCGGCCGGGCGATCACCAGCACGCCGACAAAGCCGATCCAGATGGCGAGCCAGCGCCGCCAGCCCGCCCATTCGCCGAGCATCGGCCCGGCAAGCGCGGTGATCACCATCGGGCCGAAGAAATAGATCGACGTCGTCTCGGCCAGTTGCAGGTAGCGCAGCGCCAGGATGTTGAACACGGTGGAACCGGCAAGAAAGGCGCCGCGCAGGATGTGAGCCGGCAGGTTCCTGGCCAGGAAGCGCCGGCTGTCCTTCCAGCCGCGAAACAGGATGCCGACCAGCACGACATGGCCTGCAAATCGGCACCAGGCGATGAAGAAAGGCGCAACGCCGGCAAGAACCAGGAACTTGCTGGAGGTATCCAGAAAGGTGAAGCCGATATAGGTGAGCAGGATATAGAGGATAGCCGCCGGCGGCGTGGCCTGCTCGGACTTCGAAGCTGATTGAGGCAAGACAGGACGCTTTCGTGCTGGGCCGGACGCCTCTTGCCGTTACCGCCGACGGGCAACGACATCAAGCATCATGGCCATAGCATCAAGGCGCTGCGCTGGCAAAGCCAGACCGGCGCTATCGTGCGTCCAGACGGGCCTCAGGCGCTCGCCTCGGCGACCTCTTCTTCCGCGCCTTCTTCCACCACGATCGGCTGTTCGCCCGACAGGTTCGCCTCGATGCGCACCAGCATCTTGAAAAGCGCCTTCTGCTCTTTCTTGTCGAGCCCCTTCAGCGCCTGCTTTTCGGTCTTCCTCACCGACTTCTCGATGTCGCGGATGGTGCCGCGGCCAAGCTCGGTCAGGTAGATGTGGGCCTGGCGGGCATCGGCGTCGGAAGCGCGCTTTTCCAGGAAGCCCTGGGCCTGCAAGCGGTTGATCGTCTTGGTGATGGTCGGCGGACGCACGCCGAGACGGCCGGCGAGCTTGCCGGGGGTCTGGCCGTCCTCTTCCTCCAGCGCCAGCATGATCTGGTCCTGTCCGGCGTAAAAACCATGCGCCAGCAGGCGGGCGGCAAGGGCGGTGCGCGCCAGCCTGGCCGCCGAATGCAGCCGGCTCATCGTCGCAGTTCTATCGGGCTTGGCCATGTTTTCCTCTCGATCGGGACAGGCGGCAGCATACCACGCGCCGCCGCTCGCACTCGCCTCGTCTTTCGTGCCCGCGAAACCTTTTTGCCGGCAAGCGAAACCGCAGCGACATGCTTATCGCAGAGCCACATTGCAATTTCATGACAGTTCTTATCCGGCTGAATTCTTCCCGGCCGAACCGGTTAGACCGCCTGCCCGGCGCACCATCCCGACGACCACGCCCACTGGAAATTGTAGCCCCCGAGCCAGCCGGTGACGTCGACCACCTCGCCAATGAAATATAGGCCCGACACCGATCTTGCCGCCATCGTCCGGGAATCGAGTTCGCGCGTATCGACGCCGCCCAGCGTCACCTCGGCCGTGCGGTAGCCTTCCGAGCCCGACGGCTTGATGCGCCAGCCGTTGACCGCAACCTCGATCCGGCGAAGTTCTTTATCCGGCATATCCGCCAGATTTTTCAGCGCTCCGGACTGCCCGGCAATGGTCTGCGCAAGCTTTTTCGGCAGGAACGCGGCCAGCACCGTCTGCACCGCCTGCTTGCCGTTGCGGGCGCGCGCATCGCGCAACGCCTCGAACACATCGGCGCCGGGCGCCATGGCGATGCCGATCTCGTCGCCCTCGCGCCAATAGGATGAAATCTGCAGGATGGAGGGGCCGCTGATACCGCGATGGGTGAACAGCATGGCTTCCTCGAACCGCGTCTTGTTGCAGGATACCTGCGCATCCACCGCGACACCGGCCAGCGGCTTCAGCCGCTCCAGCGTGTTGGGCTCGAAAGTCAGCGGCACCAGCGCCGGGCGCGTCTCGACAACGCCGACGCCGAACTGGGCGGCGACCTCGTAGCCGAAGCCGCTCGCCCCCATCTTCGGGATCGACTTGCCACCGCTCGCCACCACGAGCGAGGCGCAACCGACCGGACCATCGGCAAGCGCGACGACGAACCGGTCGCCCGCCTTTTCGATCTTCTCGACGCGCATATTCAGCCGCAGTTGTGCGCCGTGGCGCTTCATCTCTCCCAGCAGCAGCGCGATGATCTGCGTGGCCGAACCATCGCAGAACAATTGCCCCAGCGTCTTTTCATGGAAGGCGATGCCGTGGCTTTTCACCAGCGCCAGGAAGTCGTGCTGGGTATAGCGCTTCAGCGCCGAAATGCAGAAATGCGGGTTGCGCGAAAGGAAGTTCTTCGGGCTGGCATGGATGTTGGTGAAGTTGCAGCGGCCGCCGCCGGAGATGCGGATTTTCTCGCCGGCCGCCCGTGCGTGATCGACGACGAGCACCGTGCGCCCGCGCTTTGCCGCCTCGATGGCGCACATCATACCGGCGGCGCCCGCGCCTACGATCACGACATCGAAAAAATCCACTGCCACCGTCCCGAACTGTCGTCGCCCCTATGTTTGTGCCAGCCGTTCGTCGCGGGCACTTCCCGGCGGTTTCGCCGTCGATCTGGCCCAATGCGAAACCGGCCGGATTGGCCGTGCAAAACGAACGGCGCCATCCTATATGGAGGCGACAAATTCCGATTGAGGTCCTGACATGAGCGAAGCCCAGACGCAAATCCCCGTAACCGTACTTACCGGCTATCTCGGCTCCGGCAAGACCACGCTGCTCAACCGCATCCTCTCGGAAAACCACGGCAAGCGCTACGCGGTCATCGTCAACGAGTTCGGCGAGATCGGCATCGACAACGACCTGATCGTGGAATCCGACGAGGAAATCTACGAGATGAACAATGGCTGCGTGTGCTGCACGGTGCGCGGCGACCTGATCCGCGTCGTCGAGGGCCTGATGCGCCGTCCCGGCCGCTTCGACGCCATCGTGATCGAGACGACCGGCCTGGCCGACCCGGTGCCGGTGGCGCAGACCTTCTTCATGGACGACGACGTGCGCTCCAAGACCAAACTGGACGCCGTGGTGGCGCTGGTAGACGCCAAGCACCTGCCGCTCAGGTTGAAGGACAGCAAGGAAGCCGAGGACCAGATCGCCTTCGCCGATGTCGTCGTGCTCAACAAGACCGACCTGGTCACGCCGGAAGAACTGCGCGACGTGGAGGCGACGATCCGCGCCATCAATCCGGCGGCGAAAATTCACCACACCACCCGCGCCGGCCTGCCGCTGACCGACGTGCTCGACCGCGGTGCCTTCGACCTATCGCGGGCGCTGGAAAACGATCCGCATTTCCTCGAGGCGCATGACGAGCACGATCATGACCACGGGCATGACCACGATCACGAATGCGGCCCGGACTGCGACCACGACCACCATCATCACCATGACCACCACGATCACGACCATGCGCATCCATCGGCCATCCACGACGTGACGGTGCAGTCGGTGTCGCTGCGCGGCGGCGAAATGGACCCGAAAAAGTTCTTCCCGTGGATCGAGAAGGTCACCCAGTTGGAAGGGCCGAACATCCTGCGCTTGAAAGGCATCATCGCCTTCAAGGGCGACGATGAGCGCTACGTCATCCAGGGCGTGCACATGATCATCGAGGGCGACCACCAGCGCGCGTGGAAGGACGGCGAAAAGCACGAAAGCCGGCTGGTGTTCATCGGCCGCAAGCTCGACGCCGACCGGCTGAAGCAAAGCTTCGAGGCCTGCCAGGCGGTTGCGGTGAACTAGCAGCCCTGCTATCGCGCCTTGATGGTTGCGTTTCTTTCCACCCCGCATTGGCCGGCCGAGACTTTCGAGGCAATTCGATAATGCCCACCGTTGCCCCGCTCGATCTCGACGGCCATTGCGTCGCCGTCGCCTTCCTGAACGACATCCCGCATTTCGCCATGGCCGATGGCGCGGTTCATCGCCTCGACCACGGTCACAAGACATGCCAAGCGAATGACGGCCTGTTGTGCGCCTTCCACGACGCGGCGGGCGAGCGCCTGATTACCGGCGGCGAAGACGGCAAGGTGTTTGCCATCACCGCCGACGGCCAGGCGGCCGAACTAGCAAGCGCCGGCAGGAAGTGGATTTCCAACGTCGCCGCCGGCCCGCAGGGCGCGGTGGCCTACAGCGCCGGCAAGAACGCCTATGTGCGCTTCGCCGACGGCAAGGTGAAGGAGTTTTCGCATCCGCGCTCGGTGGAAGGCGTCGCCTTCGCGCCGAAGGGCATGCGCATCGGCGTTGCCCGCTACAATGGCGCGACGCTGCATTTTCCGGCGACCGACGGCAAGCCGGTGGAACTGGAATGGGCCGGCGCCCATACCGGCATCACCTTTTCGCCTGACGGCAATTTCCTCGTCACCTCGATGCAGGAGAACGCGCTGCACGGCTGGAAGCTCGCCGACGGCAAGCACATGCGCATGTCCGGCTACCCGGCCAAGGTCAAAAGCCTGTCGTGGAGCGCCAAGGGCCGCTGGCTTGCCAGTTCCGGTGCGCCGGCCGCCATCGTGTGGCCGTTCACCGGCAAGGACGGCCCGATGGGCAAGGCCCCGCTGGAACTGGGCACGCGCGGCAATGCCATGGTCACCGCCGTCGCCTGCCACCCGAGCGAGGACGTGACGGCCATCGGCTATGACGACGGCATGGTGATCGCGGCGCGCTTCGCCGATGCCAAGGAAGTGCTTTTGCGCCGACCGGGCAAGAGCGCGATCACCTCCATGGCCTGGGACAAGGGCGAGCGGCGCATCGTTTTCGGCTCGGCTTCCGGTGACTGCGGCGTCATCGACATATCGGCCTGACGCCCCGCCATTGCCTGCCGGCGGACGCGCCGCTAGAACTGCGCCGAGAGAGGCAATCCGGCAGGCATATCTTGGATTTGGCAGGAAGGGCGGGCGGCATTTCCGCCGTACGCATCGCGGCACTTCGGGAGCGGGAGGCAGAGCGCTTCCGCGCGGCGCGGCCGAAATCGCAGGCGCGCCTCGGCAACGGCATTGCCGGCTTCCTCGGCGGCGTGCCGATGCACTGGATGACCGACTGGCCGACCCCCTTCCCCATCCTGGTCGAGCAAGCCAGGGGCGCCGTCATCACCGACATCGACGGCAACCGTCTTGACGATTTCTGCCTCGGCGACACCGGCTCGATGTTCGGGCATTCACCGCCGCCGGTGGCGCGCGCCATCCGCCGGCAGGCCGGGCGCGGCCTGACCTACATGCTGCCATCCGAGGACGCGCTGGCTATCGGCCCGCTGCTGCAGGAAAAATTCGGCCTGCCGTTCTGGCAGATCGCCACCACCGCCACCGATGCCAACCGCTTCGCGCTGCGCGTGGCCCGCGCGGTGACCGGGCGCGACACCATTTTGGTGTTCAACGGCTGCTATCACGGCTCGGTCGACGAAACGATGGTGCGCCTGAAGGACGGACGGCCGGTGAACCGGCCGGGACTGGCCGGCGAATCCCGCGACCTCACGGCACGCACAAGGATCGTGGAATTCAACGACATCCCGGCACTGGAGGCGGCGCTGGCGACGGGTGAGGTTGCCTGCGTCATCACCGAGCCGGTGCTGACCAATTCCTGCATGGTGCTGCCCGATCCAGGCTTTCACGACGCGCTACGCGCGCTCACGCGCAAGGCCGGCACGCTGCTTTTGATCGACGAAACGCACACCATTTCCACCGGTCCGGGCGGCTACACCAGGAAATACGGCCTCGAACCGGACCTGTTCGTGCTCGGCAAGCCGATCGCCGGCGGCGTCCCGGCCTCGATCTGGGGCATGAGCGAGGAGGTCGCCTCGCGCTACAACGCCTATAACCAGAGCAAGGAGCCCGGCTATTCCGGCATGGGCACGACCCTGTCGGGCAATCCGCTGCAGTTTTCGGCCATGCGCGCCTGCCTCGAAGAGGTGATGACGGCCGACAACTACGCGCATATGGAAAACCTGGCCGAGCGGCTGGATGCGGGCTTGACGGCGGCGATCCGCCGCTATCGCCTGCCCTGGCATGTCGCCCGCGCCGGCGCGCGCGTCGAATTCATCTGCGCCCCCGGCCCGCTGCGCAACGGCACGGAGGCGGAGAGCGCCCATGCGCCGGAACTGGAAGCCGCCGTCCACGTCGCGCTGGTCAATCGCGGCGCGCTGATCGCGCCCTTCCACAACATGATGCTGGTTTCACCGGCAACGACGACGCGGCAGGTCGACCGACTGATTTCCGCCTTCACCGACATTGCCGGCCAACTGGCGGCGCAGGAAAGAACCCCATCATGACTTCACCCTCGGGCTCGACACCCGCCGAAGCGACGGCCTTCCTCGCCGCGCACCCCGAAATCGAAGCCTTCGACATCGTGCTGGTCGATGCCAATGGCATCGGGCGCGGCAAGATCATCCGCCGGCACGAGTTGATGCCGCTGTTCGAGGGCGGACGGCATATGCCGATCTCCATCCTCGGCCTCGACATCACCGGCGAGGACGTCCACGAGACCGGGCTGATCTGGGACAGCGGCGACGGGGACCTGCGCGCCTGGCCGATACCCGGCACGCTGGTGCCGCTTCACGGCACGCAGCCGCCGCGCGGACAGGTCATGCTTTCCATGTACCATCTCGACGGCGCGCCGATGACCTCCGATCCGCGCCACGCGCTCCAGCGGCAGGTGCAGGCCTTTGCCGGCAAGGGCCTGCACCCGGCCGGCGCCTTCGAACTGGAGTTCTTCCTGCTCGCCAACGAGCGCGACGGCGACGGCAAGGTGCAACCGGCCCGCGCCGTGCTCGATGGCCGCCATTCGGGCAAGACCGAGGTCTATTCCGTCGACCATCTGCATGGCATGGAGCCGCTGTTTTCCGATATCTATGCCGCCGCGAAGCTGCAGGACATTCCGGTGGAAACAGTGATTTCCGAATATGCGCCGGGCCAGTACGAACTGACGCTGCATTACCGGGAAGGCATCCTGCGCGCCGCCGACGACCTCGTCATGCTGAAGCGGCTGGTGCGGATGCAGGCGCGCCGGCATGGCGTGACCGCCTGCTTCATGGCCAAGCCGATCGAGAAATATGCCGGCTCGGGCATGCATCTTCACGTCTCGCTGCAGGACGACGCCGGCACCAACCTGTTTTCGGAAAAAGCCGGCGAAAAGTGGGCGCCCAGCCTGTTGCGCGCCATCGGCGGTCTCGGCGCGACCATGGCCGAATCCATGCTGGTGTTCGCGCCGCACGCCAATTCGTGGCGGCGCTTCGTGTCGCAGTCCTATGCGCCGGTGGCCCCGACTTGGGGCGTCAACAACCGCTCGGTGGCGCTGCGCGTGCCGGCCGGCGACATCAAGGCGCGGCGGATCGAACACCGGCCCTCCGGCGTCGACGCCAATCCCTATCTGGTCGCGGCAACGGTGCTGGCCGGGGTCGGCAAGGGGCTCGAGGAACGGCTCAATCCCGGCCCCGAGACCACCGGCAACGGCTACGAAGCCGACAACACGGCCTCCTCGATGCCGATCGACTGGCGCGACGCCATCGAGGCCGCGAGGGCTTCTGAATTCCTGAAAACGGCGCTGGGCGAGGATCTCCACCGCACCTTCGTCGCCATCAAGCACGCCGAATATCTGCGTGTCGCCCGCACCGTCAGCGAACTGGACTACCATCTCTACCTGCACGAAGTGTGAGGCCTTGCCGACGGAACCATCCTCCTGCCCGACGATTGCTTCGTCAGGAGAATCGCGATGGCAGGCGAGACGGCAGCCGAACCGGGTGAAGACGCGACCACGCTAGAAGAAGCGCGACAGGAAGCGAAGCATTGCCGACGATGCCCGCTGTGGCGCAACGCCACCCAGACGGTTTTCGGCGAAGGACCGGACGACGCCGACGTGGTGTTCGTGGGCGAGCAGCCCGGCGACCAGGAGGATATCGCCGGCCGACCGTTCGTCGGGCCGGCGGGCCGGATGTTCGACGCCATTCTCGAAGAAGCCGGCATCGAGCGGCAGAAGACTTATGTCACCAATGCGGTAAAACATTTCAAGTTCGAGCCGCGCGGCAAGCGCCGCATCCATTCCAAGCCCAATGCCGGCGAAGTCCGCGCCTGCTATTGGTGGCTGGACAAGGAATTGAACTTCATCCGGCCGAAACTCGCGGTGGCGCTGGGAGCGACGGCGGCTTTGGCGCTGCTCGGCAAGGCCATCGCCGTCACCAAGCAGCGGGGCCAGGTCATGGAGACCGCAAACGGCCTGCATGTGTTCGTCACCATCCACCCGTCTTTCATCCTGCGTATTCGCGAGCCGGCGGACAAGGCGGCAGAACGGGATCGTTTCCTGGGCGATATCAGGGCCGTGAAGACGTTGCTGGCATAGGGGACCTCGGGCCTGCAGCTTTTACGCAGGTCTTTATCCCGAAACCGCTGCACACTTTCGGGAGACATGAGCTAGCACACCAATATCGCCCGAAGGTCGTTGACGTTGGTGCCGGTCGGACCCGGCACGAACAAGTCGTCGACGGCGTTGAAAGCCGTCCAGGCGTTGTTGCCGGCAAGCATCGCCTTGGCATCGACGCCCTCGCCGAGCATGCGCCGGACCGTCGAGCCGTCGCAGAAGGCGCCGGCATTGTCTTCCGAACCGTCGATACCGTCCGTATCGGCAGCCAGCGCGTGGATGCCCTCCACGCCGGCGACACCGATGGCGAAGGCCAGCAGAAATTCGGAATTGCGGCCGCCCTTCCCCCCCCCTCTGCCAACAGGGGCGCGCAGCGTCACCGTGGTTTCGCCGCCCGACAGGATCAGGACCGGCTTCCTGAACGGGCGATCCTTGCCGGCGATCTCACGGGCGATGGCCGCATGGACGGAGCCGACCTCGCGCGCCTCGCCCTCGATGGAATCGGACAGGATGACGGCCTCGACGCCGAGCCGCTTCGCCTCGGCGGCCGCCGCTTCCAGCGACACGCCGGCGGACGCGATCAGGTGCACCTCGTTGCGGGCGAAACGCGGATCGTCCGGCCGCGGCGCATCGGCGGCGGGCGACTTGATGTGCGCCGTCACCGCGTCCGGCAACCGGATGCCGTAGGCGGCGATGAAGTCCAGCGCGTCCTGCCGGCTGCCCTCGTCGGGCACGGTCGGGCCGGACGCCACCAGCGCCGGATTGTCGCCGGGAATGTCGGACACCACCAGCGACACCACCCGGGCCGGATAGGCGGTCGCCGCCAGCCTGCCGCCCTTGATGGTCGAGACGTGCTTGCGGATGGTGTTCATGGCGGCGATCGGCGCGCCGGAGGCAAGCAACGCCTCGTTGACGGCGACCTCGTCGGCCAGCGTCATGCCGTTGGCCGGCGACGGCAGCAGCGCCGAGCCGCCGCCCGAAACCAGCGCCACCACCAGATCGTCCTCGCTCAGCCCCGAAACCTTGTCGAGCAGCCGCCGCGAGGCGTCGAGCCCGGCCAGATCGGGAACCGGATGCGCCGCCTCGATGATCTCGATGCGCTCGCATTGCGCGCCATAGCCGTAGCGGGTGACGACCAGCCCGTCGATCGGCCCGTCCCAGGCCTTCTCGAAGGCTGCCGCCATCTGCGCGGAGCCCTTGCCGGCGCCGATGACGACGGTGCGCCCCTTCGGTCTCGCCGGCAGGTGGTCGCGGATGGTCTTTTCAGGATCAGCCGCCGCGACAGCCGCATCGAAGATCGAGGTGAGGAACGATTTCGGATCGAGGTTCATTTTGCCTCCGCCAAGCCGTCGCACGGTTTGTACGACAGGACCGGCCGGGTCAAGCAGGAAGGTCAGGCAACGGCACCAAGATCGCTCCTGGCCGGCCTGCCGGAAACATAGACCTCGCGCACCGCCCGGTCGTCGCCGAGCGTCTGCAACAGGAAAAGCTCCTCGGCCAGCGTACCCACCGTCTCCATGCGAAGCCGCATTCCCGGCGTGGCGCCCGAATCCAGCACGACGATATCGGCGTCGGTGCTCTGTTCGAGCGTGCCTACCCTGCCGGCCACGGACAGGGCCTCGGCGTTGCCGCGCGTCAATTGCCAGAACGACTGCAACGGGTTCAGTTTCTCGCCGTTCAGGGCGATCACCTTGTAGCCCTCGTCCATGGTGCGCAGCATGGAATAGTTGGTGCCGCCGCCAACATCGGTGGCGGTGGCGATCCTGAGCGGCTTTTCGCGGCGGCGAAAGCGCTGGTAGTCGAACAGGCCGGAACCGAGGAACAGGTTGGAGGTGGGGCAGAACACGGCGACCGAACCGCTCTCCGACAGGGCGTCCGCCTCGCGCTCGGACAGGTGGATGCAGTGGCCGAGCAGCGTCCTTTTCCCCAGCAGGCCATAGCGGTCGTAGATGTCGGTATAGTCCTTGGCCTGCGGATAAAGCTCGCAGGTATAGGCGATCTCGGCATGGTTCTCCGACAGATGCGTCTGCACATGCAGGTTCGGAAATTCCTTGGCCAGCGCGCCGGCCATTTCCATCTGCTCCGGGCTGGAGGTGATGGCGAAGCGCGGCGTGATGGCGACGTGCTGGCGGCCCTTGCCGTGCCATTCGCCGATCAGCGCCCTGGTGTCGTCATAGCCCGATTGCGGGGTGTCCAGGAGGCCATCGGGCGCGTTGCGGTCCATCATCACCTTGCCGGCGATGTTGAGCATGTCGCGGGCGTGGCTTTCCTCGAAGAACGCCTCGGCGGAAGCCTTGTGCACCGAGCAATAGGCGGCGACCGTCGTGGTGCCGTGGCGCACCATCTCGTCCAGGAACAGGCGCGCGATACGGCGGCCATGCTGGGCGTCGGCAAACTTCGTTTCCTCGGGAAACGTGTAGGTGTTCAGCCAGTCGAGCAGTTCCGCGCCATAGCTGGCGATGACCTGCATCTGCGGGAAATGCACATGCGCGTCGATGAACCCCGGCAGGATCAGGTGCGGCCGGTGGTCGATCCTTCTCGTCCCCTCGCCCGCCTGCTTCTCGACCTCGACGTAGGGCCCGGCGGCGGCGATCTTTCCGTCGCGGAGCAGCAGGCCGCCGTCTTCCTCATAAGTATAGGCGGCATGGTCGTCGATGCTTTCAGGCCAGCGCAGGAAGGAAAGCGTGCGGCCACGCAGGAGGGTTGTGGTCATCATGCCTGTTATTTCCCCGCGTCCTCGAACCACGCGACCAGGAGTGCCCGCTCCTTCTCGCTGATCTGGGTGACGTTGGCCGGCGGCATGGCGTGGCTCCTGCCGGCCTGCAGGTAGATTTCCCGGGCATGCGCGGCGATCCCCGCGTCGTTGTCCAGGATCACGCCCTTCGGCGCATGATAGATGCCTTCATAGGACGGCTCGGCCGCGTGGCACATGGCGCAGCGGCCCATCACCGTGTCGCGCACGGCCGGGAAATGAGCGGAAGCGACATAGATATCGTTGGCCGAGGACGTCTTGACTTCCCCGGTCAGCACCTTCGGCACCGTCGACAGCCAGATGACGACGACGAACAGGATGGCGGTGACGAGCCAGGTCCAGGTCGGGTTTCCCTTGCGGGCGTGGTGGGTGTTGAAATAATGCCGGATCAGGACGCCCATCATGAACACCAGCGAGGCAATGATCCAGTTGAACTGGGTGCCGAACGCCAGCGGGTAGTGGTTCGACAGCATCAGGAACAGAACGGGCAGCGTCAGGTAGTTGTTGTGCAGCGAACGCTGCTTGGCGATCCTGCCGTATTTCGGATCGGGCTTGCGGCCGGCGATGAGGTCGGCCACGACGATCTTCTGGTTCGGGATGATGACCATGAAGACGTTGGCCGACATGATGGTGGCGGTGATGGCGCCAAGATGCAGGAAGGCGGCGCGGCCGGTGAACAGGTGCGTCAGCCCCCAGGCCATGAATACCAGGATGATGTAGAGCAGGATCATCAGCCCGGTATCGGCCTTGCCTATGAGGAAGCGGCACAGGATGTCATAGACCAGCCAGCCGCCGGCGAGGCAGGCCAGTGAAATCAGGATGCCGACCGGCACCGAGACGTCGAGCACGTTGGGATCGATGAGGAACAGGTCGGCGCCGGCGTAATAGACGATGACGAGCAGGGTGAAGCCCGACGCCCATGTCATGTAGCTTTCCCACTTGAACCAGGTCAGGTGCTCCGGCATCTCGGCCGGCGCCACCAGGTATTTCTGGATGTGGTAGAAGCCGCCGCCGTGCACCTGCCATTCCTCGCCATAGGCGCCGGCCGGCAGGCCGGGGCGCTGGCGCAGGCCAAGGTCGAGGGCGACGAAATAGAAGGAAGAGCCGATCCAGGCGATGGCGGTGATGACGTGCAGCCAGCGCACCGCAAAAGCCAGCCAGTCCCAGAATATCGCGAAATCGAGCATGGGCATCGTCCTCCCCGGTCTCACGACATTACGGCCTGACGCGCAAACGAAAAGAGGCAGCGTACACGATGACTTTCAAAAAAAGTTAGAAAATACTAGGCTCACTATACGCAGCCGCACCTGAGCCACGAAACGAACTCCCATGGCCTATCTCGACAACATCTCCGTCTTCGTCCGTGTCGTCGAACTGGGAAACCTGTCGGCGGCCGGACGCGACATGCGCATTTCGCCGGCGGTCGCCTCCAACCGCATCAAGGAACTGGAAAAGCACCTGGGCGTGCGCCTGTTCAACCGCACCACGCGCCAATTGATGCCGACCGAGCACGGCACGGTGTTCTACACCGGGGCCAAGCGGGTGCTGGAGGCCATTTCCGAGGCCGAAGCCGCCGTCGGTACGCTTTCCGGCCAGCCGCGCGGCACCATCAAGGTCACCGCGCCGCTGGGGCTCGGGCGCCGGCTGATCGCCTCCGGCATTCCCGAGTTCCGCGACAAATACCCCGACATCGAGGTCAGGCTCAGGCTGTCCGACCACAATGTCGACATCATGAAGGAAGGCATCGACGTCGCTTTCCGGCTCGGCATCATCGAGGATTCGTCGCTGCGGCTGCGCGGCATCATGGAATGCGAACGGGTGCTTGCCGCCGCCCCCGCCTATCTGGCCGCGCGGGGAGAGCCGGCGAGCCCACAGGAACTTCTCGGCAACAGGCACGACTGCCTGATGCTGCGCTATCCGGGCAGCCGGGAGTTCTACTGGATGCTGCAAATGCCCGAAGGTCCGCACAAGTTCGAGGTGCACGGCCCCTTCGACACCGACGACGGCGACGTGCTGACCGGCTGGGCGCTGGCGGGACGCGGCATCATCAACAAGCCGCGCTTCGAAATCGAACCCTATCTGCGCGACGGCCGGCTCAAGGTCATCCTGCCCGGTACGCCGCCGACGCCGGTCCAGTTCGCCGCCGTCTACCCGCACAAGAAATTGCAGGACCCCAAGATACGCCTGCTGCTCGACTTCATGGCCGAGCGCTGCCAGCGGCTGATCAAGGACGTGCTGGCGGGAAAATAGCGCCCGCTCTTGGGGAACCAGAACGCAGGCCGGGCATTGTTGGAGAGACGGATCGGCCAGGCCGATTTCCGTGCCAAATCGTCATGGAGCGTTCGAATGCCAAAACATCCTACCCATAACGACCTCAAATCCAACGCCAAGAAGGTTTCGACCGAAATCCTCAACGCCCGGCTCGCGGACGCCATCGATCTCGCGCTCATCACCAAGCAGGCGCACTGGAACATCAAGGGGCCGCAGTTCATTGCCATCCACGAGATGCTCGATATGTTCCGCACGGATATCGACGTCCATGTCGACACCATCGCCGAACGGGTGGTGCAGATCGGCGGCACGGCGCTCGGCACCTCGCAGACCGTGGTCAAGGCGTCGCCGCTCAAGCCCTATCCGACCGACATCTACACGACCAAGGACCATCTGGCGGCGCTCATCGAGCGCTATGCGCTCGCCGCCAACAATGCCCGCGCCGCCATCGACGAGACGGACGAGGCGGGTGACGCCGACGCCGCCGACATCCTCACCGCCTATTCGCGCTCGCTCGACAAGGCGCTGTGGTTCCTCGAAGCCCACACCCAGGAAAAAGAGTAGGCCGCCGCCCGGCGGTCGTCAGTGCGCGGCCTGGCCGACAGGTGCGGCATGAAGCGCCAGCGCCGTCATGATCTCGGCTGCGGCAAGGGCCGCGATCACCGCCGGGCGCTTGTCCTTCACCGTCTCGCCGCCGATCGGCGAGACGAGGTGCGAGAACTCGGCCTCGGTGCCGCCGGCCGTCTTCAGGAACCAACTCCTGAACGTGGCCTTCTTGGTCTTGGAGCCGATCATGCCGACATAGGTCGCGTCGCCGCGCTTCAGCGCTTCGGCCACGATCAGGAAATCGAGCGCGTGGTCATGGGTCAGCACGGCGAAGGCCGAGCCGGCGGGGGCGGCGCGGACCACCTCTTCGGGCATCGGTGTCAGCCGCGTCTCGACCCCCGGCGCGATTCCTTCCAGTTCGTCCGCGCGCGTCTCAACCACCACGGCATGCACCGGCATCAGCGCGCAGGCGGATGCCATCGCCTTGCCGACATGGCCGCCACCGAGGATATAGAGATGCGGCAACGCGCCATCCTCGGCCTCGGCCCTTTCCACCAGCACGGAAGCGACCGCCGGCGTTCCGGACCGGATCGACACTTCCACCCGCCCGCCGCAGCATTGGCCGATTTCCGGGCCGAGCGGGATATCGAGGGTCGTCCCGCGCGCTGCCTCGCCCGCGAAACCCGACCGCAGCATCTGCCGCGCCTTGTCGATCGCCATATATTCGAGCTGGCCGCCGCCGATGGTGCCATGGGTTGCCGTGGGCGAAACCAGCATCGAGGCCCCGGCTTCACGCGGGGTCGAGCCCTTGGTCGCGGCGACCTCGACGACCGCGAAGCGGTCGGCATGGGCAAGAAAATCCTTCAGGTTCTTTACGGCCATGCTCATGTCCAGCCTCCAACTGGAATGCTGCACTTCCCAATATAGTCCTTGAATGCCCGCGGCGCTATTTCGCGGCCACCTTCTTCATTCTCTCCACCGCCATCAGTACCCGCTCCGGCGTCGCCGGGGCGTCGAGGCGCGGGCAGACCTTGTGGCCGGCGACGCTCGCCACGGCGTCCGCCAGCGCGTGCAGCACCGACAGGCCGAGCGGCAGCGGCGGCTCGCCCACCGCCTTGGAGCGATGCACAGTCGGCTCATAAGCTTCCGACCAGTCCGTCAGCGCCACGTTGAATATCTTCGGCCGGTCGGAGGCCAGCGGAATTTTATAGGTGGACGGCGCGTGGGTGCGCAGGCGCCCCTTGCCGTCCCACCACAATTCCTCCGTGGTCAGCCAGCCCATGCCCTGGATGAAGCCGCCCTCGACCTGGCCGAGGTCGATGGCCGGGTTCAGCGAACGGCCGGCATCGTGCAGGATGTCGGTGCGCTCGACCACATACTCGCCGGTCAGCGTGTCGATCGACACTTCCGAGCAGGCGGCGCCATAGGCGAAGTAGTAGAAGGCGTGGCCCATGCCCTTGGCGCGGTCCCAGTGGATTTTCGGCGTCTTGTAGAAGCCCGCCGCCGAAAGCTGGACGCGCGCCGTATAGGCTTGCAGCACCAGGTCATTGAAGGAAATCTCCTGGTTGCCGACGCGCACGCGGTTGGGCAGGAACACCACCTGGTCCTTCGGCACCTGATGCGCCTCGGCGGCGAAGTCGATCAGCCGGTCCTTGATCTGGCGCGCCGCGTTCTGCGCCGCCATGCCGTTCAAATCCGCGCCCGAGGAGGCCGCCGTCGGCGAGGTGTTGGGCACCTTGCCGGTGGTGGTGGCGGTGATCTTCACCCGCTCGATGTCGATCTGGAACTCCTCGGCCACCACCTGCGCCACCTTCATGTGCAGACCCTGCCCCATTTCGGTGCCGCCATGGTTCATGTGCACCGAGCCGTCGGTGTAGACATGCACCAGCGCGCCGGCCTGGTTGGAATCGGTGCGGGTGAAGGAAATGCCGAACTTGACCGGGGTGAGCGCGAGGCCGCGCTTGATGAAGCGGCTGTTGGCGTTGAAGGCCGCGATCTCGCGGCGTCGGCCGGCGTAATCGGAACTTTCCTCCAGCTCCGCCACGATGCGCTGGATGATGCAGTCCTCGACCTTCTGGTGATAGGGCGTGACGTCGCGGCCGGCGCGCTTGTCCATCGGGTCGTAAAAGTTCAGCTTTCGGATATCGAGCGGGTCCTTGCCCACCGCGAAGGCGATCTCGTCGATGACCCGCTCGGCGCCGACCATGCCTTGAGGTCCGCCGAAGCCGCGGAAGGCGGTGTTCGACACGGTGTTGGTGAACAACGGCGCCGACCTGGCGTGGACCGCCGGATAGAAATAGGTGTTGTCGCAGTGGAACAGCGCGCGGTCGCCGACCGGCCCGGACAAATCCGCCGAAAAGCCGCAGCGCAGCGCGTAGGTGTAGTCGATGCCGAGGATGCGGCCCTCGTCGTCGAAGCCGACGTCGTAGTCGATGGCGAAGTTGTGGCGCTTGCCGGTAGCCGTCATGTCCTCGTCGCGGTCGAGGCGCAGCTTGACGGCGCGGTTGTGCTTCTTGGCGGCGATCGCCGCCAGCACCGCCGTCTGGTTGGCCTGCGTTTCCTTGCCGCCGAAGCCGCCGCCCATGCGGCGCACCTCCACCGTTACCGCGTGATTGGGCACGCCGAGCGCGTGGGCGATCATGTGCTGGGTTTCGGTCGGCCCTTGCGTCGAGCAATGGACCGTCACCTCGTCGTCCTCGCCGGGCACGGCCAGCGACACCTGCCCCTCGAGGTAGAAATGGTCCTGCCCGCCGAGTTCCATGCGGCCCTTGATGCGGTGGGGCGCGGACGCAAGCGCCTTGGCCGCATCGCCGCGCTTCAGAACCATCGGCGTGGTGACCTGGCGCGCCGTTTCCGCGTCGAGATCCCAGATGTCGACGATGGCCGGCAGTTCGTCGTATTCGATCTTCGCCAGGCGCGCGGCGCTGCGCGCCTCGGCCCGCGTCCTGGCCAGCACGGCGAAGACCGGCTGGCCATGGAACAGCACCTCGCCGTCGGCCAGGATGGGGTCGTCGTGCATGCCGCTCGGCGAAATGTCGTTTTCGCCGGGAATGTCCTTCGCCGTCAGCACGTCGATCACGCCCGGGGCTGCGCGCACCGCCGACAGGTCCATCGACGTGAGGCGGCCGTGGGCGACCGTGGAGAGGCCGAGGCCGAGATGCAGCGTGCCGGCCGGCTCGGGCAGGTCGTCGATATAGATCGCCGTGCCGCTGACATGCTTGTGCGCGGAATCGTGGCTGAGCTTGCTGGCGACGCCGCCGGCGATCTTCGCGGCCTTCAGGTTGGGTGTGTGCTTGGTCATCATGCTGCCTCGTGCCGGGAAACCTGCACCCGTCCCTTGAAACCGGACGTCTCCGCATAAAAGCGCAGCAGCAGGTTGCGTGCCGCCATCGACCGATAATCGGCTGTCGCCCGCATGTCGGTGAGCGGCTGGAAGTCGCCGGCATATTCGGCCATCGCCGCCACCACCGTTTCTTCCGTCCACGGCTTGCCGGCGAGCGCCTTCTCGACGGCGGATGCCCGTTTGGGGGTCGCCGCCATGCCGCCGTAAGCGATGCGGATTTCAGCGACCGTGCCGTCCTTGGCCAGCCGCAGGAAGAAGGCGCCCAGCGTCGCGGTGATGTCCTCGTCGCGCCGCTTGCTCACCTTGTAGATGGCGAAACGATCGCCCGCCGGGGGCAGCGGCACCGTCACCTTCTCCACGAATTCGCCCGGCTGGCGATCCTGCTTGCCGTAGGCGATGAAATATTTTTCCAGAGGGATCGTACGCCTCTGCCCGCCCTTGCGCAGGGTCAGCGTCGCGCCCAGCGCGATCAGCGGCGGCGGCGTGTCGCCGATCGGCGAGCCGTTGGCGATGTTGCCGCCGATGGTGCCCATGTTGCGCACCTGTTCCCCGCCGATCCGCTCCACCAGGCGGCCAAGGGCGGGAATATGCCGTGAAAGCGTCGACAACGCCTCCGAATAGGTGACGCCGGCGCCTATCTCCAGTTCGCCGTCCCGCAGCGTGATCGTGCGCAGCCCGGCCAGGTTGCCGATGAAGACGACCGGGGAAATGTCGCGCATCTGCTTGGTCACCCACAGGCCGACATCGGTCGAGCCGGCAACCACGGTGGCGGTGGGCTCGGCTTCCAGCACGGCGGCGAAATCGTCCACGTCGGCCGGCACGACCAGCCGTTTCCTGCCCGATCCGACCTCGACGCGGGCGCCGGTGTCGAGCGCCTTCAGCCGTGCCGTGATCGCCTCGCGTTCCAGCCGCAGCGGATCGCTTTCGGCCTTGCCGTAGCTGGAAATGGCGCTGGCGGCACGCATGATCGCCTCATAGCCGGTGCAACGGCACAGATTGCCCTGCAGGGCCTTTTCGATGGCTTCGTTGGACGGGTTTGGACGGCGCATCCACAGGCCGTAGAGCGACATGACGAAGCCCGGCGTGCAGAAGCCGCACTGCGAGCCGTGAAAATCCACCATCGCCTGCTGCACGGGGTGCAGCGTCCCGCCCTCGCCGGCGAGGTGCTCGACGGTGACGACATGGCAGCGGTCGAGCGAGCCCATAAAGCGGATGCAGGCGTTGACGCTTTCGTAGACAAGGCCGTCCGCCGCCAGCTTGCCGACCAGGACGGTGCAGGCGCCGCAGTCGCCTTCCGCGCAGCCTTCCTTGGTGCCCTTGAGGGCGCGGGAAAGGCGCAGCCAGTCGAGCAGCGTCGCGTCGGGTGCCACGTCGGAGACGGACACGTCCTCGCCATTGAGAATAAAGCGCAGTTCGGTGCGCGGCTCTAGCTTCGGCATGGTTTCAACTCCCCCTATAGGTAGAATAGCCGTAGGGCGAGACAAGCAGCGGCACGTGATAGTGTACCGCCTCGGCCAGCCCGAAGCGAAGCGGTATCGTGTCGAGGAATGCCGGTTGCGGCAGGGCCACGCCCTGCCGACGCAGATAGTCGCCGGCGGCAAAGACGAGTTCGTACTCACCGGTGGCGAACGCGTCGCCCGCCAGCAGCGGCGCATCGCAGCGGCCATCGGCATTGGTGACCACGGTTTTCAGCAGGGTACGGCTTTCGCCCGAAAGGCGGAACAGCTGGATGGAAAGACCGGCAGCCGGCTTGCCCGTCGCCGTGTCCAGCACATGGGTGGTCAAGCTCCCTCCACCGGATCCGGTCTGCTCCATTTTCTGCCTCCTCCCTTGCCGTCCTCATCCCCAACGGCAAATTGTGCGTCATTTAAGAACCTAGCAGAAGGAGCGGTCGAGCGCCTGGCCCCAAAAACACTTTCAAAAATTTCGAGGGAATGCCATCGACCCCTTTGGCCTATCCTGAACCATAATTTTCGGCGGGAGCGGAAATCATGCGTTACCAGAGAAACATGCGCGGCTACGGCGCAAATCCGCCGGACCCGAAGTGGCCCGGCGAGGCGCGGGTCGCGGTGCAGTTCGTCGTCAACTACGAGGAGGGCGGCGAAAACTGCATCCTGCATGGCGACGCGGCTTCGGAAGCGTTCCTCTCCGAAATCACCGGCGCCGCGCCCTGGCAAGGCATGCGGCACTGGAACATGGAGTCGATCTACGAGTACGGCGCGCGCGCCGGCTTCTGGCGCCTGCACCGCCTATTCGGCGAACAGGGCGTGCGCCCGACCTGCTACGGCGTCGCCAGCGCGCTCGCGCGCGCCCCCGACCAGCTTGCCGCGATGCAGGAAGCCGGCTGGGAAATCGCCTCGCACGGGCTGAAATGGATCGACTACCGCAACCACTCCGTCGAGGACGAGCGCCGCGACATCGAGGAAGCGATCCGGCTGCACACGGAAGTCACCGGCGAGCGCCCGGCCGGCTGGTACACCGGTCGCAACTCCGACAACACGGTGCGGCTGGTCGCCGAACAGGGCGGGTTCGCCTATTGCTCCGACACCTATGACGACGACCTGCCCTACTGGCTCGACCATGACGGCCACGGCAATCCGATGCAGCCGCTGCTCATCATCCCCTACACGCTCGACGTCAACGACATGCGCTTCGGCATCCAGGCCGGCTTCTCGAACGGCGAGCAGTTCTACACCTACATGAAGGACAGCTTCGACACGCTCTACCAGGAGGGGATCGAGGGGCGGCCGAAAATGATGACCATCGGCCTACACTGCCGCCTGATCGGCCGGCCCGGCCGCTTCGGCGCGCTCAAGCGCTTCATCGAATACGTCAAGAACCATGACAAGGTATGGCTGCCGCGGCGCATCGAGATCGCCCAGCACTGGCATGAACACCACCCGTACGAAGCGCCGGCGCTGCGGCCCTCGCGCATGGACCGCTCCGACTTCGTCAAGACCTTCGGCGGTATCTTCGAGCATTCGCCATGGATCGCCGAACGCGCTTTCGAGCTCGAACTGGGGACCGTGCACGACAGCGCCGGCGGCCTGCACAACGCGCTCTGCCGCGTTTTCCGCTCGGCCACCGAGGCGGAGCGGCTCGGCGTGCTGAAGGCTCACCCCGACCTCGCCGGCAAGATCGCGCAGGCGAGGCAGCTTACGCCGGAATCGACGAAGGAACAGACCTCCGCCGGGTTGGACATGCTTACCGACAAGGAACGCGAGCTGTTTTCACGGCTCAACGCCGCCTATGTCACCAGTTTCGGCTTCCCTTTCATCATCGCCGCCAAGGGCCGCAGCAAGGAGGAAATCCTTGCCGCTTTCGAGGCCCGCATCGGCAACGACCGGGAAACGGAGTTCAAGACGGCCTGTCGCGAGGTCGAGCGGATCGCCCTGCTCCGCCTCAGGGACATGCTGCCAGGCTGAGCGTCGCCTCGATGGCTCGTAACGAAAAGGAATAAGAGATGGCCGGACGCACCTACTACGCCCCGACCGGCGGCCTGCCGCCGCAGACGCAGCTTTTGACCGACCGCGCCGTGTTCACGGAAGCCTACGCCATCATCCCCAAGGGGACGATGAGCGACATCGTGGCAAGCCTGCTGCCGAACTGGGAAAAGTCCCGCGCCTGGATCATCGCGCGGCCGCTGTCGGGCTTTGCCGAGACGTTCTCGCAATACATCATGGAAGTGCTGCCCGGCGGCGGCTCCGACCGGCCGGAGCCGGATGCCGGGGCGGAAGGCGCGATGCTGGTGGTCGAGGGGCAGTTGACCATCACGCTCGACGGCAGGAAGCATACGCTTGCGCCCGGCGGCTTCGCCTTCATCCCGCCGGCGAGCAACTGGCAGGTGCGCAACGAAGGCGGCGTGCCCGCGCGCTACCACTGGATTCGCAAGGCCTACGAATATGTCGACGGCCTCGCCGCGCCGGACCCGGTCTTCGTCAACGAAGCCGACATCGAACCCGCGGCGATGCCCGACACCAACGGCGCCTGGGCGACGACGCGTTTCGTCGATCCGGCCGATCTGCGCCACGACATGCACATGACCATCGTGACGCTGAAGCCCGGCGGAGTCATCCCGTTCGCCGAAACACATGTCATGGAGCACGGGCTCTACGTGCTGGAAGGCAAGGCGGTCTACCACCTCAACCAGGACTGGGTGGAGGTCGAGGCCGGCGACTTCATGTGGCTGCGCGCCTTCTGCCCGCAGGCCTGCTACGCCGGCGGGCCGGGCAACTTCCGCTACCTTCTCTACAAGGACGTCAACCGCCACCCCAGGCTCGGCGGTTTCGGACGCTGACCATGAACCGCATCATCGCCCAGCCCCTGACGCGCGAGAATTTCGCCCCGTTCGGTGACGTGATCGACACCAACGGCGACAACCACTACCCGATCAACGAGGGCAGGTGCGAGCGCTACCATGCGCTGGCGCGCGCCGAGGCGGGCGGTCCGGGTGGCCATGTCATCATCAATCTGTTCAAGGGCACGCCTTACGCCTTTCCGCTGACGCTTTCGATGGTGGAGCGTCATCCGTTCGGCAGCCAGGCCTTCATCCCGCTGTCGCCGCGCCCGTTCCTGGTCGTGGTCGCACACGACGGGCCAGACGGCCCCACCACGCCGATCGCCTTCGTCACGGCGCCGGGGCAAGGCGTGAACTATCGCCGCAACCTGTGGCACGGCGTGCTGACGCCCATCGGCGAGCCGCAGGATTTCGTCGTGGTCGATCGCGGCGGCGATGGTTCCAACCTCGAAGAGTTCTATTTTCCGCGTCCCTACGAAGTCCACCTGCCGGACGGGTTTGGCTCATGACGGACATTTCGCTGATCGACCGCCTGCTCGACGTCATCGAGAACGACATCGTGCCCAAGACGGCGGAGGGCGTGGCCGGGGGCAACAAGCTGTTCGGCGCGGCGATCCTGCGCAAGGACGAACGCTCGCTTGTGCTGGCCGAGACCAACAACGAGACCGAAAACCCGCTCTGGCACGGCGAAGTGCATTGTCTGAAGCGCTTCTACGAGATGCCGAAGGCCGAGCGCGTCGATACAAAAGACGCCATTTTCCTCGCCACCCACGAGCCGTGCTCGCTCTGCCTGTCGGCCATCACCTGGACCGGCTTCGACAATTTCTACTACCTTTTCTCGCACGAGGATTCGCGCGATTCCTTCGCCATTCCGCACGATCTCAAGATTTTGAAGGAAGTTTTCACGCTCGATCCCGGCGGCTACAATGCCGAGAACGCCTATTGGAAAAGCTTTTCCATCCGCAAGCTGGTGCGGGCGCTGCCCGACGCCGAGCGCCAGCGGCTGGAAGCGCGGATCGGCCGGATTTCGGCCCGCTACGACGCCCTGTCCAGCCAGTACCAGGCCGGCAAGACGGACAACGACATTCCACTGAACTGACCGGCTTTTCGGCTCGCCATCGAGCCCTTGCGCACCGTCGCTGAACGAAGCGATCACGCTTGGCCTCATTGGGCCACGAGCGCCGTGTTATTTACGCCATCGCATGTCGCTTTCGGCCTTGCGCTCCGCTCGGGCTTACCCTCATTATCGGCCCAACAACAAAATTCAATCCGGCCACACCGGCCGGGCAAACCAGAGTGAGGAACACCAGAATGTCCAAGGAACTCGAATTTCTTAGCCGGCGCGTCGCCTCCGGCAAGCTGAATCGCCGCGACTTTCTTGGCCGCGCGGCAGCGCTGGGCGTTTCCGCCGCTTTCGCCAACACGCTGCTCGCCGACGCGGCGCGCGCGGCAGGCCCCGTCAAGGGCGGCACGCTCAAGGCCGGCCTGCAGGGCGGTGAATCCTCCAACGTGCTCGACCCTGCCCTCAACCTTTCCCAGGTGAACTTCTCGTTCGGCAAATGCTGGGGTGAACTGCTGGTGGAACTCAATCCCGACGGCAGCCTCGAGAACCGCATCGCCGAGGAGATCGGTTCCTCGCCCGACGCCAAGACCTGGACGATGAAAATCCGCAAGGACATCGAGTTCCACGACGGCAAGACGGTGAAGCCCGAAGACGTGGTGGCCACGCTGGAGCGCCACAGCGACGCGAAGTCGAAGTCGGCCGCGCTCGGCATTCTTCAGGGCATCGACAGCATGAAGGTGGACGGCGACAACGTCGTCGTCGCGCTGAAGGACCCGAACGCCGACTTCCCCTACCTGATGGCTGACTATCACCTGGTCATCCAGCCGAACGGCGGCAAGGACAACCCCAATGCCGGCATCTCGGCCGGCCCCTACAAGGTGACCATCAACGAGCCGGGCGTGCGCTACGGCGGCGAGAAATTCGCCAATTACTGGCAGGGCGACAAGCTCGGCCATGCCGCGCAGATCGAGATCGTCGTCATCAACGACGCTACGGCGCGCACCTCCGCCTTGCAGGGCGGCCAAGTCAACATGATCAACCGCGTCGAGCCCAAGATCGTCGACCTGGTCAAGCGGGTTCCGGGCGTGACGATCCAGACGGTGTCGGGCCGCGGCTTCTACCCGTTCAACATGTTCTGCGATACCGCGCCCTTCGACAACAACGACCTCCGGATGGCGCTGAAACTCGCCATGGACCGCGAGGAATTGCTCGACAAGATCCTGCGCGGCTACGGCGAGGTCGGCAACGACATGCCCGTCAACAAGGCCTACCCGCTGTTCTCCGACGACATCGAGCAGCGCAAGTTCGACCCCGACAAGGCGGCGGAGTTCTACAAGAAGTCCGGCCATTCCGGCTCGATCCTGCTTCGCACCTCGGACGTCGCCTTCCCCGGCGCGGTCGATGCCGCGCAACTCTATCAGCAAAGCTGCGCCAAGGCCGGCA
>JBASAA010000019.1:0-16592 GCA_049650385.1 Mesorhizobium sp.
ATTTACCACTTCGCGCAGATCGGTCTTGCGCGGCCGGCCGATGCGGTTCGGCGAAGGCATCAACGGTTCGATCAGCGCCCATTCTTCATCGGTCAGATCGCTTGCATAGCGCGGGCAGCGCCGCTCATAGTGCGGGCGGGTGGTTTCGGTCCAGGCCATCATGATCTCCATCAAATCTTAGCAATCCGACTGAATCATAACCCGCTGAAATCACTCACTCCTTTTTGGAACGGACACTGAAAGATCACGTCGCGGCCCCTCCTCCCTGCCGCCATATTAGCAGAAGGCAATAGAAGGTCGATGACGTGGCGAGGCAATTCACCGCGAAATCGGAACCGTCAGGCGCCGGCCCGTATCAGCCTTGCCGGGCCATTTCCCGCAGCCGGAATTTCTGGATCTTGCCGGTCGAGGTTTTGGGGATTTCGGCGAAGATCACGGCCTTCGGCACCTTGAAGCGCGCCAGGGCCGAGCGGCAGTGATCGAGGATCTCGGCCTCGGTGGCGGTCTTGCCGGGCTTCAGCTCGACATAGGCGACCGGCACCTCTCCCCATTTTTCGTCGGCGCGTGCGACGACGCCGCAGGCCTGCACCGCCGGATGCTTGTAGAGGACGTCCTCGACCTCGATGGAGGAGATGTTCTCGCCACCGGAAATGATGATGTCCTTGGAGCGGTCCTTGATCTGGATGTAACCGTCCGGATGCATGACGCCGAGATCGCCGGTGTGGAACCAGCCGCCGGCGAAGGCTTCATCGGAGGCTTTCCGGTTCTTGAGATAGCCCTTCATGATGATGTTGCCGCGCGCCATCACCTCGCCGATGGTCTCCCCGTCGGCCGGCGTCTCCGCCATCGTTTCAGGGTCCATCACGGTCAGGCCTTCCAGCGCCGCGTAGCGCACGCCCTGGCGCGCCTTTTTCGCGGTCCGCGCACCCTTGTCGAGGCCGTCCCATTCCGTATGCCATTCGTTGACGACGGCCGGGCCGTAGGTTTCGGTGAGGCCGTAGAGATGGGTGACGGCGAAGCCCGCGTCGGCCATGCCGGAAAGCACGGCTTCCGGTGGGGGGGCTGCCGCCGTGTTGAAGGTGACCAACTGGTCGAAGGTGCGCCGGTCCTCCTCGGCGGCATTGATGAGCAGCGACATGACGATCGGCGCGCCGCACAGGTGGGTGACGCCGTGATCGGCGATCGCGTCGTACATCGGCTTCGCCCGCACCCAACGCAGGCACACATGCGTGCCTGCCTGCACGGCCAGTGTCCACGGGAAGCACCAGCCGTTGCAGTGGAACATCGGCAGCGTCCACAGATAGACGCAGTGCTTGCCCATGCCGGCGTGGATGGTGTTGGTGTAGGCCATCAGCGCCGCGCCGCGATGATGATAGACCACGCCCTTGGGGTTGCCGGTGGTGCCGGAGGTATAGTTGAGCGAGATGGCGTCCCATTCGTCGTCGGGCATCGACCAGGCGAAATCCTCGTCGCCTGAAGCGATGAAATCCTCGTAGTCGAGGCTGCCGATACGCTCGCCCCTGGGGTAGGGGGCGTCGGCGGCATAGTCGGGGTCGTCGTAGTCGATCACCAGCGGCTTTGTCCTGGCGATGGCCAGCGCCTCCCTGACGACGCCGGAAAACTCCCGGTCGACGATCAGCACTTTCGTCTCGGCATGGTCGATCTGGAAAGCGATGACCGCCGCGTCGAGGCGCGTGTTGAGGCAATGCAGCACCGCCTTGACCATCGGCACGCCGAAATGCGCCTCCAGCATGGGCGGGGTGTTGGAAAGCATCACGGTGACCGTGTCGCCCTTGCCGATGCCCTTCTTCGCCAGCGCCGAGCCGAGTTTCAGCGAGCGCTGCCAGAAGGTGCGGTAGGGGATGCGCTGGCTGCCGTGGATGATGGCGACATGGTCGGGAAACGTCTTGGCCGCCCGCTCGAGGTAGGTGATCGGCGTCAGCGGCTGATAGTTGGCCGGGTTCTTGTCCAGGTCCTGCTGATAGGGATTGGTCATCCCGGCCCTCCGATTGCGTCTTCCCGCCTTCTAACCACAGCTTGCCAACGGCGTCATCAATTTCCGAGCCTGTTCAAGCGTGGCGCATTGCTCTATGCCGCAATGCAACCATCTTCGCCGGTCAAGAGGCGAAACCGGGATCGGAGACCGATGAACGAAACTACGCCCCCCAACCGTTGCCGTATCGTGCTGATTGCGCCATCGGGCGTCTCCGCCGACCGTGTCCGCTCGGCGCTTACCGGCGGCGACGTCGCCTCGCTGATCCTGCCGCAATACGGGCTGGACGAGGCCGCGTTCCAGGCGTGGGTCGAGCCGATCGTGGCGGCCGCGCAGGGCCTGGGCGTTGCGGTCGTGATCGCGGGCGACACCCGCATCGCCGGGCGCGTCAAGGCCGATGGCCTGCATGTCGAGACGGGCAAGGCCGGGCTCGTGGAGGCGATAGACGATTTCCAGGCGCGGATGATGGTCGGCTGCGGCGGCGCCAAGACGCGCGACGATGCGCTGGAACTGGGCGAGGCGCAGCCGGACTACATCTTCTTTGGCCGCTTCGGTTACGACACCAAGCCGGAGGCGCATTCGCGCAACTTGTCGCTCGGGCAGTGGTGGGCGGAAATGGTCGAGATTCCCTGCATCGTGCTGGCGGGGTCTGAGCTCGCCTCGGTGGAGGCGGTTGCCGCCACCGGGTGCGAGTTCGTGGCGCTGTCAGGGGCCGTGTTTGCCGAAGGGGTCGATCCGGCGCAGGCCGTCGCCCGGGCCAACGCGCTGCTCGACGAAACGGCGCCCCGCTTCGAGGACTGACGATGCCGCGGCGGTTCTTGTTCGTATTGCCGATCTTCGTTGCCGCCTCGGCTTTGGCCGATCCGGCCGCGTTGCCCCAGGACAAGCCGCAAGCCGCGGTCGGGGCCGACAAGCCCATCGCCACGCCGTTGCCGCAGCCGGCCACCATGGCGCCCCTCGGTCCGTTGCCCTCGGCCAATACCGTCGACCCCAAGCGCTTCGGCGCGAAACCCGCCGACGAGGCTTATGGCGCCTTCCAGCGCGGCCTCTACAAGACCGCTTACGATCTCGCTTTGACGCGGGCGAAAAGCGGCGACCCGGCGGCGCAGATCCTTGTCGCCGAGATTCTGGCGCGCGGCCTCGGCGTGAAGCTCGATGCCGGTGCTGCCGCGAAATGGTATCAGGCGGCCGCCGAGCAGGGCATTCCGGAAGCGCAGTTCCAGTATGCGCTGATGCTGCTCGACGGCCGGTTCGTCAAGAAGGACCAGAAGCAGGCCCATGCTCTGATGCAGGCGGCGGCGGAGGCCGGCAACCGGTTGGCACAGTTCAACTTCGCGCAGTTGCTGGTCGAGGAGGACGACAGCGAAGCCGGGTTCGCCCGGGCGGTCCCCTATTACGAGCGCGCCGCCGCCACAGGGCTCGCGGATGCGCAATACGCCATGGCGCAGGTCTACGCCAACGGCATCGGCGGCAAGCCCAAGGACGACGTTCGAGCGCGCGCGCTGCTGACGCAGGCGGCGCTCCAGAACTACGATACCGCCCAGCTCGATCTCGGCGCCTGGCTGATCGAGGGACGCGGCGGCAAGCGCAACCTCAAGGACGGCTTCGACTGGACCAGGCGCGCGGCCAACGGCGGTAATGTCGCGGCCCGCAATCGTCTCGCCAAGCTCTATGTCGGCGGCATCGGCGTCGATGCCGACCCGATCCTCGCGGGTGCCTGGTATATCCTTGCCCGCCGGGCCGGCCTGGTCGATGCGGGCATGGAGGACTTCCTGGGCGGCCTGACCGACGATCAGGTCAAACAGGCCCTGCAACGGGCCAACCGGCTGCCCTGATTGTTCCTGCCTGAGGCACGAGGGCAGGCGCTCTCTTGCCTCTTCAGGCATTTTGTGGTCTTGGAAGCGCCGAAACGGCCCTCGGGGCCGCCCTCCGTTTGCGGACCTCATCCATCATGGCCAAGATCAATGGCAACGAAATCCGCCCCGGCAATGTCGTCGAGCACGATGGCGGCCTGTGGGTCGCGGTCAAGACCAACACCGTCAAGCCCGGCAAGGGCGGCGCCTATAACCAGGTCGAACTGAAGAACCTGCTCAACGGCACCAAGCTTAACGAGCGCTTCCGCTCCGCCGAAACGGTCGAGCGGGTACAACTCGACCTCAAGGACTTCACCTTCCTCTACGAGCAGGGCGATGCGCTGGTGTTCATGGATACCGAAAGCTACGAACAGCTCGAACTGAACAAGGATTTCGTCGGCGAGCGCGCCGCCTTCCTGCAGGACGGCATGAAGGTCACCGTGCAGCTTTACGGCGACAAGCCGATTGGCGTCTCGCTGCCGGACTACGTGACCCTGACCATCACCGAGGCCGATCCGGTGGTGCGGGGGCAGACGGCGGCCTCGTCCTACAAGCCGGCGCTGCTCGAAAACGGCATTCGCGTGCTCGTTCCTCCCTTCATCGATGCCGGCGAGCGGATCGTCGTCGACACCAACGAAATAATCTACATGCGCCGCGCCGACTGATAGGCGGCGGCAGGAAGCTTTTGCAACATGGCCCGTTCAGCCCTTCTCAACGTAATGGTCCAGGCCGCGATGAAGGCCGGCCGCTCGCTGTCGCGCGACTTCGGCGAGGTGCAGAACCTCCAGGTCTCGATGAAGGGGCCGGGTGACTATGTCAGCCAGGCCGACCGCAAGGCCGAGGACATCATCTTCACTGAACTGTCCAAGGCGCGGCCCGGCTACGGCTTTCTGATGGAGGAACGCGGCGCGGTCGCCGGCGACGACGACCAGCATCGCTGGATCGTCGATCCGCTCGACGGGACGACCAATTTCCTGCACGGCATCCCGATCTTCGCCGTTTCGATCGCGCTGGAGCGGCAGGGCCAGCTGGTGGCCGGCGTCGTCTACAACCCGGCCATGGACGAGCTCTATACCGCCGAGCGCGGCGGCGGCGCCTTCATGAACGATCGCCGGCTGCGCGTCGCGGCGCGCACCAAGCTCTCCGACGCGGTGATCGGCTGCGGCGTGCCGCATCTCGGGCGCCCGCAGCACGGCCAGTTCCTCGTCGAGTTGCGCAACGTCATGGGGGAGGTATCCGGCATCCGCCGCCTCGGCGCGGCTTCCCTCGACCTTGCCTATGTCGCCGCCGGCCGCATGGACGGGTTCTGGGAGGTGGGGCTGTCGGCCTGGGATATCGCCGCCGGCATGCTTTTGATCCGCGAGGCGGGCGGTTTCCTGTCCGACATGGATGGCGGGCAGGAGATGCTGGAAAGCGGCTCGCTGGTCGCCGGCAACGAGGCGATCCATCGCGCGCTGGCGAAAACGCTGAAGCGGCCCATCAAGGCATAATCGCGCAGGCCGAGCGTCGCAGTTGCCAAACGCCTTTCATTTTAGTCACATTTCCGCTTAGAGTCCGGGCCGGGTGCATCAGCGTTGGCAGCGCCTCATCGGAACAGGAAAAGCATGGCGTTTCTTAAATCGTTCGGGAGAGGCGGACGCTCTGATGTGATGAGCTACGATCCGCACAAGATTTCCAGCCCGCAGGTGTTCCTCTATTCGATGGTGGTGTTTCTCGCCATCGTCGCCTTCATCGCCGCGATTCTCACCCGGCAGATTTCGGCTGCCTTTTCCCACAACCCGGGTCTCAACGGGCTGATCGTCGGCGTGCTGGCGGTCGGCATCCTGCTCGCCTTCGGTCAGGTTACCCGGCTGTTCCGCGAAGTCCGCTGGGTCAATTCGTTCCGGGCCGGGTCGCAAAGCGTGGAGCCGGTGCTGCTGGCGCCAATGAAGGCGATGATCGGACGCTCCTCGTCGGTGGCGTTCTCGACCACGTCGATGCGCTCCATGCTCGATTCCATCGCCACCCGCCTCGACGAAAGCCGCGACACCTCGCGCTACCTCGTCGGTCTGCTGATCTTCCTCGGCCTGCTCGGCACGTTCTGGGGCCTGCTCGGCACGATCGCCTCGATCGGCGACACCATCGACGCGCTCGACCCCGGCACGGGCGATTCGGCGGCGGTGCTGGAAGCGCTGAAGGCGGGGTTGGCGGCGCCGCTGGCCGGCATGGGTACGGCCTTCTCCTCCTCGCTGTTCGGCCTTTCGGGCTCGCTGGTGCTGGGTTTCCTCGATGTGCAGGCCGGCCGCGCGCAGACCCGCTTCTACACCGAACTGGAGAACTGGCTGTCGTCGGTGACGGACCTGTCGTCGGACGTTTCGATCCCCGAGCCGCAGAGGAGCGGGTCTTCCGAGGAAATCCGGCTCCTGTCGGAGCGCCTGCGCTCGATGCAGGAGGCTGGCGGCTCCAATCCGCGCGTCGCCACCGCCATGGCCAACCTCGCCGACGGCATTTCCGGGCTGGTCAAGAACATGCGCTCCGAGCAGCAGATCATGCGCGACTGGGTGGAGGCGCAGTCGGACGAGCAGCGGGCGATGCGCGATACGCTGGAGAAGATCGCCGAGGCCCTGAAGAAGCCGGGAGCGCGCTGACGTGGCGCTGGCAAGAGGACGGCGCGGCGATCGCCATATCGATTACTGGCCGGGATTCGTCGACGCGCTGTCGACGCTGCTCATGGCGATCATGTTCCTGCTGTCGGTCTTCGTGCTGGTGCAGTTCCTGCTCAGCCGCGAGATTTCCGGCAAGGACGCCGTGCTCGACCGGCTGAACTCGCAGATCAACGAACTGACCTCGCTGCTGGCGCTGGAGAAGGGCAACAGCCAGGATGCGCAGGATGCGCTGGCCAACCTGCAGGCCTCGCTGTCGGCGAGCGAAGCGGAGAAAAGCCGGCTCGAACAGCTTCTGGCGCAAGGCGCCGGCGCGGGCGACGCGGCCAATGCGCGGGCGGAAGCGCTTTCGGGAGAACTGGACAACCAGCGCCAGCTGAGCCAGCGGGCGCAGTCGCAGGTCGAACTGCTCAACCAGCAGATAGCGGCCCTGCGCAAGCAGATCGGCGCGCTGGAGGACGCCCTCGACGCCTCGGAAGCCCGCGACCGCGATTCCAACGCCAAGATCGCCGATCTCGGCAAGCGGCTCAACGTGGCGCTGGCGCAGCGCGTGCAGGAACTGAACCGCTACCGTTCGGATTTCTTCGGCCGGCTGCGCGAAATCCTGTCGGACCGCGAAAACATCCGCATCGTCGGCGACCGTTTCGTTTTCCAGTCGGAAGTGCTGTTCCCGACCGGTTCGGAACAGATCAACGAGGCCGGCAAGGTCGAGATGAAGAAGCTGGCCGGTGCCATCCTCGAGTTGCAGAAGGAAATTCCACCGGAGATCAACTGGGTGCTGCGCGTCGACGGCCATACCGACAATGTGCCGCTGTCGGGCACCGGGCGGTATCGCGACAACTGGGAACTGTCGTCGGCGCGCGCCACCTCCGTGGTGAAATTCCTGATCGAGAACGGCGTTCCGGCCAACCGGCTGGTGGCGGCCGGCTTCGGTGAATTCCAGCCGCTCGACCCCGCCGATACCGACGAAGCGCGCACCAAGAACCGACGCATCGAACTGAAGCTGACCGAACGCTGACCGTATTCGCCGCTTACCGATAGGCCTTCGGAAAGGTTCGGAGGGAGTGCTTGCACCGATCCAAACACGGCCGCCACACGGCAATGTGAGCCGTATTACCCTTTTGTAATTACACTTTGCCGGCGCACCTGCCTAGGTTTTCCCATGCGGATCGAGAACCGCCGGCGATGCTCCCAACATCGTGACGCGACGGGACTGGACGGTTCGCGCTACGGAGCTGTGGCGCAAGGGCGCCGGCTTCGTCATCCAGGGAGAAGCGATCATGCGCTCTTTCAACCTGAAGACCTCCCTTACGCTCGTTGCCTTGACCGCGTCCGCATTGGCGGTGCCGTTCGCAGGCGCCTATGCCGCGCAGTCGGATAGTCGTCATGGCGTAATGGATCTCAGCCCGCCGGCCACCTTCCAGGGCACGCGTATCGACAGCATCCTCAATGAAGTGGCGGGCATAAACCAGGGCATCGCCGACGGGCGGCAGGACAGGAAGCTGACGCCGGTCGAGGCGAACCAGTTGGACAGGCAGGCCGCCGCCATCGTCAGGACCGCCGAGCGAACCGCCGCCGTGGATCATGACCGGGTGCCGGCGGCGCAATACAACAGCCTCATGCGCAGGGTCGACCATCTGGACGAAAGCCTGCTCACAGAGACGGGCATGGGGCCGACCATGGGCGACGGCAACTGACCGACCAGTGCTTTGCGACGGGCCTGCCGTACGGGCGGCAGGCTTCATGACGACAGCCGTCTCCGGGTTTCCGGGGGCGGCTGTTCTCTTGTCTGGCGGGCGGGCTTGCGATTGTCCGCCCCTTGGTGTCCTCTCCCACTCTCGCCGCAACAGGGAATCGCCAAAGGGCTGCAATGTCTTTCCAGAAACTCGACGAACTCAGCCACAAATTGGAAGCGCTGGAGCATGCGCTGGCCATCCTGGGCGCCGACGAGGCGACCCATATGGCAGTCGGGGGCGGTGAGAAGCGGGCCGAAGCCATGGCGTCGCTGGCAGGCATGTACCATGCCCGGGCTACCGCGCCCGAGATCGCCGACTGGATAGATGCGGCCGAACGGGAAGCGCTGAACGAGGAGCAGGCGGCGGCCCTTTTCGAGTTCCGGCGGCACTATACCAACCTTACCTGCCTGCCAGCCGAATTCGTCGAGCGCCAGACCGGTATGCGCATGCGCTGCGAGCAGCTATGGCGAGATATGCGTGCGAAGAACGACTGGGCGGGCTTCCTGCCGGCGCTGGAGGGCGTCCTGTCCATGGTGCGCGAGGAAGCGGCGATGCGCGCCGACGCGCTCGGGCTCGAACCCTATGACGCCCTGATGGAACAATACGATCCCGGCAACCGGGGCGCCGAAATCTCCGCGGTCTTCGCCGAACTGAAGGGGTTCCTGAAGGATTTCGTTCCCGAGGCGCTGGCGGTGCAGGAGGGACGGCTGGCGAAGCGGCCGCTGAAGCCGCTGTCCGGCATCTACCCGGTCGAAAAGCAGCGGGAGCTTGGGCTGGCGATGATGGCGGCGGTCGGCTTCGACCTCAGCCACGGCAGCCTCTCGGTGTCGCACCATCCCTTCTGCGGCGGCGTGCCCACCGACGTGCGCATCACCACGCGCTACCGGACCAGCGAATTCCTGTCTGCGCTGATGGGCGTGCTGCATGAGACCGGCCATGCGCTCTACGAACAGAACCTGCCCAAGGCGTGGGCGCACTGGCCGCTCGGCAAGGCGCGCGGTATGGCCGTGCACGAAAGCCAAAGCCTGTTCGTGGAAAAGCAGATCGGCCGCAACCCGGCGTTCTGGCGCTGGGCGCTGCCGGTGGTGGAAAGGCACCTCGGCGAAAGCTGGACGCTGGAAGACATTCTTGCACACGTCCACCATGTCGAGCGTGGCCTGATCCGCGTCGATGCCGACGAGGTCACCTATCCGCTGCACGTCATCCTTCGGTTCGAACTGGAGCGCGACCTGGTCGGCGGCAGGCTTGAAGTAGCCGATCTTCCGGAAGCCTGGGATGCCGGCATGCGCGCCTGCCTCGGCCTTTCCACCATCGACAACCCGGCCGACGGACCGATGCAGGACGTGCACTGGGCGAGCGGCGCCTTCGGTTATTTCCCGTCCTATACGCTGGGCGCGATGATGGCGGCGCAGCAATGGGCGGCGCTGACGAGGGAGCATCCGTCAGCCGACGAGGACCTCGCCAGAGGCGATTTTTCGGCCATCAACGAATGGCGGCGCAAAAACATCTGGTCGCAGGCTTCCCGCTGGTCGACGCCGCAACTGATGGAACGAGCCACCGGCGGCAAGCTGGACGCCGCCTATTTCATCGCGCATCTGAAGAAGCGTTACGGCAACGCCTGACCGCTACTCGGCCGCGCCCCTGAAGGCTTCGGCGCCGGCGTCGAACTGGAGCTTGGCCAGCCGCGCATAGGTGCCGCCTCTGGCGACGAGGCTGGCATGCGTGCCTTCCTCGACGATGCGGCCTTCTTCCATGACCAGGATGCGGTCGGCCTTCAGCACGGTCGCCAGCCTATGGGCGATGACGAGGGTGGTGCGCCCGCGCATCAGCCGTTCCAGCGCGGTCTGCACCAGCGTCTCGCTTTCAGCGTCGAGCGCCGAGGTCGCCTCGTCCAAGAGCAGGATCGGCGCATCGCGCAAAATGGCGCGGGCAATGGCGATGCGTTGGCGCTGGCCGCCCGACAGCGCGACGCCGCGTTCGCCGACCGGGCTGTCGTAGCCGTGTTGCAGCCGCGTGATGAATTCGTCGGCGAGCGCGTCGGTGGCGGCCGCCTCGATGTCGGCCGTGGAAGCGTCCGGGCGGCCGAAGCGGATGTTGTCGCCGGCACTGGCGGCGAAGATGTTGACGTCCTGCGGCACGATGGCGATGCGGTGGCGCACCGCCTTCGGGTCGGCTTCCCGCACGTCGATGCCGTCGACCTGCACGGTGCCGGCGTCGGGATCGTAAAAGCGCAGGATCAGCGAGAACACCGTGCTCTTGCCGGCGCCGGACGGGCCGACGATGGCCACCGTTTCGCCGGGCTTCACCGCGAAGCTGAGGCCGTGCACGGCGGCCCTGTCGGGGCGGGCGGGGTAGGAGAAGGAGACGTTGTCGAAGCGCACCGCGCCCTTCGTGGTGGCCGGCAGCGCCTTCGGCTGCTTCGGGGCCTGGATGCCGGGCACTTCGGCAAGCAGTTCCGCCAGCCGTTCGGCGGCGCCGGCAGCGAGGGCGAGTTCGCCCCACACTTCCGACAGCGCGCCGAGCGCGCCGGCGGCGAACACGGAATAGAGCAGGAACTGGCCGAGCGTGCCCGGCGACAGGGTGCCGCTGAGCACATCGCGCGAGCCGAACCACAGCACCGCCACAACGGAGGCGAAGATGGTGAAGATGGCAAAGAAGGTCAGGAAGGAGCGGGCGAAGATGGAGGTGCGCGCCGCTTGAAAGGCCGTCTCCACCGCCTGCGCGAAGCGGCTGGTGACGAGCACTTCATTGGTGAAGGCCTGTAGCGTGCGCACCGCGCCGATCTGCTCGCTGGCATAGGCGTTGGCGCTGGCCAGCGTGTCCTGCGCCTGTCGCGACTTGCGGCGCACCGAGCGGCCGAAGGCCACCAGCGGCAGCACGATGACGGGGATGGCCGCGATGACGAGGCCGGAAAGCTTCGGGCTGGTGACGACCATCATCGCCAGCGCGCCGAAGCCGAGGATGACGTTACGCAGCGCGACCGAGGCGGTGGCGCCGACCGCCGACTTGATCTGCGTGGTATCGGCGGCAAGCCGCGACACGATCTCGCCCGTCTGCGCGGTATCGAAGAAGGACGGCGAAAGCGTCGTCAGGTGAGAGAAGACCTTTTCGCGCAGGTCGGCGACCACGCGCTCGCCGAGCGTGATGACGAAGTAGTAGCGGCCGGCCGAGGCCAGCGCCAGCAGGGCCGCCATCGCCATCAGCATGATGAAGTAGTTGGAGATCAGCGTCGAATCGGAGGTCGAGAAGCCATGGTCGATCATGCGGCGCACCGCCACCGGCAGCGCCAGCGTCGTCGCCGCCGCAAGCGTCAGCGAAAACAGCGCACCTAGCACCAGCCCCCGATAGCGGGCGATGAAGGGAAACAGGTGCTGGAGCGGCCTGAGCGAACGCTTGCGCCTGTCTGCGCCTGAGGTTTGCGCCATGGGCTGTCTTCCTGGGCCGTTGCCGGTGCGGTTCCTGGACTGCGAACCGGAAATGGCCGTTGCGGCCTTGTGGTTCGCTTACGACTGCTGTATAGGCTCCTCGACCGTTTTAGAAGCCGTGGCTCATCAATAAGCTGCGGCTTCGAATTTTAAAAAGGGGCGCTTCGACGCAGGCCATCTGGCCGTGGCCGCGCCCTCAACCCAGGACCAGACCGATGAAAGACGCTATCCACCCCGACTACCACGCCATCAAGATCGTCATGACCGATGGCACCGAGTACATGACCCGTTCGACCTGGGGCAAGGAAGGCGACACGATGAACCTCGACATCGACCCGACCACCCACCCGGCCTGGACCGGCGGCCAGCAGACCCTGCTCGACCGCGGCGGCCGCCTGTCGAAGTTCAAGAAGCGGTTCGAAGGCTTCGGTCTGTAAGCAGCCGCTTTCCCGCATTTTGAAAAACCCGCCTTCGTGGCGGGTTTTTTTGTGCCTTGACGGCAGCATCGAGACAAATGAAGGTAACAAAAAAGCCGGGTGAACCCGGCTTTTTTGTTACCTTCGGTGGAGCGCTTTACGCTGGCAGGATCGCGCCTTCCAGCGTGGTCAGCTGATGCAGAAACTGCTCTGCCTTGCTGCGGCTGGCGTCGTCCTTGGCGTCGGCCACGTCTTCCTTCGCTTCCTGGATGCGGCGGGCGACGTCGGCGCGGTCGATATCCTTGACCGACACCGCCGATTCGGCGAGCAGCGTGCAGCCCGAGGGCAGGATGTCGGCAAAGCCGCCAAACACCACATAGCGCTCTTCCTGGCCGCTGGCGGCCTTTACGGTAACGACGCCCGGCTTGATGGTGGTCATGACTGGCGCATGCTGCGCCATGACGGTCATCTCGCCTTCCGCACCGGGAATCACGACCGATTCCACCTGCTCGGAAACAAGCAGGCGCTCGGGGGAAACGAGTTCGAACTTGAAAGCTTCAGCCATGTGTCCAGGGGAGTAGGGCAGTAGGGCAGCAGGGCAGCAGGAGAAAGTTCTCCTCAGACCGGACCACCTCGTTCCCTATTCCACTCTCTCCTTGTTGCCTTACTGCCTTACCGCCTCACTGCCCTGATCAGGCAGCTTCAGCCGCGAGCTTCTGAGCCTTCTCGACCGCTTCCTCGATGCCGCCGACCATGTAGAAGGCCGCTTCCGGAAGGTGGTCGTACTCGCCGTTGCAGAGGCCCTTGAAACCCTTGATGGTGTCCTGGAGGTCGACCAGCTTGCCGGGCGAACCGGTGAACACCTCGGCCACGAAGAACGGCTGCGACAGGAAGCGCTCGACCTTGCGGGCGCGGGCAACCGTCAGCTTGTCCTCTTCCGACAGCTCGTCCATGCCGAGAATGGCGATGATGTCCTGGAGCGACTTGTAGCGCTGGAGGATCGACTGCACCTGGCGGGCGACCTGGTAGTGCTCCTCGCCGACGATCAGCGGGTCGAGCATGCGCGAGGTCGAGTCGAGCGGGTCGACCGCCGGGTAGATACCCTTTTCCGAGATCGCGCGGTTGAGCACGGTCGTCGCGTCAAGGTGCGCGAAGGACGTGGCCGGCGCCGGGTCGGTCAGGTCGTCGGCCGGCACGTAGATGGCCTGCACCGAGGTGATCGAACCCTTGGTGGTGGTGGTGATGCGTTCCTGCAGCGCGCCCATGTCGGTGGCGAGCGTCGGCTGGTAGCCCACCGCGGAGGGGATGCGGCCGAGCAGAGCGGACACTTCCGAACCCGCCTGGGTGAAGCGGAAGATGTTGTCGACGAAGAACAGCACGTCCTGGCCCTGGTCGCGGAAATATTCGGCGACGGTGAGGCCGGTCAGCGCGACGCGCGAGCGGGCGCCCGGCGGCTCGTTCATCTGGCCGTAGACAAGGGCGGCCTTGGAGCCTTCGCCGCCGCCCTTCTTGTTGACGCCGGATTCGATGAACTCGTGATAGAGGTCGTTGCCCTCGCGGGTGCGCTCGCCGACGCCGGCGAACACCGAGAAGCCGCCGTGCGCCTTGGCGACGTTGTTGATCAGTTCCTGGATCAGCACGGTCTTGCCGACACCGGCGCCGCCGAACAGGCCGATCTTGCCGCCGCGGGCATAAGGCGCCAAAAGGTCGAGAACCTTGATGCCGGTGACGAGGATCTGCGCCTCGGTCGACTGGTCGACATATTCAGGGGCCGGTTGGTGGATGCCGCGATACTCGGTCGCCTCGACCGGGCCGGCTTCGTCCACCGGTTCACCGATGACGTTGATGATGCGGCCGAGCATGCCCGGGCCGACCGGCACCGAGATCGGGCCGCCGGTGTCGGTGACGATCTGCCCGCGCACGAGGCCTTCGGTCGAGTCCATGGCGATGCAGCGGACGGTGTTTTCACCGAGGTGCTGCGCCACTTCGAGGACGAGGCGGTTGCCGACGTTCTCGGTTTCGAGCGCGTTCAGGATCGCGGGCAGGTGGCCTTCGTCGAACTGCACGTCGACGACGGCGCCGATGACCTGGCGCACCTTGCCGACCGCGGCGCCCTTGGCTGCCGCTGTGCGGGAGGGGGTTGCCGTCTTCGCCGCTGCCGCCTTGGCGGGCGCAGCCGCCTTCTTCGCCGGAGCGGCCTTGGCCGCCGTTGCCTTGGTTGGCGCCTTCTGAGGGGTCGCTGCTTTCGCCATCGTTGTTACCCTTTTCGTCCGTGTTCTTGTCCTGCGTGATCTCGTGGAAGGCCTCGGCCCCCGGAAATCCCGCCTAGAGCGCCTCGGCGCCCGAAATGATCTCGATCAGTTCCTTGGTGATCTGCGCCTGCCGCTGGCGGTTGTAGGTGATCGACAGCTTGTTGATCATGTCGCCGGCGTTGCGGGTGGCGTTGTCCATGGCGCTCATCTTGGCGCCCATCTCGCCGGCCGCGTTTTCGAGCAGCGCGTGGAAGATCTGCACCGCGATGTTGCGCGGAATGAGGTCGGAGAGGATTTCGCCCGGCTCCGGCTCGTACTCGTAGACGGCGCCGCCGTTGGCGTCGTCGTCGCCAGCATGCGTCACCGCCGCCGGGATGATCTGCTGCGCGGTCGGAACCTGGCTGATCACCGACTTGAACTGCGAGTAGAACAGCGTGCAGATGTCGAAGCCACCCTCGTTGAAGAGCTGGATCACCTTCCTGGCGATGGCGTCGGCGTTGACGAAGCCGAGCGTCTTGACCTCACGCAGGTCGACGCGGTCGAGAATGTGCGAGGCGAAGTCGCGCCGCAGGATGTCGTAACCCTTCTTGCCGACGCAGATCATCTTCACCTGCTTGCCGTCGGCGAGCAGCTTGCGGGTGTGCTCGCGGGCAAGGCGGGCGATCTGCGAGTTGAAGCCGCCGCACAGGCCGCGCTCGGCCGTGCAGACCACCAGCAGATGGGTGTCGTCGCGACCGGTGCCGGTCATCAGCGCCGGCGCATCGCCGCCGCCGCCAACCGCCTGCGTGATGTTGGCGAGCACCGTTCCCATGCGCTGGGAGTAGGGGCGCGCCGCCTCGGCGGCTTCCTGCGCGCGGCGCAACTTCGCCGCGGCGACCATCTGCATCGCCTTGGTGATCTTCTGCGTCGCCTTGACGGAGGCGATGCGGTTTCGAAGGTCTTTTAACGAAGCCATGCTTCAACCGGGTCCTATTCTATGCCCGATCAGGCAAAGGTCTTGGCGAAAGAGTCGATCTCTGCCTTGAGCTTGGCGCGCAGATCGTCCGACAGGGCCTTTTCCTTGCGGATCTGGTCGAGGATTTCCTTGCCGGCCGAGCGCATGTGCGACAGCAGGCCCTGCTCGAAGCGGCCGACGTCGTTCAGCGCCAGCTTGTCGAGGTAGCCGTTGACGCCGGCGAAGATGACCGCGACCTGTTCCTCGGTCTTGAGCGGCGAGAACTGCGGCTGCTTCAGGAGTTCCGTCAGGCGCGCGCCACGGTTCAGCAGGCGCTGCGTGGAAGCGTCGAGGTCGGAACCGAACTGCGCGAAGGCCGCCATTTCGCGGTACTGGGCGAGCTCGCCCTTGATCGAGCCGGCAACCTGCTTCATCGCCTTGATCTGCGCGGACGAGCCGACGCGCGATACCGACAGACCGACGTTCACGGCCGGGCGGATGCCCTGGAAGAACAGGTTCGTCTCAAGGAAGATCTGGCCGTCGGTGATCGAGATCACGTTGGTCGGGATGTAGGCGGACACGTCGTTGGCCTGCGTCTCGATGACGGGCAGCGCGGTCAGCGAACCGTTGCCGTTGTCGTCGTTGAGCTTGGCCGCACGCTCCAGCAGGCGGGAGTGCAGGTAGAACACGTCGCCCGGATAGGCTTCACGGCCCGGCGGGCGGCGAAGCAGCAGCGACATCTGGCGATAGGCGACGGCCTGCTTGGAAAGGTCGTCGTAGCCGATCAGCGCGTGCATGCCGTTGTCGCGGAAATACTCACCCATGGTGCAGGCGGTGAACGGCGCCAGGAACTGCATCGGCGCCGGGTCCGAAGCGGTGGCGGCGACGATGATCGAATAGTCGAGCGCGCCGCGTTCTTCCAGAACCTTCACGAACTGCGCGACGGTGGAGCGCTTCTGGCCGACGGCGACGTAGACGCAGTAGAGCTTTTCAGACTCGGGGCCGGTCTCGTGTACCGACTTCTGGTTCAGGATGGTGTCGAGGATAATGGCGGTCTTGCCGGTCTGGCGGTCGCCGATGACCAGTTCGCGCTGGCCGCGGCCGACCGGGATCAGGGCGTCGATGGCCTTGAGGCCGGTCGACATCGGCTCGTGCACCGACTTGCGCGGAATGATGCCGGGGGCCTTGACGTCGACGCGCTTGCGTTCGGTGTACTTGATCGGGCCCTTGCCGTCGATCGGGTTGCCGAGCGCGTCGACCACGCGGCCGAGCAGGCCCATGCCGACCGGCGCGTCGACGATGGCGCCGGTGCGCTTGACGGTGTCGCCTTCCTTGATGTCG
>JBASAA010000020.1:0-23767 GCA_049650385.1 Mesorhizobium sp.
TTCTTCGCCACCCCTGCCCGGCTGAAATTCATGAAGGGCGAGCGCGCCGAATCGAGCGCTACCAGCGACGTCGTCAAGCGCATTGCCATCGCCTTTCCGGCCGTGCGCTTCACGCTGGCCGGCAGCGACCGCTCGACGCTGGAACTGCCCGCCACCGACAACACGCCGGAGGGCCGCCTGCGCCGGATCGCACAGGTCATGGGCAAGGATTTCCCCGACAACGCCATCCCCATCGAAGCCGAGCGCGAAGGGGTGCGCCTGACCGGCCATGTCTCCATTCCCTCCTTCACACGCGCCAATGCGCTCCAGCAATACGCCTATGTCAACGGCCGCCCGGTGCGCGACAAGCTGATTGCCGGAGCTATCCGCGGCGCCTTCACCGATGTGCTGCCGCGCGACCGCCACGCCGTCACCGCCCTTTTTCTGTCCCTCGACCCGGCGACGGTGGACGTCAACGTCCACCCGGCCAAGGCCGATGTCCGCTTCCGCGACCCCGGCCTGGTGCGCGGGCTGATCGTGGGCGCCGTCAGACAGGCGCTGGCGGGGGCCGGCATCCGCCCCGCCACCACCGGCGCGGCCGGCATGGTGGCGGCTTTCCGGCCGGGAGCCGCGCCCTACCCCCATTCCGGACCGACAGGCGGCCACCGCAGCTTCGAGGCGCTGCAAAGGGCATCCGGGTTCGGCGATTTCGACCTCGCCCGGTCGCCGCAGCGGCCGCTCGACATGGAGTTCGGCAACAGGGGATTCGGCGAAGGCCCGCAGGCCCCGTTCAGCGCCGACACCCGCGCCGGGCAGGCGGAAATGGCGGAAGCGCTGCTTTCCAAAGAGCTTGGCGCGGCGCGTGCGCAGGTGCACGAAAACTACATCGTTGCGCAGACCAGCGACTCGCTGATCATCGTCGACCAGCACGCCGCGCATGAGCGGCTGGTCTACGAGGCGTTGAAGAACGCGTTGCATGCGCGCCCGGTGCCGGCGCAGATGCTGCTTTTGCCGGAAGTCGTCGACCTGCCGGAGGAGGATGCGGAACGGCTGGCCCTGCATGCGCCGACGCTCGCCCGGTTCGGGCTCGGCATCGAGCGTTTCGGCGCCGGTGCGATAGCGGTGCGCGAAACACCGGCCATGCTCGGAGAGACCGACGTGCAGCAACTGGTGCGCGACCTCGCCGACGAGATCGCCGACAACGACACAGTCGACACGCTGGCATCGAAGCTCGACCATATCGCCGCCACCATGGCCTGCCATGGCTCGGTGCGTTCCGGCCGGCTGCTGAAGGCCGACGAAATGAACGCGCTGTTGCGCCAGATGGAGGCAACGCCGGGCTCCGGCACCTGCAACCACGGCCGCCCGACCTATATCGAGCTGAAACTGGCCGACATTGAACGCCTGTTCGGAAGACGCTGAGGCTCAGCGCCGGAAATTCACCACGGCCACGCCGCCCAGCGCCAACACTCCGCCGACGATGCCGAGCAAGGTCGGGGTTTCGCCCAGCCAGAAAAAGCCGATCAGGGTCGCGACCGGCGGAATGCAATAAAGATAGTTCGTGGCGCGGCCGGCCGGCAGACGCGACAGCGCCACCGCCCATGTCGCATAGGCGATGAGGCTCGGCACGATCCCCAGATAGATGGCGGCACCGAGGCCCGCAGGGCTTGCCAGTGTCGCCTCGGCAAGGCCGCTGCCGAGGAACGGTAACAGGCACAGGGCGCCGAGAACCATGTTGGCGGCGGCAACCGTCAGCGGGTGATGGCGCGCGAAAAGCGGCTTTTGGACGATGGTCGAGACCGCCGTGCATAGCGCGGCCCCCAACACGAACAGCGCGCCGCGATCGAAATGCAGTCCCTTGCCTTCGCCGACCGCGATGACGCCGATGCCCGCGAACGACAGCGCGGTGCCGAGCCAGCCGGCGATGGAAAAGCGCTCGCCGAGGATCGGAACCGCCATGATCGCGGTGAGGATCGGGGCGACGTTGATGATGAAGCTCGCGGCGCCGGACGAGATGGTCTGCTCGCCGATATTGAGAAGGGCCGTATAGAGCGCGATGAAAAAGACGCCGCCGAACACGAAGCGCCACCATTCGCCTACCCTGGGCAGCGGCGGCCTCTTGACGGCGAGATAAAGAGCACAGGGCGCCGCCGCGATGGTGAAGCGCAGTGAACCGAGTTCCAGAGGGCCGAAGTCGGCAAGCCCGGCCCGGATCGCCGGAAAGGCCGAAGCCCAGCCGATGATGGTGATCACCAGGGCGATCGCTGCGGTTATGTCGATACCCGGTTTCGCTGCCGCAGTTGCGGATGGCATGGTGTTCATTCCCTGAAAGCGCATGACGGCTTACCGCAAGGACAGGCCGGCCGACACCCGTTTTACGACAGGCGCCGAATGATCCTGACACGATGGCGCAGTTTCCACAGCGGGCCAATGGTGCAACACCACCCTCGCGCTTGACCGCCGGGCGGTTTATAGCAATGGAAACTACGACGATTTCAGAGGCCATGCCATGATGAACCGCTTTGAAGGCCCGGGCGGCAGGGAAGCCCGCATCCGCTATCTCGACGGCGATTTCCAGGTGATCAGCCCCGGCGCCTTCGTCCGCTGTGCAGTGACCGGCGAAAACATCGCGCTCGAGGAGCTCAAATACTGGAACGTCGAGCGGCAGGAGGCTTATGTCGACGCCGGCGTCTCGCTCGAACGCGAACTCGCCGCGCATCCGGAGTGGCGCAAGAGGCGCTGATTCAGGCGCCGAGCTTGCGCCTGCCCCATGCTTCCAGCGTCTGGCCGATGATGCGTTCCGGCATATGGTCGGAATCGAACGCCGTTTCGATCTCCAACACGTGCAACCTCTCCATGAAGCCGGCAGGCACGCGGTCTCCCCGCAGGCGCACGGCGTCTTTCGCCGTGGTGATCAGTTCGAGGCTGGCCTTTCGCGCGGCCGCTTCGAGATCGGCGAGTTCGTCTTCCTGGTAGAAATGATGGTCCGGGAAGGGTCGCTTCTCCACGACCTTGCCGCCGGCTTCCTCGATGCTGGAAAAGAATTTTTCCGGATGGCCGATGCCGGCGAAGGCCAGCCATTTCCTTTTCGTGATTGCCTTGCTGCCCCGCGGCTTGGCGCGTGCCTCGAAGACGGGCCGGCCGCTGCGCGCTACGCGCCGCACCAGCGCGTCGGCAGCCGAGCCCTCGCCCATCTTCAGAATAGCGTCGGCATACAGCAACTGGTCGTATAACCGGGCACGAAGCGGTCCGCCGGGAATGACGTGGCCGTTGCCGAGGCCGTAGCGGGCATCGACGACCAGAAGCGCATAGTCGATGTGGATATGCGCGCTCTGAAAGCCGTCATCCATGATGAGGATGTCGCAGCCGTGCTTTTCCACGAGCAGCCTCGCACCGGCCGCGCGGTTGCGCGTCACGACCACGGGCGCATGGGCGGCCAGCAGAAGTGGCTCGTCCCCGACATGGCGGGCGCTGTCGTGCCGCGCATCGACGACATGCAATTCGCCGAACGTGCCGCCGTGGCCACGTGACAGGAAACCGGGCTTCAGGCCCATCTTGCCGGCCCGCCTGGCCAAGGCGATGGCCACCGGCGTCTTGCCGGTGCCGCCGACGGTGAAGTTGCCGACGCAAAGGACGGGCGCGGCTATCTTTTCGCGCGGCGCCCGCTTCATGCGGTAACCGGCAACGGCGCCGTAGCAAAGGGAGAGCGGCCACAACGCCCAGGCGCGCCAGTCCGGCTTTTCCCACCAGAACGGAGGCGCCTCGGAAGCCACGCGCTATCGCCCGTTCGCGCCCTTCAGGCGCGCCTTGAGGACCAGCGGCTGGATGAAGGGTTCGAGCGCCTTGAGCGTGCGGCCGAGCGCGCCGCGCATCTCATCGACCGTTGCCAGCCCGGCCGCCATCATGGCATGGCGCGCTCGCTCGTTGGTCAAGAGGAAATTGACGGCGCCAGCCAGCATCGCCGGGTCGCGGACCAGCTTGGCACCACCCTTGTCGATCAGGCGCTGGTAGGAATCCCGGAAATTCTGCACGTTGCGGCCGGAAAGGACCGCGGTGTCGAGCATCGCCGGCTCCAGCGGGTTCTGGCCGCCTTCCGACATCAGCGAGCGGCCGACGAAGGCGATCTCGGTCAGCCGCAGGTAAAGGCCCATTTCGCCGATCGTATCGCCAAGCAGGATCGCGGTGTCGGGCTCGACCGGCTCGCCTGCGCTGCGGCGCGCGACTTTCAGGCCCATGCCGGAAAACTGCTCGACAAGGGCGTCAGCCCGGTCGGGGTGGCGCGGCACGATGATCGTCAACAGGCCCGGATGGCGGGAGGCCAGCGTCCTGTGGACCTCGGCGGCGACCGTCTCCTCGCCGTCATGCGTCGAAACGGCGGCCCAAGTCGGGCGCACGCCGATCTCCTGCTTCAGGACATGAAGCGCGCCGTCATTGGCGGGCGGCGGCGGGGTATCGACCTTGAGATTGCCCGAGACCGAAACCGGCCGCGCGCCAAGTTCCCGGAAGCGCTCGCCATCGACTTCCGACTGGGCGATGACATGGGCGAGGTTCTCGAACAGCGCGGCGGCGATGCTGGACCGCTTTTTCCATGACCGGAAGGAACGGTCGGAAAGCCGGCCATTGACCAGCACCTGCGGTATGCGGCGGGCACCCAGTTCCAGGATCGTCATCGGCCATATCTCGGACTCGGCGATGATGGCAAGGTCCGGATGCCAGTGGTCGAGGAACCGGCTGACCGCCGGCTTCAGGTCGAGCGGGACATATTGGTGGATGATCCGCTGGCCGAGCCGCTCCTCCGCGACCTTCGCTGACGTAACCGTCCCGGTCGTCAGCACGATATTGACGCCGTAGTCGAGAATGCTCTCGATCAGCGGCACCACGGCCATGGTTTCACCGACGCTCGCCGCATGGACCCAGATCAGCGGGCCTGCCGGGCGCTGACGTTGCGTAAAGCCGTAGCGCTCACGGCTGCGGTTTTTGTCTTCCTTGCCCTTGGCCACGCGCCAGGCGACATAGGAACCCACCAGGGGATAGGCCGCTGCGCCGGCGCAGCGGTACAGCATCAACGCGGTGCGGGCCCAGCGCTCGCTCATCGCCGCTCGTCAACCATGCGGTAGGCCTTGCTCGTCGCTGCGTTGAGCGCCCTCGTAAGCTCCTGCCGCTTGCGCTCCAGCTCGTTTTCGTCGGCGTCCATGGGAACCTCGACGAGTTCGCCAACCACGGTCGATCCCCGGCCGAAAGGCAGGTTGATGGTGGTCTTGTCCCAGCTCTTTTCCAGAACCTTGCGTCGGCTGGTGGTGAACGCGACCGGAAGGATGGGACGGCCGGAAAGTTTTGCCAGAAGGATGATGCCCTGCCCCGAATCACGAGGCGTACCATGGGGAATATCTGCGATCATGCACACGTTGGTGCCTGCACCGAGCGCTTTTTTCAAGGCGATCAACGCTCGTGCCCCGCCTTTGTCGGTGTTCTGCGCGCCTTCACGGCCGCCGGAGCCACGGACGATTTCGATGCCGAACCTTGCAAGCACGTCGGCGTTGAGTTCGGCATCCGCGCTGCGCGACACCATCGCGGCAAGGCGGCGCTCCTTCGGATAGAATACGGGAGCCAGCAGGTGCTGGCCGTGCCAGAGCGCCACGATGACCGGTTCGCGGTCCGCATAAGGCCCGCCCAGTATCTTGACCGATCCCTTGACCAGCGGATTGGTCAGATGCACGAAGCGCAGCCCCAGCACCAGGAAATTGGTCAGCGCAGCCTTGACGACGCGCGACTTCGCCAACGGCTGGCGTATCCGTTTCCACAGTGCCTTCGATTTCCGGTCCCGCTTCTTTCTGGATGCGGGGGCCGGCACCTGCTCGCCTGAAGCCTGGTCCATCGTCACGCGTCGGTCTTGCCGTCCGGGTCGAGCAGCCGATGCAGATGCACGACGAAATAGCGCATATGCGCGTCGTCCACGCTGGCCTGGGCCTTGGCTCGCCAGGCAGCTTCCGCCGACTGGTAGTCGGGAAAGATGCCGACGATGTCGAGCGCCTGAAGATCCCGGAACTCGGTTCCGCCCAGCTTCTTCAGCTCACCGCCGAAAACCAGGTGCAGAAGCTGCTTCTTTTCGCTGTCGCCAGCCATGTCGATCCTTCACAATTCGTGAGATTTTCGGCTTGTCTAGACCAAAGCCGCCGACTTGAAAACCGTCTGTCAGCTGTCGATACCCGCGATCACGGCCGCCATCGCGGCGAACAGGTCGCCGCTGCCGGCCGCCAGCACGCCATGACGAATCACCGCACCGCCATAGGTGGGGGCGAGGCCGTCACGGGTGATCAGTTCGCCGCCTGCTTCACGCACGATGAGGTCGGCCGCAGCGATATCCCAGTCATGCGCATTGGGCTTGACGAAGGTCGCGTCAAGCGCGCCGCTGGCAACCATGGCCAGCCGGTAGGCCAATGACGGGATGTGGGGCGCACGGATGAGTTGCGCCTGCCAGTCCGCGGGCAAACGATCGATCATGGCTTTCGGCCCGGCGATTTCCATTCGCGGTCGAGGGCTCCCGACCTGGACACGGCGACCGTTGAGGAAAGCGCCCTTGCCCGGCAGCGCCGTATAGGTTTCCTTCCTCGCTGGACATTCCAGCACCCCGGCAAGCGGCTTGCCGCCCTCGACCACGGCGACGCTGACGCACCACGTATCGAGACCCTGCAGGAAACCGCGCGTCCCGTCGATCGGATCGACGACGAAGGTCCGTCGGGCGGCCAGTCTCGCCGGATCGTCGGCGGTTTCCTCGGAAAGCCAGCCATAGTGGGGGCGAGCGGCAAGCAACGCATTGCGCAGGAAGGCATCGGCCGCATAGTCGGCCTCGCTGACAGGCGACGCCCCTTCCTTCAGCCAGACTTCGGGATTCTTGCCGAAATAGCGCATCGCGATGGCGCCGGCCTCGCGCGCGGCGTCGCGCAGCAGGGCCAGGTCCTGTTCGGCGTCGGTCAGTGCGGTTTCTTCAACTGCCGGCAAGGGTCATGCCTTCAATCAGCAGGGTCGGCGCCGCCGTGCCGAAATCGCGGTCGAGGTCGCTGGCGGCGACCATGTTGAGGAACATCGTCTTCAGGTTGGACGCAATCGTGACTTCCGAGACGGGATAGGTCAGTTCTCCGTTCTCGATCCAGAACCCGGAAGCTCCCCGGCTGTACTCGCCGGTGACCATGTTGACGCCCTGCCCGAACACCTCGGTAACGTAGAACCCCGTCTTGAGCGAGCGGATCAGCTCCCGCGGCGTCTTTTCGCCCGGTTCGATGGCGAGATTGGTCGAGGACGGCGACACGGAAGAGCCGCTGCGCGCACCGCGCCCGTTGGTGACGAGGCCGAGTTCCCGCGCCGCCGACGTCGACAAGAACCAATGGTTGAGCACGCCGTTTTCGACCATGAGCAGCCTCTTGCCTTCCACGCCTTCACCGTCGAAGGGGCGGGAAGCCTGGCCACGGCGGCGCAGCGGATCGTCGGTGACGGTAATGGCGGAAGCCGAGACCTGCTTGCCCATCATGTCGCGCAGGAAGCTGGTCTTGCGGGCAACGGACGCTCCGTTGATCGCGCCGGCAAGATGGCTGGCGATGCCGCGCGCGACGCGGGGGTCGAACACCACGTCGACGGGACCGGTCTTGGCCTTGCGCGCGCCGAGGCGGCGCACGGCGCGCTCACCCGCCCGGCGTCCGATCGCCTCCGCCGCGTCGAGGTCGGCATAATGCTGGCGCGAGGAAAAATCGTAATCGCGCTCCATGGCGGTGCCCTCGCCCGCGATCACGCTGGTCGAGCGAGAAAACCGCGAAGCGACGTACTGGCCGACGAAACCGTGCGATGTGGCAAGCACCAGCCCGCCCAGCCCGGCGCCGGCGGAACTGCCGCTGGAATTGGTCACACCCTTGACCGCAAGGGCGGCCTCCTCGGCTGCAAGAGCGCTTTCCTTAAGTTGCTCGGCCGAGACCTGCGTGGCATCGAACAGGTCGAGATCGACCGGCGCCTTCGCCAGCAGGGAGGCGTCCGCCAGTCCCTGGAAAGGGTCCTGCGGCGATACCCTGGCCATCGCGACCGCGCGCTCGGCAAGCGCATCGGGATCGGAAGCGGCCGTGGCCGAAACGCTGGCGACCCGCTGCCCGACGAAGACACGAAGCGATACGTCTTCGCTCTCCGACGCTTCCGTGGCCTCGACCTTGCCGAGACGCACCGACACACCGCTCGAACGACCGCGCACCGCAACCGCGTCCGCCGCGTCCGCACCGGCGCGCTTTGCCGCCTCGACAAGCGCGGCGACGCGATCCGTCAATTTCGAGGCTTCGGGCGCGTCGATCATCGGGGCGATTCCTGATTGGTTGTGGTCTGCCACCGCTCCCATCTATGGTTCCCGCCGGGCTTGTGCAATGGCAGAAGCGGCGCGCTCAGGCCAAAGCCTCGACTATACGCTCGATAAGGGCGACCGCCCACACGCCGGCAGCAAGGACGATGGCGATCAGCACCGCAAGCGAGCCGCAATCCTTGGCCAGCTGAATCTCGATGTTGAACTCACGGCTGACGGCGTTGCAGGTCGCCTCGATGCCCGTGTTCAGCACCTCAACGAGGATCAGGACAAGCAAAATGCCGATCAGCAGCGCATAGCCCTGCCAGGAGGTCGCGATAAACCAGCCGACCGGAACCGCCAGCGCCAGCAGGGCCAGTTCCTGCCTGAACGCCGCCTCGCTGCCTGCCAGCCGGCGGAAGGCACGAACGGAATTGAGGTACGCGTCGACAAGCCGCTTCATAACCGGGTCACTCTCGATGCTTCGGCAAGGGAAATCGCCCAACCGTGCCTGATCCACGAAAGGAAGCGCTTATCGGATTTCTTTCAACCCTGCGCAACCTTGATGGCCGGGGTCGATTTCTGGAACTGCGGCAAGCCATCCTCGATTTCGTAGTAATCGCCCTTGTCGGCGACGAAGATATGCGCCTCGCCGGCGAGGCCCGAAGGCTGGTCGAACGAACCGGCCATGATCGAAATCGTGTCGAGTTCCTTGTGCTTCCAGAACAGCACCGAACCGCAGGCTCCGCAAAATCCGCGCCTGGCGACGTCGGACGCTTCGTACCAGCGGATCGCCTCCTGCCCTTCGATGACGATGTCTTCGTCCTTCGAGTTGGTCGAGGCGACGACGTGGCCGGTTTGCTTGCGGCATTGCGAACAATGGCAATAGACGACGCCGCGCAACGCGCCTTTCGTCCGGAAACGGACCGCGCCGCACAGGCAGGATCCGGTATGGGTGGTGGCCATGAAATCCTCCGCAAGATTCGAACCCAACAAAGAAGCCGCCAACCATTCCAGCTTCGGGTTGCAAGCGCCAGAGCGGTTACGACGTTCGCCCTGCCCTTTGCGCCAATGCGTCGAAAAAGCATCATCACCCGCAGCCCGACGCAAAAAAACACGCCAAGTCAGCACATTAAGGAAGCTTTAGCGACGCCGCATCTATGATCCGGTGCATGGGGGACGCAATTTGGGGGCGCACTTCATCATATCCGCCGGTTTTCAGGACCGCCCCCGTTGTCGTTTCGAGAACGGGGAGGAACGGACATGCAGGCGGCGCTGGCTCAGGGCGAACGAATGACCGATATCGCCGCAGCCGTCGTCGCGACCATGCACCAGCTGGGCATCCTCGGCCTGCCGCGCAACTATGAAGTTTTCTACGAGGCCCTGACCGGGACCAACACGGAACTGCAGTTGGCCGTGGTTTCGCTGAGCAAGCACCCGACCCAGGAAGAGCTCGATCAGATCAGCCAGCGCTTCTTTGCGCAAAGCCATGGCCACCGGATTGTGGAACAGGCCCGCGACGTAGTCGCCAGGGAACTGGAAGACATCGCCACGCTGCTTCGCAGCGAGCACAGCCACATCGAAAAATACGGCCGGATCCTCGACGAGACCTCGAGCGGGCTGAGCAATCGCAACCTGGTATCCGGCGATCTGCTGCAAAAGATCGTCACCGCCATATCCGCTGCCACGACATCGACCATCGATCACGGCAAGCAGGTGGTGAGCACGCTCAGCGAAAAGACGGCGGAACTCGACAGTGTCAAGACCAAGCTCGAGGAGTACAAGCGCCTAGCCGATACGGATCCGCTCACCCAGATATGGAACCGCCGCGCCTTCGACAAGGAAATCGCGCGAATCTACAACAGCAACAAGGGCATCCTGTTCAACGCGCTGATCCTGGCCGACATCGATCGCTTCAAAAGCATCAACGACCAGTTCGGGCACCCGGCGGGCGACAAGATCATCCAGGGTATCGCCGCTCTGCTGCAAGGCGGCGTCCGCAATGACATTTTCGTCGCGCGCACCGGCGGCGAGGAGTTTGCGCTGATCGTCGAGGGCGTGAGCGAGGATGCAACTTACGGGATCGCCGACCGGCTTCGCACCGTGATCGAGCAGACGCCATTTTCCAGCGGCCCCGCCAGCACGAACTGCGGCGCGGTGACCGTTTCCATGGGCATGTGCATGGCGTCCGAGGCTGAAAGCCCCGAGGACCTTTACACGAAGGCAGATCAGGCCCTCTACCGCTCCAAGATGGACGGCCGCAACCGCGTCACCCGGCATTCGTCGATGACCGGCCGTTCGACCAAGAACTGGCTCCTGTACAAGACCGAATAAACCTTTTCGGCCTCCCGCATGAAAAAAGCGCCGGACGGACCGGCGCTTTTTTGTTCGCGGTGGCGCGAAGCCTCAGCCGTTGACGGCCTGCTTGTGCAGGATGGGCTGGTTCTTGCGCAGAAGATCGGAAACCAGGAACGCCAGTTCGATCGCCTGGTCCGCATTGAGGCGCGGATCGCAATGCGTGTGGTAGCGGTCGTGCAGGTCCTCCGCGGTGATGGCGCGCGCGCCACCCGTGCATTCGGTGACGTTCTTGCCGGTCATCTCGATATGGATGCCGCCCGGATGCGTGCCTTCGGCGCGATGCACCTCGAAGAAGGTCTGCACCTCCTTCAGAATGCGATCGAAGGGCCGCGTCTTGTAGCCGGCCGCCGTGATCGTGTTGCCGTGCATGGGATCGCAGGACCACACGACGCTGCGCCCGGCCTTTTTCACCGCCCGCACCAGCGCCGGCAGGTGATCGCCGACCTTGTCGGCGCCGAAACGGGCGATCAGCGTCAGCCTGCCCGGCTCGTTCTCCGGGTTGAGCAGGTCGATCAGCTCCAGCAGCCCGTCCGCCGTCAGCGACGGGCCGCATTTCAGCCCGAGCGGGTTCTTGATGCCGCGGCAGTACTCGATATGCGCGTGGTCGGGCTGGCGCGTGCGGTCGCCGATCCAGATCATGTGGCCGGACGTGGCGTACCAGTCGCCGGAGGTCGAATCGACGCGGGTCAGCGCCTGCTCGTACCCGAGAAGCAGCGCCTCGTGGCTGGTATAGAAATCCGTCTCGCGCAGCGCATGGTTCGTTTCCGAGGTGATGCCGACGGCCTTCATGAAGTCCATCGTCTCGGTGATGCGGTTGGCCAGCGACTGGTATTTTTCGCCCTGCGGGCTATCGGAGACGAAGCCCAGCATCCACTTGTGCACGTTCTCCAGGCTGGCATAGCCACCCTGCGCGAAGGCGCGCAAAAGATTGAGCGTCGCCGCCGACTGCCGATAGGCCATGACCTGGCGCTGCGGGTCGGGAATGCGCGACTTCGCGTCGAACTCGATGCCGTTGATGATGTCGCCGCGGTAGCTGGGCAACGTCTCTCCGCCCTTCGTCTCGTTGTCGGCCGAGCGCGGCTTGGCGAACTGGCCGGCAACGCGGCCGACCTTCACGACCGGCTGCGAGCCGGCGAAGGTCAGCACCACCGACATCTGCAGGAAGACGCGGAAGAAATCGCGGATGTTGTCCGCGCCATGCTCGGCGAAGCTCTCGGCGCAATCACCGCCCTGAAGCAGAAAAGCGTCACCGGCAGCGACAGCCGCAAGCTGCTTTTTCAGCTTGCGCGCCTCGCCTGCAAAAACCAGCGGCGGAAAGGTAGCGAGTTGGGCCTCCGTGGCATTCAGCTGGTCCACGTCCGGATAAGCCGGAACCTGCTGAATAGGCATTGCTCTCCACGAATTCGGCGACCACTTCGTCATTGTAACACCAACACTTTCCGGCGGGCAAAATTACCCGCGACGCTGCTATATAGGCATGCCGGCTCCCTTACACGATGCCCTGCCGCTATTCTAGACCGGATTTCTACGCGTGGCGACGACCCGAATCGTCGCGAGAATCACGATCACGCTTTGTTACGACCGCCGCAATTGTGTCGCGTTTCTGTCATGAAAGCCGGCCTAAAAGCGCTTCATGAAACGCGATCCGGCCTGGATTCTCCGCCAAGCGCCTGCGCCCAGCCCTGCGGCCGCCCTTCTCGTCCGCTTTCTAAGGCGAGCAAAGACACTCCGTAACATACTGAAATCGAACGGTAACTTATGCCACAAGATTGGGCGTATCGGCATTCCCTGTTGCCGCCAAGTCACGTCGGTCGCCTTACGTTCGGAAGTTGGAAACTAAATTCATTGAAAATGATCAATTGCTGTTACCATCTGTAACAAAGCAAGATCGAACTGGACGGACAGTGATTCGCGACGACCGACCGCGACCTTCAATACAGAAACGATGGTACCGTGGAAGCGCGACGGAGCCGCTCCACACGCCAGTGTCCTCGATGCGCAGCTTCTGGGGATTGATCCGGGCCTACTGGTTCTCGGACCACTGGAAGGAAGCCTGGAGCCTGACGATCGTCATCGCGCTGCTCACCGCGCTTTCGAGCAAGACCGGCGTGTGGTTTGCCGAGATGTCGGGCGAGTTGATCAATTCGATCGCCTTCTATCACGACGCCGCCAACACCACGCCGCTGCGCTCCCTGCTGACGAGCGCGGGAATGCTGGTCCTGCTGGTGATCATCAAGGATGCCGGCATTACCGGCACCAAGACCTATATTTCCGCGACGCTGCACCGCAAATGGCGCAGTTGGCTCGACAGCCGCTTCAACGAGGCGCTGCTCGACCAGAACCACACCCATTTCCATGCGCAGAATGGCGGCGATGTGCAGGCGCCCGACAACATCGACCAGCGCATCCAGGAATCCATCAAGGGCATGACCGGCGGCGCGATCGGCCTGGCCATGGGCATCATGGCGGTGGCGAGTTCCCTTTTCTTCGTCGGCCAGAAGCTGCTGTCGATGTCGACCGAAGTCCACGGCCTGGAAATGTTCGGAGAGTACGGCAGCGCCGTGCTGGCCCTGGGCGCGGTCGCCATCTACGTTCCGCTCAACACCTACATCGCCATCCGGCTGGGCGGCCTGCTGGAGCGGCTATCCATCCGCATGCAGACGGCAGAAGGCAGCTATCGCGGGGAATTGACGACCTTCCTTCGCCGCAGCTTCCATGTCGCGGCCTCCCGCGGCGAGGCCGCACAGAAAGCGATGCATGAGCGCCTCTATGTCGATATCGACCGCACCTGGGCGCGCATGAACGTCGTCAACGCCGGTTACGGCTCGTTCGAGCGCATCTACAATTTCGTCGGCGCGCGTGTCGTCGCCTACGGGCCGGGACTGGTGCCTTTCATCACCAACCGCGTCGACCTCAAGGGCTACATAACCGGTGCCGAACTGGTCAACGCGCTCATTACCCAGTGCTCGTGGTTCATCCATGTCATGCCGGCCATCGCCTCGCTGCGGGCCAACAGCCGGCGCGTCATCGACCTGGCCGAAGCCATCGAAACGGTCCAGGAGCCCCGCGCCTTCTACCAGCGCAGCGGGCATTCCGATTTCCACTACGGGCTCCAGAATCCGGTCTTCGGCCTCAGCATCCAGGGACTGGAGCTTACCCACTACGGGCAGAACGCCGCCCCGTTCCTGTCGGCCGAACGCCTGCGCTTCAAACGGGGCGAGTGGACGTTCATCAAGGGCGAATCCGGTTGCGGCAAGACCTCGCTCATCAAGGCGATCAACGGACTCTGGGCCTATGGGCGCGGCACCGTCGTTTTCCCCGAGGGGGTGAAGACCTTCTACGCCGCGCAGGAGGTCAAGCTGCCGCCGCTGTCGCTGAAGGAACTCGTCTGCCTGCCCGAGGCGCCGGCCGACTATTCCGACACGCAGGTTGCGGCGTCGCTGCACAAGGCCGGGCTCGGCGATTTCATCGAATACCTCGCCGACGACAATCAGAAAGGAAAGAGCTGGGACCAGCTCCTGTCCGGCGGGCAAAAGCAGAAACTCGTGGTGGCACGCATCCTCCTGCAGCAGCCGGGCCTGCTTTTCCTGGACGAGGCGACCGGTGCGCTCGATCCGGACGGCAAGATCGCCTTCCATCAGGCCATCAAGGACAATTGCCGCGACGCCACCGTCATCAGCATCATGCACGAAGCCATGCCGCCGAAAGCGGCCGACGGCACCAATTTCTACGACAGCGTCCTGGCCATCGCCGACGGCGTCGCGGTCAAGACGGCGCTCGCTCCCGTGCTGCCGGCGGAACTCACGACCATCCTCGCCCATCCGGAAAATTTCGAGGACCGCTGGAAGCGCCTGCCCCGCATCCGCATACGCCAGAAGTAGGCCCGCTGCGGCGCCCGGCGGCGGCGCCTCACGCCGCAGGATTGTGACGTCGATCGTCCGCTCTCGAATACCGGCCCTTGCCATGCGTCAGGATGCGCGTCAGCACGGGCTCGATGCGCGAGAGTTCATCCAGATGCACGGCCGCCAGATCCTTCAGGTAGGCTTCGGCGCGTGCGGTGAGATGCAGGATAACCTTGCGGTTGTCGCTTTCGTCCTGCCTGCGAAGAACCAGGCCTGCCTCGCCGAGGCGGTCGACCAGTTCCACCGCGCTATGATGGCGGATACGCAGGCGCTCGGCCAGTATGCCGATCGTCACCGGCTCCTCGAAGGCCTTGATCGCCAGCAATGCCTGATGCTGGCGCGGCTGGATGCCGGCCTGGCGCGCGGCCTTTTCGCTGAACTCCAGGAAGCAGCGTAGCAGGTAGCGGAAGTCGGACAGTGCCTGATAGTCGGCCGGCGTTACTTCCGGCGTCGGCTTTCTGGTCATTTCCATGATTACCTTTTCTCCGACAGCAATATGCGCCGTTTCCTTGTCGCGCGGACCATACAAAAATAGATAGCCGCCTCAAGCGGTAACCTTGCCTGCCCGCCCCTATTCCACTGGACAAGGCAAATTCGCCGGCCGCCGAAACCGCCTTCGGCGGCCCGAGCCGTAAGCTCCGATCACAGTATCGCGACGCGCTACCTCGCCGATGCCGCAAGTCCGGGTTCCCGGTTGACAGAAGATGCCGCCGGCCTATGTTGCAGCCGGCTCGCACGATCTCAATGGCGAGCGGAAAGGTCACAACGCCATGCCTGGCGACAGTCATAGTCGAATAGAAGTGCCGTCCCTCTCGATGTGACCTGAATGGCTCGCATCCTGCTGGACGGCAAGGAGTGAGCCATGAACGAATTTTCACCCGTTGACGACGGCAACGTTGCCGTCCGCATCGCCCCACACGATCACGTCGCCGACATCGTCGAGAGACTGAACGACCAGCCACGCGATGCTGCCATTGCCGCGCTGAACGAGTTGCCGTTCGAGCAGACCGTCGACGTCTTCGACCAGCCCGATTTCGACGACGCCGCCGAGATCATGGGCATGCTGCCGCGCGACCAGGCGACCCGCCTGCTTTCGGCGATGTCCGTCGACCGCGCCGCCGACATTGTCCGCGAGTTCTCGGACGAGGAACGCGGCGCCATGCTCGGCGCGCTCGATCCGATGCTGCGCCATACCCTGCTGAATATCCTGGGGTATCCGGAGGGCAGCGCCGGCTCGATCATGACGACGGAATATGTCAGCGTTCCCTCGGACTGGACGGTAGCTCGTACACTTGAGCACATCCGCAAGGTCGAGCGCACGCGCGAAACCGTTTATGCGATCTATATCGTCGATCCGACGACCCATACGCTGCTTCGCGCCATCGGCTTGCGCCGCCTGATTACCGGCGCGCCCGACGACAAGGTGGTGTCGATTGCGCCCGACAGGCAGCCGGTCACCGCCTCGCCGCTGATGGACGTCGAGAAGGTGGCGCAACTGATCACCAAATACGACCTTCTGGCCGTACCTGTCGTGGAAGGCGACCGGATCCTCGGCATCGTCACCGTGGACGACATCATCGACACGATGATCGAGGAAACGACCGAGGACGTACACCGTTTCGGCGGCATGGAGGCGCTGGACGAGCCCTACATGAAGATGCGCTTCCTGCCGATGATCAGTAAGCGCGGCGGCTGGCTGTGCGCGCTGTTCCTCAGCGAGATGCTGACGGCGAGCGTCATGCAGCACTATGAGGTGGAACTCGAAAAAGCCATCGTGCTGACGCTGTTCATTCCGCTGATCATGAGTTCCGGCGGCAACTCCGGGTCGCAGGCGACGTCACTCGTCATCCGCGCCCTGGCGCTGCGCGAAATCTCGCTGTCAGACTGGTGGCGGGTGGCGCTGCGCGAACTGCCGAGCGGCCTGGTGCTGGGCACCATGCTCGGGCTGGTCGGCGTCGCTCGTATCACGCTGTGGCAACATCTGGGCTTCTACGACTACGGTCCGCACTGGTACCTGATCGCCACGACCGTCGGGGTCGCGCTGATCGGCATCGTCACGTTCGGGTCGCTGACCGGTTCCATGTTGCCCTTCATCCTGAAGCGGCTGGGCTTCGATCCGGCCAGCGCATCGGCGCCTTTCGTCGCCACGCTGGTCGATGTCACCGGGCTCGCGATCTATTTTTCGGTCGCGCTGGTGATCCTGCACGGAACGCTGCTTTAAGCGGCCAAGGGCGGGCGGGTCAGCCGACCCGCTCGCCGTTCTTCACCTGGTAGCTCGGCTTGTACATGGTGACGAGTTCCTCCGCGGCCGTCGGGTGAACGGCCATAGTGCGGTCGAAGGCATCCTTGTCGAGCCCGGCCTTGATCGGGATGGCAAGAAGCTGCGCCATCTCGCCGGCATCCGGCCCCAGTATGTGCGCGCCGAGCACCTTGCGCGTGGCGGCGTCCACCACCAGCTTCATCAGCATCTTCTCGCGCCTGCCGGACAAGGTATGGCGCATCGGCCGGAACGAAGCCCGGTAAATCTCCAGTTCGGCGAAGCGCTTGCCCGCCTCGTCCTCGGAAAGCCCGACCGTGCCGATTTCCGGCTGCGAGAACACCGCCGTGGCGATGGTATCGTGGTCCGGCGCGGTTGGATTGTCCTTGAACGCGGTCTCCACGAAACACATCGCCTCGTGGATCGCCACCGGCGTCAGTTGCACGCGGTTGGTGACGTCGCCGACCGCCCAGATATTGTCGACGTTGGTGCGCGAATAGGCATCAACCTCCACGGCGCCGAGTTTGTCCAGCTTCACGCCCGCCGCCTCGAGGCCGAGATTTTCCGTGTTGGGGACACGCCCCAGCGACAGCAGCACCTGGCCGGCGACCAGCTTCTGGCCATTGTTTGTCAGCACATCCAGTTGGCCGTCGCTCCGCTTGCTGACCACCTCGATCAGCGTCTGGCACAGGATGCGGATGCCCTTGGCCTCCATCGCCTCGTGGAGGCCGCGGCGGATATCCATGTCGAAGCGGCTGAGGATTTCCTTGCCCCGGTAGACGACCGTGGTTTCGACGCCGAGTCCGTGCAGGATATTGGCGAACTCGATGGCGATATAGCCGGCGCCCTCGATCACGATCGCCTTCGGCAGCGCCTCGAGATGGAACATTTCGTTCGAAGTCACGCACAGTTCATGGCCGGACAGGGAGGGATGAACCGCGGGCCGGCCGCCCGTGGCGATCAGTATCTGTCCAGCGGTGATGGTACGACCCTCGGCTTCCAGCCGCACCGTGTGACGATCCATCAGAACCGCGCGCGACTGGAACGTCTCGCCGCCGGCGCTTTCGACGTTCTTCTTGTAAAGCCCTTCCAGGCGCGCGATCTCGTGGTCCTTGTTGGCCACCAGCGTCTTCCAGTCGAAGCTCGCCGGCGACACCGTCCAGCCATAGCCGGCGGCATCCTCGAAATGCTCGCTGAACTGCGAGGCGTAGACGAACAGCTTCTTGGGCACGCATCCCCGGATGACGCAGGTGCCGCCGAACCGATATTCCTCGGCGATGCCGACGCGCTTGCCGAGGGCGGCCGCCACGCGCGCCGCCCTGACCCCGCCCGAGCCGCCGCCGATAACGAAAAGATCGTAGTCATACCCGGCCATGACGGTCTCCTGGGTTATCCGGAACTGGGCCTCACAGGTATGTCGTAGACGGGCAAAAGAAAAGCCCGGTCGCCCGGGCTTTCTTCCTTTCGTTCGCGAGGCCGGCTGGTCAGTTGCCGCTGTCTTCGGCCGGAGCCGCCTCTGGCGCCGGCGCGGCGGGCGCCGTGCTGCCCACCGCCTTTTGCAGGGCCTCGCCGACTTGCTGGGCGAGGTCGCGGGCGATGCCGTTCTGCCAGATGTCGGCCGCCTTCACCAGCCCGGCGCTGACCTTGGGCCCATCCGTCAGCAGTTTCTTGCCGGCGTCGGATTCGTAGAACGCCGCGATCGCCTTGAGGTCCTGCTCGGAAAACACCTTCGCATAGGCAAGGGCGGCCTCCTTCTCGAGGTCGGAACGGCGTGCGGCCAGCGCCAGCGCCTTTTCGCTGACGGTGCTGGTAATCAGCGCCTGCAGATCCGGGTTTTTCTGGATAAGCTGCTGCTCCAGCGCGCTCGCCGCGCCCGGCAGGATGCCGTCGAACGAATCGGTCGCGTGGATCGCAGCGATGGCGGCGCGCGCGGCCTGCAGGTGCGTTTCGGAAGCTTCCTGGGAAAACGCCGGCGACGAGAGGGCAAACATGGCCGAAGCCGCGACGGCGACGAAAAGGCGGCGGGCCGGTTTATGCAGCATCATGGTCGGTAAAGCTCCCTGTTATCGAACAACGACATGGATAATTTCGGCACCGCCGTCGCTGGCGATAACGGCGGCCGATGCCAGTCCGATGAAAAGACCGTGCTCGACCACCCCCGGAATGGCGTGGAGAACATTCGAAAGCGCTCTTGTATCCGGAATGCGGCCAAAAGATGCATCGAGGATAAAATGCCCGTTGTCTGTAACAAAAGGCTGGTCGCCCGTCATCCTCAATGTGAGAGGCCCGGCAAGACCCAGTTCGGCAGCAGCCGCGCGGATCGCGATCTCGGTCGCGCGCAGGCCAAAGCGGTTGACCTCGATCGGCAGCGGGAACTTGCCCAGCACGTCGACCACCTTGGAACGGTCGGCGATGACGATCATGCGGGCGGAAGCCGCCGCCACGATCTTTTCGCGCAGCAGCGCTCCGCCCCCGCCCTTGATGAGGCTGAGTTCGGGATCGATCTCGTCGGCGCCGTCGATGGTAAGATCGAGTTCGGGCGTCTCGTCCAGCGTCGACAAGGGAACGCCCAGTTCGCGGCACAACTCCGCAGTTCTCTCCGACGTCGGCACCCCGATGACGGAAAGGCCACCCGCGACCCGCTCAGCCAGCAGCCGCACAAAGGCCTCGGCGGTCGAGCCGGTGCCGATGCCGAGCCTCATGCCGTCGCTCACATGCGTGAGCGCGACACGCGCGGCCTCGATTTTCAGTTGCGCAGCATCCATGCCTTCACGTGCCCCAAAACACCCGGAATCCAAAACGGTGTCGGCTCCTAGCATTTTTGCCACACGGATCAAAGGCCCGCCCTGCCCGATCCGTGCTTCGACTTGCCTGAAACGGCCCCAGCGGCTATCGCCTCGCCTTGAAGAACAAGGACAGGATGAACCATGACGCGCCCAATCATTGTTTTCGACCTGGACGGTACGCTGATCGATACCGCGCCGGATTTGCTGGAAAGCCTCAACCACAGCCTGGCGACCGGCCCTGTACCGGCCGTCGACAGCGCCGGCTTCAAGCGCTTCGTCGGGCATGGCGGCCGCATCATGATCGAACGCGCCTACCGCGAACAGCAGGTCGAATTGCCCCTCGACGAGCATGATCGGCTGTTCGACCTGTTCATCGATCACTACAACATCAATATTCCGGGCAGATCGCGCCCCTACCCCGGCGTCGTCGCCGCCCTCGACCGGTTCGAGACGGCCGGCTACCTGCTGGCGGTGTGCACGAACAAGCACGAAGCGCCGGCCAAGGCCCTGCTGGCGGCGCTCGGGCTGGACAAATATTTCGCCGCCATCACCGGCCAGGACACATTCGCCTTCCGCAAGCCCGACCCGCGCCATCTGATCGAAACGATCGCGCTGGCCAGCGGCGATCCGGCCCGGGCGGTGATGGTCGGCGATTCGCAGACCGACATCGATACCGCCAAGGCTGCCGGCATCCCGGTCGTCGCCGACGACTTCGGCTACACCGATCGCCATGTACGCGAGTTCGAACCCACGAAAATCATCTCGCATTTCGACGAACTGACCGTGGAGCTTGCCGAGCAACTCATCGCAGCCGCGCATGGGCGGGCGGCAGTTGCCTGAACGTTTCAGGCGATGGTGGGCGATGCAGGGATTGAACCTGCGACCCCACCCGTGTGAAGGGTGTGCTCTCCCGCTGAGCTAATCGCCCGCTCGTTGCCCGAAGGCCAAGCGCGCCGCGATATAAGGGAGGCGCGCCGTCGAAGTCAACTACCGCTCCGGCATAAAGACGCGTCGGGCCGCCCGGACGTCAGCTTGCCGGCAGGCGGACCGACTCGGTGGCGTCGATCGCTTCCTTGAGCCGCGTATCGCGGTCGTAGACATCGCCGAAATATTCGACCTTGCCGGCCGTATCCGGCCATGCGGTGAAATAAGCCACATAGACCGGGATATCGCGTGTGACCTTCTCGCTCGAATGACCCTTCTTCAGCTTGTCGGCGATATAGTCGACCGAGGTGCCGAGGACGGCGGCGGCCATACCCCGCGGATCCTGCAACCGCACGCAGCCATGGCTGAGCGCGCGGTTGTCGCGCTGGAAAAACGCCTTCTGCGGCGTATCGTGCATGTAGATGGCGTGCTTGTTCGGAAACAGGATCTTCAGTTCGCCGAGCGCGTTGGCTTCACTGGGCGCCTGGCGCACGTTGAACGGCACCTTCGAGCCGTACTGGCTCCAGTCGATGGCGGACGACGGCACGCGCCTGCCCTGCGCGTCGGTCACCTCGTAGCCGGAGCGGTCGAGATAGCCGGGGTCGTTGCGCAGCCTGGGCAGCATCTCGTTGACGATGATCGACTGCGGCACGCCCCAGTAGGGGTTGTAATCGACCTGCTTGATCTCGTCGTAGAAGAAACTCGTCTGGTTGGTGACCTTGCCGATGACCACCCGCGTCTTCAGCTTTTCCTCGCCGCCTTCGATATAGCTGGCGGTGAAGGCCGGCTGGTTGATGAAGACGCGGGTGCTGCCGAGATCCGAAGGCAGCCAGCGCAGTTCCTCCAGCGCATACTGGACCTTGGCCAGCCTGTCGGTCTTCGAATTGCCGGCAAGGGCGGCAACAGTCCGCGGCCCGACGACGCCGTCCGGCTTCAGGCCCGCCTTCTTCTGCGCCGCCTCGATGAGCGGAACCAGTTCGGGAACATAGGTTTCGCTGCCGCCGAACTTGAGCAACACCTCGCTGTAGTCGCCGTCCACCTTGTCCGCGAGGTCGCGCCCGATCAGCGTCAGCAGCTTCGGCAGTTCAGCGCTCGTCTCGCCCGGCTTCAGCAGCAGTTTCGGGTCGATGACGATCTCGTTCTCGGCGCTGGCCTCCAGGGTTTCCAGTTCGACGCGTAGCGCCTGGTATTCGGGGCTCTGGGGGTGACGCGATTCAAGGTAGGTGCGCACCTCGTGCGTATGCGCGAGCGTGTTCAAAACCCCTTGTAGGTCGAGCGGCTTGGCCGGAAAATCGTAATAGGCCGAGATGCGGTTGGGATCGATCCGCCCGTTCTGCGCATCGCGGACATAGCGCAGCACGCGTGCCGAAAGCGCCATTTCGAAACGGATGAGCTGTTTCTGCCGCTCAGCGGCGTCAACGCCGGCGGCTTCCGCAGGTGGAACATCGACTGTGTAGTCCAGCGGGTTGAGCCCGTAGCTGCCGGCCTCGCCGAGAACCTTGAGCGCCTCCGAAGCGTTGGCGCTCACGGCAGCGTCGCTCACCCACAGAAATGAAGGATGGGCGGAATAATAGGCGGTCAGCGCCTTGGCAATGTCGCGCTCGGCTAGCAGGTCGTAGTCGGCAAGGCCGCCAAGCGCCTGGTGAAACGCATCATTCTCGGCCGGCTTTTCGGTCGGTTGAAACGCCGCGTTCTGCGCCGCCGGCGAATCGGCCGGCTCCGGAGCCGTCTGGCTGGCGCTGGCCAGCGCCTTGAAATCGACGGGCACCAGGGAATCGGCCTTGTATTTGTTGTAGGTCGGGCTGGAAATCCGCGTAATCGGCGCCGGGGCCTTTTTCTTCACCTGGGGCGGGGGCGGAAATTCCCCCTTCAGCTTCTGGCCGTTTCTGGGAAGGCCGCCGAACAGCACGTCGAACAGGCCCTGGGCACTGGCTTGCGGCAGGCCGAGCGCCAGCAGCGCCGCCACCGAAAGCGGCACCATGACGGTTCTTTTCCTGAACGAGATCATGACTTGTCTGCTCCGCTAAAGGCTGGGCTGCTGCTGCTAGCCGGCGCGACGGACATTCAAGAACGTAACCCGCTGCTCCAGCCGGTTTCCTCCGCGGCACATGCGCCACGCCAGTCACCATGCATCGCATGTACGACGCACCTCTCTCGATTCACACCGATTCCGTTAAGCTTTCATAAATTCTGTTGGATTTGTTGCCAAACGGCTTCACATGCGCGTGACCCACGGCACCACCATGCCCGACGAAGCCGTTGCCGCATGCCAAGACGGTTGTCGATCGGCTCTGACATCGGCAAACACGTGGCCATAAATATCGAATGTCACGGTGATGGACGAATGCCCCATGAGGACTCTTGCGTCCATCCCTGTCGCCTGACCATAGTATCCTCGGGATTAGGATGGGGAAGGGACGGGTACGATGAGAAGATTAGCAAAGATTGCTTTTGCAGTAGCAACGCTGTTCATCGCGTTTGCTCACGCCAGCGCCGAAGCGAAGACCACCTACCAAAACCTGCAGAAGACAACCACCAAAGGCAAAGCTATTAACGCCTCCGAGACCTGGGATCTAAATCAGGATTGCAGTGTCCGTGCATATCCAGCCGTAAAAGTGATTTCTGCTCCAACGAACGGGACGACCAAGGTGGGGCGGGCCACGTTTAAGATTGAGAGAAAATTTTCGAAGGATCCCTATTACAAGTGCAAGTCGTTCACAGTTAAGGGAACCGCTGTCAGGTACACGCCAAAGCCTGGTTTCAGCGGAAAAGATAAGTTGAAGCTCAGAGCGCATTTCAGCACCGGCGACGTGTACGAGATCGAAGTCGTTATAACCGTTCGCTGAGTCTTTTCCCAAGAGCTTATTCAGGCAGAGAACGCTCGGCCGCCGCCATCTCGTCGACGCCGTAACCACGCGGGAACAAGCGCCCATGGACGACCGGTTGAGACCGGGGCCCACCGGCTTCGGCGCCTCCCTAACCTTGCCAGAAGCCACCGATTTGAGAAGGTGGCGCGGGGAGGAGTGGCGAGAAGAACGTTCCAGATCGCATTGGCGCTTCTCGCGAGCGCGTCATGCAGTTGTGCTCCCGAGGGCATCTGCGCAGAGATGAACGCGGTTAACGACGTGATCGACTAGCGGAATCCACGTCGCGCAAAGCGCCAAATTCGTGACATTGCCGTTTCGGATCATGACACCAAAACAGAAATCAATGTAATTTCAACACGATAGGATGGCTGGGGAACCTGGAT
>JBASAA010000021.1:0-20986 GCA_049650385.1 Mesorhizobium sp.
CTGCACCCGATCCCATTCCGAACTCGGCCGTGAAACGCTCCAGCGCTGATGGTACTTCGTCTCAAGACGCGGGAGAGTAAGTCGCTGCCAGGTCTGCTAAACGCACACTCAATTCATTCTCTTTGCAATCAATAAACACCCGTCGGCGATCAGGCCGGCGGGTGTTTTTGTTTGTCCAGCGCGGGTCCACCTCGGTTCGGTCGCTTGCGGATAGGCCGGTGATGCCACAAGCACGCGTTTGATCGACGATGTAGAATTCTCGCTCCGTGGGCGTGGGTCTATTGCTGCCTTGTCGAAACGTGCCTTGCCGCAGCTATATTTGCGTTCTTCAGCGCCGCTTCCAGCGTCTCGCCTGCCGCGAGGGCCGCGGCCAGCGTGCCTACGAACACATCGCCCGCCCCGTGTGTGCTGACGAGGTCGACGGGCAGGGGAGGTATCTGGATCGCTTTCTGTCCGTGCCGACATCCGGCCACGCCGTCTCCACCCGCAGTCACCACCACCGACGGAAACGTCCTGCAAAGCGTTTCGGCGGCGTGTGCCGCGGAGGGTAGATCGACGACCTCGACACCGCATAACTGCTCGGCCTCGAGAGCGTTGACAATAAGAACATCGACCAGGCTCCGAAGTGCCTCGGGTAGTTCGCGACAGGGTGCCGCATTGAAGCAGACCATGGCTCCACAGTGCCGCGCCGCTTGCGCCGCTGCGACGTTCAGGGCGTCGGCAACCTCGTTCTGCAAGATCAGGACGCCTGCTCCCGCCCATAGCGCGGGATCGAGCACCGTATGCGGATCGATCAGGAGGTTCGCGCCGGAAACGATGACGGCGCCATAATCGCCACCTGCGTCGGAGATCGCGACGCTCATGCCGGAAGCTGCCTCCGGCAATCTCGCTATCCTCGACCCATCGACCCCGCCGTCGGCAAGGCGGGACAGCAGGAAGTGGCCGAAATCGTCGTCGCCCACTGCACCGATCATGCGCACTTCGGCGCCGGACCGGGCGGCGGCCACGGCCTGGTTACCACCCTTGCCGCCGAATTTCGGTCGCCAGGCGTGGCCGGTCACGGTTTCTCCCTTCATCGGGCGGTCGGGAGCGTCGACCATGATGTCGTAGTGAAGGCTGCCGACGACGACGACAGCCGGCTTGGGGCGTTCGTTCATGGAGCGCGTCTCTTGGTAGTGACGGCGTTCATCGTGGCGGCGAGGCTGCGCTCGGCCGACTTCAGGTCCCGCTGGGCAACGGCCACGAACACGGCGTCGCAGATCAGAAGCTGGGCTATGCGGGCAGCCGCATTCTCTCCAAGCAGCGGTGAGCCCTGCGCGGTCGAGCACAACACGACATCGGCAATGCCCGCCAGATGCGACGTGGCGTAATTGGTAACGGCAATGGTGCGAGCGCCTCGTCTGCGAGCGAGTTCGAGCGGCTCGATGACTGCGTTGGTCGAGCCGGAATGGGAGAAGCCGATGGCGATATCGCCCTCATTCAGCAGTGAGGCTGACATCAGCATCATGTGGGCGTCGTCGAACACGGACGCCCGCACGCCGATGCGCAGGAATTTATGCGCGACGTCCCGCGCGATCTGGGCGGAACCCCCGATGCCGTAGAAGTCGCGCTGGCGTGCGTTGAAGATGAGATCCGCGGCGCGTTCGAAGGCGGCCGGCTCCAGGATCGAAAGCGTCTCCTCGATGGCGTGGATGGAGGTTCGGAACACTTTCTGCGCAATTTCCATCCCGGTGTCGTCGGGTGAAAGTTCCTGATGCAGTTCGGCCGTCGGCAGGTTGCGGTATTCGGCGAGTCCGGAACGGAAGTCCTTGAAGCCCCCGAAGCCGAGCTTCTTGGCGATCTTTACGACCATGGCCTCCGAGACGCCGGCGTCGTCGGCGACCGACCTCAGCGATGTGGTTTCATCGAAGTCACGTCGTCCGAGGATGGTGTCGACCACCCGTGATTCGAGCGGCGTCAGATGCGGCATCATCATCCTGATCCGCGGGCCGACGGTCCTCGGATCGTTCGAAGGCAAGTTCATTCCCGTCCCCTCGTTGCGCGGTCGATCAGCATTGCAACGAGGATTATAAGGCCGGTGGCGAAGAGTTGATAGAACGCCTGGACGTTCATCAGGGTGAGGCCGTTGCGCAACGCCCCCAGGATGATCGCGCCAAGCAGCGTGCCGACGATCGAGCCCTTGCCGCCCATTAGCGAGGCGCCGCCGATGGCCGCCGCGGCGATGGCGTCCAGTTCCCACAGATTGCCGAGCGTCGGGTCCGCCGCGCCGAGGCGGCCGACCAGGATGAGGCCCGCGACCGAGGCGAGCACGCCGGAGATCATATAGGTGGCGATCTTCGTCCTTTCGACGGGAACGCCCGCGATGTGGGAGGCTTCCTCGTTTCCGCCAACCGCAAGGAAGTACTCTCCCAGCGGCGTCTTGTTGAGCACGACCCACACCACCAGCGCGAGGAAAGCCACGACGATCACCGGGCTCGGAACGCCGAACGGTGATGCGTTGACCATGGAACGAAAGCCCGGCGGTATGCCGAACACGGGATTGCCGCCGGTATAGATGAGCGCTGACGCGCGATAGAGTGAAAGCGTGCCCAGCGTCACGATGAAGGGCTGGAGTCCGCCATAGGCGACAAGCACGCCGTTGAGCGCTCCGGCCACCGCGCCGAACAGAAGCGCCGCAGGGATGGCGATGAAAATGGGAACGCCGCCAACCATCATGGAGGCTGCCGCAACCGCGGCGATCGCTGCCGTCGGTCCCACCGACAGGTCGATGCCGCCACCGATGATGACCAGCGTCATTCCCAGAGCGACGCAGGCATTGATGGCCGACTGCTGTAGAATGTTCAAAACGTTCTGCTCGGTCAGGAAGTTCGGCGTCAGAACGGAGAAGACCACGACGATCGCCAGAAGGCCGAAAAGCGTGCCCGCGTCGCGCACCGGGAAACTTAACTTCAAGCCGCCTCTGGCGGGGATCGAAACTGGGGCGGACATGGTTCGTTACCTCCCGTCGGACGAAGATTGTCGGGATTGGGGTACGGCGAGCGCGACGAGCGCCTCCTCGCTGAGTTGGTTGCGCTCCAGCACGCCGGCGATCCGGCCTTCGCGCATCACCAGGACGCGATCGGAAACCCGCATGATTTCCGGCAGTTCGGACGACACCACGATCATGGAGCGGCCTTCGGCGGCGAGATTCTCCATCAGGGCGTAGATTTCCGCCTTGGCGCCCACGTCGATGCCGCGCGTAGGCTCGTCGAACAGCAGGATGCGCGCCCCGGCAGCGATCCATCGGCCGATGATCGCCTTCTGCTGGTTGCCGCCGGAGAAGCGCCCGATCGGACGCTCGATGTCGAGCGGCCTCAGATTGAGGTCCTGCATCAGCGCCCGGCTTTCCCGGGACAGCGCCCGCTTGCGCACCAGCCCGAACCGCGAGAATCGCCGCATCGAAGACAGGCCGATATTGCTGCGGATCGATCGGCGAGCGACGATGCCGTCGCGCTTGCGCTCTTCGGGCAGAAGCCCAAGGCCGGCCGTGATGGCGGCCCGCGCATTTCCGAGCCTGAGCGGCTTTCCCTCGACGTGGACCGTGCCGCTGTCCGGCATGTCGATCCCGGCGATAAGGCGCAGAAGTTCCGTGCGGCCGGCCCCGACCAGGCCGGAGATGCCGATGACCTCGCCCTTGTGCAGCCGCAGCGAGGCGTTGCGGACCACGGAACCTCTCGACATGTCGTCCACCTCGAGCACGACCTCGCCACGCGCGAAACTTCGATGCTCAGCGACGGCCAGTTCGCGACCGACCATGCGGGCGACGACATCGGCCTCATCGGTGTCCTTCAGGACCACGTCGGCCACCTTCCTGCCGTCGCGCAGGATGGTGGCTGTTTCGCAGACCTGGAAAACCTCGTCCATCTTGTGCGAGACATAAATGATGGATACGCCTTTCCCGGCGAGTTCCGCGATGAGCAGCGCGAGCCGATCGAACTCCGCGGGCGTAAGGCTGGATGTCGGTTCGTCCATTGCCAGGACTTTCGCGTCCTCCATCATGGCGCGCGCGATCTCCACGATTTGCCGCTGTGCGACCTTGAGCGTCCTGATGGGGGCCGACGGGTCGATCGTCGAGTCCAATGGTGCGAGCGCCGCCGCCGCCGCCCGCTCCTGAGCGTGCCGGTCAACCAGCATGCCTCCGGCCATCCTGAGCGGACGGCCGAGAAACATATTCTGCGCCACTGTCAGATTGGGGACATGCTGGAGTTCCTGGTGGATCATCGCGATGCCCGCTTTGCGGGCGGCGACGGGCCCGTGCCCCTGCAACCGCGCGCCGTCCAGTTCCACATGTCCGTCGCTGGGGTCCTGGACGCCGGAAAGGATGCGCAGCAACGTCGACTTGCCCGCGCCGTTCTCGCCAAGCAGGCCATGAACGGTTCCGCGCTTGATCTCGAAGGTCACGCCGTCGAGCGCGCGCAGGTTGCCGAAGCTCTTGCCTATATCGACCAGCCTGAGCCGCGTTTCGGTGCCGTTCATGTCGTTCTCCTCCCGCCAGAAGCGGGGTGGCTCCTGACGGCGCCGCCCGAACCCCTACTTGCCGGCCTGCTTCAGCAGGACTTCGCGCAGCGCGTCGCCCTTGACCGCAAAGGTCTCGACATTGTCCTTCGTGATCAGCGCCTGCGGCGTGGCGACCACGCGCGGCAGTTCCTGCTTGCCGATCAGGCGCAAGGCGACCTCCATCGCGACCTCGCCGGTGAGAACCGGGAAGGAGTCGACCGTTCCGGTCAATTCGCCCGCCTCGATGGAAGCGTAGGCGTCCGAAATGCCATCCGTGCCGAACACCACGACTTTGTCCTGCAGTCCTGCGGCTTTCACGGCTTCCACGACGCCAAGCGCCATGCCGTCATTGTTGGCGTAGAAGCCGACCAGATCTGGATTCTGTTGAAGGATCGTCGTCGCGTTGTCGTAGGCGAGTTGCCGGTCCCAGTTGCCGGGAACACTCGCAACAACCTCGAACTTGCCCCCTTCGGTGATGGTTTCGGTGAAGCCCTTCGTGCGCTGGCCTGCTGCGAAGACCCCGGCCTGCCCCTCGATCACGGCAACCTTGCCGCCTTGCGGGCGGTTCGCGAGGAACCATTTGGCGACACGGACGCCGTTGTCGCGCTGGACGTTGCCCACATAGTGCCTGACGCTCGGGATAACCGCGTCGTTGACGTTTACGACCGGGATGCCCTTCGATTCCGCTTCCTCGAGCGCCGGTTGCAGGTTGTTGTCGGTCTGCGGCGAGAAGAGCAATGCATTGAAACCCTGGGAGATCAGGGTCTCGGCAATCGAAAGCTGGCCGAGCTGGTCGCCCTCGCTCTGGGCCGCTTGGTAGACGATCTCGACACCATGCTTCTGGGCATAGTTCTGGTAGCCTTCGCCGAGGCTGCGCCAATATTCATTGGTCAGGGTCTTGGAGACGCCACCTATTTTGGCGCCCGCCGGCACCGCCGGCACATCACCGTACTTGCCCTGCAATTTGGACCAGTCGATGCGGCTGGCCTCCGTATCGGAGTTGAGCGGTGCGAGATCCTGCGCGCTCGCCATTCCGGTCAAGAGCGCCAGCGCGCAACCCGCGACAAGCGAAGCGATGCGAAGAGACATGAAAATTTCCTCCGTTGAGTTTCCGGTGATCCGGATTGAAGTGACTGTCAGGCGCCGATCAGGGCTTCATTGACGATGCGCTGGCTTGCCACCGCATCCTGACGGGCGAGCGCTTCCCCGAGCCGATTGTCGGCATCGAGCTTGTCGGCGACGGCAAGCAATCGGTTCACGGTCGCGATATTGGCTTCGCACTCCGCAACGGGATCGAGGCCGCTGGCGTCGGGGAATGTGTCGAAATAGAGAGCGCCCTGATAGCCGTCGCGCCGGATCTGGCGCAGCAGTTCCAGTGTCGAGCGCAGGTGGACGGCTCCAACCATGAGGCCGTCGTCGCGCTTGGCGTAACCGTCGTTCAGATGGACGCCCAGGAGCCGGCTACGGCGATGGATGAGATGGGCGGCATAGGCGGGCTGTTCGCCGCAATAGAGAGAATGAGCAAAATCGACGGTGACGCCGAGATTGGGAGCGCCCGCGTCCTGGATCGCCAGCAGGGTCGTGGCCGCGTCGCAAAGCAACGCGTGCGCCCGTGGCTCGTCCGGCTTGTATTCGATGCTGACCAGGCATCCCGGATCGTGCTCGGCAACTTCCCTGATCCCGGCGATTTCCCAGTCCCAGGCCTGCGCATAGTCGAGTTGAAAATTGTAGTCGAAGCCGTCCTGGCCAAGCCAGAGCGTCATGAGGCCAGCCCCCATGGCGCGGGTTGCATCGATGCCACGCTTGGTCAGGTCGATCGCCTCTCGCCTCACGGACTTTTCCGGATTTGTGAAGGCGCCGATCTTGAAGGCCGGGTTAGTGTAGTACCGCATCGCCAGTCCGTTGATGGAGAGGCCGAGGTCGCCGATGCGACGTCCAAGCGCAGCCGGGTCGTCCTGGACATGATCCGGGAAGTTCAGGTCGACATCGGTCAAACCCCGCGCGGTCGCTGCCCGCGCAGCCATCTGCATGAAGGTCGGCTTGCCCTTCAGGTCTGGCCATGCCAGGTGGGGGGCGGAACCGAACGAGTTCAGGCGGGTGGCAAAGCGGGCTAGGGGCATCAGCTGAGCTCCATTACTACTACTTCACGTATTATCGTGAAATTGTGAAGTGGTCAATAACCCTGACGATAAGTTTCATGCCCGAGGAATTTGGCCGGCTAAGGCTGGTTCCCCTTTGGAAATCCTTGCCCACGATCGGCGGCCACCGAGTCTCGATTGTTTTCTGCCTTCCCTCAGGCCGTGCACGATGCATTGGTAGAAGGCCGGAATGTCGAGCCGGTTCAGGGCGTTTTCGGCGATATCCGTGATGAGTACGCCGACGATGACGCCCGACATGGTGGCGGCCCCCTGCCAGCGATACGTACCGCCACATGAAGGCGCGCGGCTGGGCCTCTCGATTAGATGTTGCAGGTCTGTGGAACAACTCAAGTTAATGAACGTTATTTTTCGTGATCTCGCTTGGAGACCCGGGATGGAATCAAGGAGGCATCGATGGATGCGTTTGATAAATCGGCAACTATTGCAAAAGGAGCCGGCCTTTTGGCGTGCCTGAGCTTGGTGCTGGCCGCGTCGACCGGCGGCGCGGCGGCCGCCGGCAATTCCTCTTCGCTGGCGGTCGGCTCCTTCACCGCCGACTTTTCGGCGATGGAAAACCTCAAGGACCTCGCCTCGAGGGGCAAGGGCAAGATCGGCATTCTCCTGCCGGAGACGACGACCTCGGCGCGTTACACCTCCTTCGACGCTCCCTACCTCACGGAAGCTTTCGCCAAGGCGGGGCTTTCGCCCGATCAGTTCATCATCACCAACGCGCAGGGATCGGAATCGACCCAGTTGACGCAGGCGCAGTCGGACATCTCGCAAGGCGCATCCGTGCTGCTCATCGACCCGATCTCGTCGGGCGTCGGCGCTTCGGTGGAATCCTACGCCAAGGAGCACGGCGTCGCCGTGATCGACTATGACCGGCTCACGCTCGGCGGCGACCGCAGCTACTATGTCAGTTTCGACAATGTCGAAGTCGGCAAGAAGATCGGCGAGGGCATGGTCGCCTGCATCGAAGACTGGAAGATCGAGAAGCCGCAGGTGCTGATCATGCGCGGCGCACCGACCGACAACAACGCGACGCTCTTCGCCGAAGGCTATGACGGCGTGCTGGAGCCGCATTTCAAGTCGGGCGGCTATACAAAGGTCGGCGAGCCTGCCGGCACCTGGGACCCGGCCAAGGCGCGCACGATCTTCGAGGAGCAATATACCGCGCATAACGACATCAATGCCGTCGTGACGCCCAACGACGACAACGCCAACGCGGTCATCTCCTATCTCAGGACACTGCATGTGCCGCCGCAGAAATTCCCGACCACCGGACAGGACGCGACCCTGACGGGCTTGCAGAACGTGCTTGCCGGCTACCAGTGCGGTACGGTCTACAAGCCGATCTATCTGGAGGCGCAGGCGGCCGCGGCGCTGGCGCTCTACCTGCGGGCCGGCGAAACGCCGCCGCAGGCCCTGGTCAACGGCAAGACCAACGACAGCGAGCAGAAGAAGGACGTGCCCTCGGTGCTGCTTGCGCCGGTCTGGGTATCGCCGAAGAACATGGCCGAGACCGTCGTCAAGGACAAATTCGTCGACGCCTCGAAGCTTTGCGCCGGAGACTATGGCGACAAATGCAAGGCGGCGGGAATTTCCGTCGAATAGCCGGATAGGCATGAACCATGCGCGAAATCGACACCGCCGAGCCGCTCCTCCGGCTTAGAAACATCGAGAAGCACTTCGGAGCGGTGCAGGCGCTCGCCGGTGTCGATTTCGACGTGCCGGCCGGCCAGGTGACAGCGCTGGTCGGTGACAACGGGGCCGGCAAGTCGGTCCTCGTCAAAACCATCGCCGGCATCCATGAAGCGGATGGCGGCGAGATTTTCTGGGAAGGCAAGCCGGTCCACATCAGGAGCCCGGGCGATTCCGCCGCGCTCGGGATCGAGGTGGTCTATCAGGACCTCGCGCTTTGCGACAATCTCGACGTCGTCCAGAACATGTTCCTCGGCCGCGAGAGGGTGCGCAACGGCCTTCTCGACGAGGACAGCATGGAACGGGCGGCCGCCGATACGCTGGCCGGGCTTCATGTACGCACGGTGAGGTCCGTCCGCCAGAAAGTGGTGTCGCTGTCGGGCGGGCAGCGCCAGTCGATTGCCGTCGCCAAAGCGGTGATGTGGAATTCCAGGCTCGTCATCCTCGACGAGCCGACGGCCGCACTCGGCGTCGCCCAGACGCGGCAGGTGCTGGCGCTGGTCAGGCGGTTGGCCGACCAGGGCCTCGCCGTCATCATGATCTCGCACAATCTCAACGACGTCTTCGCCGTGGCTGACCATATCGCGGTTTTGAGGCTCGGCCGGATGGTCGGGGCCGGGCCGGCTTCGCAATTCGATTCATCGACCGTCGTCGACCTGATGACGATGGGTCGCTCGGAGCGGCGTGCACTGGCCGACAATACGGAAACGGGCGCAACCGCAGAGGCGATCAGGGCGGAAAAGCCGTCTGCCACAGGAGCGATCCCGCCGGCCGACGGAGCGGAGACACCTGAACGGATCGCGACGCTGATCTCCACCGGCTCCCAGAGCTTCGGCGACTCCATGCGCGGCGCATGGTCGAAAATCCGCGCCGGCCAGAGCGGCGTGCTGCCGGTGGTGCTCGGGCTGGTCCTGATCGCGGCCATCTTCCAGTCGCAGAACGCCAATTTCCTGTCGCCGGGCAACCTCGTCAACCTGCTGGTGCAGGGCTCGGTCTTCATGCTGATCGGCATGGGCGAGGTCTTCGTGCTCCTGCTCGCCGAAATCGACCTGTCGCTCGGCTTCGTCGCCGGTATCGGCGGCGTTGTGGTGACGGAGATGGTTCAGCCGGGCTCCGGATGGCCGTGGTGGGCGGCTATTGTCGCCGCCCTCCTTGCGACAGCCGCCATCGGTTTCGTCCAGGGCACGCTGATAACGCGGCTCAGGCTTCCCTCTTTCATCGTGACGCTGGGCGGCCTGCTCGGCTTCCAGGGATTGATGATCCTGCTGCTCGGCGCCGGCGGGACGATCCCGATCCCGGATGAGACGATCAACAATCTTGCCAACGGCACGCTGTCAAACGCTGCCGGCTGGATCGTGATGATTGCCGTCGTGGTGATCTTCGCCGCGGTCACGACGATCCGGCACCGACAGCGGCAGAAAAGCGGGCTGATTACGCCGCCGGCCGGCCTGACGGTCCTCAAGATCGCCGCCGCCGCCGTGGCGGGTATCGTCATCGTCCTGATCTGCAACACGCAGCGCGGCGTCCCTGCCTTCCCCTTCAGCGGCATGCCTTGGGTGGTGCCGATCGTCTTCGGCGTCCTGTTGGTCTGGTCGCTTCTCCTGACCCGCACCCGCTTCGGTCGCTATATCTACGCCATCGGCGGTAATGCCGAGGCCGCCCGCCGCGCCGGCATCAGCCTCGGCTGGATCAGGACGGCGGGCTTCACGCTGGCCGGGCTGACGGCGGGTATCGGCGGGATCGTCTACGCCTCGCGGCTGCGCTCCATGTCGACGAGCTTCGACGGCGGCACCATCGTCCTCTATGTCGTGGCGACGGCGGTCATCGGCGGCACCAGCCTGTTCGGCGGGAGAGGCCATCCGCTGCACGCCGTGCTCGGCGGCATCGTCATCGCCGCGATCGTCAACGGCATGGCGCTGCTTGGGCTGAGCGCCGCCGTGCAGTTGATCGCGACCGCGCTGGTGCTGATCGCGGCGATCACCGTCGATGTCGTCGTGCGCCAGAGGGGCGAGACGGCCCGCTGACGCGAACCGCATGGAATTAAATCTTTGTAATCCAGTCTTCCCGGCCTGATCCCGGCCATATCCGGCCCTAGGTTTTTTGCGATCGATTGATCGGCAGTCAACCCGTGCGAGGCCGGTAGCGCCCGACATCGATACGCCGAATAGACGGTTCTTGCGACGGAGCACGTCACGACGACAAGATCAAAGTCTCGCAGGGACAAGACCATGTCAGCTTCCCAAATTCTTCGCAGGCACCGTCTCGCCGTTCTTCTCGGCGCGGCCCTCGTCGTGTCACCATTCCTGCTGCCGGCCGGGCTGCGCGCAACGGACGCCCACGCGAAAACAGCCGTGCCGGAGCCGGTTGCGGGACTGGTCGCGCCGGGTGGCTCGTTCGCCCCGATCGTGGCGACGGACAAGCCGGCGGTGGTCACCATAACGGCCAAGGTGAAGAGCCAGCCTGCCGATAACGGTTCGCCGTTCGGCAATTCGCCGTTCGACCAGTATTTCCAGCAGTTCTTCGGCCAACAGGGCATACCGATGCCCCAGCCACAGCAGCCCGCTCCGCAGGCCGAAGTGCTGGGTTCCGGTTTCATCATCTCCGCTGACGGCACGATCGTCACCAACAACCACGTCGTCGACGGGGGCTCAGACATCAAGGTGACGCTGGATGACGGCACCGAATTGCCGGCAACGGTGATCGGCAGCGACGCCAAGACAGATATGGCGGTTCTGAAGGTCAAGGCCGGCAAGCCGCTGCCGACCGTCCAGTGGGGCGATTCCGACAAGCTATTGGTGGGCGATCAGGTGCTGGCGATCGGCAACCCTTTCGGCATCGGCACGACCGTCACCGCGGGCATCGTCTCGGCGCGAGGCCGCGACCTGAACAACGGCCCCTATGACGACTTCATCCAGATCGACGCACCGATCAACCACGGTAATTCCGGCGGCCCGCTGGTCGATGTCGAGGGCAAGGTCGTGGGCATCAATACGGCGATCTATTCCCCCAACGGCGGCAGCGTCGGGGTCGGTTTCGCGGTTCCTTCCGACGAGGCGCAGCAGGTGGTGGCCAAGTTGCTGAAGAATGGGTCCATCGCCTACGGCTATCTCGGCGTGCAGATCCAGCCGGTCACGCCGGATGCAGCGAATGCAATCGGCCTCGACCAGGCGCGAGGCGCGCTGGTCGCTTCGGTGACGCAGGGCTCGCCGGCGGCCAAGGCCGGGCTCGAGCCGGGCGACGTCATCACGGCCCTTGGTGGAAAGGACGTGAAAGACCCCAAGGATCTGTCGCGCAAGGTTGCCGACCTGGCCCCCGGTGCCGACGAGACGCTTACCGTCTGGCGCAAGGGGGCAAGCACCGAAATCCCGGTGACCATCGGCCAGAACAAGGAAGACCAGAAGACGGCGTCCGCCGACGAGAACAATTCCGAAAGCCAGGCCACGGAGCAGGGCCTGCGTATTCCCGCCATCGGCCTCGGTCTTGCCGACATCACGCCGCAACTGCGGCTGGCGATGAACCTTCCGGTCGGAGAAAGGGGCGCGATCGTCGAGAGCGTCAGGCCCGGCAAGTCCGCCGCCGATGCCGGAATCCAGCCGGGAGACGTGATCGTTTCCGTCAACCAGATGACGGTGACCACCGCGAAGGAAGTCAACCACGCCGTTTCGCAAGCCGAGAAATCGGGCAGGAAGTCGGTCCTGCTCCTGGTCCGGCGCGGCGACGCGCAGACCTTCGTCGCGGTGCCGCTCGGCAATGCCTGAGGCCGGAAAATGAAATCCCGCCGGCCGCAATCTTGCGGCCGGCCTTTCCCCCTGCCGGATCGTCGCGACTGGTGCTGGCGCGGTGTCGCGCTTCAACATGGGGCTGGTCATCGCCAGCGGCGCGGCGGTCGGCACGCCGTTGTGGTGCCCGCCGCCTATAGGCTCGTCGCGGCGGACCACTCGCGCAAGTGAGCCATGCCCTCCGGGAGTTCCAGCCCCGGGCGATCCAATGAGGGGGAGCGGCTCAGTTGTTGACCCAGCGAGATGAAGATTGTATTCATCATGTCGACAATAGGGTGGCAGCGTGAACGACTCGATGGTGGCACCTCCGACCGAACGCAAGCGCGGCGAAGGCGTGAAATTCGTCTACGACATCCTGCGCGACGACATTCTCGACCTCGTCCTGCCGCCCGGCAGCCCCATCGACGAGGTGCAACTGGCCGAGCGGCTTTCGATGTCGCGTACACCGATCCGGGAAGCGCTGGTGCGGCTGGCGGCCGAGGGCCTGGTGACGACGCTGCCCAATCGCTCGACCGTGGTGTCGAACATCGACTTCCTCAACCTGCACACCTTTTTCGACGCGATGACGCTGATGTATCGCGTGACGACGCGGCTGGCGGCGCAGTTCCGCACCGATGCCGACCTCACCGCCATCCGTTCCCGGCAGGCGGACTTCGCCCGCGCCGTCGAGACGCATGACGCGCTCGCCATGATCGCCACCAACCGCGATTTCCATGCCGAGATCGCCGAGGCCGGGCGCAATCCCTACTATACTGGCCTGTTCTGCCGGCTGCTGGACGAGGGCCGGCGCATTCTGCGCATCTATTATTCGTCGTTCGACGATCACCTGCCCCGCCGCTACGTAGATGAGCACGAGGACATCATCGCCGCCATCGAAGTCCGCGACGTCGATGCGGCCGACCGGCTGGCCAGTGCCCACGCAGACCAGATCGTGCATCAGATCCAGGACATGATGGCGCGCGACCGCCGCCAGCAGATCGCCCTGTAAGCCGCCGGCGACGGGGCGGCCGCGTGGCTGAGGACAGGCGGTTCCATGCAAGTTTCGGCTTGCCTCAATTTTTATGTCGACAAGAAAAATACAAATGATATTATGCAAGTCGACCGAGGCCGGAAGGGACCGCGCCGGCATGAACGCAACCCCATGGAGACCAGAATGAACGCCAAGATCTTTTCCGGCTGCATGCCGGCGCTGATGACCCCCTGCAAGGACGACCGTACGCCCGATTTCGACGCGCTGGTCCGCAAGGGCAAGGAAGTGATCACCGCCGGCATGTCGGCGGTGATCTACTGCGGTTCGATGGGCGATTGGCCGCTGCTGACCGATGCGCAGCGCATGGAAGGCGTCGAGCGTCTGGTGCAAGCCGGCGTCCCGGTCATCGTCGGCACCGGCGCGATCAACACCGCCTCGGCCGTCGCCCATGCCGCCCATGCCCGGAAGGTCGGCGCGCAAGGTTTGATGGTGATCCCCCGCGTGCTGTCGCGCGGCTCGGTGATCGCGGCGCAGAAGAACCATTTCAAGGCGATCCTTGCCGCAGCGCCGGATCTGCCCGCCGTGATCTACAACAGCCCCTACTACGGTTTCGCCACCCGCGCCGACCTGTTCTTCGCCCTTCGCGCGGAACATCCGAATCTTGTCGGCTTCAAGGAATTCGGCGGCGCGGCAGACCTGCGCTATGCCGCGGAGAACATCACCAGCCGCGACGATGAAGTCAGCCTGATGATCGGTGTCGACACGACCGTGTTCCACGGCTTCGTCAATTGTGGCGCGACCGGCGCGATCACGGGCATCGGCTGCGTGCTGCCGAAGGAAGTGCTGCATCTCGTCGGACTCAGCCAGGCGGCGGCAAAGGGCGATGTCGAAGCCCGTCAGCGCGCGCTCGAACTGGAAGCGGCGCTGGGCGTCCTGTCTTCCTTCGACGAAGGTCCGGACCTTGTGCTCTATTTCAAGCATATGATGGTGCTGAAGGGGAATCCGGAATACAAGCTGCACTTCAACGAGACGGACGCCCTGAGCGACAGCCAGCGCGGCTATGTCGAGGCGCAGTTGAAGCTCTTCGATACCTGGTACGCCAACTGGTCGAAGCAGGGCGGAGCGGTCCGGAAATACGCAGCCTGACCGTTTCCTTCCCCTGGATATTCAACAAGAATCGCAAAGAAAAGGCCCCCTGCGAGGGCCTTTTCTTTGCGATCGGGAACTGCGTCCGGGCCAGGCGCCAGCAGGCGGTTCTGCATGTCTTCGTGCTGGGTTGTCCTTCTCATCGGTCGATCCACCTCATGCCCCTCTCAAAATCCGGCATCACCTCGGATGAAAAAGCCATAGATCAAATGGGAGTTGTTTCCCGACCGGTAGCGGCTTGCCTTGCGGTAATTGCGCGTTGGCCGGCCGCGAGCCGGGTAGGGGTGGCTCCATGGGTTTTACCCGCGACGGACCTAAGGAGGCAAAGCATGCTGGGCTAGCGTGCGGGAATAGGATCGTCAAATTGGGTGTTGCGCGATGTCCCGCCATTCCGCCTTCCGTGCGCTTGCAGTCCTTTTCTCGTTGCTGATGCTCGCCTTCGCGCAGCCGGCGGCCGCCGACATTCCCGACGAGCTCTACAAGGCGCTGAACCTGAGCAAGGAGGCGAGCCCCAAGGAACTCTACGACGCGCTGGTCAAGCGCTACTACGATCCCAAGCAGGGCCACGGCAAGGGCGCGTTCGCCGAGTTCTGGGAACCGACATCCTTTACCCGCTACCTGGAACCCAACACGCTCTACGTCGCGCCCGACATGGATTTCGAGGTCAAGCGCACCGAGTGCGTCGAATGCCATGAGAGCGTGACGCCGGGCTGGGTGCATAGCTGGCAAAAGAGCGTGCACGGCAATCTCGACGAGATACGCACTCTGCCGGCCAAGGATTCGCGCTCCTACAAGCAGGAACTGATCACCGACGTCGAAGCCAACCTGCATTCGATCGGCCTGTTGCCGCAGGACCAGAAACTGGCCGAGGTCGGCTGCATCGACTGCCACATGGGCGTCGGCAAGGAAACCGGCAATCACAAGGCCGACCTGCATATGCCCGATTCCGCCGCCTGCGGCCAATGCCACCTGAAGCAGTTCGCCGAGCGCGAATCCGAGCGCGACACCCAGAGCTGGCCGCAGAAGCAGTGGCCGGACGGGCGGCCTTCGCATGCCCTGTCGTGGCAAGCCAATGTCGAGACGGCGATCTGGGCCGGCATGGCGCAGCGCGAGGTGGCCGACGGCTGCTCCATGTGCCACACCATGCAGAACACCTGCAATTCCTGCCACACCCGCCACGAATTCTCGGCCGTCGAGGCGCGCAAGCCCGAGACCTGCTCGACCTGCCACAACGGCGTCGACCACAACGAGTTCGAGGCTTTCATGCTGTCCAAGCACGGCGTCGTCTACCAGACCCAAGGCTCGACCTGGGACTGGCAGAAGCCGCTCGAAAAGGCCTTCAGCGAGGGCGGCCAGGTGGGTCCGACCTGCCAGACCTGCCACATGGAGTTCAACGGCGAATACGGCCACAACCTGGTGCGCAAGGTGCGCTGGGGCTTCGAGCCCAAGCCGGAGATCGCCGACAACCTGAACGACAAGTGGTTCCAGAACCGCAAGGACGCCTGGGTGCAGACCTGCACGCAATGCCACTCGCCCTCTTTCGCCACGTCCTATCTCGACATGATGGACAAGGGCACCATTCAGGGCATCGAACTGGTCAAGGAAGCGCGCGGCATAATGCAGAAGCTCTATGACGACAAGTTGCTGGTCGGCCAGACGACCAACCGCCCGGCGCCGCCCAAGCCCGACGCCGACGGCCCCGGAGCCTTCGCCGGCCTGTTCTTCTCGGAGGGCAATTCCCCGACGGCGGTCGACCGTGAGTTCGCGGAGATGTGGGAGCAGCATGTCATGCAGCACTTCAAGGGCCTCGCTCACGTGAACCCCGGCGGCTTTACCTACTCGCAGGGCTGGTCGAGCCTGATCCGCAGCCTGACGCGCATCCAGGACGCTAACACCCAGCTTCGCGAGAAGGCAGCACTCGCCGCCCGCGTCGATGCGCTGGAAGCCAAGGGCAAGCAGGGCTGGCTGGACCTCGATACGCCGACCAAGCGCGCGGCGGCCGGTAGCGCGGGCGTCACCCTTGCCGGCTTCGGCCTTGGCCTGATGCTCCTGCCGGCCCTGCGGCGCCGGCGGCGGCGCAGCTAGGCGAAAACGGGGGAGGGCGCCTCATGACCGGTCCGTCTCGCCTCAGGCTCCCCCGGCTCGGCTCCGGACTGGCCGTCGCTCTCGGTGGCGTCCTGTTGATCGGCGGCGGCCTTCTCGCCGCCGATGCCTTCCAGGCAAGCCGCCAGCCATTGCCCTACGCCTACACGACGACGAAGGACGAGGCGCCCGAGGCGGCGCGCCAGATGGCCGGGATGGTGGAAGGCGCCGCCGCGCAGGCCATCGAACTGCGCAGCGTCGACCAGGGCAGGTTGCTGGCGAGCGGTCAGGTGCTCGCGTTGCCGGACGGCAAGGATATTCTCGTCGGCTGGCGCAGCGAGGTCGGCGAGCCGCTGCTGCGCTCCGACATTTCCGCCGACGAGGAGGAGAAGCTGGTCGCGGCCCTGCGCAAGCATCTGCCTGCCGGCAGCACGGTCTATGCGATGCCCGCCCTGTCGAGGCGGCTGGCGGCGATGACCGGGGCGGTCTATCCGTTGGCTGCCGCCGACGACCGTGCCACGACCCGGTTGCCGGGACCCTGGACAGGCGCGCGCGACGCGATCCTCGAGGCCGAGCAACGGTGGCATCCTGCTGGGAAGGACGACTCGACTGAAAAAGGAGCCGGCAAGGCTTTCGCCGAGTTCCTCGCAGCCCTCGAAGCGGAAGACAAATACGGCGTCGCCCACCTCCAGGTCCTGGCGGGCGGCAAGGAAAGCTACGTCATCCTGCATGTTCGCGATGCCTTCGACATCGGTGTGGCAGCTCCCGACAAGCTGTCGGTCGGCCTGCGCGATTTTCCCGCCGCCGGCAACGTCCACGACGTCACCAAGCTTGTGAAGAAGTGGGTGGTGGACGAGGACTATGCCGCCTATGCCGTGATCCAGCGCGATGCCAACGCGGTGCGTGCCTACTACCTTGCCGACGAGCGCGCCAAATCCTCCCTGCTTGGCCAGCTCCTGCCGTTCAACTCGGCCCGGCTCGGCCAGGTGGCGGGCGCGACGCCGGTATTCCAGGACGGCGGCTATTGGGTCTACCGCATCGACGCGGTGCAGGGCACCTGACCGGCACCAGCGAATTGCCCGGCTGCGGACTCATCAATATTCCCTATCTGGGGTATTCTATGGGTCCAGGGAGGGGTTCGGGATGCAGGTTGTCCTGTCTGTCGATCCAAGCGACCCGCGTACGTTACAGCGACAGTTGTTCGACCAGATCAGGGACATGATCCTCGACAACAGGCTGCGCAGCGGGGACCATGTACCGGCTTCGCGTTCGCTGAGCGAGCAGCTTGGCGTGTCGCGCAACACCGTCATTCTCGCCTATGAGCAGTTGCTCAGCGAGGGCTATATCGAGAGCCGTCCCAATGTCGGAACCTTCGTCAGTTCGAGCCTGCCGGAGCGGGTGATGATGGCGGGGAGCCATGCCGCCGAGGTCGAGGAGAAGCGGGCCAACGACAATTACGACGACGCCCATGTCCAGCCCTGCGGGGTGCGGGCACAGACCGTCATCAGCCCCAACCGCGACCGCTTCCAGCATGATTTCTGGGTCGGGCGCACCGACGCCACGACCTTCCCGGTCAACGAGTGGCGGCGCATCCTGGAAGCAAAGATCCGCTATGGCGGCGCCCGGCTTGCCGAGTACCAGGACCCGCAGGGGCTGCCGGAGCTCAGGCAGGCCATCGCCGACCATATCGGTCCGGCGCGCGGCGTGTCGGCGAGCCAGGAGCACATCGTGGTGGTGAACGGTTCGCAGGACGGGCTGGCGATGATTGCGCGGCTGTTTCGCGGCATTTCCCCTGCCTTCGCCCATGAGGACCCCTGTTATCAGGGCGCGCGTTTCCTGTTCGAGAGCTTCGGCTTCACCATGGTGCCGGTGCGCGTCGACAATGACGGCATCGATATCGACCGGCTGCCGCAAACGCGGCGCACCATCCTGTACGTCACCCCCTCGCACCAGTATCCGCTCGGCGTCACGCTGTCGCTGGAGCGGCGGCTTCGGCTGCTGGAATGGGCGGCCAGCACCGACAGCTTCATCATCGAGGACGATTACGACGGCGATTTCCGCTACGAGGGGACGCCGTTGACGGCGCTACGCGGGCTCGATCGCGGCGGCCGCGTGTTCTATCTCGGCACCTTCTCCAAATCGCTCGCCGCCGGTCTCAGGCTCGGCTTCGTGGTGGCGCCGCCGCATCTGGCGCGCAGCCTGCGCGACTGGAAATCGCTGGTCAGCAACGGCACGCCGTGGCTGGAGCAGGCGGCGATGGCCGAATTCATGAACAGCGGCGGCTTCATGCGGCATCTGCGCCGCATCCGCGCCATCTACAAGACGCGCCGCGACATCGTCGCCGGCTCGCTGGCGCAAAGCTTTGCCGGCGCGGAGATCAAGGGGTTGCGCGGCGGCATGCATCTTTCGCTGCGGGTGCCGGCACGCTTCGGCCCGGCCACCGTGCTTGCGCAGGATGCCGCGAAGCACGGTATCGGCGTCTACACGCCGGGCCACGGTGGCGCCTTCATCACGCCCGGCAATCCCCGCGCCCTGGACACGCTGATGTTCGGCTATGCGGCGCTGCCGGAAAAGGGCATCGCCGCCGCGATGGCGAGGCTGGCCGAGATCGCGGCCGCGCGCGAAAGGATCACCGCCGATGGTTGAGTCGCTGATCAAGCTTGGCCAGCTGGCGGTCTGCCTGGCGCTCGGCTTCTCGCTCTACGCGGCGGTCCAGTCGGTGCTTTCGGTGGCGGGCGCCGGCGCGCCGGCGCGCCTGCGGGCCGCGCGCAACGGGCTCTACGCCAACTTCGTGCTGGTCAGCTTCGGCTGCCTGACCCTGATCTGGTCCTTTGCGGTCAGCGACTTCTCGGTCGCCTATGTCGCGCAGAACAGCAATTCGCAGTTGCCGATGATGTACAAGCTGACGGCCATGTGGGGCGCGCACGAAGGCTCGCTGATGCTGTGGCTGTGGTACATGACGGTGCTGTCAGCGGTGGCCGTCCGGCTGCATTTCAGCACTCACCCCCTGTCCATGCCCTGGGTCATCGCCACGCTGGCGCTGGTGCAGTTCGGCTTCCTCGCCTTCATCGTCTTCCTGTCCAATCCCTTCCTGACCATGACGCCGGCGCTGGCGGAAGGGCAGGACCTCAACCCGCTGTTGCAGGATCCCGGCCTCGTCTTCCATCCGCCGGTGCTCTATCTCGGCTATGTCGGCTTCGCCGTGCCCTTCGCCTTCGCCATCGCCTCGCTGATGCGCAGCCATGCCGGCACCGAATGGGTCAAGGTGGTACGGCGCTGGGCGCTGTTTGCCTGGACCATGCTGACCAGCGGCATCCTGATGGGCGGCTTCTGGGCCTATTACGAACTCGGCTGGGGCGGCTACTGGGCCTGGGACCCGGTGGAGAACGCCTCGCTGATGCCGTGGCTGACGGGAACCGCGTTGCTGCATTCCATGATGGCGCAGGACAAGCGCGGCCTGTTCCGCACCTGGAACGTCTTCCTCGTCGTCACCACCTTCCTTTTGACGCTGATCGGCACCTTCCTGGTGCGCTCCGGCGTGCTGACCTCGGTGCATGCCTTCGCCGTCGATCCGGGCCGCGGCGCCTATATGCTGGGCTTCCTCACCGTGGTGATGGTCGCCGGCTACGGCCTCATCCTGCTGCGCTCCGACCGGCTGGCGGCGGATGTGCGCATGGAAAGCGCGTGGTCGCGCGAAAGCGCGATCCTCGCCAACAACGTGCTGCTGCTGGTCGCGGCGGCCACCGTGTTCCTCGGCACGCTTTATCCGCTGTTCGTGGAAGCCGTTTCCGGCGAGCGGCTGAGCGTCGGCGCGCCCTATTACAACAAGGTCGTGGTGCCGGTGATGCTGGGCGTGGTGCTCCTGCTCGGTATCGGCCCGACGATTCCCTGGCGCCGCATGACCCCGAAAACACTGGCGACGCGCCTGCGGCTGCCCGCTGTGGCGCTCGTGCTGGCGCTTGCCGTCGCCGTGGTCGCCGGCGTGCGCGACTGGCTGACGCTAGCCGCCATCCTCGCCATGTCCTTTGCCGCGGCCGCAACGCTGCTCGATATTGCCACCGGTATCGCGGCGCGCCGCCGCGCCACCGGCGAGCCGCTTTTGCGCGCCGCGTGGCGCGCGACCCTGTTCGGGCGGCAGCGCTTCGGCGGGCTGATCGTGCATTTCGGCATCGTCCTGATCGGCGCCGGCATTATCGCCTCCGGCCTGTTCCAGAGCACCGTCACCGTCGCGCTGAAGCCCGGCGACAGCTTCGAACTCGCTGGCAGCATCATCACCCTGCGCGGGCTGGAAGACGCCAGCCGTCCCGGCTACCAGGGCAGGGCGGCGGTGCTCAGCGTCTCGCGGGACGGCTTGCCGCTCTACGAGATGCGGCCGGAAAAGCGCTTCTACCAGGTGCGTTCCATGGCGACGACCGAGATTGCCATCCGCTCCACCTTCGCCGGCGACCTCTATCTCATCGCCGGCGACGAGAACGCCGGCGGCGGCGTCACCATTCGCGGCTACTGGAATCCGCTGGTGAGCTGGATCTGGGCCGGCTGGCTGTTCGTCGGCTTCGGCGCGCTTCTGTCGCTGTCGGGCACGCTGCGGCGCAGCCCCGCCGCGCGGGCCGCGCCGGCGCCGGCCGTGGACGGAG
>JBASAA010000022.1:0-124481 GCA_049650385.1 Mesorhizobium sp.
TTGCGTGGCTCTCGTGATTTCGTCCAACTCAGCAAACCTTGGAGCGAACTCCGTGGCCGCCAGCAGCGTCGCCGCCGTCGTTGGTGTGGCGTATATAGTCGCCACCGCCGCTAAGTGTCAACCGCGAAAAAAACTTTTATTCACATTCCCGTCGAAGGCCGAAAAATCCACCGCCGGCCGCAGACCGGCCGTTCCTGTCAGGGTGCATTCCAGAGCGGGTTGTCCTGCTTCAGGATCACCATGGTCGTGGTCTCCGCCACCGCCGGAATCGACTGCAAGATGTCCCGGATGAAGGTGCCGAGCGCATCGAGATCGCGCGCCCAGATACGCAGCACGTAGTCGACATCGCCCGCCACCAGCAGGCACTCCGTGATTTCCGGCCGCCGGGCGATCGCCGACAGGAACTGCTCCGTCCCTTCAGTGCCATGGTGGCGCAATCTCACCGAGCAAAGCACGCTGACGGTCAGGCCGAGCGCCGCCGGATCTATCCGCGCCGCATAGCCCTTGATGATTCCGGCGTCTTCCATGCGCTTGACGCGGCGACCGCACGGCGTCGGCGAAAGGCCCACGCGCTCCGCCAGGTCGAGCACGGAAATTCGACCGTCCCGGCGCAGGACGTCAAGAATCCGCTGATCCATCGAGTCCAGAACGGACATGAGTGAAAAACTCTCGGGATTTACTCTGGCATAGCGATACCATGCACATTCAGCGGGGTGAATGCCGCAAATGGCCGGGTTTCGCCAGCACGTTCAGGCTAGCATCCGCCGATCCTGACGTTTCAATCCGAGGAGTAACCATGGCGCATTCCGTACAGCGTCCGAAACTGGCCGGTTGGCTGGCCGAAACCAACGACGTCACGCAGACCTTCCTGTCGGCAGGGCTGATTCCCGGCCTGATCAATATGGCGGGCGGCCTGCCCGAACCCACGACGTGGCCGGCCTCCGACCTGTCGGCGCTGGCCGCCAAGGCCGTTGCCGAGCATCCCGGCGACACGCTGGCCTACGGACCGCTCGAGGGATTGCCGATCCTGCGCGACCTGATCGCGGCACGGTTCAGCGCTCCGGGGCTGTCCCTCACCCGTGAGAACGTCCTGATCACGACCGGCGGGATGCAAGCCCTCGACCTACTCGGCAAGGTGCTTCTCGACGAAGGCGGGCTGATCGCGGCGCAAAGCCCCGCCTATCTGGGTGCCCTGGACGCATGGAAGCCGCGCCACCCGACCTATCGCCCGATGTACCTGGAAAGGGCAGGCTTCGATCCGGTCGCAGCACTTCGCGGGGCGCAGTTCGCCTATACGGTGCCGAATTTTTCGAACCCGACCGGGCGGCTGGTCGGGCTGGAGGACCGGCGCCAACTCGTCGCGGCGGCCGAAGCCACCGGAACCTGGCTGGTCGAGGACGATCCTTACGGCACGCTCTATTACGACGGCGCGCCCCTGCCCCGCATGCTGACACTGTCAGGTAAGGGCGACCCGGCCTATGAGGGTCCGGTCGTCTATCTCGGGACGCTGTCGAAGGAACTTGCGCCCGGTTTCCGTATCGGCTGGGCGATCGCCGCGCCGGAGATGATCCGGGCCATGGTCACGGCCAAGCAAGGCTCGGACATGTGCACTTCGGGCCTGTGCCAGCGCATCGCCCACGATGCTTTCGCCGCCGGCCTGACCGAGCGCATCCTGCCGAACGTGCTTGCGCTCTACCGGTCGCGCCGCGATGCGCTCTGCACGGCGATGGCCGACCATCTGCACGGGCTTTTCGACTGGGAGGTGCCTTCGGGCGGCATGTTCGTCTGGGCGACGGCACGCGATCCGGGACTGAACACCGATATCCTGCTGCGCGAAGCGCTTGCGCACGGGGTCTGCATCACACCGTCGAGCGTCTTCGACCCCGAAGGCCGCAACCGCCGGTCGATCCGCATCAACTTCACTCTCAACGATCCCGAAAAGCTTGCCGAGGGGGTGCGCCGGCTGGCCAAGGCCACGCTCGCGGCCTCCGTCAAAGCGGCCTGATCCGGGAACGGCCCGCGATACGGAAACGTCTCTATCGGCAGGCTCTGCCGGTGGAGACAAGAGGGCAGCGCGAATCGCTGCGCCGCCATCGGCCTGCCGGCTGGATTCAGCGCCGGCCGACTCGAATCATATCGACCACAAGGCGCCGCCGTCGCAGGCAACCGCCTGGCCGGTGATGTAGCCGGCCCGGTCGGAAGCGAGGAACGTGGCCAGTGCCGCGAATTCCTCCGGCTGGCCGATGCGGCCCATCGGGATCATTCCGGCGACCTTCTGCAGATCGAGTTTCGCCTCAGCCAGCCGCTCCGTCATCGTATAGCCGGGCATCAGCGCGTTGACGGTGATGCCGCTGGCGGCGAACTCACGGCTCAGCGTCTTCGTCAGGCCATGGAGGCCCGCCCGAAGCGCATTCGAAATGGTGAAATTGTTGATCGGCTCCTTGGCGGCGATGGACGTCACGAGGAGGATGCGCCCCCAGCCACGCTCGCGCATGCCGGGTATCGCCGCGCCGATGGCATCGGTCGCGCTCATGAACAAGCCGTCGAAGGCATTGCGCCAATCATCGGAGGAGATGCTTTCGAACGGCATCGTCGGCGGGCCGCCGGTGTTGACGACGAGGATGTCGACCGCGCCTAGGGCATCGGCCGCCTGCTCGACCAGCCTGCGTCCTTCCCTGGGCTGCCGCAAGTCTCCGACCAGCGCGGTCGCGCCGAGCGATTCGGCAGCCTTGCGGAGCCGGGTCTCGTCGCGCGCGCAGATGGCGATTTTCGCGCCTTCGGCAGCGAGTTCGCTGGCCACGGCGAAACCGAGGCCCTTCGATGCCCCCATGACGAGGGCGGACTTGCCGCGCAATCCGAAGTCCATGGCATAGTCTCCTTTTTCAGTTCACCGCTCGGCGGCAGGCGGGATCAGGCCCCGCTGACCTCGACGCTGCCGATGCCGGACACGTCGAAGCGATAGCTGAACGCCTTGGTCGGAAACCGCGTGGTGACGATGCTGCCGGTCATGACGACATCGCCCTTGCGCAGCATCTGCCCGGAGGCGGCGAGATGGTTGGCCAGCCAGGCAAGCGGGACAAACGGATGGCCGAGCGCGTCGGCGCCCTTGCCGCGCGCCAGTTCCGCGCCGTCCTCGTAGGCAATACCTTCCACCTGATCCAGGTTGGCCGGCGGCGGCACGAAGGTTCCGACGATGATGCCCGCGTTCCAGGAATTGTCGGCGACCAGCGTTTCGCAATGAAGCACACTGTAGTCGGCATTGCGGTCTTCAACCAGTTCGATGGCGGCGGCAACGGCATCCACTGCCTCGCCGGCGCCTTCCGGCGTGATCGGCGCCCCCGTCGGCGTCAGGTCGCGGCCGAGACGGACGCAGATCTCGAACTCCAGGCCGAGCCGGTGATAATCCGCCAGCGACAGCCGCGCGCCGGAACCGCTAACGAGATTGGTGAAGATCGTTCCCCGGATCGGCTGGTCGATACCGCACATTTCCTGCATGCGCTTCGACGTCAGGCCGATCTTGTAGCCGGCCGTGCCGTTGTCGCCGATGATCGAATCGACATAGACGGCCTGCACCTTATAGGCGTCGTCCAGATTCTTTACCCCGTCCAGCCTGTGGAACCTCGTGCCGTTGCGATGCTCGGCAACCAGCGTCCGGGCGATGTCTTCGATGACCTCGGTCAAATCCTTGCTCCCTTCGTTCCGGCAATCAACCGGTTCGCCAGGCTCACGATCGCGGCCTGGCCCATGTGTTCGTATCAGGCCGAGCGCCGGGCCGTCAGCAGCCGGCCGAGGGCGGTGATGCCCTTGACGATAGCCTCGTCCGTCTGTGTCGAATAGCTGAGCCGCGCGTGGTTGGCTTCCTGCTCGAGCGGGAAGAACGTCGCGCCGGGAACATAGGCGACCTTGGCTTCAGGCAGGGCATGTTCAGCCATGAAGCGGGTGGTGTCAAAACCCTCCGGGAAGGTCAGCCAGGTAAACAGGCCGCCGCTGGGTTCGGTGAACACGACCTCCTGCGGAAAGGTGCGCCGGATGGTGTCGAGCATCAGGTCCTTCTTGCGGCGATAGGTCTGGCGAAGCGCCGCGATGTGCTCGTCGATATCGTAGGTGTCGAGGAACAGCGAAACCGCCGCCATGTTCAGCGTGCTGCACTGCGTGTCGGCGGCTAGCTTGAGCAGGCCGAGCTGCTGGATGATTTCCTCGGAAGCGACGGCCCAGCCCAACCGCAGGCCAGGCGCAAGAATCTTGGAAAAGCTGCCGAGATAGATGACGCGGCCTTGCGTATCGAAGCTCTTGATGGGCGGCAGCGGTTCGCCCTGATAGCGGATTTCACGATACGGCGTGTCTTCCAGGATGACGAAATCGAACTTGTTGGCCAGTTCGACCAGCCTCTTGCGGCGCTCCAGGCTGAGCGTCACGCCGGTCGGGTTCTGGAAATCGGGCACGGTATAGAGAAGCTTTGCCCCCGGGTTGCGCGCAAGCGTCCGCTCGAGGTCGTCCATGTCCATGCCGTCTTCGTCCATGCGGACGGTGGCATAGCGCGGCTCGCAGGGGTTGAAGGCGATCAGCGCGCCGAGGAAGGTCGGGTTTTCGGTGATGATGACATCGCCCTTGTCGACCAGCATCTTGGCGACCAGATCGAGCCCCTGCTGGGCGCCCTGCAGGATCAGGACGTTCTCGGCGCCGCAGCTGACGCCGCCGCGCGTCATTCTGGCCGCAACCTGTTCGCGCAATTTCGGGCTGCCGCTGGAGACGGTATATTGCAGCGTGTCGCTGCCGTTTTCGGCGATCGCGGTACGGAAGACCGATTCCAGGTGATCGAGCGGAAACAGCGATGCGTCCGGATAGCCGCCGCCGAAGGAAATGATGCTCGGGTCCGCGCCGAGCATCAAAAGCTCGCGAATCGCGGACGGCTTCACTTGGGACATGCGCTCGGCGAGCCGGATGTTCATCTGCATTCTCGTTTCATGAATAAGGCATGGCACCAGCGCTGCCGGGGTGCTGGCGCCGCCGGGTGGAAAGCACGGCGCGGCGAGCCTGGACCCGCCGCGCCGGCATGGCTTACTTCATTTCGGTCTCAACCGCCCAGTCGTCGCCCTCGACCCGGAACAAGGCATAGCTGCCGGGGACGTCGCCGTTGGCGTCGAAGTTGAGCTCGCCGGAAGCGCCCTTGTAGTCGATGGCCTTGCCGGCATCGATCAGTTCCTTGGCCTTCTTCCACTCGCCGGGGAAGATCGGCTCACCCTCGCCGTTCGAAACGGCGCGCAGCGATTCCGACAGCTTGGCCTTGTCGCCGCCGGCCTTCTCGATGGCCAGCGCCATCAGGAACACCGCGTCGTAGGAAGGTCCGACATAGCTGGAATTGATGTCGCCGCCGGCTTCGGTGAAGGCCTTGTTGAAGATGTCGAGCGCTTCCGACTTCGAGCTGACCGGCGCGGAAGCCATGAAGGTCTTGAGGTTGTCGGCACCGATCGCCTTGATCGGAGCGGACGTCTTCATGCCCTCGGCACCGACGAAATTCTCGAAGAAGCCGTTCTCGATCGCTTCGCGCAGGACGGTCAGGCCCGACGTATCGCCGTAGTCGAGCAGCACCAGCGTGTCGGCGCCGCCCTGGGCCAGCCCCGCGAGGTCGGCGCGGTAGGACGATTTGTTTTCCTCATGCGCCTCGTAGCCGGCGATCTCGCCGCCCTTGGCTTCGAATTCCTTCTTGAACGCTTCGGCGATGCCCTTGCCGTAGTCGTTGTTGATATAGGAGACGGCGACCTTCTTGGTGCCGCGCTCCAGCAGCGTGCGCGCCAGCGCCTGGCCCTGGTATTCGTCGGACGGGATGGTGCGGAACACCAGGTCGTTGTCCTTGAGCGAGGTGATCTCGGGCGAGGTCGCGGCAGGCGAGATCAGGAGGACGCCGGCCGGGATGGTCGCCGAATTGGTGGCCGCCATCAGCGCGCCGGAGCACAGCGGGCCGACAACGCCGACCACCTGCGTGACGTTGACGAGCTTGGTGGCCGCATCGCCGGCGACCTGCGGGTTGCAGCCGGCGTCGGCAAGGGTGCCGACCAGTTTCTCGCCCTTCAGGACGCCGCCCTGGTCGTTGATCTGGGATATCGCGAACTGGTACGACTTGGTGATTTCCGGCGCCATGGCGGCCGCGCCGCCGGTGATGCTGTTGAGCAGGCCGATATTGACGTCGGCGAGCGCCGGCGTGGCCAGGGCGTTGGCGCCCAGCAACAGCGAGGCCGCCAAGATACGCTTCATTTTCATTCCATCCTCCGTTGTTGTCGGGTCGGCGATCCATTCGCCTTGCCGGGTAAACTCAATTGACGCCCTTGCCGGCGGCCGACGAGGCCGCGCCTTTTTCATCCGCCGGCCGGTCCTGGTCGCGCGGGTCCTTTCGCAGCCTTTCCGGCAACAGCCCCTCCGGCCGGAAGCGCAGGACGAGTTGCAGCAAAAGCCCGATTAGGAACATGCGGCCGTACTTGGCCTTCAGCGCGTATTCCGACGGCAACTGGTCGGTCACGATCTCAGACGTGGACCAGATGATCCAGACGATGATCGCGCCGAGAAGAACACCCCGGTTGTTTCCCGATCCGCCCAGGATGACCATGATCCAGACAAGGAAGGTGACGAGCATCGGGTCGATGGCGTCTGGCGTGATGGTGCGGGCTAGGTGCACATACAGCGCGCCCGCCAGGCCCATCAGCGCCGAGCCCAGGATGAAGGCTTCGAGGCGGCGATAGGGCACGTCCTTGCCCATGGCCTGCGCAGCGCTCTCATTGTCGCGGATGGCGCGCATCATGCGCCCCCAGGGTGAGACGGCCTGACGCTCGACGAGCACGTAGGCGATGAGCAGAATCAGCGCAGTGATACCGAGATAAATCAGTTGCGCCTTACCGTAGGGCAGGTCGCCGAAAGGCCGCGGGATGCCGCTGATGCCGCGGGCGGAGTTGGTCAGCCAGTCCTCGGAGCGCGCGACGAGGCGGATGCCTTCCGCCACGCCGATGGTGACGATCGCCAGATAGTCGGACTGGAAGCGCAGGCATATCTTGCCGATCGGCCACGCGAGCAGGCCAGCCAGCAGCATCGCCCCGACGAGGCCGACCGCAAACGGCATGTCGAAGCCGCCGAGCCGGCCTTCGGCCCAGGGCGAGGTGAGGATCGCCGACGTATAGGCGCCGATCGCGAAGAAGCCGGCGACGCCGGCGTTGAACAGGCCGGCATAGCCCCACTGGATGTTGAGCCCGATGGCGAGGCAGCCATAGATGCAGATGAAGATCGCCAGATAGATCGGGTAGTTGAGGACGGTGATCCATTCCATGACGCGCCCTCCCCTACAAAACCTTGCCGCGGAACAGGCCGGTCGGGCGGAACAGCAGCACGAGAAGCAATATCCCGAAGGCGCTCATCACCTTGTATTCGCCCGGAATGACCAGGACGGACAGTTCTTCCGCGATCCCGACCAGCAACCCGCCGACGATCGCGCCCTCGATGCGCCCGACGCCGCCCAGGATGGCGGCAGCGAAGGTCGGCAAAAGGATGTTCCAGCCCATCACCGACTTGAGTTCGGTGTTGAGGCCGAGGAAAAAGCCCGAAGCTGCACACAGCCCCCCGGCGATGATCCAGGTAAGCGAGATGACCTTGGCGTTGTCGACGCCCGAAAACAGCGCCAGTTCCGGATTGTCGGACATGGCGCGCATGGCCTTGCCCCATTTGTTCCGGGTCAAAAACAGATGCAGCGCGACGACCAGCGCGATGGCGACCAGAAGCGTCACGATCTCGTGGCTCTTGATGCGAAGCCCGAACCAGTTTTCCGGCCGGGTGATGCCGCGCGTGTAGCTGGTCGTGTTCACGCCCCAGACGACCTGCACGAAGGAACGCAGCATCAGCGCCACGCCGAAGGAGGCGATCGTGGTGATGATCTTGGGCAGGGCCCGCAGATGAGCGTAGAACACCCGGTCGATGACGATCGCGAAGACGCCGGTCGCCACCACCGCCAGCGGCAGCGCCGCATAGGGCGACAGGCCGAGCGTGGTGGTGAAGGCCAAGGCGATGAAGGCGCCGAAGGTGGCGAGGTCGCCATGGGCGAAGTGGCCGTAGCGCATGATGGCGAACACGAGCGTGATGCCGATAGCGCCCAGCGCATAGATCGAGCCCTGCACGATGCCGGGCAGCAGGAAGAAATTGACGAAGCTGTGGATGTCCATCGCGATTGCCGCCTATCCGCCCAGGAACATTTCAGCGATATGCCGGTCGGCCAAAAGGTCGGAGGCCGGCCCTTCGTGTCGGTTGCGGCCGGCGGCAAGCACATAGCCGCGGTCGGCAAAGGCCAGCGCCTGCTTGGCGTGCTGCTCGACCAGAAGGATCGCCACGCCGCTGTCGCGCACGTCGCGGCTGATCTGGAAAATCTGCTCCATGTATTTCGGCGAAAGGCCGGCCGTGGGCTCGTCCAGCAGCAGCACCTGCGGGTCCAGCATCAGCGCGCGCCCCATGGCGACCATCTGGCGCTGCCCGCCCGACAGGCTGCCGGCCGTCGTCTTCCGCTTCGCCTTGAGGTCGGGGAAGAGGCGATAGACGCGGTCGAGCGCGGCACTGTAGTCGCCCTTGCGCAAGAACGCCCCCATCTCGAAATTCTCGTGGACGGTCATTTCGCTGAAGATGTTCTTCACCTGCGGCACGTAGCAGATGCCGGCCTTGACGATGCGGTTCGGCGCCCAGCCGGTAATGTCGGTGTCGCCGATGGCGATGGAGCCGCCGCGAATATCGAGCAGGCCGAAGATCGACTTCATGGCGGTGGACTTGCCTGCTCCGTTCGGCCCGACGATGGCGACGATCTCGCCCCGCGCAACCTCCATGGAAAGATCGAAAAGGATATCCGCGTCGCCATAACCGGCGCGCAGGTTCTTCATGCTCAGCAGGGCCGTCATGTCGCGGCCCCCTGCCTCTCGCCCAGATACGCCTCGAGGACGCGCGGGTCGGAACGCACGGTGTGGAAATCGCCCTCGATGAGCACCTTGCCCTCGGCCATGCAGATGACCGGGTCGCACAGCCGCTCGATCATCTCCATGTCGTGCTCGATCAGGATGAAGGTGTAGCCGCGTTCGCGGTTGAGATACTCGATCTTCTCTTCCAGTTTCCGCAGCAGCGTGCGGTTGACGCCGGCGGCAGGCTCGTCGAGCAGAACCAGTTCGGCATCCGTCATGATGGTGCGCCCCAGTTCCAGGAGCTTCTTCTGGCCGCCCGATATCTGGCCCGCCCGCTGATGCGCGACATGGGTCAGTTCGAGAAACTCCAGCGCCTCCCAGGCCCGCCACGAGGTCTGCGTCTCCGTGTCCCGCACCTTCGCCGGGCTGATCCAGTTGCTCAGCAGCGATTCTCCCGGCTGGTCGGGAACCACCATCATCAGGTTTTCGAGAACGGACAGGTGGTGGAATTCATGCGGTATCTGGAAGGTGCGCACGACCCCCTTGTGGAACCGCCGGTCGGGCGCAAGCGCCGTTATGTCCTCGCCACGATAGACGATGCGGCCGCCGCTCGGCCGCAAGGCGCCGGCGATCATGTTGAAAACCGTGGTCTTGCCGGCCCCGTTGGGTCCGACGAGGCCGGTGATGGAGCCTTTCGCAACCGAGAACGAACAACCGTCGACGGCCCGGAAGGAGCCGAAGTCCATGGTCAGATTCTCGCAGGAAAGGATCGGAGAGCTGGCCGTCACGATACCTCGCCGGCTCCGCCGGATCGGGCAAGCCCGGCAATTGCACGACATACCGCAACGGAAGAGTTGCTTCCCGCGCGTTCGGGCCGGCGCAACGGCGAACCACCGCCGGCAAGGCGCCTTGCCCTTTCCGCATGCAGCGTCGTCATGGTTCTGCGCTTCCCCCTTCGCCTGTTATCCCTGGCGTTCAGTGCGGACGGCTTGCCCTTTGCCGCTTATTCGCAAGGACACCACATCTTTCCATCCGAAGCTTTTCTCCAGACGGTCAGAAATATCATACGCAGGCCATTGCATGAAAGCGTCGCCGCCTTCAACCCCTCCCGGCAATGGCTTCAGCTATCGGCCTTCCGGGCCATATCGAGCGCCACGTCCACGATCATGTCTTCCTGGCCGCCGATCAGGCGCCGGCGGCCGATCTCGACCAGGATCGCGCGCGGATCGAGGCCGTATTCCTCGGCCGCCTTCTCCGCATGGCGCAGGAAACTGGAGTAGACATTGCCGTAGCCGAGGGTCAGCGTCTCGCGGTCCACGCGAACCGGGCGGTCCTGGATCGGGCGCACGAGGTCGTCGGCCGCGTCCTGCAGCTTGAACAGGTCGCAGCCATGCTCCCAGCCATAGAGATTGGCCACGGCCACGAAAGCCTCGATCGGGCAGTTGCCGGCGCCCGCGCCCATGCCGGCCAGCGAGGCATCGACCCTGGTCGCGCCGTTTTCCACGGCAGTGACCGAATTCGCCACCGACAGGGAGAGGTTTTCGTGGGCATGGATGGCGCGCTGCGTTCCGGCATCGAGCACGGCGTCGAAGGCCTGGAACCGCTCGGCTACGCTGCGCATGGTCAGGCCACCTGCCGAGTCCGCGATATAGACGCAGTCCGCGCCGTAGCTTTCCATCAACCGCGCCTGCCCGGCCAGCCCCTCCGGCGAATTGGCCGAGGACATCATCAGGAAGCCCGAGACGTCGAGCCCCATCTCCTTGGCTGCCGCAATGTGTTGGGCGGAAACATCCGCTTCCGTGCTGTGCGTGGCGATGCGGACGGACTGTATGCCGATATCGCGCGCCCGCCTCAGGTCATCGATCGTGCCGATGCCGGGAAGCAGCACGGTGGTCAGCTTCGCGCGCTTGCAGACTTTCGCGGCTTCCTCGATGTAGGCGAGATCGGTATGGCGGCTGAACCCGTAGGCGATGCTGGAACCATCGAGCCCATCGCCATGGCCGACCTCGATGCCGTCGACGCCGGCCTCGTCGAGCGCGCTGGCTATTTCACGGACATGGCCGAGATCGTACTGATGGCGGATCGCATGCATGCCGTCGCGCAGCGTCACGTCGAGGATATACAGTCTTGGCATCGGTCAGTTCCAGTTGCGAAGTTCGACCAGGCGTTCGGCGGTCCGCAGCGCCGCCGACGTCATGATATCGAGATTGCCGGCATAGGCCGGCAGGTAGTGCGCGGCCCCTTCCACTTCGAGGAAAACGGAGACTTTGAGGCCGGTGAACGGCGCATTGCCTTGCGGCATGCGAAGCGGCGCATCCGCCCCGACGCGCTGGACCTGCACGTCCTGCTTCAGCCGGTAGCCCGGGACGTATTCCTGGACGGAGCGGACCATGCTTTCGACGGACGCCCTTATCGCGCCCTCGTCGGCGCTATCGCACAGGCAGAACACCGTATCGCGCATGATCAGCGGCGGTTCGGCCGGGTTGAGCACGATGACCGCCTTTCCACGAACCGCACCGCCCACGCTTTCCAGTGCGCGCGACGTCGTACGGGTGAACTCGTCGATATTCGCCCGCGTCCCCGGGCCGGCCGACTTCGAGGCGATCGACGCCACGATCTCGGCATAATGCACCTTCGCGACCCGGCTGACCGCCGCCACGATCGGGATCGTGGCCTGCCCGCCGCAGGTGACCATATTGATGTTTTGCGTATCGAGATGGCTGTCGAGGTTCACCGGCGGCACCACATAGGGGCCGATGGCGGCAGGCGTGAGGTCGATGACCTGCTTGCCATGACGGCGCAGCACCGCGTCGTGCTTCGCGTGCGCGGCAGCCGAAGTCGCGTCGAAGACGATGCGGATGTCCTTGAACTCGGGCATGCGCAGCAGGCCGTCGATGCCGTCATGGCTCGTTGCCACGCCGAGACGCGCCGCACGCGCCAGCCCGTCGGAGGACGGATCGACGCCGATGAGCGCCGCGACCTCCAGGGCGGCGGAGTTGCGCATGATCTTGATCATCAGGTCGGTGCCGATGTTGCCCGAGCCGATTATCGCCGACTTTACCTTTGGCATCCCGCTTTTCCTTGGCGCACCGGTCGGCTGCGCCCTTGGCATGGCAGGCGTCCGATGTCCGGCAATCTTCCCAAGCTAGCCGCATGGGAGCACGCTCGCTTCCTTGATCGAGCCATTTTTGACAGGAAATCGCCACCCGACGCGCTGGCTGCGGCAAGGCGCGCTTATTGCCTAGTACCGGCGTTACGCTTATCAACACGGCTGGCGCGGGATGGCGCGCGGCTCATCTCGGTGGCAGGGCAGCCCGATGCAAATGAATAGTCAGCCAAGGTCTTCGGTGCCGACCAGCGCGTGGAGCGACTATTCGCATTATTATCAGGGGTCGGGCTACGGGAAATTCCCGCAAGAGCATCGCCGCCCGAAGGGGCGGCTGGCGTTCCGCATGATCATGGTCGAACAGGGGCCGCACGACTTTTTCGATCCGCCCTTTACCGAAACAGTTCTCGCCCTTCCCCTCGAGGTGGAAAGCGACTGTAACTGGGGCTGGAGGATCGGCGACTATCGCCATCGCCAGAAGCTTCACGCCGGCCAGATGCTCGTCGTTCCGGCCGAAATCGAGAGCAAGTGGGATGTAGACGGCAACCGCAAGATCCTGATTCTGGCGGTTCCCAACGAGACAGTCCGCAGCATCCTCGGCCCCGCATGTCCACGGCACATCAGCGGGGCCTTCTGGAAGCTGTGCGAACACACATGGGCCGACCCTTTCATCGAACTACTGATGAATCGGCTGTGGGAGAGCACCGCCGGCGACGAGATCGCGCACGACTACCTGGCGGACGGGCTGCTGACGTCGATCCTTTCGCAACTGCTGATCCTGGCCGGCACCGAGCTTCAGCCCAACACGGCCATCGCCCTGCCGCAGTGGCGGCTGAAGCGCGTCAAGGAATTCGTCGACAGCAACCTCGGCAAAGAGATCGGCCTGGAGCACCTGGCCGCCGCCGCCGGCCTCAGCCGCAGGCATTTCGCGCGCAGCTTCTACCAGGAACTGGGCAAGACCCCGCATCGCTGGCTGATGCAGGAGCGGCTGGAAAAGGCCAAGGCACTGCTATCCGGCAGCAATGCCTCCATCTGCGAGATTGCCGAAAACTGCGGCTTTTCCAGCCAAAGCCACTTCACCACGACGCTGAAGCAGGCCACCGGCATGACGCCGCACCGCTGGCGCCAGCATTTCCGCCCATGACGTGACGGCCGCCTCCTGACGAAAAAAACAGCGCCTTCGCCTGGTGCATGGAAGGCCCACTACCGGAAGGGCCGGACGTGCCATTCATTGGATGCGATTTTTGTACATCTGCGCCGTGCGTTCCGCTTCCACAAAACTCGCCGCTGCATAAAGCCGGCCGGCTTTTTGCAGAGAAGGAACCGGCGACCCGAATGGCTGGACATTCGCTCCTATTGTATGCAGTTTGCATCGCTGATCTTGGATACCGGGAGTGCCGCGCATGGAAAGAAAGACCGGCAATGGCCGTCGTTCGCAGGCCGTTCACCGCGCGCTGAAAAGGGCCATCCTGGACCAGGCGCTGGCGCCCGGCTCCAAGTTGCCGGAAGACTCGATCGGCGAGCGGATGGGCGTGAGCCGTACCCTCGTGCGCGAGGCGCTCCTGCGCCTGAGCGAGGAAGGGCTGGTGGACCTGCGCCCCAACAAGGGCGCGACCGTCGCGCAGCCGACCCTCGAGGAGGGGCGCGACCTGTTCCTGACGCGGACGGCGCTGGAGCGTCTGGTCGTGGAAACGCTTTCGGGCAAGCTGACGAAGGAACAGGTCGACCAGCTATCCGCGCATATCGACGACGAGGAAGCGGCCCGGGCCGAGAGGACAATCTCGATCCGCCTGTCCGGCGAATTCCATACCCTGCTTGCGCAAATGACCAACAATGTCAGCCTCATACGCTACGTCAACGATCTCGTTGCGCGCAGTTCGCTGATCCTGACGATGTACGGCCGGCCGCACTCGTCCGAATGTGCGGTGTCCGAGCATCGCGAGCTTCTCGATAAGCTGGTTTCCGGCGATACCCCGGCGGCCGAGGCACTGATGATACATCACCTCGATTCCATCACGACACGCGCGCTGCTTCCCAAGGAAGACCCCAACATTCGGGATGTTCTCTCCGTCTATGCCGCGGCCGAGGGCCTGAACTAGCGTAGCCGATGGTTGCCCCCCCGGGCCGCGCTTGGCGATCAGGGCCTGCCGGCGTTCAGACAGCAGTGCGCCTGGCTCGTCTACACTGTAGGGGGTTATTTGTATGCAAAATGGCAACCAGTCCGCCCGCCGACGCCGATAAGGCACCGCCCGCAAGGCAGCGATACGCATCACTTCAACGGCCCGTGCAGGCCAAGTTCGTCGAGCAGGGCCGCGAGGCGGTTGGCGTCGGTCATGAAACGCCTTGCGGCGGCCGGGTCGACGGGGCGATCACCGCCCGCTTGTTGACGCTCCTGGAGAAACGCGGCCAGGCCGCCGGCGGCGGACAGGAGCCGGGAAAGATTTTCTCCTGCCAGACGGTTCGACAGATCGTCGATCGTCACCGCGCCGATCCCATCGATCGAACGATTCCGCCCCAGCGAAAAGCCCGTCGGCAGTTCGCCCTTGAGGTTGGAGACCTTGCGCTCGCGGATGACGTCGAGAATCTGGTCGACGGCCTGCTTGGCTCCCGCCACCCGCGAGGGGTGATCTGTGTCGGCGGCGGCATGCGGCAATAACAGCACGCGGCCGGGATAGCGTTCGGCAATGGGCAGGTACGGCGCCAACGGGCCGCCGGCCTTCTTCCCTTCGGCATGAAAAATGTCGGCATCGATAGCCGCAAAGGCGATCTTTCCGCTCGCCATCGCCCTTTCGAGCGCCGCGATCTCAACCACTTCGCCGCGGTCGAAATTGACGAGCACGGCACCGTCGGCCGCGGCCGTCAAAACGGTCTCGCCGACGAACCCCGCATTGGCATACGCCCCCTTGGCCGTATCGAACGGACCGAGCCCGATATGTACGGAAAGGGCATCGGCTCCGGCCGCTGCTTCCTGCGGGGTTGCGCAGAACTCAAAGCCCTCGGCCTCGATCCATTCGCAATGGCGTGGCCGGGCAAAGATGCGGACCCTCATGCGGAAGGCCTTGGCCAAGCGCGCGACTTCCCGGCCGATATTGCCATAGCCAAGTACGGCCAGCCGCTTGCCTTCCAGCTTCTCGGTCGGAAACCGCCAAAGATCCTTGCCGGTATCGAAGGCGCCATCGATGACAAGCTTGTGCAGGGCATCCAGCGGCAGGTCTGGCCGGACTTTCAAAAGCGCGCGCATCACCATCTGCGCCGTCGCGCGGCTATTGATGCCGGGCGTATTCATGAGGACGGCATTGCCGCCCTGGCCCTCGCCGCCGCCCCAGGAAGCGGATTGCATGTTTCCGGTTCCCGCGCCGATCCTGACGCCGGCAAGGCGGAACGGGCTTTGCCTCGGGATGACCGTCGCCGCCGCGATGACGCCGTCATAGGCCCCGCCGGCGGTTTCCTCCAGCAGTTCCGCTTCCGTGCTGAGGTGCGGAAGATAGAAGAAATGAACGCGACCGGGGTCGAGTTCACCGGCATCGGCCGCGCTGCCTGCATGGAAGACCCCGCCTTGGTCCTCGATGTGCTTCCGAACCTCACGGCAATCCGGCACGCCGTTTTCGTCCAGCTTCAGCCCGACGAAATCACAGATCAATACCCGACAGAGGCCCTGCGCACCCGCCGTATTTTCTTCAGCCATGGATATTCTCTTGTCGGTCGACGGGTAATCAGGTCGTGGCCGATCCAATCACAGATCGGCCCGCGGTTCCACAAAAAGGGCGGCGGTGATCGCAACCGATCACCGCCGCCTTTGATGCCATCCGGATCAGGCCCGGTTACTCCGTCCCTAGAGAATTCGGTCAGTGTTACGCGGCCCGGCCTTCGGGGCTCGGCGCAAGGCCGGCCGCCTGCTCGCACACCTCGATGTGCTTGGCCAGCGCCTGGTTCGACAGCACCGCGCTGATGGTGGTGATGTCGCGCCCCTGGTAGCGCGGCATTTTCTGGATCTCCTTGAGCCGTTCCAGAAGTGAGATGCGGGTCATGGCATTGCTCCTTTGCTAATCATGGCGCGCCGGGCTGGCCGGCGCTGTTTGTCCCCCATGTCCTAAAAGCAGATCGGAAAGCGGCCGGTCAGGCCGCCTTCTTTCGCGCGGCCGCCTTGGCGGCGTTGAACGGAATCTCGATATCAACCGCCAGCGTCGAGACCTGCTCGCCGCGCTCCATCTTCACGCTCACCTTGTCCTGGTCGATGTGCATGTGCTTGGAAATGACGCGCATGATTTCGTCGCGCAACTTCGCCACGAGATCCGAGTCGCCGACGCTGGCGCGCTCATGGGCGAGCAGGACCTGCAGGCGCTCGCGCGCGGCCGGCGCCGACTGGGGCTTGGAAAAGAGCCGAAACAGCTTCATGCCGCTTTCCTCCCGAAGAACTTGCCAAAGAAGCCCCGCCTCTCGCCATGCACCGTGACCGGCAGGGCCTCGCCCTTGAGGCGGCGCACCGCGTCGAAATAGGCCCTGGCCGGCGCGCTGCCTTCGTCGGCCAGCGTGACCGGCGAGCCGAGATTGGAGGCGCGCAGCACGTCCATGCTTTCCGGGATGATGCCGAGCAGCGGGATCGACAGGATCTCCAGCACGTCCTCGACCTTCAGCATGTCGCCGCGCTCGGCCCGGTTGGGGTCGTAGCGGGTGAGCAGCAGGTGCTTTTCGATGCGCTCGCCGTTCTCGGCCTTGAACGTCTTGGAATCGAGCAAGCCGATGATGCGGTCCGAATCGCGCACCGAGGAGACTTCCGGGTTGGTCACGACGATGGCCACGTCGGCGTGGCGCATGGCCAGCGTGGCGCCCCGCTCGATGCCGGCCGGGCTGTCGCAGATCACCCAGTCGAAGGCCTTCTTCAGCGCCGCGACGACCTTCTCCACGCCCTCGGGCGTGAGGTTGTCCTTGTCGCGCGTTTGCGAAGCCGGCAGCAGGTACAGCGTCTCGATACGCTTGTCGCGGATCAGCGCCTGCGGAAGCTTCGCTTCGCCCTGGATGACGTTGACGATGTCGTAGACGACGCGACGCTCCGCCCCCATGACGAGGTCGAGATTGCGCAGGCCGACGTCGAAATCGACGACCACGACCTTCTCGCCGTTCTGCGCCAGGGCGGCGCCCAGTGCGGCGGCGGACGTGGTCTTGCCCACGCCGCCCTTGCCCGATGTCACCACGATAACCTTGCCCATTGACCTCTCCTGTTAGGGACCTTCGCTCGGGTCAGCCTAGAATTGCCGTCTTCAACGCCTGATTTTCCAGCCAGGCCTGCACCGGCCGCCCGCGCAAGTCCGGTTCCATGTCCTCCGCCGTCAGGTAAAAACCATCGATCGCCATCAGTTCGGCCTCCAGCTTGCGGCAGAAGATGCGCGCGGCGCCGTTGCCGGTGGTGCCGGCCAGCGCACGTCCCCGCAGCGTGCCGTAGACGTGGATCGATCCGCCGGCGACGACTTCCGCGCCCGAGGCGACCGAACCGACGATGGTGACGTCGCCTTCCGGGAAGAACAGCGACTGGCCGGAACGCACCGGCTCGGTGACGACCAGCGAGGCGGTGACCTGCACCGGAACCGGCCGGGCGGCCGTGATCGCTTGCTTGACCGGGGCGGGCTGCGCCTCGTCTTCGGGCGGCGGCTCGAAATCCGAGGCCGGGCGCCCGTCGCTCATGGCCGGCGGCATGTCCGGCCCGAGCAGCGACGGCCGCGCGCCTTCGATGCCCATGATGCGGACGTTGCGGCGGCCGAGTTCGTCGACAAGCTTGCGCAGTTCCGCCTTGTCGATGTCGAGGCCGTCGATATCGAGCACCACCGGCCGTCGCAGGAAGAAACCGGCGGAGCGGGCAGCGAGATCGTCAAGGCTCGTCAGCCAGTCCTCGAAGGGCAACTCCGGGGCGAGCGACAGGGCAAGGAAGGACCGCCCCTTGAGGCGGATAGGCCGGGGTTTCGTTAACACGGTGGTGATCTTGGTTAATTTTCGGTTCCCAGGATGTACCGGTGAAATGGTTAACGAAAAGTTAACGAGGCGCTTCCAAGCCGGGGTCGACAGGCTCGATTGAAGGGCCGGACAGCCAAGGGATCGGCAGGCCGAAAGGCTCCGCCGGGCCGATTTGGACCGCCCTCGCCCAGCTCCGGTGTAGTCATTTCGGGAGCGCCGAAAAAATTTCTTTCCGGCCACGAAATTCAGCGCCTGGACGCAAGAAAGCGCGGGAAGGGCCGCAATCGGAACAAGGCGACGCAGCCCTGATTCGGATCGTGGTGGGAACAGCGACCAGCGATAGCGGGGATCGGCGGGCGGAGCGCGAGTCCAAGGGCATGACTAGCTCCGTGATGGCAAGGCTGACGCCGGCTGTCCTCGAAACGCACAAGTCCCCCGGAGCCCACCTCCTTCCTCGCCCATTGATTTTGATCGATCGATTGATTAAAATGGCTGGATGTCGAAAGCGCACGGTCTCGCCTCCAGCCGCAAAGTCGCCTCCCAGACCGCTGGCGAGACGCGCGCGGCCTTGATCCAGGCGGCGCTCAGGCTGTTTGGCCAGAAAGGGTTCGACGGCACCTCGACGCGCGAGATCGCGACGGCGGCCGGGGCCAATATCGGTTCGATCGCCTATCACTTCGGCGGCAAGGAGGGGCTGCACACCGCCACCGCCGACCACATCGTCGAAACCATCCAGGTCGTCGCCGCGCAGGCGATCGGGCATGCGAACACCCCGGCGTTCGATCCAGCCGACGCGCAGGCGGCACGGGACCAGCTGTTCGCGCTGCTGGAGCACATGATGGGCTTCTTCGTCGTACGACCGGAAGCCGGCGACATCGCCCGCTTCGTCCTGCGTGAGATGTCGCAACCGTCCACGGCGCTCGACCGCATCTACGAGGGCGTGTTCGAGCCCCTGCACAAGCGGCTTTGCCTCGCCTGGGAGCGCGTAACCGGGCAGCCGGCGGAGAGCGAGACGACCAGGCTGCTCGTGTTCACGATGATCGGCCAGGTGGTCTATTTCCGCATCGCCCGTGAAGTGGTGATGCAGCGCATGGGCTGGAACGACATGGGCGACCGGGAGGCGGCCAAGGTGCTCGGCATCGTCCGCGACAATCTCGACGCTATTCTTACCTCACGAAAGGACGGGCAATCATGAGCCTGCTCTGCTCTATCCCGCTGGCCGCATCGCTGTTCTCCGCCTGTGCCGCGCCGGCGCCGCTGGCGGTCGGCTACGTCGAGGGCGACTACGTGCTGCTGGCCCCGGTCGAGACGGCACAGGTGACCAAGGTGCTGGTGCGGCGCGGCGACCGCGTCGAGACGGGCGAGCCGGTCGTGGCGCTGGAAAATTCCGACAGCGAGATCGCCGTCGCCCAGGCCTCGGCCGCCCTGGCGCAGGCCGAGGCGCAACTGGCGGACCTGAAGATAGGCAAGCGGCCGGAAGAGATCGCCGTGCTGGAGGCCGCCGTCCGATCCGCCCATGCCCAGGCCAACGAAGCGCGGCGCTCGGCGGAGCGCACCGCCAACCTGTCCCGGCAGGGCATCGCCACGCAGGCGCAGCTCGACGAGGCCAACACCGCCGTCGACGTCGCGGATGCGCAGATCGGCCAGAGCGAGGCCAACCTCGCCGTCGCCCACCTGCCCGCACGGCCGGAAGAGATCAAGGCCGCCAGCGGCCAGGTGGAGCAGGCGAAAGCGGCGCTGGATCAGGCGAAATGGCGGCTCGCGAAGCGTTCGCTGACGGCCCCCTCGCCCGGCCGTGTCAGCGACGTGATCCGCAATCCCGGCGACATGGCCGGGCCAGCGGCGCCGGTGGTTTCGATCCTGCCGGACGGTGCGGTGAAGCTCGTGGTCTACATACCGCAGCATGCCTTTTCATCGATCCGGGTCGGCTCGCAGCTTGCCGTTCATTGCGACGGCTGCGCGGACGGGCTGAAGGCGCGGGTAAGCTACGTCTCTCCCGATCCGGAATTCACGCCGCCGGTGATCTATTCGCTCGATAGCCGGCAGAAGCTCAACTACCTCGTCGAGGCGCGGCCGGAAGGCGAGGCCACCGCCCTGCAACCGGGCCAGATCGTCGATGTCAGGCTGGCGGCGGACCAATGAACGCCATCGACGTCCACGGGTTGGTGAAGCGCTTTGGCGACAAGACAGTGGTCGATCACGTCACCATGGCGGTGGCCGAAGGCGAGATCGTCGGCTTTCTCGGCCCCAACGGCTCGGGCAAGACCACCACCATCCGCATGATGTGCGGCCTGCTCACCCCCGACGAAGGCGAAGGCACGGTGCTCGGCTACGACCTGCGCAAGGAAGGCCTGAAGATCAAGCGCGAAGTCGGCTACATGACGCAGAGGTTTTCCTTCTACGAGGACCTGACGATCGCCGAAAACCTCGAATTCGTGGCGCGGCTCTACCAGTTGCGGCCGGTGAAGGCGCATGTCGACGACACGCTGGCCGATCTCGGCCTGACCTCTCGCCGCAACCAGCTCGCCGGCACGCTGTCGGGCGGCTGGAAGCAGCGGCTGGCGCTCGCCGCCTGCATCATGCACAAGCCGAAGCTTCTGCTGCTCGACGAGCCAACGGCCGGCGTCGATCCCAAGGCGCGGCGCGAATTCTGGGACGAGATCCACCTTTTGGCCAGCGGCGGCCTGACGGTGCTGGTTTCCACCCACTACATGGACGAGGCCGAACGCTGCCACCGCATCAGCTATATTTCCTACGGCAAGCTGCTGACAACCGGAACGGTCGAGGAGGTGGTGAAGAACGCCGGGCTGACCACCTTCATCGTGCAGGGCCGGGGGCTGGACAAGGTGGCTGCCTCGCTTGCCGGCAAACCGGGCGTCGAGCAGGTGGCGCCTTTCGGCGTCACGCTGCACGTCGTCGGTTCCGACAAGGCCGTGTTGCAGGCCACGTTGACCGCCGCGGAAAAGGCCCATCCCGGCGTGACGGTATCCCCCGGCGAGACCAGCCTCGAAGACGTCTTCATCCAGTTCATGGCCGGCGCAAAGGACAATATAGGATGAAGATCGCCGGCATCTTTTCCCTCGCGCGGCTGAATGCGCTGCTGGCGAAGGAATTCATCCAGATGCGGCGCGACCGCGTCACCTTCGCCATGATGCTCGGCGTGCCGCTGATGCTCCTGGTGTTGTTCGGCTTTGCCATCAACAACGATCCCAAGCGGCTGCCATCGGCGCTGCTGGCCGCGGGCAACGACGTCTATGCCCGCGCGGTGGTAACGGCGCTGGAAAACACCCGCTACTATCGGTTCGACTACATCGCCGCGACCGAGGCGGAAGCGGACGCGCTGATGGCCAGCGGCAAGGTGGCGTTCGTCGTCACCATTCCGGCCGATTTCGGCAAGCGGGTGGAGCGCGGCGACCGGCCGCAAATCCTGATCGAGGCGGATGCCACCGACCCGGCCGTGGCGACCGGCGCCCTGTCGACGCTTGCCACCACGGCCAGCCAAGCGCTGCTCCGGGCGCAGGGGCAGCAGGCGGCGGCCAGGCGGGAGATGCAAAGCCAGCTCGATATCGTGGTGCACCGGCGCTACAACCCCGAGGGCATTTCCCAGTACAACATCGTGCCCGGCCTCCTCGGCGTCATCCTGCAGATGACCATGGTGATGATGACCTCGATCGCGCTGACGCGCGAGATAGAGCGCGGCACGATGGAGAACCTGCTCGCCATGCCGTCTTCCCCGCTGGAGATCATGCTGGGCAAGGTGCTGCCCTATGCCGGCGTCGGCGCGGTCCAGGTCGTGGTCGTGCTGATCGTGGCAAAGCTGCTGTTCTTCATCCCCTTCGTCGGCAGCATGACGCTGCTGCTCGCTTCCATTTTCGTTTTCGTGCTCGGGCTGGTTCTGCTCGGCTATACCATCTCGACGGTCGCGCGGACGCAGATGCAGGCGATGCAACTGACGTTCTTCTTCTTCCTGCCGTCGATCCTGTTGTCCGGCTTCATGTTTCCCTTCAGCGGCATGCCGGTATGGGCGCAATGGCTGGGCGAGATTTTCCCACTCACCCACTTCCTGCGTATCGTGCGCGCGGTGATGCTGAAAGGCGCGGGATTGCCGGCCATTGCCATCGAGGTGAACTGGCTGCTCGGCTTCGTTCTTCTGTTTTCGGCGCTGGCGCTGATGCGCTTCCGGCGAACGCTCGACTGAGCGTCGGCGCGAAATCCTCGGCTATCCTGCCGCCCGATCGAATACGTCGATCAGGAAATCCAGGAAGGCGCGCAGTTTCGGGGCGACGTGCTGCCGCGAAGGATAGACCGCATAGAGCGTCGTTTCGACCGTGCTCCAGTCCTCCAGGGCCGATTGCAGCCGTCCGTCCCGCAGATCGTCTTCGACATAGGGGCGAGGCATCAGGCTGACGCCGAAGCCGGCGCGCAATGCATCCCGCACCGCAAGGCTCGACGAGACGGAGTAGCGAGCGGCGACCACAACTCGCTCCGTGCGGCCTTCCCGGGTAAAATCCCAGGTGTCCGCGTGGCCGGACAGGCTGAAGCGTACCTGGTCGAGGTCTTTCAGGTCGGCGGGCGTTCCGGGCTTGCCGTGCTTCTGGAAATAGGACGGCGCGGCGCACAGTACGTGCGGCATGACCGCCAGCTTGCGGGCGATCAGGCTGGAATCCTCAAGCTTGTCACTGCCGCGAATGGCGAGGTCGAAACCCTCCCGCACGATGTCGACCCGCCGGTCGTCGAGATGGAGATCGAGCTTCAGGCCGGGATGGCGCGCCAGAAACCCTGGGATGGCCTGCGACAGCCGCGTCAGGGTGACGGTCATCGGCGCGCTGACGCGCAACGTGCCGCTCGGAGCCGTCTTGATCGGGCACAGGACCTGGTCGGCTTCGGCGAGCGCATCCAGCCCGCGCGTGACATGCTCCAGATAAAGCCGGCCCTCCTCCGTCAAGGCCATGCGCCGCGTCGTCCGGTTGATGAGCCGCGCGCCTACATGCGCCTCCAGTTCCGCGACGTTCTTGCTGATGGCGGCGGGCGAAAGCCCGAGCCTGCGTCCGGCCTCGGCGAAGCTGCCCAGTTCCGCCACATGCCGGAAGACTTTCAAGGCCGTCAGCCGGTCCATTTCATCATTCTCTATGGGTGAACAGTGTCTTATAGATACCGCATATTATTTCTCTTGGGTGAATTCTTTATCTGGTTTCGGGAGCATTCAATTCGGAACGAGACCATGACCCACCCATCCATTTCCCTCATCGAGCAGCGCATGTCCGCCAATCGGTTCGACGCCTCCCACGCGCTGACCAATGCCGAGATCAAGGAACTGGTGCGCCTGGCGACCCGCGCGCCCACGGCCTACAATCTGCAGAACTGGCGATTCATCGCGGCTCACACGGCGGAGACGAAGGCCCGCCTGCGGGCGCTGGCCTGGGGCCAGCCCAAGGTCGAGGACGCCGCCGTCACCTTCATCGTCTGCGGCGTGCTGCCCGATGCGCAAACCCTTCTCGAAAGGCTGCAACCGTCGGTCGCCGCCGGCTACATGCCGGCCGACATGCCGTCGGCGTGGCGGACCGCGGCCGTCGCCCAATATGCCGACCCGCGAACCGCGCGCGACGAGGCGGTGCGCTCGGCGACGCTGGGCGCGGCAACGCTGATCCATGCCGCCGGGGCCTTGGGCCTCGCCTCCGGCCCGATGGCCGGCTTCGATGCAGAGGGGGTCGCACGAGCCTTTGGCCTGCGGGCGAACGACGTGCCTGTCCTGCTCGTCGCGGTCGGTCGCGCCGCGCCCGGCAACTGGCCGCAAAAACCGCGGCGCCCGCTGGCTGAGGTCCTGGAAATCTCATGACCACGCGCACCTCCGACCTGCTGGCGACCGCGATGGCACCCGTCATCTGGGGCAGCACCTACAGCGTCACCACCGAGTTCCTGCCGGGTTTCTCACCGATGACCGTGGCATTGCTGCGGGCCCTGCCCGCTGGATTGCTGCTGCTCCTGATCGTGCGGCAGCTTCCCCGCGGCGTCTGGTGGGCGCGCATCCTCATCCTCGGCGCGCTCAACTTCTCGATCTTCTGGAGCCTGCTGTTCGTCGCCGCCTACCGACTGCCCGGCGGCGTGGCGGCGACGGTGGGTGCGGTGCAGCCGCTGGCCGTCGTCTTCATCGCCGCCGCCCTGCTCGGCAACAAGGTGCGGCGGGTATCGGTCGTGTCCGCCGTCGTCGGGCTCGGCGGCGTCGCCCTGCTGGTGCTGTCTCCCGAGGCGGCGCTGGACACCGCCAGCGTCGCCGCAGGCCTTGGCGGCGCCATCTCCATGGCACTGGGAACCGTGTTGACCCGCAAGTGGCAGCCACCGGTCTCGCTGCTCACCTTCACCGCATGGCAACTGACGGCCGGCGGTATCCTGTTGGTCCCTATCGTCCTGCTGTTCGAGCCGGCGATGCCGGTGCCGACGACGGCCAACCTGTTCGGCCTGGCATGGCTAGGGCTGGTCGGCGCGGCCCTGACCTATGTCCTTTGGTTCCGGGGCATCGCCCGCATCGAGCCGGCGGCGGTTTCCCTGCTGGGGTTCTTCAGCCCGGCGACGGCCGTGCTGCTCGGCTGGCTGTTCCTCGGCCAGTCGCTGGCCCCGCTCCAGGTCGCCGGCGTGCTGTTGGTGGTCGGCAGCATCTGGCTTGGCCAGCGCGCGGGTGACGCCCGGCGCGCCGGTCACACTTCCGATCTTGCAAACGCCTGAAATCGGGCGATGACTGGCAGCGGCAATCCAGCCTTCGCAATTGACGCGAGATCAACGGACGTTTTCGAATGTACGAACTTTATATCGCCAACAAGAACTACTCCTCATGGTCGCTGCGCCCATGGATCCTGATGAAGACGGTGGGCATTCCCTTCGTCGAAAAACTCATTCCGTTTGGCAGCAAGGCAACGCCGTTCAGCGATTTTTCGCCGACGGGCAAAGTACCTTGCCTGGTCTCCGGCGATACCGTGGTCTGGGATTCGCTTGCCATCGTCGAGTTCCTCGCCGAGCAGCATCCCGGCGTCTGGGCGGCCGACCCGCAGGTGCGCGCCTGGTCGCGGTCGGCCTCGGCGGAAATGCATTCCGGTTTCTTCGCGTTGCGTGACCTGTTCACGATGAATGTGGGGCTGCGCATCCAGCCGAAGCCGTACAGCGAAGGCCTGAAACGCGACCTCGCCCGCGTCGAGGCAATCTGGGTCGAGGGCCTGGCCAGATCCGGCGGGCCGTTTCTGGCCGGCGCACATTTCACCGCGGTGGACGCCTTCTACTGCCCGGTCGCATTCCGCTTCATGACCTATACGCCAGACCTCGGGCCTGAGGCTCGCTCCTATGCCGAGCGCCTGTGCTCCCTCCCTTACATGCAGGAGTGGTATCGGGCCGCGCTGAAGGAAACGTGGCGGGACGAAGGGCACGACGCCGAGGCCCGCGCCGCCGGCAAATGGCTCGCCGACCTGCGCGCCAGCGCGTAGCGCGGCACGGTTTCAGGGTCACCGGGGGGCCGAGCCTGCCGAGGCGGGATGGATCAGGCCGATACCGCATCCCGCGCGACGTCACCGGCATTGGTGCCGCCGGCGAGCGACTCGCCACCGTCGGCCACCAGCGCGTGGCCGGTCATGTAGGACGAGCGGTCCGAGACCATGAACAGGATGACCTCGGCGATTTCCTCCGCGGTCGCGAAACGGCCCATCGGCACGACATTCGAGATCGCGTGTTCCAGCGCGTCGCGGCCGCCCATCTGCTGCGTGTACGGGTCGTTGAAGGGCGTGTCGACCCAGCCGGGACACAGCGCATTGACGCGGATGGCGAAGGGCGCCACGTCGAGGGCGATCTGCCGCGTCATGGTGATCGAGGCCGCCTTGCTGGTGATGTAGGCCGTCATCTGCCGGTCGAGGAAGACGCCGGAGTTGGACGAGGTGTTCAGGATGACGCCGCCGCCCTGCTTCTTCATGATCGGGATCACCGCCTGGCAGGCGACGAACTGGGCATGGACATTGACGGCCCACGACCTGTCGAAGCCGGCGGCCTCCACCTGCTCGATGCTGCCGGCGACCTGGACGCCGGCATGGTTATGAAGAATATCGATGCGGCCCCGCGCTTCGGCGACGGCCTCGACCAGCGCGAGGATCGCCGCGTCGTCGGTCACGTCCAGCGCGCGCGCCTCCGCCCGGCCGCCGGCCTGCGTGATCAGGCCAACCGTTTTGCGGGCGGCTTCGACATCCCGGTCGGTGACGACGACAAAGGCGCCTTCGCGCGCCATCGCGATAGAACCGGCACGGCCGATCCCGGAACCAGCGGCGGTGACGATTGCCGTTCTATCCTGAAGAATCATCGATATTTCCTTCTAAAAATCAGTATCGGCGGCGCAAAAGACCGCGCCGGGCATAGACGGCGACGGCCTCGTCGATCAGCGCGGCGATCGCCTCGGCGCCGTAGTCGCGCCGCAGCATTTCGGCGCGGGCCGTCAACAGGGCCGGATCGGTCACGCGCCCGGGGCGCAGCATCTCGTAGGTTTCGAGGATCACGTCCTGCGGCACCGAGACCAGTTCGGCCCCGCGCTCGAAATTCAGCGCCAGCCGGTCGCGCCCGGCGGAGCGCGCGATATCGGCCTGGAGCCTGAGCGCCTCGGCGGAGATGCGGATATCGGCGGCGGCGACACGGCCCGACAGCACCTCGTCGAGAGTCAGCCGCTCCAGCGGCATTCCGGACGCCGACACGGCAAGCTCCGGCGCATTCTCGGAAATCGGATAGAGATCGAGGGGATCGGTCATGTCGGGATACCTCCCTGGCCGAGCGTCATGGACAGTTCGAGCGGCCGCGCATCCGCAACCACCAGCCCGGTTTCTATGGCGTAGAGCATCGCCACGCGGACATGGTGGCGCGCGGCGAGCGACTGGCCGTCCACCGGCACGACGATGGGCTCGGGCGCCTCACCCCTGGCGTAGAGCGCCGCGTTGCGGCCCATCGCCCGGTAATGCTCCAGCGTCGTCACCGGCGCGTTGGAGAAAAGCTCGATATTCATGTGCGGCAGCCGGTCCGCGCGATGGATCACCGCCGTGCCCTTGGCCTGGATGCCGATGCCGTAGCCCGAGCCCGAAAGGCGCGCGGCCGTCAGGCCGAGAAACGAGGTGTCCGCCGTATGGCGCATGCGCACCAGCCGCGGCGTCCCGCCGCCTTCCCGAACACCTTCGGTGAGAGCCAGCACGACGTCGATCAGGTCGTGCCCGGCCGTGGTCCGGGTCAATTCGACGCCGAAGGCGGGGCTGAGACCAATGACGATGTCGCGCGGATCATCATCGCCCTTCACCGCCTCGCCTTTCACCACGAGCCAAGGGGTGGCGGTGGGATCATGACGGCGCTCGCGCTCCAGCACCGTAGCGCGCGTCTGCAACCCCCGCACCTCGCGCACGGCCTGCCAGCGCGCATCGGACATGCGATAGCCGCTCCCCGGCCCCCGATAGTCGTTGGGGTCGTTGAGCGCGCTGATGACCTTGCCGTCCCGCAGGATGGCCGAGGTCTGCAGATAGTCGCCCGAAATGCGCTGGCGCAGCATGAACAGAAGGTTTTCCGCCTCCGCGCCGAAACCCCGCTTCGAAAGCGCACGGACCACATCGAGGGCGGTCAGGCCGCGCTTGCGGATCGCCTCGCTGATGCGCGTGACTTCGCCGGGCGTGAAACTGTCCGTATCCTGCGAGCCGGAGGCGGCCGCCACCGACTGCACCCATTCCTCCGGAACCTTTTTCAGGTCCAGTTCCTCGAACACGGCCGCGATGGCGCGGATCGCGCGCATGCGCAGTTGCTCGACGCTGCTTTCGGTGATCGGGGTCAGGCCGCCATCCGCCTCGAAGTCGCGCTGCAACGTCAGGTAGTCCTCGATCTCCTCGCCGTTGAACAGGGACGGATTGAAGGTGTTGTCGTATTTGCGGATCGAACCGAAGCCGGAGCAGATCAGGTCGGAGCCGGCCATCAAGTAAGGGGTAATCTTGGCGCCGACACGGATTTCCGATTCGCTGACGCGGGTGTCGTTGCCGGAGGCGCATTCGAGCCCCAGCCAGACGGCGATAAGGTTCTCCGCCATCAGTTCGCGCATGCCGCCCGCCATCGAGGAGGTCAGCGGCGCACCGTCGATGCCGCCGTTCTGGGTGCCCTGCACGCCCATGGCGCGTTGCAGGCACAGGCAGCGTGCTTCCAGGTAGAGCACCGACTGGCGCTCGTGAAAGCCCATCAGCAATTCAGATGACGCGCCCGACGTACAGCGCGCCTTGATCCCCCGCGACGCATAGGCGGCGGTAAGGAAAGCCTTCGACCACGGCGTGTCGTCGCCGTCGACGAACGCCGCCTCGGTGCCGTAGACGGAAACCGTCTCCGCGTAGGAGGTGAAGCCCGCCATGCCGATCTGCAACTCTTCCGCTTCCTCGATGGAGCACTGGAAGAGCACGCCGCCACGCCCGACGGCAGCGCCGACCGCGCAGGCCATGGCGTTGGCCCAGGAGTTCGACGCCACTCGCATCGTGGTCTCGATCTCGTCGAAGCCCAGCGCAACGGCGAAGGCGGCGTCGGCCGCAAGCTGGAGCGGATCGTCCTTTGCGTTGGTGACATGCGCCTGATTGCCGGGCGTGCGGCGCTGGCGCATCTTCGAATAAGCGAAGGTGATCTCGAGCGACGACATGGCCGTGACCACCGACACCAGCTTGGCCGGCGTCATGCCGCGTGCCAGGCGCTCGAGCTTTTCGCGCGGGACGTTGATGTCGACCAGCATCCGCGCGACCTCAACCGGGTCCATCGCCATCGCCTCGTCGATCACCCCCGGGTCGAGGTGATGCACAGCGATATAGGCATCGAGGATATCGAAGTCCTTTTCGCCCTTGCCGTCGATCTCGACCACGCGCCCGTTCTCGACACGGGCGGAGGGCGCGGGGTCCCACGGGCTGTGGAAGGTGGCGAAACCCGCTTCCACGTCTTCGGCGGCAAACAGGTCGTGACGTAGCTGGCGGGTATCCCACTCGTCGAAACGACGCCAGCGCGGGGTGGAAGTCATCTCGCTTCTCCTTCCCTGTCCGTTCGAGCCAAAGCCGTCTCCCTCATGCCTTCGCGGTCAGAACCAGCGCAGCCACAGGAGCTGGATGAGGATCAGGACGATGACGTCCCAGAAGATCACCTCACCGATGGTGAACCATCCGTGCTTGCGGTTGACGCGCCAGAAGCCGAACCAGACGACCGCCGACAACAGTACGGGAACGAAGCCGACGAGCGTCACCGCAGCCTCTCCCCGGTGCTGGCGTCGAAATAGTGCAAAGCCTCGCGTGGAAAACGCAGGCCGACCGGCTGCCCGACCTCGATATGATCGCAGTTCTTCTGCGTCCGTACCGTCAGCGCGCCTGCCCCGGTCTGAAAAATGAGCAGCGTATCCGGCTCGATCAGTTCCCGGACATCGACGGCAAGGGTGACCGCGTCCTTGCTTCCCGCCTCCACCAGTTCGACCTGTTCGGGCCGGATGCCGAGCGTGACCGGCCCCTCGGGGCGCTCGACGGGACAGGCGATGTCGCCCGCGCGGAAGATGCCGTCCGTGACGGTGCCCTCGATCGTATTCATGGCCGGGCGGCCCATGAACTCGGCCACGAACCTGTTGGCGGGTTCGCGATAGATCGTGCGCGGCTCGTCGAACTGCACCAGCTTGCCGTCCTTGAGGACCGCGATGCGCGTCGCCAGCGTCATCGCCTCTTCCTGGTCGTGCGTGACGAAGACGAAGGTCTTGCCGAGGCGCCGGTAGAGGCGGTTGAGTTCGGTGCGCATATGCAGGCGCAGCAGCGCGTCGAGGTTGGAGAGCGGCTCGTCCATGACGCAGATGGTCGGCTCCCAGACCAGGGCCCGCGCGACGGCCACGCGCTGCGCCTGCCCGCCCGAAAGCTGGGCCGGCTTGCGATGCAGGTAGTTGCCGATCTGGAGCAGGTCGGCGATGGCGCCCACGCGGCTTTCGATGTCGGCCTTGCCGACTTTGCGGATGCGCAGCGGATAGGCGATATTCTCGAACACGCTCTTGTGGCTGTAGAGGGCGTAGTTCTGGAACACCATGCCGATGCCACGCATGCGCGGCGGCAGGTGGGTGATGTCCTTGCCGTCGATCTCGATGCGCCCTTCCGAGGACGTTTCAAGCCCCGCCAGCAGCCGGCAGGCCGTGGTCTTTCCCGAACCGGAAGGCCCGAGCAGGACGATGAACTCGCCCTGGTCGAATTCGAGGTTCAGCCTGTCGAGGGCCTTGGTCCCGTCGGGAAATTTCTTGGTGACTTCTCTGAACGAGACACCCATGGGTAACTCCGTGAATTCTTGCGGGCTCAGCCCTTGACCGCGCCGAAGGTGAGGCCGCGGACAAGGTGCTTCTGCACCAGGAACGTGAAGACGAGGATCGGCAGGGTAGCGACGACGGCGACGGCGGCCACCTGCCCCCACAGCGTCCCATGCGGCGTGATCAGCCCGGGGATGCCGACCGTCAGCGGACGGCCCTCGAACGCGACAAGGATGAAGGCGTAGAGGAACTCGTTCCACGACAGGATGAAGCAGAGCACGGCGGTGGCCGCCATGCCGGGTGCCGCCATGGGAACGACCACGCGCACAAAGGCGCCGAGCTTGGAGCGGCCGTCCATCATCGCCGCCTCGTCGATTTCCCGCGGGATTTCGGCGAAGAAGCCGCGCATCATCCACACGACCAGCGAAAGATTGAAGCTCGTATGCGCGATCACCACGGCGTAGATCGTGTCGGTCAGCCCGAGTGCCGTGAAGAACATGAACAGCGGCACCGCAATAGAGATGGGCGGAGCCATGCGCGTGGTGAGGAAAAAGAAGAACAGGTCCTCCTTGCCGGCAAAATCGGTGCGCGCGAACACATAGGCCGCCGGTACGCCGATGCCGATCGACAGTACCGTCGACGAAATGGAGATGATCAGCGAGTTGAGCACCAGCGGCAGGTAATCCTTGCCGAGGAAGACCTCCGGATAGTTGCTGAAGGTCGGCGTGAAGAACCAGCGCGGATCCGGCGACAGGATATCCAGGCGCCCTTTGAAGGACGTCAGCAGAATCCACAGATAGGGTGTCAATGCGATGACCAGCACGCAGGCGAGAATGCCGATGGCCAGTATCTTCCAGGACTTGTTCATGGCTGCCCCTACGCCTTGCCGACCGGCGACTTCCAGTACACGGCCTTGTAGAAGATCGAGCACAGGATCAGCACGACGAGGTAGACCATGAAGGCCACCGTCGCGCCGTAGCCGAGGTTCCAATTCTTGAAGTTGACGCGGTAGGCGTAAATCGACAGCAGTTCGGACACGGTACCGGGACCGCCGCCGGTCAGGATGAAGACCTTGTCGAATTCCTTGAAGGCATCGATGCCGCGCAGGAGCAGGACAAGCGCGATGATCGGCCTGAGCAGGGGCAGCATGATGTCGACGAACTGCCGCCAAGGCCCGGCGCCATCCATGGTCGCAGCCTCGAAGGGCGCCTTCGGCAGACTCATGAGACCTGCCAGGATGATCAGCGTCACGAACGGCGTCCACTGCCACACGTCGATGGCGATGATCGTCGGCATCACGAGGTAGGGCGTGGAAAAGACCGCGCTCTGCTGGGACAGCAGGCCCACCGCGCGCAGGTAGTAGCTGACCATGCCGAAGTCGCCCTGCAGCAGAAGCCGCCAGATCAGCCCCACGGCGACGGGTGCCAGCATCATCGGAACCAGAAGCAGCGTGGTCAGCAGCCGCTGGCGCTCGATGAAGCGCCAGATCAGCCACGCCAGCGCGAAGCCGAGCGCGAATTCCACCGTCACGCTCGCCACGACGAAGCGGATGGTCAGCCAGAACGAATCCCAGAAGACGGGATCGTTGCGCACCAGTTGCCGGAAATTGTCGAGCCCGATGAAAGCGCCGTTCTGGTCCGGGTTGGCGTAGCTGAGGTCGGTCATGGCCGTATAAGCCATGTAGCCGAACGGCCCCACCAGGAAGACCAGCACGAGCAACGTCGCCGGCAACAACAAGGGCAGCGACGCTCCCCTGTCCAGCAGGAATCGCCCGCGCGAAAGCTGTTTTACTGTATTCATGACCACCGCTCATGCTTCCCCGTGAGCGACCTCACGGGGAAGGGTTTTCTTGACGAAGGAGACTATTCGACCGGGTACTTCATCGGCGCGCAGGATCCGAGCAGGGTGGAAATGTCCTGCGCCGACCTGTCGAGCGCTTCCTTCGCCGTCTTTTCGTCGGCGAGATAGGAAGAAAGCTCGCGCACCAGGATGTCGGTCATTTCACCCGACAGCGGCACCGTGGGCTTGGGCCTGGCCACGGCATTGGAGTCCATGGACGCCTTGGAGTAAGGCAGCTTCTGCACTTCCTCGGAAGAATAGACGTCCGGGCGCGCCGTAGCACCGCCGTTGAGGTGCTGGTTGAGCTGCTGGTCGTAGTCCATCATCCACTGGATGAAGAGGTAGGCGGCTTCCTTGTTCTTGGACGAGGTCGGGACCAGATAGGACCAGCCCTCCACCTGGGCGACCTTGCCGCCCTCGCCCTGCGGCACGATGTCGAAGCCCATCTTGCCGACCACCGTCGAAGCCGATTCATCGACGGCGACCGCATAGGTCGAATCGTTCCACATGATGAGCTGGGCGACTTCCCCCTGCTGCATCAGGGCCATCACGTCGTCCCAGAAATAGTTGAGCGTGTCCGGCGGCGAGAACGCCTTGAGGCTCTTGTAGTATTCGGTCGCGGCAATGGCCTGCGGGCTGTTGACGATGACCGGGCCGCATTCTGAGCCCGACTTCGTGTCGAGCATGTCGCCGCCGAAGGAGTAGAGGAAGTTCAGCCACTCGTACCACAGCGCCTCGTGGCGCTTGCCCTGTAGCGCGGTGCCGTAGAGCCGCTGGTCGGGCCGCGTGAACCATTCGGCGATGTCGCGATACTGCTTCCAGTCCTGCGCCGGGGCAAGGTCGTAGCCGTACTTGGCCTTGAACCCTTCCTTCTCCTTCTCGTCGGAGAGGAGGTCGGAGCGATACCACATATACATGCTGAGCGCGGTGAACGGGAAGCCGTAGACCTTGCCGTCATACCAGGAGATTTCCTTCCACAGGCGCGGGTAGAGTTGATCCTCGGGCTTGAACTCCGGGTCGCGCAAGTCGGCGCTGTCGAGATATTTTTCCAGCGATTCCAGATGGCCGTTGGTGACGAACTTGCCGAGTTCCCGATGCGGCTGGATGATGAAATCGTAGCGGCCGCGCTTGGAATTGAGATCGAGCATGACCTTGTTGACGGCCTCGGAGTGCTCGTACATCTCGATCTCGACCTTGATGCCGGTGCGCTTCTCGAATTCCGGCGCGAGCTTCTTCATGGCTTCGAGCGGCGGAAGGGCCTCGCCGATCGTGCGGATGGTGGCGCCCTTGTAAGGGGCGGCCGCTTCCTCCAGCGACCAGGCGGCGGCGGTGGAAACCTGGCTCATCACGGTGGTCGTTCCCAGCGCGACAGCGATCATCGCCGCGCCCAGCGTTCGTCTGGTCAATCTATTCGCAAGCATCTCAACTCCCCTTTTGTTTGTTTGCGGTACTTGGATATGCACCGGGTCGGGCCTGACCCATGCGCCGACGCGCCATATGCTTTGTGAGCGCGCGGAACGCCGTCGTGACTTGTTCGGGAAATGGCCTTGTTCGAGCGACCCGAAATTCTCACCCGCGCAAGCGCGGTGGCTTGGCTTCGGCGGGACCGTTCGACTGGCAAAGTGCAGGCGTGAAAAGGGCCTGCCGATATTTCCTCCCTTGTTGCCGGAAAGGCCCTGGGCTTTCCGGCGTCTCCCTGACCGAGGCGCATTTGCCAGCTGAATTTGGCAGCCGGCGGTTTCCGGTGCCAATCCTCGTATTCAGCGATATATGCCTCGGATTACCCTTTCAGTCATACCATTTGACATCTAGAGCATATCCCACGATCAGGAAGAATCTTATACATATATTGCGTTTATGGGATATTCCCCATTTAGCATAAGCTGGAGAGCATATTACTTTTGGGATAGGGATGGCTGTGAGGGAAAAGAATTCGCAGGTCGTCGAGGGCAGGAAACTTCTCTCGCAACCGCAATGGTATACCGCATTGAGCGGGCTTCTGTCACTCGTGGGCGACCCGGGTTTTCCGGACGCGCTGGCGGCGACGATCCGCAGCCTCGTGCAGTTCGACTATACCGTCACCTTTGCCTATAACGGCCCGGACGTCCCCATCTGCCTGCATCATACGTTCCAGCCGAAGCAGTACGAGATTCACGTCGACGAATATCGCGTCGGGCCCTACCTGCTCGACCCGTTCTACAAGGCAGCCGCCACGGGAACGCGATCCGGTCTCTATCGCCTCGCCGAGGTCGCGCCGGACCAGTTCTACAAGAGCGAATACTACCGCTCCTACTATGTGCAGACCGGCCCGGTGGACGAGATCGCGCTGTTCATTCCCGGCAACGGAGACCGGACCGTCGTCATCTCGCTGATGCGCGCGCCGACCCAGCCCGCCTTTTCCGCGCATGACTTGCGGACGTTGCGCTGCATCGAGCCCCTCTTGAGGGGCATTGCACAGATGCACTGGAAGGCCGACGAACGCCTCGTTGGCGTCGAGCCGACGCAAGACGAGAAGGAAGTGCTGTGCCGGACCGTGCAGGAAGCGTTGAGCACGCGGGGCATGCCGGCGCTGACACCGCGCGAACTGGAAGTGGTCGGCTCCGTGCTCGAGGGGCATTCGTCGGAATCGATCTCCAACCTCCTCGGCATTTCGGCAGGAACCGTTCGCATCCACCGCAAGAACATCTATGCCAAGATGCGCATTTCCTCGCAAAGGGAACTGTTCGCCATTTTCATGAAATCGCCGGTCATGGGCGCCAAGCCGCAGCCTTAGGCCGCCCGTCGCACGCGATCCGGCGATTTACGTATAAAACACAAGGCACACTTTCTGGAGCGAGACACACCTTGAGCACGTGGGACTTCTGGATCGACCGGGGCGGCACCTTCACCGACGTGGTGGCCCGCACCCCCGAAGGAACATTTGCGGCGCGAAAGCTCTTGTCGGATAACCCGCTTGCCTATTCGGATGCCGCCGTCCAGGGCATTCGCGACCATCTCGGGCTTGGCCGGGACGAGGCGATCCCGGCCGGCACCATCGGCGATGTCCGCATGGGCACCACGGTCGCGACCAACGCCCTGCTCGAACGGAAGGGCGAGCGCACGCTTCTCGTCACGACCCGCGGTTTTCGCGATGCCCTGCGCATCGGCTACCAGGCGCGGCCCGATATCTTCGCCAAGGCAATCGCCAAGCCGGAGGAACTGTACGGCAAGGTGGTCGAGGTGGCGGAACGGGTCCTTGCCGACGGCACCCTCGAACTGCCGCTCGACCAGGCCGCCCTGAGCACGGACCTCGCGAAGGCGCGCGGGGAAGGCTTCGAGGCGGTCGCGATCGTCTTCATGCACGCTTTCCGCCATCCCAACCACGAGCGGCAGGCGGCTAAGATCGCCCGCGACGCAGGCTTTCCCCAAGTGTCGGTTTCCCACGAGGTAAGTCCCCTCATCAAGCTGGTCGGCCGGGGCGACACGACCGTCGTCGACGCCTATCTGTCCCCGATCCTCAAGCGCTATGTCGAGCGGATCGAACGGGAACTGGAACCGGCGCGCACCGGCGCTCGGCTGATGTTCATGACATCGGCGGGCGGCCTGACGGCAGCGGAGCTTTTCCGCGGTAAGGACGCCATCCTTTCCGGCCCCGCCGGCGGCGTCGTCGGCATGGCGGAAACCGCGCTTCAGGCGGGCTTTACCCACGTCATCGGCTTCGACATGGGCGGCACCTCCACCGACGTGGCCCATTTTGCCGGCGCCTTCGAACGCGAGTTCGAGACGGAAGTCGCCGGCGTGCGCATGCGCGCTCCGATGATGCTCATCCACACCGTCGCTGCCGGCGGCGGTTCCATCCTGCATTTCGACGGCGCCCGTTTCCGGGCCGGACCGGATTCGGCCGGCGCCAATCCGGGGCCGAAATGCTACCGGCAGGGCGGGCCGCTGGCCGTCACCGATGCCAATGTGATGGTCGGCAAGCTGATGCCGGAATTCTTCCCCAGCATCTTCGGCCCGGGGCAGGACCAGCCCATCGACGTGGACGCCGTCCGCTCCGCCTTCGCCGGGATCGCGCGGGAGATCGACGACGGCCGCAGCGCCGAGGAGGTCGCCGACGGCTTCCTGCAAGTGGCGGTGGCCAACATGGCCAACGCCATCAAGAAAATATCCGTGCAGCGCGGCTATGACGTGAGACGATACGTGCTCAACTGCTTCGGCGGCGCGGGCGGGCAGCATGCCTGCCTGGTCGCCGACGCGCTCGGCATGACGCGCGTGCTGATCCACCCCTTCTCGGGCCTGTTGTCCGCCTACGGCATGGGACTGGCCGACATCCGCGCCGGCCGCCAGAGCGCGCTCGACCTGGCGTTGGAAGCCTCGGGCTCGGCGATTTTAGAAGCCGGTCGTCACCTCGGCCGGCAATGCCACGACGAGGTGGCCAGGCAGGGCGTGGCCGAAAACGCCATTGAGATCCACGTCCACGCCCATATCCGCTATCAGGGCACGGACACCGCGCTGGACATTCCGGCCTTCGTCGCGCAGGCGGGGAAAGAGCCGGAATTCGACCTTGCCGCCCTGAAGCCGGCCTTCGAACAGGCGCACCGCCGACGCTTCGGCTTCATCGACCGGAGCAAGGAGATCGTGGTCGAAGCGGTTTCGGTAGAGGCGATCGGCAGGGCGGCGCGCACGGTTTCGACCGCCGCGATGGAGGAAACGGCCGGTACTCCCGAGGCCGCCCGCTCGACCCGCATGTTCTCCGGCGGCGTCTGGCACGACACGCAGGTCTACCGCCGCGAGGCGATCAGGCCGGGGCAAAGCCTTACCGGTCCCGCCATCGTCATCGAGCCCAACCAGACCATCGTGGTGGAGGACGGCTGGAAAGCCACGCTGACGCCGAAGGACCATCTCGTGCTGGAGCGGTTCGTCCCGTTGCCGTCGCGGGTGGCGGTCGGCACCCGTGTCGACCCGATCATGCTGGAGATCTTCAACAACCTGTTCATGTCGATCGCCGAGCAGATGGGCACGACGCTCCAGAACACCGCCTATTCGGTCAACATCAAGGAACGCCTCGACTTCTCCTGCGCCGTGTTCGACCATCACGGCCGGCTGGTCGCCAACGCGCCGCACGTGCCGGTGCATCTGGGGTCCATGGACCGTTCCGTCGAGACCGTCATCCGGCAGAACGAGACCATTCGGCCGGGCGACGTGTTCGTGCTGAACGCTCCCTATAACGGCGGCACCCACCTGCCCGACATAACCGTGTGCAGCCCCGTCTTCGACGAGGCAGGCGGGAACATATTGTTCTGGGTGGCCAGCCGCGGCCACCATGCCGATGTCGGCGGCGTCGCGCCGGGCTCGATGTCGCCGCGCGCCACGCGCATCGAGGAGGAAGGCGTCTATATCGACAACCTCAAGCTGGTCGATCAGGGGCGCTTTTGCGAACAGGAACTGATGGCCGTGCTGACCGGCGGCCCGTACCCCGTCCGCAACGCCGCGCAGAACGTGAACGACCTGAAGGCGCAGATCGCGGCCAACGAGATGGGCATCTCTGCCCTGCTCGGGATGATCTCGCAGTTCGGGCTGGAGGTGGTGCAGGCCTATATGGGCCACGTGCAGGACAACGCCGCCGAGAGCGTGCGCCGGGTTCTCGATCGCCTCGACGACTGCGCCTTCGACTACGAGATGGACCAAGGCTGCCGCATCAAGGTGAAGATTTCCGTCGACCGCCAGAACCGCAAGGTCACGGTCGACTTCACCGGCACCTCGGAACAGCGCCCGGATAATTTCAACGCGCCGGAACCGGTTACGCGCGCGGCGGTGCTCTACGTGTTCAGGGTCATGGTGGACGACAGCATCCCGATGAACGCCGGATGTCTCGAACCCGTCGAGATCGTCGTTCCGGAAGGGTCGATGCTCAAGCCGCGCTACCCGGCCGCCGTCGTCGCCGGCAATGTCGAGGTCAGCCAGGCGGTCACCAACTGCCTGTTCGGCGCGCTGGGCGCGCTTGGATCGTCACAAGGGACCATGAACAACCTGACCTTCGGAAACGATGTTTATCAATACTATGAGACGATTTGCTCAGGTTCCCCCGCAGGTCCGGGATTCGACGGAACCGCGGCGGTGCAGGTGCACATGACCAATTCGCGCCTGACCGATCCGGAGATACTGGAAACCCGCTTCCCCGTGGTGCTGGAGGATTTCCACATCCGCGCGGGCTCCGGCGGAAAGGGTCGCTGGAGCGCCGGCGACGGCACCAGCCGGACCATCCGTTTCCGGCAGGCCATGGAATGCACCATTCTGTCGTCCCACCGGCGCGTGCCGCCGTTCGGTGTGGACAGCGGCGAGCCCGGCGAGGTGGGGCGCACGCTGGTGCGCCGCAACGACGGCACGACGCAAACCCTCGGCGGCTGCGACCAGGTGTTCCTGGAAGCCGGCGAGGCCGTAACCGTCATCACGCCCACCGGCGGCGGGTTCGGCCGCCGCCGGTCGCGGGCCTGATCCTACGGGATCAGGACGGTCGCGCCGACCGTCCGGCGCGCCTCGAGGTCGGCATGCACGGCCGCGGCGTCCCGCAGCGGACGCCGCGCGATCGTATCGGCGCGCACCTCTCCGCTCGTCAGCCGCGCGAACAGGTCGGCCGAGCGCCGCTCCAGTTCCGCGCGGGTCGCGATATAGTCGAACAGCGTCGGGCGGCAGGCGGAGAGCGATCCGGCCGCGAGGTCGGAGAGCGCGAAGTCGCGGATCAGGCCGGACGACTGCCCGAAATTGGCGAACATGCCGAAGCGCTTCAGGCATTTCAGCGAGCCGCGCCAGGTGTCGTGGCCGACGCTGTCGTAGACGACCTCGCAGCCGCTCCCGCCGGTGATCTCCCTGACCCGCGCCACGAAGTCCTCCTTGCGGTAGTCGATGACCTGGCTATAGCCGTGCTTGCGGGCCAGTTCGACCTTTTCAGCGGAGCCGGCGGTGCCGATGGCGGTCGCGCCGAGCGCCTTCAGCCATTGACCGAGAAGCAGGCCTACCCCGCCGGCTGCGGCATGCACCAGCACCGTATCGCCCGCCCTGACCGGATAGGTCGAGGTCACCAGATACTGGGCCGTCAGCCCCTTCAGCATGATGCTCGCCGCCGTGGCGTCATCGATCGCATCGGGCAGCTTGACCAGATGGGCAGCGCCCAGCGTGCGCCGCTCGCGATAGGCGCCGGTCCTCAGCACATAGGCGACGCGGTCGCCGACGGCGAGGCCGCTCACCCCTGCCCCAACCGCCTCGACGACGCCGGCCGCCTCGCCGCCCGGAATCATCGTCGCTTCCGGCCACGGATAGACCCCCTTGCGGAAATAGACGTCGAGGAAGTTGACGCCGACGGCGGTGTGCCGCAGCGTCACTTCGCCCTGGCCGGGCGGCGGCGTCTCGACATCCGTCCAAACCAGAACCTCCGGCCCGCCCGGCTTGGCGGCTACCAATCCCTTGCTCATCGTATCGTTCCTCAGCTCTTGACCTCGAAGGCCTCATCGACCGGAATCTGCAGCGCGGTCGCCAGATGATTGGTCTGCGCGGCGAGCCCGACGATGGCCACCAGTTCGGCATGTTGGGCGTCGCTCATGCCCTTGGCGCGCGCCGCCGCCGTATGCGAATGAACGCAATAGGAGCAGTTATTGGCTGTCGAGACGGCGATGTAGATCATCTCGCGCACTAGCGGGTCGAGCGCGCCCTGCCCGCCCATGATCTCCTTCAGCTGCCCCCATACGCGGGCAAGGTGCGCCGGATCGTTAGCCATCCCGCGCCAGAAATTATTGACGAAGTCGGACTTGCGCGTCGCGCGGATGTCGTCGAACACCGCCTTGACCGCCGGATTGGCCTCGACCTCGGCATCGGTCCACAGTTTTACGGTTGCCATGGTTTCGTCCTTTCTGCTCAGGCGTGCGCCCATTCCCAGTAGAGCGCGCGCGCCTTCTTCGCGAGCGTCCCGAATTCCAGCTTCTTGTCGTCGAAAGCGGTGATCGGCACGATCTTGCTCATGTTGCCGGAGGAGAAGATTTCGTCGGCCTCGCGGAAATCCTGTATCGACAGCGTCGTCTCGTGCACGGTGACGCCCGCCTGCCGCAGCAGCGAAATGACCCGCTGGCGGGTGATGCCATTGAGGAAGGTGCCGTTGGGAACCGGCGTGAAGACTTCACCGCCGCGCGCCATGAACACGTTGGAGGTGGCGGTTTCGGCGACGTTGCCGAGCATGTCGGTGACCAGCGCGTTGTGGAAGCCCTTGGCCTTGGCCTCACGCATCATGCGCGCGTTGTTGGGGTAGAGGCAGGCCGCCTTGGCGTTGACCGGCATTACTTCCAGGGTCGGGCGGCGGAACGAGGTCGTGGTCACGGTGAAGCCGGTCGGCGCCGCCATCGCAATGGCCTCAAGGCAGAGCGCGAAGGCCGTCGAGGAGGCCAGCGGCGGCACGGTGCCGGCGTCGCTTTCCTCGGCCCAGTACATCGGCCGGATATAGACATCGGTGCCGGGGCTGAATTTTTTCAGCCCCTCGCGGGTCAGCGCCTCGATATCGCCGGCCGACAGCGTCGGCTCCAGGCCGAGCGCGCGCGCCGAATCGTTGATGCGCGCCGCATGCAGGTCAAGGTCGGGCGTAACACCTTCGAACAGCCGTGCGCCGTCGAAGACCAGCGAGCCGAGCCAGGTTGCGTGGGAGGCCGCCCCCAGGATGCGCACGTCGCCTTCCTGCCAGCGTCCGTCATAATAGGTCCAGGTCGCGCTTTTGGCGGTCATTCTTCTTTCCTTTCGTTTTAAGTCGCAAGTTGCGCCGGGGTCAGTGCACCGCGGCGTACATGATCTTTTCCTCGGTCGCCTCGGCGGGCGAGAACTCCTCCACGATGCGGCCTTGCCGGCACACGAGGATCCGGTCGGAGAGGTTCATGATCTCCGGCAGATAGGAGGAAATGACGACGACCGCGAGACCGTCGTCGGCAAGCTGGCGGATCAGCTGGTGGATTTCGGCGATGGCGCCGACATCGACGCCGCGCGTCGGCTCGTCGAAGATGACGAGGCGCGGCTGTTGTACCAGCCCCTTGCCGATCACCACCTTCTGCTGGTTGCCGCCCGATAGCTCGACCACGCGCGCATTGTCGTTGATGGCGCGCACGCCCAGATGCTTGGTCCATTCGGCCGACAGCGCCTGCATCTCCTTCATGCTGATGATGCGCGCCTTTTCGCGCCCGCTGGCGAGCAGGCCGCCGAACAGGTTCTCGGCGATGCCCATGGTTTCGAAGAAGCCCTCGCTCTTGCGATCCTCGGTGATGTAGACGATGCCGTCCTTCACCGCCTCGCGCGGCACCAGGTAGCGGACCGGTTCGCCGTCCAGTTCGATGGTGCCGCCGCGCAGGAAGTCGCGCTTGTAGATGCCGGAGACGATCTTGAAGGTCTCGGTGCGGCCCGAGCCGATCAGCCCGAACACGCCGGTGATCTGGCCATCGAAGATCGAGAACGAGTTATTGCGCACGATCTTGCTCATCGACACGTCCTGCACCGACAGGATCTTCTTGCCGGGCTTGCGCAGCGCCGTCTCGTCGCGCTTCTGGTAAAGCTCGCCCGAAAGCGTGCGCCCCACCATGGCGGCGATGATCGAGGCGCGGTCGAACTCGGCCGCCGGGCCGCTCGCCACCAGTTCGCCGTCGCGCAGAACGGTGATGCGGTCGGAAATGAGCAGCGCCTCCTCCAGCGCGTGGCTGATGAAGACGATGGAAACGCCGTCAGCCTTCAGCCGCCGCACCAGCGCGAAGAAATGCCGTTTCTCTTCCGGGGTCAAAGTCGCGGTCGGCTCGTCGAAGATGATGACCTCGGCGTTGTGGTGGACGGCGCGCGCGATCTCCACCATTTGCCGCTTGGCCGCTCCCAGCGTCTCGACCATGGCGGCCGGATCAACGGGAAAGTTCAGCGACTGCAGGAATTGCTGGGCCGAAATATAGATGCCGCGCAGCCGGTTGAGGAATTTTTCCGAACCGAGATAGAGGTTCTGCGCCACCGTCATCGACGGCACCAGGCTGGTTTCCTGGAACACCATGGCGATGCCGGCGTCGAGCGCCGCGTTGGGCGAGGCGAAGCGCACTTCGTTGCCGTGATGGATGATGCGGCCCGACGTCGGCTCGACCGCGCCCGCCATCATTTTCGTAAGCGTCGACTTGCCGGCCCCGTTCTCGCCCAGCAGCGCGTGGACCTCGCCGCGCCTGAGGTCGAAATCGACGTTGCGGACCGCGGGCGCGCCGCGATAGGCCTTGGTGACGCCTTCGAGCCGGATGATGACATCGGAAACGGAGGGTTCCATTCAGCGTGCCTCCCTTGCGAGATCGGTGAGGTCGATGTCGAGAACGCAGTCGCCCCCGCGCGAGGCGACCCACAGACGACCTGCCTCCTCCAGAACGCTGCATACGCCGTGGCGCGTGCCGTTGGCGCGGCTGTGCAGGCTGAACAGCGGCCGCATCGTTTCGTCCAGCCGCACGGCCAGGCCGTAGGACCGGCTCGGCGACCACGGCTTGTGCACGCCCATGGTGCGGATGCCGCCGCACTGGAGCGGCTCCAAAAAGCTGCGCCCGGAAGAAAACGCCGGCGCGATCCAGTAGGACGGCGGCACCGTCGCCAGCATGTCGCGCCGATAGTGCTCCTCCTGCAAGACGAATTCGATCAGCCGGTTGCGCGGGGCGAACAGGCAGAGCCACGCGCCCCCGCCCGAAGCCGGCGACAGACGCGCCGGATAGCCGGGCAGCTTGGCGAGCAGTTCGGCCGGCGCCCCCGTGCCGAGACGAAGCAGCCGGTGCCGCCAGCTTTCGGCAACGACGACGCCGCCCTCGACCGGCAGCAGCCCGTAGGGGAAGGCCAGTCCGCCGGCGACCCGCTCGAACGCCTCGGCACCGGCCGGCCGTTTCCACACTGACCCGGACGAGCCGTGCAGCATCAAGTCCTGCGACCATTGCGAGCGGGCGTGGTCGGCCGAGCCGTTGGCCAGCCACAACGTTCCGTCGGGGCCATAAGCCAGCGCCGTGATGCAGTTGATCCCGGCATGGGGCTTTTCCTCGCGGTCGCCAATATGGAGCGCGCCGGTTTCGGTCGCGACCGCCAGTTCTCCCGACGGCGAGACGGCGACGGCCGCCACCGGTGCACCGAAGCTCTTGAACGGCACCGGCTCCTTGCCCGCTTCGATCCGGTAGAGCGCATTGCCGCTGCCGGCGACTAGCCCGTCCGGCAGGCGTGCGAGATTGTCAGCCTCGGCGAGGCTTGCTGCGGCATGGGCGTCGTCGAGCCGCGTATTAGGCCGAAACGCGCCGTCGAACGGCGGGATAGTGACGGCTTTGCCGCGGAACAGGTCTAGGACGGGATCGAGGATCATTTCGCGCCTCCCCAATAGGAGGCCGGGCCGGTCCAGTTCTCGTCTGCGCCGGCGATGCGGAAGCGACCGATGCGGTTGTTGAGGATGCCGCCCACGAACAGGTAGCCCTTGTGCTCGCGCATCGAGGTGACCATCGGGTGCGCCTCGCCGGAAAGGTCGCCCAGCGTGTCGAGGATACGCCCGCCTTCGTCGAACTTGACGACGCCGCCGGTGTTGATGTTGGGAAACAGCCAGTCGTCCTGCGGCAGGCGGCGCGTCATGCGCTTGCGCATGCCGGGGTGGCGCAGCGACAGGTCGAAGCTCGGCGTGCGCATGCCGAGCCAGGCCATCCAGTAGCCGCCGTCCGAGGCGCGGTTGATGTTGTCGGGATAGCCCGGCATATCCTTGATGACGCACTCGGCCGTGCCCGCCTTCGGCCCCTCCAGCCAGTAGCGGTGGACGCGGCAGGCCCAGCTTTCGGCAAAGAACAGCGACTTGCCGTCATGCGCCAGGCACACGCCGTTGGTGTAGCGGTAGCCGTCGAGCAGCGTCCTGGTCGAGCCGTCCTTCGGATCGTAGACCAGAAGGCGGCCAGTCGGCCGGTTCTCGATGGAGTCCAGCGCCCAGTCATGGGCGTCGTAGCGCTTGGTCGAATCGGTGAAGTAGATGCGGCCGTCCGGCGCGATGTCGCAGTCGTTGGGGTCGCGCAGGCGGGCGTCGTCCACCACCGAGGTCAGCGAGCGCGCCGTCTCGGCCGAGAGCTTCGTCACCTTGCGCTGCGGCGAAATCGAATAGAGCCCCATGGCGCCGACGCAGGAGATCAGGTTGCCGTCGCGGTCGAAGGCGAGCCCCAGCGGGAAGCCGCCGACATGCGCGAACACTTCGGAACGCTTGTAGTCGGGGGCGAAGAAACGCACGATCTCGCCGTGGCGTGTGCCACAGTAAAGATGGTCGTCGCGATCGAGGATGACGTCTTCCGGCCCCTCCAGTTCGCCGAGCCCGATGTGGTCCGCCGCCGATAGCCGGTTGTCGAGCTGGTAGGGCGTACCGGAGTCCGGCTCGGCCGATTGCGCCTCGCCCATCCGCAGGTAGACCGGCGCGACATAGACCTCGTTCAGCACCTTGTGGCGGTTCTTCAGCCAGCGGATGTCGATGGTGACGGCGGTCGCCAGCATCAGGCCGAGCACCATCTGCGTGGTGCCGGTGCCGTAGCCGAGGCGGATCAGGCCGTTGGTCATCACCAGGACGATGATGGCGCCCATGATCCCCTTGACGACCGACCCGCGCCCGCCACCGAGGCTGACGCCGCCGACGACCGCCGCCGTGAGCGCCATGATTTCGAGGTTCTGGCCGGTGCCCGGCCCGGCGCCGGAAAGCCGGCAGGCGACCAGGAAGCCGCCGAGGGCGGAGCACAGGCCGGAAAACACATAGGTGAAGAAGACGGTGCTGCCGACGCGGATGCCGGCGTTATGCGCCGAGCGGCGCGAACCGCCGACCGCCAGCACATGCCAGCCCGGGCGCGAGCGGGTCAGCGCGATATGGGTCACGACGGCGAAGACGATGGCGAGCCACACCGAGACCGCCAGCCCGAAGAAAGTACCGTCGCCGATATAGTCGAGGATCGGGGATTCCGCGTCCGACAACTGCACCCGCGCGGCATAGGCGGTGACCAGAATGTCGAACAGCGCCCGGCCGAAGATCAGCGTCACCAGCGTGGTGAGGAAGGCCCTGAGCTTCAGGTAGCCGACCAGATAGCCATTGACGGCGCCGAAGATGAGGCCGGTGGCGAGCGAAGCCGCCAGCGCCAGCCAGATCGACTGCTCCATGATGAAGAAGACGAAGACGGCGGAGAAGCAGGCGAGGCCGAAGATCGCGCCCACCGAAAGGTCGATGCCGCCGCCCAGCATCACCACCGTCACGCCGGTGACCACCAGCGAAAACTCGCCGAGCTGGCGGCTCGAGGCTTGCAGCGCCGATGGCTTGAAGAAGCCGGAAATGGCCGTGCCGAAAATGGCCAGCGTCACCACCAGCGCCAGGAAGGGGATGGCGTTGTCGGTCCAGCGCTTGGTCAGTATCTCGCCGATCAGGTGGCTGGGGATGCGGTTGTAGCGCCAGGCCTGCCAGCGTTCGCGAAAAGACATCGGGGGCTGCTTTTAACGGTTCCGGAATGGAAGGTGGCCGGCAAGCCGGCCACCCGATGTGTAGCGTTCAGCCGGCGCTTACTTCGCGGCGGCAGCTTCCGCCTGCAACGCCTTGAGATCCCAGCAGGAGTCGGGCTTCAGGTCGGCCTTGGTGGTCGCCTGCAACAGCGTGTAGATGTAGGTGTGCGAGGTGCCGGCCGGCTGGCCGCTCTGCAGCAGGAACTTGATGATGGCGTTGATGTCCGCCGTCTCGCGGGCGAGATCGGTCATCACCACGGCGCCATAGGTGCCGTCTTCCAGCTTGTCGCAGTCGGCCGCCTTCTCGCCGCCGCCCGTGGTCACCAGAAACACCTTGCCGTCGAGCTTGGCGTCGCGGATCGCCGCCGAGGCGCCGGTAGCGTCACCGTCCCAGAAGTCGATGATGGCGCAGATGTCGGGATGCTGCTGCAGCATCGTCGTGGTCACGTTGCGCGAGGTGGTGGCGTCCCAGTTGGAGTCCGGCTTGGCGACGATCTGGAAGTCGGGGTTCTTCTCCATCACCTTCATGATGCCGGCATACTGGTAGAGGCTGGACGAATTGGCCTGGTCGCCCTGCACCAGCCCGATCTTCTTCGACGAATCCGCGCCGCAGCCCTTGATCGCGGCTTCGGCTTCGAGCTGGCCGAGGCGGTCCCAGTCAGAACCGACGAAGGCGTCGGCCGGGAAGTTCGCCGGATTGTCGACCAGGATGATGTAGGTGCCGGCCTTCTGCGCCTTCTTCATCAGCTTGGAATAGGAGTTGAGGTCCGGCGAATGGATGATGAGCACGTCTGGCCGGGCGTCGGAGGAAATGGCGTCGGTGATCGCCTGCGCGCCGGCGTCGAGGTTCCAGTTCGGGTCACGCGTCTCGAAGGTGCCGCCCCAGGCCTCCACTTCCTTCTTGAGATAGTGCGACCAGCCCTGTGCCAGGTCGAAGCCCATGGCCAGCGGCACCAGCATCACGCGCTTGCCGTTCATGGCCTTGGCGTAGGCGGCCGGACCCGGGTCCTCCGCGACGCCTTCGGCGAAGCTGTTCACGGTGAACGCGCAAATGCCGAGCGCGGCGGCCGCCGTCATGAATGTCTTCAGGATTTTCATTGTCATTTCCCCTGTGTTTGATGCCTGTTGAGATTTCTCAGATGTCGCCCTGCTGTGCGGTCTGCTCGTCGCGAGGGTTGAGAATGCCGTCGATGATGATGGCGCCGAGCAGGATCGCCGCCTTGATCAGGTTCTGGTAGAGCGTCGGGATATCGACGATGGTCATGGCGTTGAGCAGGATGCCGATCAGGGCGGCGCCCACCAGCACGTTGCGCACGCCGCCGCGCCCGCCCGACAGGCCGATGCCGCCGATGACGGCAACCAGCACGATGTCGTACAGCAGGTTGGAATTGACGATACGCGTGTTGATCGAGTGCAGGCTGGCGGCTGTCAGCAGGCCGGCGATGAAGGAAATCAGCGCCGCCAGCACATAGCGCAACACCTGCATGGGGCGTACCGGGATGCCGATGTTGCGCGCCGCCATCGGATTGTCGCCCTCGTAGTAAACGAAGCGCCCCCATTTCGTGAAGCGCAGGAACAGGAAGGTCAGCACCGCGAGCCCGGCGAAGATGAAAACCTCGACCGGGATGTCGAAATAGCGCACGCCGCCGAACATCTCGATCCAGTGGCCCTGCGGAACGACCACGGCGTCCTGGGTGATGAGCTGCGAGCGCACATAGCCGAAGACGAAGGAGCCGCTGGCCAATGTGACGAAGATCGCCGGCACGTCGGCATAGGCGACGAGCACGCCGTTGAGCACGCCGATGCCGATGACGGCGGCCAGTACCAGCAGGAAGGCCAGCCCGTCGCTCATGCCGCCGTTGAGCAATTGCAGATACCAGGCGACCGACATCGCCATGATGGCGACCATCGACAGGTCGATGCCGCGGCCGATGATGACGATGGCCATGCCGAAGGCGAGGATGCCGAGTACCGAGACCGAGCGCACGATGGCGATCAGGTTGTCGGGCGCGAGGAAGCCCGGCAGGCCGATGGCGGCCACCACGAATAAAACGACGGCCAGGACGAGAACGATCCGTTCCTGATTGAGGCTGCTCCAGCCGATACCGCGCATAAGTTCTGTTGTCCTGTCGTGCCCTGGATCGCGGCGGCGGATGAACGACTGACCGTGCAGCCCCGATGCGCGTCATCTTCGCCCGTTACGGCGGAAGTGCGAAGGTAGCTGTCACAAAACCAATCGGTCCAATGAATAATAATTCTTCATACCGATGCGCATTTGGAATGAGTTGTCAGGCAACCCGGCGGCGCGTGGGGACGATCTGCGGCGGCATGCGTTCGCTTTCGTTCTCCGCCTGGATGGAAGCGCGCAGCGCCTCCACGAAACGCTGGCCGTAGACGGGAAGCGGCGCGGTGTTGCTCCACATGGCGCAGATGTCGAACTCGATCCGCTGTCCGCGCAGCGTCACGGGCTTGCGCACCAGCCCGTCAGGGAAGGAACGGGCCGAGGACGGCACGATGGCGACGCCGTTGCCGGCGGCGGCCATGGAAAACAGCGTATGCGGCGAATAGCTTTCGAGCTTGATCAGCGGCAGCGCGCCCGCCAGCTTGCAGGCCGCGTCGAAGACCTCGCGCGAGGCGTGGCGCCGGTTCAGCGTCAGGATGGGATACCGCAGCAGTTCGGCGATTTCGACCGGTTCCCCGGAATGCGACAGGAACTCCCCGGTGGCCAGCGCCACGAATCCCAGCTTGCCCAGAAGCAGCGTCTCGAACAGGTCGATCGGCGTCGACGGGCGGGCGCTGACGGTCAGGTGCACCGCGCCCGCGCGCAGCTTGTCGGCGAGTTCGGGCCCGCCGCCGTCCTCCATGCGGATGTCGATGCCGGGATGGCGCTCGCTCCAGGATTTGAGGAAACCGGGGAGGTAGCGTTCGATGAGCTGCGAGCAGGCGCCGATCTTCAGGACACCGGTCTCGCCGCGCCCGAGGTCTTCCGCGCTCATGCGCAGGCTGCGGTCCGCCTGCAGTACGTCGTTGACCTTGGCGAACAAGGCTTGGCCGGCGGCCGTCAGCCGGACGTTGCGCCCCGCTTTTTCGAACAGTTCGACCCCGAGATAGGCCTCGAGTGTCCGTATCTGCCGCGACAGGGCCGACTGGGTTATGTTCAGCCGCCTCGCCGCCAGCGTGAAGTTCATCAGTTCGGCCGCGGTCACGAATCCGGTGAAATTGCGGATGTCCATCGCTCTTCTCTCTCCGGGCTCCTGCGGCCTGCATTCGGGCTTTGAGCCGGAAGCCTAGCCTGTTTCGCGGGCCGAGGGAATTGCCGCCCCGGTTGTGTGCCGCACCGGCCGCTCGTGCTATGCAAGGCAGCGGCAAGCGGAGACGAGAAGCGTTGACCCTTACCAATCGCGATCTGGTGGAACTGACGGCATGGCGGCGCAAACTGCACCGGCAGCCGGAACTCTCGAACGAAGAGGTGAAGACAGCCGGCGAAGTCGTTGATTTCCTTTCCGATACGAATCCGGACCGGGTGCTGGCCGGACTCGGCGGGCATGGCGTGGCGGTGGTCTACGACAGCGGCGCGGCGGGGCCGACGGTGCTGTTCCGCTCGGAACTCGACGCGCTGCCCATCCAGGAAATCACGGGCGTCGCGCATGCCTCCCCGGTGCCCGGCAAGTCGCATATGTGCGGCCATGACGGGCACACGGCGATCCTGGCGGCGCTGGGCCGCCAGTTGGGGCGGCGGAAGCCGGCGCGCGGCCGCGTGGTGCTGATGTTCCAGCCGGCGGAAGAAACCGGCAACGGCGCGGCCGGCGTCGTCGCCGATCCGCGCTTCGGGGAGATCGCGCCCGATTTCGCCTTTTCATTGCATAACCTGCCCGGCGTCCCATTCGGCGAGGTCCGGATCAGGACCGGCGTGGTCAATTGCGCCTCGCGCGGCATCCGCATCGCGCTGGAAGGCAAGACGGCGCATTCGTCCATGCCGGAAACCGGCACCTCGCCGATGTTGGCTGTCAGCCAGCTCATGCCGGCGCTGCCGGCGCTCGGCCACGGAACCTTCGCCGACGATGCGTTCGCCATGGTGACCGTTACCCATGCCGCGATGGGCGAGGCCGTGTTCGGCATCGCGCCGGGCTACGCCGAGGTCTGGGCAACGCTGCGCACCCGCCGCGACGAGCACATGGCGGAACTGTGCGCCGCCGTCGAAGCGCTGGCGGCGGAAATCGGCGGCCGGCACGGCCTTTCCATCCGCCACGACTACCACGAGATCTTCGTCGCCAGCGTCAATGCGCCGGAAGCGGTCGGACACCTGCGGCAGGCCCTCGACGACGAAGGAATCCGGCACGGAGAAGACGGCCTGCCGATGCGCGCCTCGGAGGATTTCGGCATTTTCGGCCATGGCGCGCCGTCCGCGATGTTCTTCCTCGGGGCCGGGGAGGAACACCCCGCCTTGCATAATCCGGACTACGACTTTCCCGACGACCTGATCCCGATCGGCTCCAGGATATTCATGCGCACGCTGCGAAACATCCTCGGCTGACGCGCATCCTCCACGCCTGGCCCGACGGTCCTGCCCCGTGCATCCTGGATGCTTTGCCGATCACGTGCGGCCTTTGGCAGGAACTTGACGCCGGAACCCGCCGCTCCAGATATTTTCGCACGGGCCAGGGGTAGGTCGAACGACACACCACTCTGCTTCCTATCGCGATCCAACCGATGAATGCCCGCCGAAAGGAGTTAACCGTGAAGAACAAATCGCTTATCGCGCTGGGCGCGTCGCTGGCCTGCGGCCTCATGCTTTCCCTCGGGGGGCCGCTCCCGGCGATTGCGGCGGACGGCACCAACGTCGTCGTCGGCGCCGACACCACTTTCCCGCCCTTCGAATCGGAGATCAACGGCGAGGTCACCGGCTTCGACATCGACATGGTCGAGGCGATCGCCAAGGCCGAGAACATGACGCTCAGCCTGAAAACGCTGCCGTTCAACGGCATCATCCCGAGCCTGCAAGCCGGTTCGATCGACGCGGCGGTGGCCGGCATCACGATCAAGACCAGCCGCATGCAGAACGTCGATTTCAGCGATGCCTACTACAAGTCCGGCCTTTCGATCCTGGTCAAGAAGGACTCCGACATCAAGGGCTTCGACGACCTGAAAGGGCATGTGGTCGCCACCAAGAAGGCCACCTCCTCGGTCGACTACCTCACCGACCATCAGTTTCCCTCCGACTACATCAAGCAGTTCCAGAGCATCGACGCCGCCTATCAGGCGCTGGAGACCGGCGGCGCCGACGCCGTCATCTTCGACAACCCGGTCAATATCGACTTCAAGACCAAGCACGATGACGTGAAGACGGTCGGGCCGCTGCTGACGGGCGAATATTACGGCATCGCCGTCAGCAAGAAGAAGCCCGAACTGGCCGCCAAGCTCAACGACGGCCTCGCCAAGATCAAGGAGAACGGCGAGTACAAGAAGCTGTTCGAAAAATATTTCGGCGGCGACCTGAGCGGCTCCGTCGAGGGCGTGGTGAAGCCATCGGACGTCGCCGTCAAGGACTGAGCGCGCAACCGGCCGATCAGCCCTGGAAAGGCGCGCCGCGCAGAGCGGTCTGGCGCGCCTTCCCGTCCATCGATGCGAGAGAAGGATAACCGGGGGCAGGCTTCATGGACGTCATCTGGCAAAACCTACCCGTCATTCTGGTCGGACTTCGCCTGACCATCCAGTATTCGATCGTCGCCATCGTGCTGATGGTGATCATCGGCCTGATCGCGGCGCTGATGCGGCTTTCGAAATTCGCGCCGCTACGCTGGATCGCCACCGCCTATGTCGAGATTTTCCGCTCGACGCCCCTTCTGGTGCAGCTTTTCTTCATCGTTCTCGGCCTGCCGGCCATCCTGCCGGTCAACCAATGGTTCGGGCAGCTGCTGTATCCGATCCTGGCGGCCGCGCTGACGCTCAGCCTCAACGAGGGCGCCTACGTCACCGAGATCATCCGCGCCGGCATCCTTGGCGTCGACCGGGGCCAGAAGGAAGCCGCGCAGAGCATCGGCATGAACGGCCTGCAAACGATGCGCTACATCGTCCTGCCGCAGGCGTTCAAGCGCATGATCCCGCCGCTGGTCAACCAGGCGGCCCAGACGATCAAGGACACCTCGCTGCTCGCCCCCGTCGGCATCGCCGAACTGGTCTACAAGGGCGAGATCGTGATCGCCGAGACTTTCGCCTCCTTCGCGATCTGGGGACTGATCGCGGTGCTCTATTTCATCCTCATCTTCTCGCTGTCGAAGTTCTCGTCCTATCTGGAGAGGAGGCTTCAGGTTGATAAACGTTAGAGACCTGCACAAGTCTTTCGGGGCCAACGAAATCCTCAAGGGGATCACCACGCATGTGGAGGAAAAGGAGGTCGTCGTCGTCATCGGCCCCTCGGGCAGCGGCAAGAGCACCTTCCTGCGCTGCCTGAACGGGCTGGAGACGGCGACCAGCGGCGAGATCGAGATCGCCGGGATGACGCTGACCAACCCGAAGACCAACATCCACCAGTTGCGCCAGCACGTCGGCATGGTGTTCCAGCAGTTCAACCTGTTCAAGCACCTGACCATCCTGGAAAACATCACCATCGGGCCGCGCAAGGTGAAGAAGCTCCCGGCCGGGCAGGCCAACGACATGGCGCGCGGGCTTTTGGCCAAGGTCGGTCTCGTCGGCAAGGAAACAAGCTACCCGGACGAGCTTTCCGGCGGCCAGCAGCAGCGCGTAGCCATCGCCCGCGCGCTCGCCATGGAGCCGGCCGTCATGCTCTTCGACGAGCCCACCTCCGCGCTCGATCCGGAAATGGTCGGCGAGGTGCTTCAGGTCATGAAGGCGCTTGCGGTCGAGGGAATGACGATGGTTGTCGTCACCCACGAGATGGGGTTCGCCCGCGAGGTCGGCCACCGGGTGATCTTCATGGACGACGGCCTCATCCTCGAGGAAGGCGCGCCAACGGAGCTTTTCTCGAATCCGCAGCACAGCCGCACGAAAAGCTTCCTGGCGAAGATTTTGTAGCGCAGCCTTACCTGACGGGGTCCGGCGTCCCCGTCAGGCCTTCGCGGCCCTGAGCAGCATGCCGAACAGGTCGCGCGGCTCGTCGGGATCGGCGAGCAGGTCGAGTTCCTCGTAGAGCCCGGTCGAAGCCAGCTTGTCGCGCACGTAGCGCAGGGCCGAAAAATCCTCGGTGGCGAAGCCGACCGAATCGAACAGCGTGATCTGCTTGGGTCCTCGCCGGCCCTCGGCCTTGCCGGTCATCACCTGCCACAGCTCCGTCACCGGATGGTCCGGCGCAAGTTGCTGTATCTCGCCCTCGATGCGGGTCTGCGGCGGATACTCCACGAAGATGTCAGAGCGCAGCAGGATATCGCGGTGCAGTTCGGTCTTGCCGGGGCAGTCGCCGCCGACCGCGTTGATGTGCACGCCCGCTCCCACCATGTTGTCGGTGAGGATGGTGGCGTACTGCTTGTCCGCCGTCACCGTGGTGATGATCTCGGCGCTTTCCACCGCCTCCTGGGCGGACGCGCAGACCGTCGTTTCCAGCCCGAGGCCGGCAAGGTTGCGCACGACTTTCTCCGAGGCGGAGCGGTCGATGTCGTAGAGCCTGACCCGCTCGATGCCGAGCAGCGCCCTGAAGGCGGTCGCCTGGAACTCCGACTGCGCGCCGTTGCCGATCAGCGCCATGGTGCGCGCGCCCTTCGGCGCCAGGTATTTCGCCGCCACCGCCGAGGTCGCTGCCGTGCGCAGCGCCGTCAGGATGGTCATTTCGCTGAGCAGCATCGGATAGCCGGAGCCAACATCGGCCAGCATGCCGAAGGCGGTCACCGTCTGTAGCCCCTGCTTCATGTTCTTCGGGTGGCCGTTGACATATTTGAAGCCGTAGAGCGTGCCGTCCGACGTCGGCATCAGTTCGATGACGCCGTCATGGCTGTGCGAGGCGATGCGCGGCGTCTTGTCGAAGGCTTCCCAGCGCAGGAAATCCTCCTCGACGTAGCCAGCAAGCTCGGTCAGGAATTTCTCTATACCCACCGCCAGCACCAGTTTCATCATCGAATCGACGCTGACGAAAGGAACAATGTTCAGCTTCGCTGCAGTCATGGTCAGAAACTCCTTGTCGGGCGATCCATGATGCGGCGGCCCATCAGGCTCGCCGCCAGGTCCACCAGCAGAATGGCGGTGCGGCCGCGCTCGTCGAGAAAGGGGTTGAGTTCGACGATGTCGAGGCTGGTGACCAGCCCGCTGTCACTCAGCATCTCCATCGCCAGATGCGCCTCGCGGAAGGTGGCGCCGCCGGGGACGGTAGTGCCGACGGCGGGCGCTATGGAAGGGTCGAGGAAATCCACGTCGAGGCTGACATGCAGCATGCCGTTGGCCTTCGTCACCCGGTCCAGGAAGGCCCTCAGCAGCGAGCCGATGCCGTGCTCGTCGATGGCGCGCATGTCGTGCACGGTGACGCCGGCCGCGCTGAGCGCCTTGCGTTCGGCCGGATCGACGCTGCGCAGGCCGAGCGTGCAGACACGCCTTGAGTCGACCCTCGCGGCCAGCGCCGGGAAATAGCCTTCAAAGCCCGGCAGGCCGGTGGCGTAGGCCAGCGGCACGCCATGCAAATTGCCGCTTTCCGTCGAGTCCAGCGTGTGGAAATCGGGATGCGCGTCCAGCCACAGCACGAACAGCGGCCGCTTCAGTTCGGCCGCGCGCCGGGCGACGCCGGTAACCGTGCCCGCCGCCATGGAATGGTCGCCGCCGAGGAAAATCGGCATCGCCTCGTCGCTGGCCTTGAAGGCCGCCTCGGCGATCGCCGCCGTCCAGGCCGAGATTTCGGCCAGCGCCTTCACCGCCGCATTCCCGTGCGTCCGCGGCAGGATCGGGCCCGGCACGACGGTGCCGAGGTCTTCGACATCGTGCCCCAGTTGCCGCAGCGTCGACACGATTCCCGCCGCCCGCAGACTGCTCGGCCCCATGTCGCAACCGGGGTAGGAGTTGCCCTCCTGAACCGGCGCCCCGATTATCCTGCATCGCATCGTTTCGATTCCCCGTCGTGCCGAAGATAATCGACCACGGGGCGATGCCGATTTAAACGCATGATATTGTCTGAATGAACGGCAAATCTTGCAAAATGATAAGCCGATCTGCCATTATGGCGGCATGGATGCCCTCGACCAGAAACTCATCGCGCTGCTTCGCCACAATGCGCGCCGCAGCGTCTCCGATCTTGCGGTCGACCTCGGCGTCTCCCGCGCCACGGTCAAGACGCGCATGGAGCGGCTGGAGAAATCGGGCGACATCGTCGGCTACACGGTGATCCTGCGCGCCGACGCGGTGGACCAGAGGATACGCGGCGTCATGATGATCGAGATCGAGGGCCACGCCGCCGACCGGGTGGTGCGCGCACTGGGCGGCTTTTCCGAGGTCTCGACCATCCACACCACCAACGGGCGCTGGGACCTCGTGGTCGAACTCGGCACGTCAGGCCTTACCGAGTTCGACGCGGTGCTGCGCCGCATCCGCCTTATTCCCGGCATCACCGGCAGCGAAACGAGCCTGCTCTTGGCGACGCCACGAAGCACCAAGGCCTGGATATGAGCTTGCGCCCTTTATTTAGGGCGCTTCCTGTCCTTGGGCTTGCGGGCATGTTCGCCGGCTGCGCTTTTCCCCCGGTGTGCCGGCTTCTTTCCCGGTTTTGCACCCTTGTCGAACTTCGGCTTTGTACGCCGTGGCGCTCCTCGCGCCTCTCCCGCCGGAGCGATGACGATCCCCCTTTCGACGCTGCCCGGCCGGCCGATCTGTTCCGCGAAGCCGGCCGCCTTGTCCGCGGCGATCTCGAAACGCGTTTCCCTGTCGTCGATCCGGATCGAGCCGACGTCGCGCTTCGAGACGCCGCCGGCCTTGCAGATCATCGGCAGCAGCCATTTCGGATCGGCACGCTGGGCGCGGCCGAGCGACAGGGTGAACCAGACGCCGCCTTCCATGTCCGCCTTCCGGGGTTCGCGCGCCGGCATCGGTCCATGATCGCCCTCGGCCCGTCTGTCGCGCCCGGGCTTCCTCGCCTGCATCTCGGCCACGGGCAGCGGCGACAGATCTTCCGGCACCGGGCGGGCGGCCAGTTGCTGGCGCAGGAAGGCGGCGGCAATGCGCTGCGGCGTTGCCTGTGCCAGCAGTTCGGCCACGAACGCCGCTTCCGCCTCATCCGGCTCGGCAGTCGAGAGAACGGTGTCGAGAATGTGCCTGTGGTTGCGCTTCTCAATCTCGGCGATGCCCGGGGCGGCGCGCACGGTGGCCGATAGCCTGGCCAGCGCCAGCACGCGCTGTGCGGCACCGCGTCTGTTTTCGGGAACGATGAGCACGCAGACACCCTTGCGGCCGGCGCGCCCCGTTCGGCCGGAACGGTGAAGCAGCGTCGCGGGATTGCTCGGCACATCCGCGTGGATCACGAGGTCGAGGTGCGGCAGGTCGATGCCGCGCGCCGCGACATCGGTCGCCACGCAGACATGCGCGCGGCCGTCACGCATGGACTGGAGCGCGTTCGAGCGCTCCGACTGCGCCATCTCGCCCGACAACGAAACGACCGCGAATCCGCGATTGGCAAGCCGCGCCGTCAGGTGCCGCACCGCCTCGCGCGTATGGCAGAACACCAGGGCGCTCGTGCTGTCGGTATCCAGAAGCGTGTTGATGACGGCATGTTCACGCTCGTCGCGCCTGACCAGCATCATCTGATACTCGATGTCGGCATGCTGTTCGGTGGAAGCGCTCACGGCGACGCGTACCGCGTCTTTCTGGAAATCCTTGGCGAGTTCGGCGATGCCGCGCGGCACCGTCGCCGAAAACAGCAGCGTCCTTCGCTGGCGGGGAGCCGCGCCGAGAATAAACTCGAGGTCTTCGCGGAAGCCGAGGTCCAGCATCTCGTCGGCCTCGTCGAGCACCACGGCGCGGACTTCCCCGAGGTCGAGCGCACCCTTCGTAATGTGGTCGCGCAGGCGCCCCGGCGTGCCGACGACAAGATGGGCGCCGCGCTCCAGCGCCCGGCGCTCCTTGCGCATGTCCATGCCGCCGACGCAGGTCGTGGTCTCGATCTTCGCAGCCGCGTAGAGCCAGTCGAGTTCCCGCTGCACCTGGATCGCCAACTCGCGCGTCGGCGCGATGATCAGCCCGAGCGGTCGCCCGGCCGGCCCGAACTGGTCGGCATCGCCGAGCAGCGTCGAGGCAATCGCGATGCCGAAGGCGACCGTCTTGCCCGAGCCGGTCTGCGCCGACACCAGAAGGTCGGCATCGCCGTGATGCCCGCTCGCCATCTCCATCTGGACCGGCGTCAACTGGGCGTAGCCCCTCGCTTCAAGAGAGGAAGCGAGAGCAGGGTGGATGGCAGCGGTCATGATCACGGTCTCTGTTTGGAGGCCGCATACCACGGCACCTGCCCGGATAGCCAGCGATCGTGAACTATCCTGTAGCCGTCGTACCTACCCGAACACGGTCTCCTTCCACGCGCAAATCCGCTCGACCACACGGGCGAGAACCAATGCCCCCTCTTCCAGTTCGTCGAGGCCGATGAATTCGTTCGCCGCATGTCCACGCGAGCCTTCGCCCGGCCCGAAATTAAGAATCTCGATGCCGTCCTGGGCGAAATAGCGGCCGTCGCTTGCGCCAACGGCCTCACTGTAGACAGCCGCCTTGCCAGTTACCGCTTCCACGGCTTCGGCCGTATGGCGAACAAGCGGCCCATCGCGGCCGCTCGAGAAGCCGGGAGTTCCGGTCGTCAGTTCCGCTGTCCAGCTTCCCTCCGGCTCGCCGGCGGCGCGCAGCACCGCAACGATTTCCTCGACCGCCCCTTCCAGCGTCTCCGACGGCAATAGCCGTCGGTCGATTTCAAGCCGACAATAGCTCGGAACCACATTGGTGTTGTCGCCGCCGTGGAACTTGCCGATGTTAATCGTCGAGCGAAGCCCTTCTTCCGTACGCGCCTCGATTACTGGAACGAGATCCCGCACCAGTTGGTCGACCAGGCGGACCATGCGCAGGACGGCGTTATCTCCCGTCTCCGGGGCACCGGCATGCGCGGACTGACCAAAGGTTTCTATCGCGACCCACATGACGCCGCGCTCGGCGGTAATCAGCGTATTGGCGGTGGGCGCACCGAGGAACAACATGTCCGGCCGCACCAGACCTGCACGTCGCAGATAATTCATGCCGGACGGCCCCAGGCTCTCCTCGTCCGTAACGAAGGTGAAGGTGACCGTGCCTCGCTCCGGCCCGCCGTGCCGGGCGATCTCCTGTGCCAGCCAGAGTTGGATCGCCATCGAACCTTTGCAGTTGGAAGCGCCGAGCCCGTAAAGGCGTTCTGCGTACCGGGTCAACGTGTAGGGGTCCGACTGCCAGTCGGTCAGGCTGCCTGGTCCGACCGTATCGACATGGGCGTTGAAGACCAGGTGAGGCGATCCACTGCCGATGGAGGCTACAAGGTTGTCGAGCCCCTCCTTCTCGGCATGGATGGCCGTGCGATACCCAAGGCTATCGAGAAATTCGCGTGCATAAGCGCAAATCTCGACGCTGTCTCCCGGTGGATAGGCGGTCGGGATGGCGACAAGACGGGACAGGATCTCGGTGATCTGCGAGCGCATGGTGTCAAAACCGGAACTCATGGCCGATGCCCTCCTTGATGGCTTTGTCATACGCCGCCCGTGCGGCAGTCATGTCCTGGTGGCCAACGCCGACCGACTTGAATATCGTGATTTCGTCCTCGCTTTCGCGTCCGGGATGCAGACCCGCGCAAACGTTGCCGATCTCGGCAACGATATGGCTTTCCGTGACGGCGCCTTCCTCGATCGGCAGGAGTATTTCACCAGCCTCGATCAGGCAGGCGACACGCGAATCCACGAAGAACTTTCCGCGCGCTACCGCGTGCGTATCGATCTCGCGGGCGGTGGGCAGGTGGGTTCCGACGGCGTTGACATGCTGGCCGGGCCTAAGCCAGGCACCATCGAAAAGAGGGGTGTCGGCCGTGGTGGCGGTCACGACGATATCCATGCCCTCGACGGCGTGTCGGGCCTCGAAGACGGGCTCGACCTCGATGCCGAGTTGGGCGCCCATCTTGCTGGCGAACGCCTCGGCGTTCTTTTTCGAGCGCGAAAGCACGCGTGCCTTTTCGATCGGCCGAACCGCGCAGGCCGCCATCAACTGCGTTTCAGCCTGCGCCCCGCTGCCGAACACGCCGACCGTGCGCGCATCCTCGCGCGCCAGGTAGCGGGCAGCGACACCGCCACCGGCACCGGTGCGCATGGCGGTCAGGTAAGTGGCATCCATCACAGCCAACGCCTCGCCGGTATCGGGATCGTTGAGGATCAACAAGCCGAGCGTGGTGGGCAGCACCCCAGCGGCCGCATTACGCGGAAAGACACTGACATGCTTGACGCCGGCGCCGCCCGCCTCACCACCGACGCAGGCCGCCATGGTGAGCATCACGCCCTCGGCCTGTTCCAGATGCATGGCAAGGCGCTGAGGCATGATCACGTTGCCAAGGGCATGTTCGCGGAACCCGATATCGTTCGCATGGATCGCGTCCTGCATCGAAAGGACCTTCTGGATATCGGATGCTGACAGCAGCAATGTCATGTTCGGCTCTCCATGTTTCTGTGCGCACAAGCCGGCCCCGGACGATCTCTGGGCTGGCATGCAGTTTGGTTGGTTTTGTTCAGTCCGGAACATCGAGGGCAGCGCAATCGCCCTCGGACCAGCCCAGCATCACCTCTTCGCCGGGCCGTACCTGCGACCACTGGGCGCGATCGGATAGGCGGACGGTAATCTCGGCCTCGCCGGCAAGCAGCGCCCGCATGCGCATCTGATCCCCGAGATAGGTGATTTCCTGTACGATGGCCGTGACGGAATTGTCGGCGACAGGACTGTTCCGTGTCCTGAGGAAGATATTCTCGGGACGGATGGCCAGCATCGTCTGCCTGCCGGGCTTCGCATGAATGGCCTGCGCCCGTACCGTCGCATCCCTTGCGATGTCCACGACGCAGGAACGCCCGTCCGTCGATAGAACCGTTCCCCGTATCTGGTTGTTCTCGCCCACGAACTGGGCAACGAAGGAGGTCTGCGGGCGCTCATAGATTTCCTGGGGAGAGCCTACCTGCTGGATCGTGCCGTCGTGGAACACCACGATGCGATCCGACATCGTCATCGCCTCGCTCTGGTCATGGGTGACGTACACGATGGTCACGCCGAATTCGCGGTGGAGACGCTTTATCTCGAATTGCATCTGGTCGCGCAGACGCTTGTCGAGCGCGCCGAGCGGCTCGTCCATCAGGACGAGCTTCGGTTCGAAGACCAGCGCGCGGGCGAGCGCGACCCGCTGCTGCTGCCCTCCCGAAATCTGCGAGGGGTGGCGCTCGCCGAGCCCGGAAAGCCGGACCCGCTCCATCACCCGCGTCACCTTGTCCTCGATTTCGGCCCTGGGAAGCCGCCTTACCCGCAGCGGAAAGGCGATGTTCTCGGCAACGCTCATGTGCGGAAAGAGCGCGTAGTTCTGGAAAACCATGCCGATATTGCGTTTCGCGGGCGGACTATCCTGTACTTCGCGGCCATCCATGAAGATGTTCCCGGACGTTACGCTCTCGAAGCCCGCGAGCATCAAAAGGGTCGTGGTCTTACCCGAGCCCGATGGGCCGAGGAACGTCAGGAACTCTCCCCGCCGGACCGCAAGGTCGAGCTTCTTGACCACGGGCTCGGAGGCGCCATAGCGCTTGTGGACGTCGACGAACTCGACATGGCTGTCCGCCGGATTGCTGGTCATGGTGTCGTCATGTCCCTGTGCTTGGCCAGATCCGCCCCTAGCGCCGATCGTTGTTTTTCTTGAGCAATTCGGCTGTCGCCAGAACTGCGAGCGATACGAGGATGAGCAGGGTCGCCACCGCCGCCAGGGTCGGCTCCACTTCGAAGCGGATACCGTCCCACATCCGTACCGGCAGCGTCCTGACGTTCGAACCGCTCAGGAAAAGCGCGATGATCAGTTCGTCGAAGGAGGTGAGGAATGTGAAGAGTGCGCCGGTGGCGATCCCCGAGCGGATAAGGGGAAAGGTGACGCGCCAAAAAATCTGCGATGGCGATGCGCCGAGGCTTTCTGCCGCCCGCATCAGCGATTGGTCGACATTGGCGAGCGAGGCGGTAACGGTGACCACGACAAAGGGAATGGTGATGGTCGTGTGGGCGATGATCAGGCTGATGCTGCTGTCCAGCAGCCTGATGCCTTGCAAACTCATGACGGAAAAGAAGGTGTAATAGGCAATCGCAAGCACGATGCCCGGCACTAGCAAGGGCGAGAGCATGAACGCCCGCAGAATCTCCTTGCCGGGAAAGTCACTGCGCAATCCAAGCGCGGCACAGGTGCCCAGGATGCTGGCGCACACCGTCGTGCCGAGTCCGACCTGCAAGCTGCTCAAGGCGGCGTTGGTCCAGTCGAGGCTCTCAAACAGGCGGGCATACCATTGCGACGACCACCCCGGCGGCGGGAAGGTCAGGAAGCGCGAAGAGGTCAGCGAAAGCGGCACCACGATCAGCGTCGGGGCGGCCAGGAACAGCATCGCCAGACCCGCCGCCAGCCAGAGCCAGACCCTTCCCCCGGCCAATCGCGAGCGTCGTGCAACAGTCGTCATGGCCGCACCATCGCCGCAGATCCGAACAATGCCCTGAACAGGGCCATCAGTCCGAGGATGATGACCAGCAGCGTCACCGAAAGGGCGGATGCCAGGTTCCAGTTCAGCAGCGCATTGGCCTGCATCTCGATCAATTGGGCGAGGAACGTGTCACCTCGACCGCCGAGCAGGACCGGCATGATGAAGGCACCCATCGACAGGATGAAGACGATGAAACAGGCGGCCGCGATGCCATTTGACGAAAGCGGCAGGATAACCCTGAAGAAGATTAGAATCCGCCCTGCCCCGAGGCTTTCGGCGGCGCGGACGAGATTCCAGTCGATACCGCGGATTGCATTGGCGAGCGGCAACACGGCGAAGGGCATCAGGATCTGCGTCAGGCCCAACACGAGGGCGAACCGGCTCTGCACAAGCGCAAGCGGCGTCTCAGTGAGGCCGAGCGCTGCAAGAAGCTGGTTGAACGGCCCTTCCCGCTGGAGGATCACCGTCCAGGCGAAGGTACGCACAAGGGCGCTGACCCAAAAGGGAAACAGCACGAACAACATCAGGATCGCCGCGACACCACGCGAGGCGCGCGCAAGGACATAGGCCAGCGGATAGGAGAGCACCAGAGAAACGACGACGACGATGCAGCTGACGACGACAGTGTTAATCAGAACCTTGCCGTAGAGCGGTTGCTCGACAAGCGTAACGAAGTTTTGAAGGGTCAGTTGGCCGGTGGCATGGTCCTGGAAAGCAAGCACCAGCATCTTCGATACCGGAATGGCAAAGAACAGGCACAGGAAGGCTAGCGGCGGCGCAAGCAGCAGGACGACCCTGAGGGCCTTCCCGCGGCTGGCGGAGCGAGTTGATTTTACCACAGCTTCGGTCACGCTGCCCGGCCTCGACAAATAGTACCTATGCCTGTCCCGCTTCCTGCGAGCGAGAGGCGGCTCGGAGATGAAGTGAGGAGCAGGCGATGGCGGCTAGTTCCAAGCCGCCACCTTCGCCTGCCCGCAACGCCGGTATCAGGTGAGCTTCCAGACTTCCCACTGATTCTGGATTTTCTCTTCGTTATCGAGCCACCAGTCGTTGTTGGTCCAGAACTGGCCTCCCATCCGCTCTTCGGTGGAAGGAAGACCGTTGCGCTCCTCCTCGTTCAGCAGACCCATGGCGTCCGCATTGGTCGGCCCCAGGCTCGTGAGCCGCGCCATTTCCGCCTGCTGGTCGGCCTGCGTTGCCGAGGCGATGAACTCCATGGCCAGTTCCTTGTGCGGCGCCCCGCGTGGAACGCACCAGAAGTCGGAGTCCAGCCTGCCGTCGGTCCAGTCGATCGCAATCGGCGCGTCGTCGGCAACTGCGGCCTGCAGCCGATTGTGGGACGTCGAGGCAAGAACCACCTCTCCCGAGGAAAGAAGCTGAACGACCTGGGCGGCACCGCTGTACCAGTTGGTGATATGCGGCTTCAGTTCGTCCAGCTTGCGGAAGGCCCGGTCGATATCAAGCGGATAGAGGTCCGCAATGGCAACGCCGTCGGCGATCAGGGCTCCTTCCAGCGCGCCCTTGGGCGTATCCTTCAGGCAGCGTGGGCCGGGAAAATTGGCGACGTCCCAGAAGCCTTTCCAACCCTCGGGACCTGGCTTGTCGGCGGGGAAATGCTTGGTATTGCGGCCAAACACCATCGAATAATAGCAGTTCATGATCCCGAATTCGTTCTTGCCTTCAGGAACGATCTTCGAGGTATCCACGACCGCCGTGTCGATCGGCTCCAGCAAGCCGGCGCGTCCCGCGCGCAGCATGTCGGACCATTCGAGGTCGATGATGTTCCACTCGACGTTGTTGGCCTCTACCTGGGCCTTGAGTTTCGCCAGGCGGGGACCGCCAGGAATCTCGGTGACCTCGATGCCTTTCGCTGCCTTGAAAGGATCGAGATGCGCCTTGCGCTGGGCATCCTGATAGGAGCCGCCCCAGCCGACGAAGACGAGCTTGCCGTCGCCTTGCGCCCGGCTTGCTCCCACGGGCAGTAACGTCGCGGCTGCCACGCCCCCGGCCGCTTCGAGGAAGCGGCGTCGATTGATCATGGTCATTTCCTGTTCTCCTCCCTTATGCCTGTCAAGCAGCCGCCCAGCCGGGGATATCCCAACCCATTGCGGTCTGGGCGCTGATGGCTCCTCCTCCACCGAGTTCCTAGATGATCGTCAGTGCACGAGGGCGGGTCAGAGCCTCCCCACCTTGCTCCGTCACCCTGACTGCGGCGCTGAACCCGACGCCGACCTCGTTGTCGATGAGAGAGATGGGCACAACGTGGAACGTCATGTTGGGCTCCAGCCGCTTTGTCTCGCCTTCCCGCAGCATCATGTAATGCGTCTCGCTCCAGGCCGGCGGCAGGCTGAGGCCGATCGAGTATGCGGAAGGGTGCTTGTAGTGCTCGCCGCCAAAACCATGGCGATCCATGATCCCGTAGATGATCCGGTGGACTTCTTCACCGGTCATTCCAGGTTTCATGGCGGCAATGCCGACATTAAGAGCTTCGATCTCGGCGGCTGCCATCGCCTTCACGCGCGCGCTGGGTTCGCCGACATTGACGGTCCGCATCACGGGTACTTCGTAGCGCTTGTGGTTGGCCGAGCACTCGAACAGGAAGGGGTCTCCCGGCTCGACGATACGTCCGCGCCAGGTTCCGTGCGGAAGCGAGGTGCGCCGGCCCGAAACCATGAAGGGCGTGAGGCTCGGATACTCGCTGCCGCCCTTCACCGCCGCGCGAAGATATTCCGCCGCCACGTCGTTCTCCGAACAGCCCGGCTCGAGAACGCCGATGGCGCTTTCCACCGCTGACTCGGCGATGCGGGCGGCCTCGCGCATGGCCTCGATCTCCGCGTCGCTCTTGATCACCCGCACCGAAGGGATCACCTCGAGGGCGTTCACGAACGTCGCGTCCGGCAGGCGGCTGCGAAGCAGCTCGAATTCCTCGAGCCCGCAGAACATTCCCGCCTTGCGCATCCCGCGCTCGATGCCGATGCGCTTGTTGCCGAGGCCGAGCGCCAGCAAACGCGTCGCGACTGCCTCGGCGGGGTGTTCCAGGTCCTCGATGGTGGTGCATTCGGGCAGCCACGTGAATTCGCGGACGTTTGACAATTCGTAGCGGCGCGCGAAGAAGACCGGTCCGTCGCTCAGCACCAGCAACGCGTGATACATGATGACATGCGGGTCTTCGTAACCCGTCAGGTAGCAGATATGGTCCATGTTGCGCGTGAAGACGGCGTCAAGACGCTCTTCCTTCATGCGGCGCGTGACCGCTTCATATCGGCGACGGTATTCCGCGATCGGAAAATTCAGACGCGGGTTCTCTACGACCTGCACGACGGCATGCCCCTCCCTATATGATTAAGACAAGGCGCACCCTCCTACCCAGGTCGGCCTGCTGTCATGCCCGGATGATAGGCAGGACATACACGATTGGCAACAAGTTTCTTTTAAGAAATCTCTATGCCGCGCTGGGTAGTTGCGCCCATACCGGCGGCGCGCCCGTGGACACCCAGACGATCTCGGCGTCCTGCTCGCTGACGGATAGCAGCATGTGGCCCATCTGGCTGTCGAAATAGGTGGAATCCCCAACGTTCAGAATCTCGGGGGCGTAGAATTCCGTCATCAGCATGACGGAACCGGAAAGAACGTAGATGAATTCCTCGCCCGAGTGCCTCACCCAGTCGTCGAATTCCTCCTTCTTGCGCGCGCGAATGGTCGCCTTGAACGGAAGCATCGCCTTGTTGGTGATTTCCACGGCAAGGAACTCGTAGTCGTAGAGTTCGGTCGGATGCAGGATACCTTTGCTGGACCGCGTAATGCTGCGCCGGCCCAGGATACTGGAGTGGGGTTTGTTGTCGAACAGGCTGACGAGGTCGAGCGACATCCCCGTCGCAATCTTCTGGAGGATGTCGTAGGTGGGCGACATCAATCCGTTCTCGATCTTCGAAAGGGTCGAACGGGCTACGCCAGTGCGGACGCTGACCTCGTCGAGCGTCCACTCCCTGTCTTGCCGCTCTGCCCGCAGGCGCGCCCCGAGTCCGCCGTCCGTGGCAGAAGGAACTCCTTTCCTTCTCTCTGCCCGGCCTGCCCGTAACGCGCCAGCCTTTGCCATTTTTCTGCTCCTACGCCCCCACACGATACGCCTTGACCAGCCCGGTCGACGTTTGCCGACAGGCTCCAGGGTTGCATCTTTCCTATCCGGCAATCGACCTCCGGTACAACCCCCAACAAAGCCCGACCGCAGCGGCAGATGCAAAATCTACACACGTTCTCCTTTCGGAGACTTGCGTGGGATGCGGCGCTTGCCGGCTCATACGCGAATAACGTGCAGTTGGCCGCTACCGGCGGGGGCCGAGAGCAGTTCGGGCGGGCCATCCGCCGTCACCACCCAGTTGTCTTCGTTGTTCAGCCAACCGTAGTCGCCGAAATAGAAATTAGGATTGCAGGCGAACACCATCCCCTCCTCGAAGACGATGGGCTCGGCCGCGTCGAGCGAGGGGTATTCCGTGCTGGCCAGGCCCACTCCGTGGCCAATGCGGCCCGACATCCCGGCTTCCAGCCCTCGCTTGCGACAGAATTCTCGCACGGCCTCGACAACCCCCCTCGGCGTATTGCCGACCCGGAGATGATCTACGCCGATGCGCACGGCCTGCGACATCCAGGCATAGAATTCCGCAAGATCGTCATTGGGCGTACCGAGAGAGGCCGAGCGGGAAACGTCGGAGCAGTAGCCGCGATATTCGACGCCGGCATCGAGTACGAGCAGGTCGCCGGCCTGCATGCGGCGCTCGGTCGGGCCGGCGATCATTCCGTCCTGCGAACTCACCACCCACATGAATGTCACGCGTTCGCCGCCGTTATGCGCGATGCGGGTCCGCAGGGTTCGCATGATGTCGATCTCTGTCATGCCGACTTTCACGGCATCGAACGTCTCCAGCATGGAAACCGACAGCAGTTCGCCGGCGCGCCTGATATAGGCGACTTCCGCCGGGGACTTGGTGGCCCGCAGCTTGAGGATGAGAGGCGCGGCATCGACGAACGTCGCATCCGCCAGCCCGTTACGGATGCCGTCATATTCGTTCGGGCTGATGCCGAGATACTGCTCGCGCCCGAGTTCGGCCCCGATGCGACCCTTGTCGAGCCCGAGCTTGCGGATCACCTCGATGACGGGCTCGGCGCGGCCGCGCAGGCCTGCGATATGGATGTTCTCGATCCATGTCGTTTCGAGAACCTGGCGCTTCTCGAACTCCATCGTGATCAGCACGCCCTCGCCCGATCTCGGCAGGATGAAGACGTAGGGCCTGATCTTGTCGATGGGGCTCTGCTCGGAACGATGTCCCGTGAAATAGGCATAGTTCAGCCGGTCGGTGATCATCAGGGCGTCAAGGCCCTGTTCTTCCATCAGCGCCTGGGCACGGCGGTGGCGAGCCTGGAACTCTGCCTGCGAAAACTCCGTGTAGCGTCTCAACATCAGTCTCCTTTTTCGAAACAACAGCGGGTCGATGGTTCCTGTCAGCCACTGCCTCTCGCCTCGAGCGTCCGATAGACGCCGATCAGCTTTTCCATGCCGACGAGAGCGATCATGGTGAAGGCGAGGAACAGGGTGGATATCGCGGCCAGGACCGGGCTCAGTTCGTTGATCGTCATGTGGAACATGCGAACCGGCAGCGTCTCGGTGCGCGCACCCGCCACAAAGAGGGCAATCGTCACATTGTTGGCCGAGATCAGGAACGCGAAAAGGAAGCCGCCGAGGACGCCGGTGCGCAGGCTTGGCAGGGTGATCCTGCGAAACACCTGAAGCGGGCTGGCGCCGAGGATGCTGGCGGCTCGTTCGAGATCGGCAAGCCCGCGCGGCGCACTGGCGGCGATCATGCGCACCGCATAGGGGAAGGTAACGACGGTATGGCCGAGCGTCAGTCCGGTTGTCGAGTTGAGCAATCCGATCGAGCGGAGGAAGAACATCAGTCCGATGGCGAAAACAATCGACGGCACGGTCACCGGAAGGAGGAAGACGAGGTTGAAGAACTGGCGCTTTCCCGGCGCAAGCCTGTCCTGTCCACGCACGACGAGAAGGCCCAGGACGACGGCAAGGAGACCAGCGGCCGCTCCGACCTTCACGCTGTTCCATGTCGCTGCGATCAGGCGCAGATTGCCGAGCGCCTCGCCGTACCAGCGCAAGCTGAACCCGGTCGGCGGAAAGACGATGAAGCGTTCCGTGCCGAAGGAAACTGCGACGATGACGGCCAGCGGCGCCAGCAGGAACAGGCAAAACAGCCAGGCGATGCCGCAAACGACCGGACTTCCCTTAAACATTGCCGAGTTCCCGTTCCAGCTTGCTGATCCAGCGCCCGAACAGGCCGACCGATATGCCGGTGAGCGTGAGCAGTATTCCCGCAACGGCCGCGGCCGACGGCCAGTTCATCAGCACGGACGCCATATCGTAGGCATAGGTCGCCAGAACCGGCACCTGACGCCCGCCAAGGAGATAGGGCATCATGAAGGAACTGGTCGAGATCGAGAAAACCAGCAGCGCCCCCGAGGCAAGGCCGGGCAGCGAGAGCGGCAGGATCACGCGCCTGAAGGACTGCCACGGCGTCGCGCCGAGCACCCTGCTCGCCCGCACGAGGGAAAGCGGAATGTTCTCCAGCGCCGCATGGACGCACAGCACCATGAACACGGATTCGCCGTAGACGAGGCCGATCAGGACGCCGGCGTTCGAATACATCAGGTGCGGCGGCGTCAACCCGAAAAACCGTATGGTCTCCGGAACCAGCCCGCTGTTGGGCGCGAGCAGGACCAGCCAGGGATAGGCAAGCACGACCGGGGAAACGACGATCGGGGACAGCAGAGCCATGACCAGGACGAAGCGTTCCGCCTTGCCGGCCTGCTGAAGACGAAAGGCCACCGGGAAAGCCACTACCCCAGCAATCAGCGTCGTCAGCAAGGACAGGACGATGGTGCGCGAAATCACTGCCCACAACAGGGAATTGGACAGGATCGCGGTATAATTCTCGATGGTTAGCCTGTCGGAAACGATCCGAAGCGGATCGTAGGCATAAAAGCTCGTCACGATCAGTTGGCCGATCGGCACGGCGAAAACGAACAGGATGAACAGGGTCGGGACCAGGATCTGCCAGTAGCGGCGAGTTCCTTCCCAGATCCTTGCATGTAGCGGCGAGGAGGCGAGCATTTCCTTTGCCAACCTCACCGGGCTACCAGCCGAATGTCGTCGGCAGCGACGACCAGCCTGCATGACATTCCTTCCGGAAGCGGGTTGCTTTCGAAGGTCGATGCGGACAACAGGGCATCGACCGCGCTGCCATCCGCCGTCGTCAGGGTCAGGATATAGTGGGTGCCTGCGTAGCGGATTCGAGCCAAACGAGCCTCGATCACAAGATCGCCATCGGAATCTTCTTGCCGATCGGAAATTATCTGCACCCTGTCGGACCGGAAGCATGCCTCCACGGCTGCGCCGGCCTCGAAAAAGGTTCGGGTGCGCGATCGCGCCGTCTCGCCGGTGGCGAGGCGGACGACAGGACGCTCCTCGTGCCCCTGCATCACGGTCGCCTGCAGAAAGTTCTGGTAGCCCATGAACTCGGCGCAAAACCGCGACTGCGGGAATTCGAAGATGGTCTTTACGTCCGCGAATTGCTCGATGCGCCCGCCATGCATCAGGGCGATCCGGTCGGCGAGCGTAATCGCTTCCTCCTGGTCATGGGTAACGTAGACGGTGGTGACGCGGGTGTCGCGCTGGATACGCTTCAGTTCGACCTGGATCTCCTTGCGCAACCGGACGTCGAGGTTGCTGAGCGGTTCATCGCACAGCAGGATCGAGGGATCGACGACCAGGGCGCGGGCTATCGCCACGCGCTGCTTCTGGCCGCCGGACAGTTGCGAGGGGTAGCGCTTGCCGACATCCGGCAGGCGCACCAAGGAAAGCGCCTCGTCTACCCTTTTGCGAATCCGTTCCACAGGCACGTTGCGCACGGAAAGGCCGAACGCGACGTTGTCATAGATGGTTAGGTGGGGAAACAGGGAGTAGTCTTGGAACACCATGCCGAGGTTGCGCAGATGCGGCGGCACCTTGTCGACCACACGGTCGCCGATGCGTATGTGGCCGGCGCTTTGCGCAAAGAAACCGGCGATGATCTTGAGAAGCGTGCTCTTGCCGCAACCCGAAGGGCCGAGCAGAGCGACGACCTCGCCGGCCCCGACTTCGATATCGATATCGTGCAGGACGCGTGCGGAACCAAAGTCCTTGACGATATGATCGAGCTTCAGAAAGTTTTGCTCGCGCGAAGTTTCCGGCATGGGTGCTCGCAATGCTCTGTCGTGTTGCGGCCCCCGTGAAGGCCGCAACCGATAGGATGATGATGGAGAAGCGCTATTCCGGCGCGGCGTTCACTGGGCGCCGGTTTCGATTTCGCGAACCCATTGCTCATGCCATTTGGGCTTGAACTCAGCGAGTTCGGTATCGTCCAGGAACTTTACCTTGGCGATCTGCTCTTCGCTCAGCAGCAGCTTGTCCTGGTATTCGGCCGGCAGCACGACCCCCTTGCGGACAGGGGAAGCCCACCTATCGACAGCGAGATCACGCTGCGCCTCCTCACCGAGAAGGAGGTCGACGAAAGCGTTCGCAGCCTCGATGTTCGGCGAGTCGGCGACGACGGCGCAGATATTGGGCAGCACGAAGGTGCCTTCCGTCGGGTTGACGATTCCGACCGGCCCGCCCTGGGCCGCGAACTGCAACCCGGCCTCGCTCCACTGCGGCCCGATCCATATTTCACCGCGTTCCATCGCGGAGTTGAGTTCGCTGCCCCGCGTCGGGAAGTAACCGATCTGCCCCTTGGCGACGAGATCCTTGACGAAGGCGAAAGCCGGGCCGGCATCGCCACGGCCGGCGCCTTCCAGGCGCGACCAGAGGGAAAGCAGGCCGACCCCGGTGCCCCAGGCGGTGGACGCCATGGCCACATGCCCCTTGAGTTCCGGCCGCGCCATGTCCTTCCAACTGGTCGGCGGCGCCCAGCCGTTCTTCTCGAACGCTTCCTTGTGATATTGCAGCACGGCCCCGCCGATGGTGATGGCGACGCCATATTCGCCGAACGGATCCTGCTTGGCGAAATCATAGATATCGGCAAGGTTGGGAATCTTGTCCGCATCAAGTTTCGCCCACAAACCAGCTTCCTGGCCGCGCAGGAAATCCAGCGTCGCGGGGCAGGAAACGCTTATCTCCGGCGCCGCCTTTTCAGCCAGAACCTTCGCGAAGCTCTCCGAACTGTTGGCCTCCTGCCAGATGACGTCGACGCCATACTTTTCCTTCATCACCGGCGAGACGGTGCGCTCTATGCTCGGGCCGTAGAGCGGCGGCAACAGGACGACAAGATCGCTTGCAGGCGCCGCCCCGACCGAAGCGGCACTGGCTATCGCGGCGCCACCAAGAAGAGCAAGCAAGCGTGATTTCGCACGAGAAAAAATCATCAGTTCCTCCCTAATGAGTTTCCTATCGTGATAAATATTTTCCGATGAGTCAATCGTACGCCCATACGAAATAACTTCTTCGCCTCGAACGCCGGCTTGACGCCGGCAATGCGTCGTCGCTCTGGCTGAACGATAAGCCCGATGTGCGAGCCGATGGACCTGCCGATTAGTTGGCTGGCGTGGCGGAACAGACGGCATGTTCTCGACCCGGACAACCGAAGCGCCAGCTGTCGAGGGGGCTCACGCGCTAGGCCGAGATTTCAGCGAGAAACCACCTATGTGAACAGCAGATGCCGCCGGACGAGACGGAACGCCTGGAAAGCAGGCGGCGCCCGAAACGGGTCTAACCGAAACCGGAAGGCTTGCAGGACCGGACTGCAGCGAAACGTCGGTATTGTCAGGGGCGTGTCTGGGGGAAGGCTCTGCTTGTTTCGGCTTTACCGCCGCCCCCCGTCCAGGGATGCGTTCAGCGCCTGGCGGTATTTTTCGGCATCCCAGCCGAGCAGTTCGGCGTTTTCCAGATCGGAGAAGTAGCGTAGTCGCGCCGTTTCCGGGAGGCGGCTGGTCACGTCGGACAGGCAGCCCGCCATGGCCAGCGCGCCTTCGCTTATCGCCGTGGAAACGAGCACGCCCTTGCCGGGGAAAAGGATGGTCGGCGGCAGCGGCAAGCCGACCGCGCCGAAGCGCCGCTCGACGTCGAGCGCGCTTTCGCCCGGCTGCGCGATGACCGAGCCCTCGCCGAGAAAGATGACGTGGTCGGGATAGAGGCTGCCGCCGCCGGCATGACGGCAGGAGACGGGATCGGTGGCGACGCCATGGATCGCCGGATCGGACGGCGGACGATAGGCGCTGCCGACGGCGAGCCGTTCCAACGACCCGATATCCGGCGCAACGACAGCCCGCGCGGTCAGGGTCAGGCGGCGGCGCACTTCGTCCAGCAGGGCCTCGGCGTCGGCAACTGTCTCGCCGGCGACGGTCAGCCCGTGATTGCCGAGAACGAGGATGCGGGTATCCGTATCAATGCGGCGCATGATCGCCTGCGTCAGAGGCAGGCCGGGGCGCGCATAGGGCACGAAGGCGTAAGGCAGGCCGTCAAGGCGTTCGGCGACGAGCGCTTCTCCATCCACCTGCACGGCATGGGCGATGGTGTCGACGCAATGGACATGCACCACCACCTTCGGCGAAAGCAGCGCATGCATCGTGGTCTCGATCGACGGCCGCAGACCGCCGGGATTCCTGTCCTCGATCACATAGGTCTGCGGCCTCTCCGTCGACGGATCGCCGCACCGAAGCGCATCGAGCAAAGGCTCGAGCGCCACCGGCACCATCAGGTCGCGCGCCAGCGCATCGCGCAGCCACAGGCCCGAGGCCTTGATCCACAGCGTGCCGTCCTCCTTGATGGAGGTGTTGCCACCCGCACCCTGGACCAGCGCCGGATCGGCGCCGATGCGCGCCGACAGGGAAAGAAGGGCGTCATATTCGGGACTGCGCGTCATCATGCCGTCTTTCGTGTGGTCGTTGCCGGGCCTTCGAGCCACTGGGAAAAGGCCGCCTTCTCGGCCTCGCTCATGTAGAGGCCGTGCTTGGTGCGCCGCTCCAGAATGTCTTCGGCGGTAAGCGCCCATTCGGTGGCGACCAGGAATTCCGCCTCGCGGGCGTAAAGACGGGGGCCGAATGCCGGGCCGAGGTCGTCCATCGAGGCCGCATCCCCCAAAAGCGCATGGGCGCGGGTGCCGTAGAGCCGTGCATAATGCTTCGCCAGCGCCGCCGGAAGCCAGCGATAACGCGCATGCAGTTCCCCGAGGAACAGGTCGAAATCCGCCTCCGGCATGTCGCCGCCGGGAAGCGTCGCCTTGCCGGTCCAGCCCGGCCCCATCGCCGGGAAGAACGGCTTGAGCTTCTCCAGCGCATGTTCGGAAAGCTTGCGGAACGTCGTGATCTTGCCGCCGAACACCGAAAGCAAGGGAGCCTGCCCGCCCTGCTCGCCGGCGTCGATCTCGAAAATATAGTCCCGCGTCACCGCGCTCGGATTGGCGGAATGGTCGTCATAGAGCGGCCGCACGCCGGAAAAGGCATGCACGATATCGCTGGCCGCCAGCTGCCGCTTGAAATAGCGGTTCACCGATTTCAGCAGATAGGCGATCTCGTCGCCGTCGATGGCGACATCCTCCGGCCGGCCGTCATAGGGAATGTCGGTGGTGCCGATGAGGGCGAGGTCGTTCTGGTAGGGATTGATGAAGATGACGCGCTTGTCCGGGTTCTGCACCAGATAGGCCTGCCGGCCCTCCCAGAATTTCGGCACGACGATGTGGCTGCCCTTGACGAGGCGCACATGCCGGTTCGAACGCAGGCCGGCGACGCGGTCGATCACGTCGTTGACCCACGGCCCTGCCGTGTTGACCAGGCAACGCGCCTGCACGGTGCGGGTGGCGCCGCTGACGGCGTCGGTGAGTTCCGCGCTCCACAACGCGCCCTCGCGGCGCACGGCCGAACAGGCGGTACGCACGGCGACCTCCGCGCCTTTCGCCGCCGCGTCCAGCGCATTGAGGGCCACCAGGCGGGCATCATCCACCCAACAGTCGGAGTATTCGAAGGCCTTATGGTATTGCCGGGCGATCGGCGCGCCTTCCATCGTGGTGGCGAGGTCGAGCACGCGCGTGCCGGGCAGGCGCTTTCGGCCGCCGAGATGGTCGTAGAGAAACAGGCCGAGCCGGACCAGCCAGGCGGGCCGGTCGGCCGGGTTGTGCGGTAGCACGAACCGCATCGGCCAGATGATGTGCGGCGCGGCCTTCAGCAGCACCTCGCGCTCGATCAGCGCCTCGCGCACCAGCCGGAATTCATAGTGCTCAAGATAGCGCAGGCCGCCGTGCACCAGTTTGCCCGAACGCGAGCTGGTGCCTTCGGCGAGATCGCCCTTCTCGCACAGCAGCACCGAAAGCCCCCGGCCAGCGGCGTCGCGCGCGATGCCGGCGCCGTTCACGCCTCCGCCGATGACGAGCAGGTCGTAGATGGGAGGATGCGCCGTCACTTTGCTTCTCCGTCGCCAGACCTGCCTCAGGCCGCCTTCTCGTCGTCCTGCCGTCCGTAGCTGGCAAAGCCCTTGATGACCCCGGCGATCTCTTCCCGGTCGAGCAGCACCGGGCCGCCGATGAGCAGCGAATTGAAATATTGCCGGGAGATCGTCTCGAGCTCGACCGCCGCCGCCATGGCTCTCTCCAGCGTAGGGCCGGTAGCGATCATGCCGTGATTGGCCAGCAGGCAGGCGCTGCGCCCTTCCATGGCCGCCAGTACGTTGCTCGACAGTTCCGGCGTACCGTAGCGGGCGTAGTCGGCGACGCGCACGTCGTCGCCGCCGAACATCGCGATCATGTAGTGGCAAGCGGGAATCCCCTTGCGGGCGATGGCCAGCGTGGTCGCATACATGGAATGGGTATGCACCACCGCGCCGACATCCGGCCGCGACTTCAGGATATCGAGATGGAAGCGCCACTCCACGGACGGCTTCTTCGGCCCATCATAGGCGCCGTCGCTGTCGAGCGACAGCGACGCGATCATGTCGGGCGTCGTCTTGTCATAGGGAATGCCGGACGGCGTGATCAGCATGCGCCCACCCTGGCGTACGCTGATGTTGCCCGACGTGCCCTGGTTGAGGCCGGAGGCGTTCATGGCGCGGCAGTGGTCGATGATCGACTGGCGGATGGCGGTTTCACTCATTTCGTTTCCTCGAAGAAAGACAGGATTCAGCAGGGATTGACGGGCGGGAGGCCGGCGATGTAGCGGCGCACCTCCTCGGCCGCCATTTCGGCGGCATAGGTCACGGTGCGCACCGAGGCTCCCGCGATATGCGGCGTCAGCGTCACGTTGGGCAGTTGCAGCAGCGGCCAGTCGGCCGGCACCGGCTCGACGCCGAAGGTCTCCAGCATCGCCCCGCCAAGATGGCCCTCGGTCAGTGCCGCGTAGAGCGCATCGTAGTCGCACAGCGGGCCACGCGCGGTGTTCACGAACAACGCGCCCGGCTTCATCCTGGCGAAGGTGTCGGCATTCATCATGTGGCGCGTCTCCTCGCTGACACGCGGATGCAGCGTGACGATGTCGGCGCGCCCCAGAAGATCGTCGAGCGCGACAAGCTCGACGCCGTCGTTGCGATCCTCGGCCGAAAGCTGGACATAGGGATCGTGGACGAGGACTTTGGCGCCGAAGGCGCGCAGCAGCCGCACCACCCGCGTGCCGATATTGCCGTAGCCGACGACGCCTACCGTCATTTCGCGCAGTTCGCGGCCGGTCCTGTCGGCACGGTAGAGATCGCCGCGCCACTCGCCCTTGCGCAGCGATTCATGGCCGGTGCGGATGAGCCGGGTTTCGGCGAGAATCGCGCCGATCGTGAACTCAGCGACAGCCCCGGCGTTGCGGCCGGGTGTGTTAACGACGGTGACGCCGGCCTCGCGGGCTGCCGCCATGTCGATATTGACCGGGCCGCCGCGCGAAACGGCAACCAGCCGCAGCGCCGGCAGGCGTGCGAACATGGCCCGCGACAGGGGCGCTAGCTGGGTAACGAAAATCTCGGCGTCGCCGATGAAATCGACGATCTCGTCGGCGGAGCCCAGATATTCCTTCAGCCCGTCCATGCCCTCGACCGCATAGCCGTGCTCCATCGGCACGTCCGGCCAGGGCAGTTCCAGAAGCCGGATGTCGTGCCCCTCGCCGCACGCCGCCACCAGCTTGTCGGCAAAGACCTGCGGCAGCATGAAACGGTCGCCGGCAATGGCAATCTTCTTCGTCGTCATGGCAGCTTGTCCTGTTGTCCTGTAATCGTTTCCCACAAGGGAGACAGCGCCTCGCGCGAGGCCTTGTAGGCGGGGAATACGCTATCGAAATGCCGCGCGAGCGCCGCATCGGCCGGCTCCGAAGCGCGCAGGCACGGCGTCACCCACTCCTTCGCGCATTCGGCCATCGAGCCGTAGAGGCCGAGCGACACGGCCGCGATCATGGCGGCACCCGCCGCCCCGGCCTCCTCGCGCTCCGTAGTCTGGATATCGGCCCCGAGCGCGCCGCCGAGGATGCGCCGCAGCGAAGCGCTGCGGGCCGCACCTCCCGTGAGCCGCACTTGGCGCGGCAGCGGCCCCATGGCGAGGTAGCAATCGCGCGCGGCGAGCGCGAGGCCGTCGAAGACCGCCCGAACCATGTCGGCGAAACCGTTCGAGGTGCTGAGGCCGAGGAAGGAAGCCCGCGCGGTCGCGTCCACGAAGGGGCCGCGCTCGCCGGCTTCGGAAATATAGGGATGAAAGAGCGGCGGCCGCTCCTTCGCCTCGGCAAGCCAGCCCTCTACATGGCCGAGCAGGTCGGCCTTGGAGCGTTCCACTCCTACACTTTTCAGCAACCCGCCGGCGACAGACAGGATCCAGTCGACATTGAGAGTCGCCGCCATGTTCGACTGCATCTGCGAATAGATGCCGGGCACAGGCATGCACATCGTGTAGCCGGTGCGGTCCTCGGTAAGGCGCACGTCGTCCGCCCCGCGTGCGAGCCGCATGTGCATGCCCGTGGAGCCGATGACCGAGCAGCCCGTCTCCGTTTCCAGGTCGTAGAGCCCGGCGCCGAGCGCGGTGCAGGCCACGTCGACATAGCCGAGCACGATCGGCGTACCGGCGGTGAGCCCGGTGAGCGCCGCGGCGCTGTCGCTGAGCGGGTGACACGTCGTCGCGCCGTCGACGATCTCGGGGAAAAGGCCCTTGTGCGGCGCAAGCCCGAGGAAATCGATGACTTCGTCGCTATAGCGCCGCTCGCTGAAATCGCCGAAGGTGAAGCAGGCTTCCGACGGATCGGTCGCGCGCTTGCCGGTCAGCTTGAAATAGAGCCAGTCCTTGCAGTGGAAGCCGGTCGCCGCCCCATGCATCATTTCCGGCGCGTGCTCCAGCATCCAGCGCAACTGCGGTCCCTGCTGGCAGGCGGCGAGGCCGGAGCCTGTATGGCGGAAGCGCTCGGCGTCGCCGGTCTCGCCCCGCAACCGGGTGACGATGTCGCCGGCGCGGGCGTCGAGCCAAAGCCAGCCCTTGCCGACCGGCTCGCCGGCCCGGTCGATGAGCCAGGTGCCGTCGCCCTGGGCGGTGACGGCGATGGCCGCCACGCGCGCCGCCAGATTGTCGACCTTGCCGGCAAGGTCGGACAGCGTGCGCGCCGTATCGGCCCAGGTGCGCGCCATGTCCTGCACCGCGCCCGTGCGCCCGATCGTCTCGTAGCTGTTGGGTATTGCCGCAGCGGCGAGCTGGCGCCCCTTCAGGTCGAAGGCAACGGATTTGATGACGGAAGTGCCCGCGTCTATGCCGATGAGCAGATCCCGCATTTCAGGCAAGCTCCGGCCCATGGCTGAGCGCCTGGCCGCTCTCGGCGTCGAAGACGTGGAGCGCGCCGGCATCGAGCTTCAGGCCGATCTCCTCGCCGGGCGCAAGGCGCACCCGGTCGTGCTCGACCAGCACCATGGTGCCGCCGGCGAAATCCGTAGCGATCTGCGTCTGGTCCCCGAGCCACTGGTTGACAGAGACTTTGGCGGTGACACCGCGTTCGGCGCGGCGCACGGCATAGGGGCGGATGCCCAGCACGACCTCGCCATGCTTACGCAATTCGCCCAGCACAGCCGGCGAAAAGTCGGAGGCGGCATAACGGAGTTGCACGCCCTGGTCGAGGCCGAAGACGACGCCGTCGCCCTGGCAGTCGACAGCCGCCGCGAAGACGTTCATCGGCGGTTCTCCGACAAAAGCGCCCGTGAACAGGTTGGCCGGCCGCTGCTTGATCGTCTGCGGCGTATCGAACTGCAACAGCACGCCGCCCTCCATCACCGCGATGCGGTCGGCAAGGGCGTTGGCCTCGGTCTGGTCGTGCGTGACGAGGATCGCGGTCAGGCCACGCTCCTTGATGTAGTGCTTGATGCGCCCGCGCAGCACCGCGCGCAGCCGTGGCTCCAACTGGCCCATCGGCTCGTCGAGCAGATGCAGCGCGGCGTCGCGCACCAGCGCACGGCCGAGCGAGGCGCGTTGCTGCTGGCCGCCGGAAATCGAACTGGGATAGCGGTCGAGGATATCCTCGATCTCCAGCAGCCGGGCGATGTCGCCCACCTTTTCATCGACTTTCGCCTGCGGCAGCTTCGACGCCTTGAGCGCGAAAGCGATGTTTTCGCGCACCGTCAGCGGCGGATAGAGCGAATAGCCCTCGAAGGCCATGGCGACATTGCGCTTGACAGGCGCCAGCGTGTGCACCTCGCGCCCGTCGATCGCGATGCGCCCGCGCGAGACCTCCTCGAAGCCGGCGATCATGCGCAGCGTCGAAGTCTTGCCGCAACCGGACGAGCCGAGCAGCGCGATGATCTCGCCCTTTTCGATATTGATCGACAGGTTCTTGACGGCATGGACGCCGCGGTCGATGGCGCCGTAGAACTTGTCGACGCCGGTGATCTGAAGTGCCGCGCCGCTCATGCCGCCTCTCCTCGCTCTCCGGCGTTTTCGCCCACTCGGGCTATGCGCCGGCCCGTCTCCTTGTCGAACAGGAACGCACTCGTTCCTTCGACGGCAATGTGGGCCGGGCCGGATGCCGGTGCCGGCGTGCCGGCCGGGCGAGACACCAGCACCTCTCGGGCGTCCGTGGTCAGCACCAGAGACACCGTCTTTTCGTTGAGCGGCGTCTCGGCCTCGATGGTGACGGGGATCGCCCCCGCCGTTCCGGCCGCGACGAAAGCGAGCGATTCCGGCCGCAGCCCGATAAGGCAATCGCGGCCCACGGCCTCGGCAGCAGGGATACCGGGAAGCGGGATGCGCACGCCGGAAAGCTCGACGGTGACACCGCCGGCCGCCGCAGTCGGAATAACGTCCAGGAGGTTGATGGTGGGATCGCCGAACAACCGGGCGATCTCGACGAAGGCGGGAGCGTCGTAGATCTCTTCCGGCGTGCCGACCTGGCGGATGCGGCCGGCCGCCATGACGGCAATGCGGTCGCCGAGCGCCATGGCTTCCTTGTAGTCCTGCGTCACATAGACGACCGTCGCGCCCTGCGCGGCGAGCAGGCGCGGCAGTTCAAGCCGCATCTCGAAGCGCAGCTTGGCGTCGACATTGCGCAGCGGATCGTCCAGCAGCAGAAGCGGCGGCGAGCCGACCAGAGCGCGCGCCAGAGCCGTGCGCTGCTTCTGGCCGTTGGACAGCGCCTTGGGGCGATGCGTCAGCACGTGGTCGATGCGCAGAAGCTTCGCCACGCGGGCCACCCCTTCCTTTATCTTGTCGGCCGAGGAGCGGGACGCTTCCAGCGGCGTGGCGATGTTCTGGAAGGCATCCATGTGCGGGAACAGCGCGAAGTTCTGGAACGCCATGCCGATGCCGCGATGCTCGGGCTCGACATCGCTCATGTCCTCGCCGTCGATCAGGACGCTGCCCTTGTCGGGATCGATGACGCCGGCGACAAGGCGCAGCAGCACCGACTTGCCCGCGCCGGAGGGGCCGAACAGCACCAGCGTTTCACCGCTCGCGACCTCCAGCGACAGGTCGTCCAGGACCGTATGGCTCTTGAAGCGCTTGACGATGTTTTGCAGTTGCAGCGTGGTCATGGCGTTACCCCTTCACCGCGCCGAGCGACAGACCTTCGACGAGGTAGCGCTGCGCATAAAGTGCCAGTGCGAGCGTCGGTGTGACGGACAGCACGATCGCCGCCGCGATCTGGCCGTACTGGATACCGGACGACGTGACGAAGGCGAGCGCGCCCACCGTCACCGGCTGCTTGTCGGCCGAGGCCAGCACCAGGGCGAAGATGAAATTGTTCCAGGCAAAGATGAACGCCAGCAGCCCGGCGGCGGCGATGCCCGGGCCGGCGAGCGGCAGCGCGATCTTGCGGAAAGTGGCGAACCAGGAATGCCCGGCGATGCGATAGGCATATTCGACGTCGGCCGAAATGTCCTCGAAATAGCCGCGCACGATCCACAGGATGAGCGGCAGGCAGATGAGCTGGTAGACCCAGATCAGGCCGATATAGGTGTTGGCGAGGCCCATCCACTGGAAATACTGGGTCAGCGGCAACAGCACCAGAAGCGGCGGCGCGAAGCGGAAGGACAGAAGCGTGAAGGCGATGTCCTCGGAGCCGCGGAACTTGTGCCGTGCGAAGGCATAGGCCGCCGGCACCCCGAGCAGCAGCGACACAGCCACAGAGGTCACCGAGAGAAAGACCGAGTTGCCGAGGTTCTTCATGAAGGCGATGTCGAGCGTGCCGGCCGCCGTGGTCAGCTTGCCGGTGATCAGCGCCGTATAGTTGGACAGCGTCGGCTCGAAGACCACAGTCGGCGGAATGCGCAGGATCGTCTCGTTCGTCTGGAACGACATCAGGAAGATCCAGACGATCGGGAACATGAAGAAAACCACCACCAGCGTCAGCGCCAGCGCCCGAAGGGCCTTTTCCAGGGGAGAGACTGTTTCCATGGCTCGGCCCTCACGCCTCGCTGCGTGCGCGTTCGCGCAGGCGCAGCCAGTTCTTGATGAAGATGTTGGACAGGAAGAAGGTGATCGCCCACAGGATGATCAGCAGCGCGGCCGAGCGGCCGACATTGGTCGACTGGAAGAAATTCAGATAGGCCTCGACCTGGAACACCGTCAGCGTGTTGCCGGGGCCGCCCTGAGTCATGGCATAGATGATGTCGAACTGCTGGATGGAGTCGAGCAGGCGGAAAAGCGTCGCCGTCAGGATGTAGGGCGTCAGCATCGGCAGCGTGATGCGGAAGAAGACGAACAGGCGCGGCACGCCGTCGAGCGCCGCCGCCTCGAAGGGCTGGGTCGGCAGCGAACGCAGGCCCGCCAGGAGCAGGATCATGATGAAGGGCGTATAGACCCAGATATCGACCAGCACGACGGTCAGGAGCGCCGTCGAGGGAGACGAGGCCCAGCGAAAATCCTGCAGGCCGACGAGGCTCGCCAGATAGGAAAGCACGCCGAAGCCCGGGTTCGTCATCAGCTTCCACATCAGCGCCGCCAGCGCCGGCGCAATCATCAGCGGCAACAGCAGCATGATGGAGATGAAGTTGTTGACTGTCGTGCGACGTTGCAACAGCAGCGCGATGGCAAGGCCAAGCAGCAGTTCCAGAACCACCGTCAGGCCGGCATACAGCAAAGATACCTTCAGCGTGTTCCAGAAAGCCTGGTCGGTGACCAGGTTGAGGTAGTTCTCGCCCCAGTTGAACTTGCGCGCCCATGGCTGCGACAGCCGGTAGCGCTGGAACGAATAGACCAGCGCGGCAAAGAAGGGGATGAGAATGCCGATACAGACCAGCAGCGCCGGCAGGCTCAGCACATAAGGCAGCGCTTTCTTGCTGATACGGAATCCGGACCGGTCGGTCCTGAGTTTTGCCGCTGACGCCATGACGGGTTCCCGTTCGGTAGTTGCAAACCGCACACCGGCGGCCGCAACGGCACAGAGCCATGCGTCCGGACCGGCCGGGTCGGTGGTTTGGGGTGCAGAGGCCCGGCGCAGCCCGGCCCCTGCACTGGTCTGGCCTCAGCCGAGGCCCGCTTCCTTGAACTGCCGGTCGATGCTCTCGGCCAGTTTGTCGAGACCTTCGTCCACCGGGACTTCGTTCGCCACCATCTTTTGCAACGTCGCCGCCCACTCGGTGGTGACGTCGAAGAACAGCGGCTGCGCGGTGAACTTGATCGAGGCGCCGGGAGCGGCGGCGTCGAACATGTCCACGAAGCCCTGATACTTGGTCTTCAGCTTGTTGCGGAACGCCTCGTCCTTCCACACCGACTGACGGACCGGATCGACGAAGTCCATTTCGACCGCGCCGAACAGCGCATGCTCCAGGCCCGAGGCCCACTGCATGAAGTACCAGGTGGCGTCCTTGTCCTTGGAGAAGTTGGACATGGCGAGCGCCCAGATCCAGATGTTCGGCGTCGACTGCTTGGCATCGGGATTGGCGATGAAATTGGCGAAGCCCAGTTCACCCGCCATCTTGTTGTCGCCGCCGTTCATGAAGTAGCCGAGGCAGTCGGCGTCGTAGATCATGGCCGAGGCGCCGGCGCCGAGGTCGGTGCCGACCTGATACCAGGTATAGGTCGACCAGTCCTTGGGGCCGCTTTCGCGAACCAGCTTGACGAACTTCTCGTGATAGGCCTTGGAGCCGGCCGTGTTCATCGCCGCCGACAGCTTGCCGTCCGCGGAGACGTTGAGGTCCTTCTCGTTGAAGTTGGCATAGCCCGACAGGAAGCCCGGATGGATCGTCGCCCAGGAACGCGAGCCGCGCAGGCCGATGCCGTAGATGCCGGATACGTCCTTCTGCAGCTTGGCCGCCACCTCGATCATGTCGTCGAAGTTCTTCGGGATCGAGACGCCCGCCTTGTCGAACATCGCCCGGTTATAGGTGATGTTGTTCTGCTCGAACGCCCACGGGATACACCACTGCTTGGCGTCTTCCGAACCGAGCGCGCCGCCCGGCTGGCCGTTCCAGGCGCAGGAGCTGCGCACGCCCGGCAGGAAGTCGTCCCATGCATAGTTGGGGTTGGTCTTGGCCGGATCGTTGATCCATTCGTTGAGGTCGGTGACCCAGCCGGCGGGACCGTAGGTCCAGGTCATGTAGGCGCCGGTCATGAAGGCGTCGTATTCCGACGAACTCGACGACAGCGCCGCCGTCACCTTGTCGAAATAGACGTCCTCCGGGAACACGTCATAGGTGACCTCGATGCCGGTCAGGTCCTTGAACGCCTTGAGGTTGGCAATCATGGCGTCGGCATAGGGGTGCTTGTTGAGCAACAGCTTCAACGACTTGCCCTGGTGCGCCTTCCAGTCGAAGTCCGCCGCCAGCGCATTGGTCATCATCATGTTGTAGAGCGTGCCGGCACTCGCCGCCGTCATGCCCAAGGCGCCGATGCCTTTCAGCAGCTCGCGCCGTCCCATCTGCCCGCGCATGAACGCGCCGATCAGGTCCTTTTCTCTATCGTACATTCCTCTACTCCTCCGTTACGGGTAGTTGGTGCGTCTCAGTCTCGGTGCCGGCTACCCGAACCGGCGTCACGTCCGTTGGAGCGGGCGCGCACGCGTCCTGCCCCGACGGGGTCTCCATCGCCCTCGCCCGCCGACAGCGCCAGCGCCGTCCTCTCGTCGGTGATGAGGCCGTTCAACAAGCCGCTCGCGAGCACCGCGCGCATGGCGTCGAGCTTTACCCGGCCGCCCGCCACCGCGACGATGCGGCGGCCGGCGAGCTGTTCGCGGCCGAGCGTGAAGGTGCGATCCGACATTGGCGTGTCGACCGGACGGCCCGCCTTGTCGAAGAAATGGCCAAGCACCTCGCCGACGGCGCCGGCCCGCCTGGCCTCCTCGATCTCGCTGCGCTCGATCATGCCGGTGGCGACCAGCGAGGCTTCCATCTGGGCGGTACCGATGCCGACTATGAGCAGGTCCGCGCCGGCGGCCAGGTCGAATACGTCGCGAACGCCACGCTGGCTGAACAGGATGTTGCGGTCCTCCACCGAGTTGGCGAAGAAAGGCACCGGCATGAAATAGGCCTCCGCGCCGGTGCGCTCCGCCAGCCTGTGGATCACGTCGTGCGGATTGGCGGAGAATTTGCGCGTCAGGCCGCCAAGCAGCGAGACGAAGCGTACGCCGCTGGTGGTGGTGCGCGGCAGGTATTCGACGCAGGCCGCGAGCGTGCGCCCATGGCCGACGCCGATCAGCATCTCGTCGCCGCGTTCGATCTCTCGTTTCAGGAACTGCGCACCGCCGATGCCGAGCGCCTTCAGGGGGAGCTCGTCCGGATCGAAGTCCGGCACGACCTGGCAATAATCAAGGCCGTAGCGGGAATGCAGGTCCTGCTCCAGCTTCACGCATTCCGATACTTCGCCGTCGATGTAGACCTTCACCAACCCGTCGTGGTTGGCCTTCATGATGAGGCGATGGGCCTTGAGCGAGGTGAGACCGAGCCGCTTGGCAACCTCGGCCTGCGTCAGCCCGGCGGCATAGTGCAACCAGGCGGCGCGCGTCGCCATGCCTGTGCCGTCATCCCTGTGGAAGCCGTTGCCGCCCGCCACGTCCCCTCCATCCGCACCAGTATCGCGGGCTTGCCGCCCGCCTGCGATCCATGCCTTACTATGAAAAGTTTTTCATGTGTTGAAAAAAATGTCAAGTGGATCGGATTGCTCGCCCGCGAAGCCGTGCGGAACCCACGCCACGCCGCGCCATCGGGATGGCGCGCTTTTCAGGGAGAATCCGGGAACGATACGGCTCCAAACGCCTTGCCGCCTTCCCTCAACGCGTCCAGCGCAAGGAGCTCCTCCCGACCAACGGGAGGCAGGATGAAAAGCGGCAGGTCGGCCGGTGGCTACTGCGCGGCGCGCTGGCGCGGCACGTCGTTGGAGCCTTCCGCCTCGGGGCTAAGGCCGTAGCTCATGCGCCGCATCTGCTCCAGCACGCGGGCCATCTCCTCGTCCGGCAGCACCGGCGGTTCGCCCAGCGTCAGCGCCTGTACATACATGCGCGACAGCGATTCCACCTCGATGGCGAGCCACAGCGCGGCCTCCATCGTCTTGCCGAGCGAAATCTGGCCATGCTGGCCGAGCAGGCACGCCTTGCGGTCTTTGAGCGCCACCAGCGCGTTGTCGGACAGCGCCTGCGTGCCGAAGGTGGCGTATTGCGCGCAGCGGATGTCGGTGCCGCCGGCCACGCCCGTCATGTAGTGGAAGCTCGGGATCGACTTGTGGTGGCAGGCCAAGGTCGTGGCGTAGATCGAATGGCAATGCAGGACGACATCCACATCGTCGCGCGCCTTCAGGATGTCGCGATGGAAGCGCCATTCCGACGACGGCCGGCGGCCGGCATAGGTGCCGTCGAAATCCATCTCCACGATGTCCTGCGGCGTCATCGTATCGTAGGGAAGGCCCGACGGCGTGATCAGGAAACCCTTGGCCAGCCGCACCGACAAATTGCCGGCCGTGCCCTGGTTGATGCCGCTCGAATTCATGCGCCGGCAGATGTTCACCATCTCCGCACGCAAGGCCTGCTGGTTGCTCATGGCTTTCCTGCCTCCATGCCTTTGTTCAGACGATCCCGCCGCCGCTCGCCGCCACGGCGGGGCGCTCGCCCGCCACCTTCCTGCGGTAGCCGCTGGCGCGATAGGCGGCGACCGGGTCGACGGCCCCGCCATCGGCGAGACGCGCCATGGCCAGGATCGGCTCGACATCGGTGCGGAAGGCGACCTTCAGCGTCTGCGTGGCCATCAGCGCGTCGTTGTCCTGCTGAAAGCCCTCCAGCGCCCCTCGGTCCACCAGAAGCGCCTGCGCATAGGCGCGCTGCACTTCCGCCGCCGACAGCATCAGGCTCTCGATCGGGTCCGTCACATTGTGGTTCTGGTCAAGCATGTGGGCGGGGTTGAAGTCCTTCGCTCCCGACAGTTCGGCGTCGACCAGTTCGTTGAAGATCAGGAACAGGCGGTAGGGGTCGATCGCGCCGGCGTCGAGATCGTCGTCGCCATACTTGCTGTCGTTGAAATGGAAGCCGCCCAGCTTGCCGAACTGGATGAGGCGCGACACGATCATCTCGATGTTCACGTTCGGCGCGTGGTGGCCAAGGTCGACCAGGCAATAGGCCCTGTCGCCAAGCTCCTTCGCGGCGAGGTAGCTCGTGCCCCAGTCCTGGATCACCGTCGAATAGAAGGCCGGCTCATACATCTTGTGTTCGGTGAACAGCCGCCAATCGGGCGGCAGCGCCTCATAAATCTCCCGCGCCGAATCCAGATAGCGCTCGAAGGCGCGCGCGAAATTCACCTGGCCGGGGAAATTGGAGCCGTCGCCGACCCACACGGTCAGCGCCCTGGAGCCCAGTTCCCTGCCGATCTCGATGCATTCCACATTGTGCTCGACGGCCTGCCGGCGCGTGGCGGCGTCGGCGTGGGAGAGCGAGCCGAACTTATAGGAGCTCTTCTGCCCTTCCGCGTCTGAAAACGTGTTGGAGTTCATCGCATCGAAGCCGAGACCGAAGCGGGACGCCGCCTGTTTCAGGCGTTGCGGATCGGCCTTGTCCCACGGGATATGCAGCGAGACGCTGGGGGTAGCCTGCGTCAACTGCTGGATGACGGCGCAATCCTCGATCTTGTCGAAAATGTCGCGCGGCTCGCCGGGACCGGGAAAGCGGGCGAAGCGGGTGCCGCCGGTTCCCACGCCCCAGGACGGAATCGCGATGCGGAACGTCCGGACCTTGTCCAGCGTCGCGCCGATGTCGACGTTGCGCCGGGCCAGTTGCTCGCCGAGCGCAGCGTAGTCAGCGCGCAGGGCGGCCTCACGCGCCTCGTTGCTGGCCGCCACGACATCCTCGTCGATCATGCATTCCATCGGGTTTCTCCCTGTCGTCAAAGGAGCGGGAAGGCGCGATGTTGCGCCTTCCCGCTGTCGGCGTCGATCAGAAATCGAAGTCGTTGATGTTGTCCTTGGTGAACACGGTCGGCGCGCCGAGGAGAATTTCCGAGCCGTTGATGACCTGGAGCTCGCCGAGCTTGCCCGCCTTGACCGAAGTGTCGCCCGGCTTCAGGTCGCCGTCGGCGGTCGCGCGCAGCACATAGGCCGCCGCATAGCCGAGATCGACCGGGTTCCACAGCACCACCGACTTCACGCAGCCGGCATCGACATAGGGCTTCATGGCGTTCGGGGTGGCGAGGCCGACGACGGCGATGCTGCCGCATTTCTTGGCCTGCGTCACCGCTTCGGCCGCGGCGGGCGTCGCCACCGAGGTCATGCCGAAGATGCCCTTGAGGTCGTCGCCGTATTTGTTGATGAGCGTGTTGGACTGGTTGAAGGACAGGATGTTGTCTTCCTGCGCCTCGACCGTCTCCAGCCACTTCATGTCGGGATGGCACTTTTCCTGGTAGGCCTGCATCTCCGAAATCCAGCGCGCCTGGTTGGGCGTGGTGAAGGTCGAGGTGACGATGGCGAAGGAGCCGTCCTTGCCGATCTCGGCGGCCATGGAATCCACCATCGCCTTGGCGATGCCGTTGAACTCGGCCTGGTTGACGAACCACTGCCGCGCATCGGGCTCGGAGTTGGCATCGTAGCCGACGACGTTGATGCCGGCCGCCAGCGCCTTCTTCAGCACCGGCGAAATCGCCACCGGGTCGTTGGCGGCGAACAGGATGCCGTCCACGCCGCTGGTGATGTAGTTGTCGATCAGCGTGATCTGGTCGTCGATATTGGCCTTGCTCGGGCCGTCGGTCTTGGCATCCATGTTGCCCATCTCCTTGGCGGCATCGGCGATGCCCTTGGAGGTGGCGTTGAAATAGCCGATGCCGACCAGCTTCGGCACGTCGACCACTTTCAAGGTCTTGCCCTTGCGGTCGGGGGCGTTGGTGGGCACGCCGCCGTCATAGGGCTTGGCCGCGGCGGTCGCGGGCGTGGCGTCGCAGGCCAGCGGATTGGTCGGCAAGTCGTCGCCGCCCGTCCAGGGCGAAGCGGCAAAGCCCAGGCTGGTCGAGAACGACAGCGCCATGAGCGTCGAGAGAACTATCCTACCCATTTCTTCCTCCACTATCGTGCGGTCACTTCAGAGCGGCAGTGAACGACGACATGCTCCTGATTATCGAGTGCCGCTCCTCTCGAAGAGATTGCTGGCGAGGATCGCCAGGATAAGCACCGCGCCGATCAGCATGATGGTGCCGTCGCCGGTGATGCCGGCCAGGGACAGGCCGTTCTTGAGCGCCTGGATCAGGCAAAGCCCGATCACGGTGCCTAGGATGGTGCCGCGCCCGCCGAAGATCGAGGCTCCGCCCAGCACCACGGCGGTGATGGCGTCGAGCTCGATGCCGGTGCCCATGTCGGACCGGGTGGTGGAGACGCGCGAAACGAAGATCACCGCCGCAAGCGCCGAGGTGAAGCCGGAGGCGGTGTAGAGCAGGAGCTTGGTCTTTTCGACGGAAAGGCCGGAAAAGCGCGCCGCGACCTCGTTGGAGCCGATGGCGTAGACGGTGCGCCCCCAGCGCGTGTAGGCCAGGAGGACCGAGGCGACGACGGCGACGACCAGCAGCACCCACAACTGCGTCGGCACCCCCAGCACCTCACCCTGGCCCAGCACGTAGAACCAGTCGGGATAGCCGCGCACCGAGCGCGCTTGGCTGATGCCTTCCGCCAGCCCGCGGTAGAGCGCCAGCGTCGCCAGCGTGGCGATCAGCGGCGGCACCCGGAAGCGGGTGATGATCAGGCCGTTGCCAAGGCCGGCCAGCGTGCCGACGCCGATGGCCGCCAGCGCCGCAACCGGCAGCGGCAGGCCGAGGTTCTGCCAGAACACGCCGGTCATGATGGCGGCAAGGCCGAGGATCGAGCCGACCGAAAGATCGATGCCGCCGGTCGCGATGATGAAGGTCATGGCGATGGCTATCAGCCCGGTCTCGGTCATCAGCCGGCCCTGGTTCAGCAGGTTGGCGACGGTGAAGAAGCGGTCCGACTGGAAGGAAAGCACGACCAGCGCCAGCACCAGCAGCAGCGCCAGCAGCGTTTCGTGGCGGATGAGGGAGCGAAGCGTCATCGACCGGTCCTCACGCGCGCCCGCGGCGCAGCATGTCGGCCAGCACCGTCGCCAGGATGAGCAGGCCGATGACGGCGCGCAGCCAGTAGGCCGAGACGTTGACGAAGATAAGCGCCGAGCCGATCGTGGCGAACAGGATCGCCGCCAGCGTGGAGCCGATCACCGTGCCGCTGCCGCCCATGATCGACACCCCGCCGATGACGGAGGCGGTGATGATGGTGAGTTCCAGATTGGGCGGCACGGTGGACTGGATCACCTGCAACTGAGTGGCGAACAGGATGGTCGCGAGCCCCGCGAAGAAGCCGTGAATGACGAAGACCGCCACCACCCGCCGCTCGGCCGGAATGCCGCTGGCGACCGCCGCCTCGGGGTTGCCGCCCAGCGCGTAGAGCGAGCGGCCATAGGGAAAATAGCGCATCCACAGCGCGGCCAGCAGCGTCAGCACCACCATGGCGATGAGCGGAAAGGGGATGTCGAAAAATCGCTTCTGCGCAATCAGGAATTCCGGCGGCAGGTTGGAGATCCAGGTGCCGCCGGTGACGCTGATGAGCCCGCCGCGCAGGATGGAGAGCGCCCCCAGCGTCACCACGATCGACGGGATGCGGCCATAGGCGACGAGGATACCGATCACCCCGTTGATCGCCATGCCGACCAGCACGGGCACGAACCAGGCCACCCATACGGGATAGCCGGCGACCGCCAGCGTGCCGGAAATGGTCGCCAGCACACCGATCAGCGCCCCGACCGAGACGTCGATGTTGCCGGTGACGATGACCATCGACATGCCGATAGCAGCGACCGCGATATAGGCGTTGCCGGCAAAGATCGACGTCAAATTGTTGGCGCTGATGAAGCGCGGATTGACCATGGTGACGACGACGAACAGCGCCAGGATGGCGGCGAACACCACGATCTCCTGTCCATAGTCGGCCATCAGCCGCCGAAGCGCGCTTGGCCGGACGCTTGTGCGCGGCCGCACCGGCGGCAGTTCCACACCCGTCATCGCCATCACCGGGCTCCCGCGCTAGAGGGCGTGTCGACATAGGCCGTCATCGCCGCGCCCAGCCGCTCGGGCGTGGCGTCGGCCCGCTCGAGCACTTCGGTGACGCTGCCGCCACTCATCACCAGCACCCGGTCGCTCATGCCCACCACCTCCGGCAGCTCGCTGGAAATCATCAATATGGCCACGCCCTGCGCGACCAGTTCGCCCATGATGGCGTGGATTTCGGACTTGGCGCCGACATCGACGCCGCGCGTCGGCTCGTCCAGGATCAGCACGCGCGGCGCGGTCTCCAGCCATTTGGCGATCACCACCTTCTGCTGGTTGCCGCCCGAAAGCTCGCCTACCGGCTGGTCGATGTCGCGGCAGCGGATGGCCAGGCGCTTGACCGCCGCCAGCGCCCGCGAGGCTTCCGCCCGCGCCTTGATGAAGATGCCGCTCGACACCTCCTCCAGCGTCGCCATGGTCACGTTCTTGCGGATCGCCATCGGCTTCACCAGCCCCTGGAGGCCGCGATCCTCCGGGACGTAGGCGATGCCGAGGTCGCGCGCCTGCAATGGCGAGCGGATCGAGACCGGCTTGCCGTCGATGCGGATTTCACCGGAAGTCGCCGGCGTCATGCCGAACAGCGCCAGCGCCAGTTCGGTGCGGCCGGAGCCGACCAGGCCCGCGACGCCCAGAATTTCGCCCTTGCGCAGGGCGAAGGAAATATCGCGCACCTGGCGGCCGCGATTGAGGTTCCTCACCTCCAGCACCGTCTCGCCGATCGGCACCTCGGCCTTGGGAAACAGGCTCTCGATGGGGCGGCCGACCATCAGCGAGACGAGCCGCGCCTCGTCGACCGCGCCGATCTCCTCGGTCGCCACGAAGGCGCCGTCGCGCAGCACCGTCACCCGGTCGGCCAGCGCGAAGATTTCGGACATGCGGTGGCTGACATAGACGATGCCGACGCCCCTGTCTCGCAACTGCCGGATCACCGTCATCAGTTGCTGGACGTCGGACTCGACCAGCGAGGCGGTCGGCTCGTCCATGATGAGCACGCGGGCGTTCTTCGACAGCGCCTTGGCGATCTCGACGCGCTGACGCTGGGCGACCGACAGCGACAGAACCTTGGTATCCACGTCGAGATCGTAGGTTTCGAGCGAGTCAAGCAGGTCGCGGGTGCGCCGGCGCACCTCGGCCCAGTCGATGACGCCGGCGGCGGTGCGCGGATAGTTGCCCAGGAACACGTTTTCGGCCACCGACAGTTCGGGAAACAGCAGAAGCTCCTGGTAGACGGTGGCGATGCCGGCGGCGGTGGCGTCGCGGGTGGAGGCGAACTTCATCTCCTTGCCGTCGATGACGATGGTGCCGGCATCGGGCGTATAAAGGCCCGACAGGATCTTGATGAGCGTCGATTTGCCGGCGCCGTTTTCCCCAAGCAGCGCGTGGATTTCGCCGGCGCGCACGTCGAAGCTGACGTCCTTGAGCACCTTCACGCTCGAAAAGGCTTTCGAGATGCCGGACAAGGCGACGAAGGAGGTTGTCTCGCTCATGTGCCCTGTCCCCGCCCGGTGGCCTGCCGGGCCTTGCCGCGGGCGGCATTGGCCAGTTCGCACCATTTGTCCCGATAGGTTTCGAGCCCGGAAATGCTCTCGGCCGCCACCGCAACGGTCTCGTCCCCGAAGGGCGACAGGCCGAGCGACTGGAAGGCAAGGGCCGCCGCGCCGGTCGCCGAGCCCTCGCTCATCGAACTGCGCAGCACGGCCTGCGCCGGGCGAAGCTGCGCCAGCATGGCCGTGTAGAGGTCGATGCGGGCGAGCCCGCCATCGACCACGATCCTGTTGGCGGAGCGGATCAGGTCGAGCGACAGGTCGGTCATCATGACCACGTAGAGAGCCGCAGCCGCCGCCCGCTCCTCGCCCTCCACCGCGCCGCCGACGATCTCGCCGACGATTTCGGGAAACGGGCCGTCGGGCGCCCAGGACGGCAGCACGAAGACGCCGCGCGCCACGACCGCCTCCACGGCCGAGCGGTGGATCGGCTGGTTCCAGTTTTCGCTGATGCGGTCGTATTCGCGCCCGCCCATGAAACGCAGCGACGGCGCCGGCTCGCCCTTGACGGTGACGTTGGAGAGCATGTCGCGCTCGCGGTCGAGCGCGCCGAGCGGGCAGGCCAGGTTGATGATGATGACCCAGGTGCCGGTCGACACGATGGTGAAGTCGTCCAGCCCCGTCATGCGGTAATAGGCCAACGCCGCGTTGGAATCGTGCACGCCGTTGTGCACGGCAACGCTCCGCTCCTCGCCACTGGCGAGGCGAACGGCGGTTCGGCCGACGATGGCGCCCGCCGGCACGATCTCGGGAAGCCTGGCGCGCCAGCCCATCCTGTCGACCAGCGAGCTGTAGTCGCGTTCGAGCGGCGCCCATAACTGGGTATGCGCGCCGATATAGGAATACTCGCCGACCCGCCGGCCGGTGAACCGCCAGCCCCAATATTGCGGATAGCACAGGATCGAGTCGGCTTCGGCGAACGCCTCGGGCTCGTCCCGCTGCAGCCAGTAGACATGGCGCGCCATGCAGAAGCCGAGGGTCAGATACGGCACGTAGGTTTCTGAAAATTCGGGCAGGACGGGATCGATTTCGGCGGCGAGCCGGTCGGGAATCTCCTGCTCGTAGTCGAGGACCGGGTGCAGCAGTTGCCCGGCGCCGCGCACCAGTGCGAAGGTGCAGCCATGCGCGGAGACGATCAGGCCCGTCACGCCGTGCCTCTCCACCACGTCCGCCAGTTCGCGGCCCATCCAGTCGAACAGAAGGCCGTCGTCCAGGACCGATCGGCCCTTGTGGGCGCGCCAGACCGGCTTCGTCCGCCGCTCGTCGAGCATCTTGCCGTCCGTCGAGAAGACGAACAGCTTCGAGTTCGTCTTACCAAGGTCGAAGACGGCGAGCGGCCCGTTCGGCGTCTGCGGCCCAATCATCGAACCGTCTCCCTGCCGGCTGGCTCGGACCGTCCGGCCCCCGGCGCCGCGGCGATGCGCAGGCTGACGCCGGCATTCTCCAGCATGCGCGCGGCGGCGTCGCTCAGCTTTTCATCCGTCACCAGCGTATCGATGCGCGTCAACGGCAGCGAGATGTTGCGGGCGCGGATGGAAAATTTGCGGCTGTCGGCCAGGACGATGATCCGGTCGGCGTTCTGGCTCAGTTCCATCATCGCGCGCGCCATCAGCGGATGGGATTCCTGCAACCCCTCCGGGCCGATGCCCTGCGCGCCGACGAAGAACTTCGAGGCGTAGAACTGCGGCTTTTGCGGCGAATAGAGCACGCGCGGCTCGCGATGCAGTTCGCCGCCCGCGACCGACAGGCTGCAACAGCCATGGTCGCCCAGATAGGAGGCCAGCGGCATCGAATTGGTGAACAGGCGGACGCTGCGGTCGGCAAGCTTCACGCCGAGATGGAAACAGGTCGAGCCGCCGTTGACGATGATGGCGTCGCCGTCCTCCACCAGCGTCGCCGCCAGATCGGCGATGCGCAGCTTGGCTTCCACGGCAAGGTCGCGATTCTCGTCATAGGGCCGGGCGAGCGCCGCGCCGACCTGATGCGCACCGTCCAGCGCCGAAATGCCGCCATAGACTTTCCGCGCCGTGCCCAGCTCGTCGATCTTGCCGATGTCGCGCCGTATGGTGGCCGCCGAAACGCCAAGGCGTTCCTGCAACTCACGCACGGACGCGAACGGGCGGTCGCGCAAAAGCTCGATGATCTGTCGCTGGCGGGCCAAATCGCTCAATGCAGGCTTCCTCCCAAGCTGTGCACAGCGCCGTGGTGATCCAAGTTACTCAAGAAAATCGCACAGGCAAGCGCAAACTGATGCAATCTGCTCATATTGCGGTGCATCTAAATCATGTCGTACTGCACCATGACGGAGGTCGATCCTTTTTTGATTGACATTGCTCGCCGCGCTGGCATGAATCTCCATATCAGCGACATCTCAAGTCCCGCTACGGAGTAAGTTTCATGGCCGACGACCGCGCTGCGACGCGCCTTTCCAACCTGTGGGACGACGCCAGGGCCGGCGGCATGAGCGAGGCCGAGCGCCTGGTCTATCGCTCCAACATCCTCGGCTCCGACAAGCGCGTCACCAATTACGGCGGCGGCAACACTTCCTCCAAGATAAGGCAGAAGGACCCACTCACCGGCGAAGAGGTCGAGGTGTTGTGGGTGAAGGGGTCGGGCGGCGACATCGCTACCATAAAGCTCGACGGCTTCGCTACGCTCTACATGGACAAGCTCGACGGGCTGAAAAAGCTCTATCGCGGCCTCGAGCACGAGGACGAGATGGTCGGCTACCTGCCGCACTGCACCTTCAACCTCAACCCGCGCGCCGCCTCCATCGACACGCCGCTGCATGCCTTCGTGCCGCGGCGCTATGTCGACCACATGCATCCCGACGCCATCATCGCCATCGCCGCCTCGAAAGACTCCAGAACGCTGACGCAAAATATCTTCGGCGACGAGATCGGCTGGCTGCCGTGGAAGCGGCCCGGCTTCGAACTCGGCCTGTGGCTGGAGAAATTCTGCGCCGACCACCCCGAGGCAAAGGGCGTGGTGCTGGAAAGCCACGGCCTGTTCACCTGGGGCGATACGCCGAAGGCGTGCTACGAGACCACGATCGCCACGATCAACAAGGCGATGGCGTGGTTCGAGGCGCAGACCAAGGGCAAGGCGGCCTTCGGCGGTGCGGCCGTGAAATCGCTGGAACCCGCCGAGCGCCGCGCACTGGCCGCACAACTGATGCCGGTGATCCGGGGCCTGATCTCGCAGGAGAGCCACAAGGTCGGCCATTTCGACGATTCCCCGGCGGTGCTCGACTTCGTCAACTCGAACGAACTGCGCCCGCTGGCGGCGCTGGGCACCTCGTGCCCGGACCACTTCCTGCGCACCAAGATCCGCCCGCTGGTCGTCGAATTCGACCCGGCGAAACCGGATGTCGAGGCGCTCCTTGCCGGCCTGCCGGCCGCGATCGAGGCCTATCGCGACGGCTACAAGGCCTATTACGAACGCTGCAAGCGGGACAACTCGCCGGCGATGCGTGATCCCAACGCCGTCGTCTATCTGGTGCCCGGCGTCGGCATGCTCACCTTCGCCGCCGACAAGGCGACCGCCCGCATTTCGGGCGAGTTCTACGTCAACGCCATTAACGTAATGCGCGGCGCCTCCGCCGTCTCGACCTATGTCGGGCTGGCGGAGCAGGAAGCGTTCGACATCGAATACTGGCTGCTCGAAGAAGCCAAGCTGAAGCGCATGCCCGCACCGAAACCGCTGGCGGGCCGCGTCGCCTTCGTCACCGGCGGGGCCGGCGGCATCGGCAAGGCCACCGCCGTGCGGCTGCTGCGCGAGGGCGCCTGCGTGGTGCTCGCCGACATCGACGAAACCAGCCTCGCCAAAGCCGAGGAAGAACTGGGCTCGGCCTTCGGCGCGGATTTCGTGCGGCCGGTCAGGCTCGACGTGACCGATGAAGCCGGGGTCGCAAGCGCCTTCGCCGAAAGCGCGGTCGCCTATGGCGGCATCGACATCCTCGTTTCCAACGCCGGCATTTCCTCCTCGGCTCCCATCGAGGACACCGAGCTTTCGATGTGGAACCGCAATCTCGACATTCTGGCGAAGGGCTATTTCCTCGTCTCGCGCGAGGCGTTCCGTACCTTCAAGAAGCAGAAGATCGGCGGCAACATCGTCTTCATCGCCTCCAAGAACGGGCTGGCGGCTTCGCCCAACGCGGCCGCCTACTGCACTGCCAAGGCCGCCGAAATCCATCTTGCCCGCTGCCTAGCGCTGGAAGGCGCGGAGCACCAGATCCGCGTCAACACCGTCAACCCGGACGCGGTGCTGCGCGGCTCCAAGATATGGACGGGCGAATGGCGCGCCCAGCGCGCGGCCGCCTACTCCATGCAGCCGGACGAACTGGAGGAACATTACCGCAAGCGCTCGATGCTCAAGCGCGGGGTCTACCCGGAAGACGTTGCCGAAGCCGTCTACTTCCTGGCCTCGGAAATGTCGGCCAAATCGACCGGCAACATCATCAACGTGGACGCGGGCAACGCGCAAAGCTTCACGCGCTGACTATCTTGGGTTAGATCGCCGGCCCGGCGTGACGCCGGGCACGGCCGCGAACCCTACCCTTTGGCGACGGCGGCGACGTGCCGCTCGAAGGCCCCGGTTTCCATCAGCCCCTTACAGCGGCCGAAGCGGGTGTCGGCATAGGTGCGGAAATCGTCGACCGGGTTGTCGTTGGCGAGTTGGATCAGCCCCCACAGGGTCCACAACAGGTCGCACATCGCCTTGTAGATGACGATGCGGCCGCGCTCGGCCGGCGTCGGCGCGCCGCCGAAATAGGCCTGGATCATCTCCTCGTCCTGCGCGGCATCGAACTGCCCTTCGACGCTGAGGTCGCCAAGGTCCCACATCGGGTCGTTCATACCGGAATATTCCCAGTCGACGATCCACATGCGCTCGCCGGTATCGAGGAAATTTTCGCACAGCGGATCGCAATGGCAGGCGGTGATAGGCAGCGGATGGGCGGCTAGCGCGGACCGCACCACCTCGGCCTCGCGCACCACGTCATGATAGCCGGCAGGCAGGGCAACGTCCTTGGTCGACAGGATTTTCAGGTAGTCGTCGATCATCGAGAACAGCTCGAAGCGGAACGCGAATTTCGCCCCGCTGTCGTGCAGCTTGCGGAAAGCCTTTGCCGCACGGGCCGGACTGCCGGCCCGTCGCCTGAAGTTTTGCGGCGACATGGTTTCGGCGCCGGCGATGAAGCGGGTGAGCATGACGCCGTTGCGGTCGTCGAAATGCAGCACCTCGGGGCTGACGCCGGCCCGCGCCGCCTCGCGCGCCGCGACCGCCTCGTTGCCCCGGTCGATATATTCCTCCGTGCCCTTGCCCGGAATGCGCAGGCAATACTCGCCGAGCGCGAAGACGAGGTTGGTGAGCCCGCCGAGCCGCACGATCTCGCCGCGATAATCCTTCAGCAGCGGGATGTCGCGCAGCGCCTCGCGGGCAAGAGCGAGGGAATCCGCATCGCTCATGCCTTCAGCCTTTCCATCTTCGCGTCGTAGAGGGTTCGCGGGCCGCGCGTCGCCTTGTAGGGCTTGCCGAATGCTTCGATCTCGAACCCGGTTTCGCCCGCCAGTTCGACCGGCAGGTAGCCGAAGGCGATCATCTTGCCGAGCGTGTAGCCACAGCCGACGGACGAGGTGGAACCGACCACCTTGCCGTCGTGCAGGATGGCCTCGCCGCCATGCAGCGGCGCGAACCCGTCTATCGTGAAGGAGCAGAGCTTGCGCTTCACCCCTTCCGCCTTGATTTTCGCCAGCGCCGCGCGGCCGATGAACTCGCCCTTTTCAAGCGCCACAGCGAAACCGAGCCCGGCCTCATACGGGTTGTAGTCGGGGCTAATGTCGCCCGACCAGTAGAGGTAGCCCTTTTCCATGCGGCAGGCATCGACAGCGCGGTAGCCGGCATCGGCGATGCCATGCGGCTCGCCGGCCCGCCGCAGCGTCTCGTAGACATGGGCGGCGAATTCCTGCGGGATATAAAGCTCGTAGCCCAGTTCGCCGACATAGCCGACGCGCACCGCAAGCGCCGTGGCGTTGCCGATCTCGATCCGGCGCGCGACAAGGAACGGGAACGCGGCGTTGGAAAGATCGTCGTCGCTCACCGATTGCAGGATGTCGCGCGCCCTGGGCCCGCATAGGTTCAGCGTCGCATACTGGTTGGTGACCTCGCGCATCGCAACGCCCGCCGGCAGGTGCCGTGAAATCCAGTGGCTGTCGTGGATGCCGAAGCCCGAGCCGGTGATGAGCAGGAAGCGGTCCTTGTCGACATGGACGATGGTAACGTCCGCTTCGATGCCGCCCTTCTCGTTGCAAAGCTGGGTATAGACGGCCTTGCCGGGAGGGCCCGACAGGTCGTTGGCGGCAACCGCCTGCAGCGCCTCGAAAGTCCCCTCGCCCGCGATCTCGAACTTCGAGAACGAAGTCTGGTCGATCAGCGCCGCCCGTTCGCGGATGGCGCGGACTTCCTCGCCGACGGCGTCGAACCAGCCCGGCCTGCCCTCGAAGCTGCCGCGTTCTTCCGAACCCTCGCGCGCAAACCAGTTCGGCCGCTCCCAGCCCGACTTGGAGCCAAACACGGCTCCGTTGTCGCGCAGGATCGCGTGCAGCGGCGAGCGCCGAAGGCCGCGCCCGGCATGGGTCTCCTCCGCCGGCCAGTGGATCTTGTAATAGGCGCCGTAAGCCTCGATAGCGCGCTCCTCCAGATAGCGCCCCTGCGCCTGCACCGCGCTGAAACGGCGAACGTCGAAGGGCCACAGATCCATGCCGGCGTCGCCGTGCAGGATCATGTTGGACAAGGCCAGCCCGCCGCCGCCGGAGCCGGCGATGCCGGCGGTGAAGCCGCAGGCGACGTAGAAATTGTCGAGTTCGGGCGCCAGCCCGAGGATCGGCTCGCCGTCGAGGGAAACCGGGATCGGGCCGTTGATGACGGTCTGGATGCCGACCTCGTTGAGCACCGGCAGGCGCTCGGCCGCCGGCAGTGCGAACAGTTCCAGCCGCTCCATGTTGGGGGCGAAAAGCTCGCGGCCGAAATCGAGCGGCGGTTGCCCGCGCCAGCAGCCGTTGGAGCCGTCTTCCCAGCCGCCGATGGCAAAGCTGCCGGTATCGGGCTTGAGGTAGAAATTGTTGTCCGGGTCGCGCAGCGTGGTCAGGCCGGCATCGAACTTCAGCGTCTTTTCGGTGAGGAAATACTGGTGCTCGACCACACCCGTCGCCAGCGGCACGCCGGCCATGTTGCCGACGCGCTTGGCCCACAGGCCGGCGCAGTTGACGAGGATGTCGCAGGAAATATTGCCGCCGTTGGTGACCACGCCCACGGCGCGGCGGTTCTCGACCACGATCTCCTCGACGCACACGCCCTCCTCGATGCGCACGCCGTTCTGGCGCGCGCCCTTGGCATAGGCCATGGTCAGCGAATAGGGGTCGATATAGCCGTCGCCCGGGATAAAGGCCGCGCCCTCGATGCCGTCCTTGACGATGAAGGGGAAGCGCTTGGCCGCCTCGTCCGCCGACAGCGAATGGCACTCGACACCGAAGCTTTTGGCCTGCCCCATCGAGCGGCGGATTTCGCTCCAGCGGTCGCGGCTGCCGGCGAGCCTGAGCGAGCCGACCTTCTTCCACGAAATGGCCTGTCCCGTCTCCTCTTCCAGCCGGTCGAACACCGCGACGGAGTTCTGCATCAGCCGCGTCAGGTTGCGCTTGCCGCGCAACTGGCCGACGAGGCCGGCCGCATGCCAGGTGCAGCCATGGGTGAGTTGGGCCTTTTCGACCAGCAGCACGTCCTTCGCGCCGTCGCGGCCGAGGTGATAGGCGACGGAGGTGCCGATGGCGCCGCCGCCGATAATGAGGATATGGACGTGGCGATCCGCGCGAAAACTCATGACTTTATCTTCTCCCCGGACGGGTCATAGAGAGGCTGAAGGTGGAGGGTGGCGGGCGTCGTCTTCATCGCGACGACCAGTTCGTAGTTGCCGGAGGCAAGGAACTCGTCCGAGACGCCGTCCGGCTCGCGCACATAGCCGTAGCCGATATTCCTGGCCGTGGTGTAGCCGTAGCCGCCGCTGGTCAGGTAGCCCACCGGCAGGCCATCGCGCAGAATGGTTTCACGGCCGAGCAGCACGATTTCCGGATCGTCGACGGTGAAGCCGACGAAACGTTTGGCCGGCGTCGCCCCATTCGCCTTCTCGAGCGCACGCCGGCCGAGAAAGTCCGTATTCTTGCGCAGCTTGACCGCCCAGCCGAGACCCGCTTCCTGCGGCGTGTCGTTGGGGGTGATGTCGGAACCCCAGGCGCGGTAGCCCTTTTCCAGCCGGAGCGATTCCAGCGCCCGGTAGCCGATAGGGCGGATGTCGTGGGCCTTGCCCGCTGCCATCAGCGCATCGAAGATTTCGCCGGTGGCCTCGATCGGCATGTGCAACTCCCAGCCGAGTTCCCCGACATAGGTGACCCGCAGCGCCCGCACCATATGCCCGGCGATCTCGATTTCGCGCACGTGGCCGAACGGGAAGCCGGCATTGGAGACATCGGCCGCGGTGACCGCCGCCAGCACGTCGCGCGCCTTCGGCCCCATTAGCGACAGCGTGCCGAACTTTTCCGTTACGTCCACGAGGGTGACGTCGAGCCCTTCGCCGATGTGGTCGGCGATCCACGCCTTGTCGTGGGTGCGGAAGCCGGTGCCGGTGACGATGTAGAACTTTTCCTCGCCAAGCCGCGCGACGGTGAGGTCGGCCTCGATGCCGCCGCGCGTATTGAGAAGCTGGGTATAGGTCAGGCGGCCGACGGGCTTGCTGACGTCGTTGGCGCATATCCAGTCGAGCGCCTTCAGCGCATCCGGCCCCGACAGCTCGTATTTGGAGAAGGACGACTGGTCGAAGACACCGACCTTCTCGCGCACATGCCGATGCTCCTCGCCGACCGGGCCGAACCAGTTCTGGCGGCCCATCGAATAGACGTCCTGCGGCTCCATGCCGGCGGGCGCGAACCAGTTCGGCCGTTCCCAGCCGAGCTTGGAGCCGAACACGCCGCGATGCTTCTTCAGCCGCTCATAGAGCGGCGAGACGATGCGCGGGCGGCCCGAGGTATATTCCTCATGCGGGAAGCCTACCGTGTAGTGCTTGCCATAGGCTTCGAGCGTGCGGTCGCAGACCCATTTGCGGTCGCGGTGCATTTCGGAAAAGCGGCGGATATCGACCACCCACAGGTCGAGCGGCGCTTCGCCGTCCACCACCCACTGCGCCAGCACCCAGCCGGCGCCGCCGCCCGAGGCGATGCCGAAGGCGTTGAAGCCGGCGCCCACGAACATGTTGGCGCATTCCGGCGCCGAGCCGAGGATGAAGTTGCCGTCTGGCGTAAAACTTTCCGGCCCGTTGATCATCTGCTTGACACCGACATCGGCCAGCGCCGGCACGCGCTCGACGGCCTGCATCATGTGCTGTTCGAAATGGTCGTAGTCGTCGTCGAACAGGCGGAACTCCCATTCGTTCGGGACATCACCGCCCGGCAGGCCGGTCTCCCACGCCTGCGGGTTCGGCTCGTAGCCGCCCATCACCAGCCCGCCGACTTCTTCCTTGAAATAGGTGCGGCGGTCGGGATCGCGGATCGTCGGTGCGTCGTTAGCCAGCCCCTCGATCTTCTCGGTGATGATGTACTGGTGCTTGACCGGCTGCAGCGGCACCTCGATGCCGGCCATCGCCCCCACCTGCCTCGCCCACTGGCCGGCGCAATTCACCACCTTTTCGCAGGCAATGGTGCCCTGGTCCGTGCGCACGGCGAGGATGCGGCCGTCCTTCATGTCGAAGCCGGTGACACGCACCTTCTCGAACAGCCTAGCGCCGTGCATGCGCGCGCCCTTGGCGAGCGACTGGGTGATGTCGGACGGGCTTGCCTGCCCGTCCGTCGGCAGCCACGACGCGCCGACGAGATCGCCGGTTTCCATCAGCGGCCACATCTTCTTCACTTCGGCCGGCGACAAAAGCCCCATGTCCATGCCGAAGCTTTTCGCCGTCGTCGCGAGCCGCTTGAACTCGGTCCAGCGGTCCTCGTTGGTGGCGAGCCTGAGGCACCCGGTCATCTTCCAGCCGGTGGCGAGCCCGGTCTCGGCCTCCAGCCCCTTGTAGAGGTCGACGGAATATTTGAGCACGCGGGTGATCGAGGCCGACGAGCGCAGCTGGCCGACCAGACCGGCCGCGTGCCAGGTCGAGCCGGAGGTGATGCTGCCCTGCTCCAGGAGCACCACATCGACCTTGTGGTCGCGCGCCAGATGGTAGGCGGTCGAGCAACCGATGATGCCGCCGCCGATGACGACGATCGCGGCGTGGGTAGGCAGGGTCATGATCGACGCATCCCATATTGAGTTCTGTAGCGGTCGAGAGCGGCTTCCAGCCGCTCCAGATTGTCATGCGTGTAGGCCACGTAATCGGCGCCGGGCGCGTCGAGATAAAGCTCGGAGATCATGCTCCACGTCGCTTCACGCAGCAGTGAGGCGCACTGCATGGCCGCATGCGCCTGACGGATCGCGGTGTCCGGCTCATGCCCGAAATAGGCGGCCAGCAACTGCCCGGCCTGCCCCTCGGACATGCCGGAATTGGAGGAAAGCCCGGCAAGGTCGAACATGGCGGTGTTGAAGCCGGCATATTCGAAATCGATCAGCCACAGCCTGGCGCCGTCGTCGATGATGTTGGCGGGCAGGAGGTCGTTGTGGCCGAAGACGATCGGCAGCGGCGCCTGCGCAGCCTCCAACTCGTCGGCCAGCGCCAGGTAGCGCGGCAGTTCGACGCTCATGCGGCTGCCGCCCGCTTCGAGCAGGCGCGCATAGTCGCGGATGACGTGGAACACCCAGAACATGAAGCCCGCGCCGGACACATGGTGCGGCATCTCGCGATGGAAGGCGCCGATGAGCGCAGCGATGCGTCCGGCATTGGCGCGCACGTCCTCGCCGGCAAAGGTCCTGCCCTCGATATGCTGGAAAACCATCGCGCCGTTTCCGGCATATTCGACAGCCGGGGCGAAGCCGCAGGCGTGCGCCGCCCGCGCGCTCATCAGTTCGCGGTCGCGGAAGACATGGTGGAAGGGAAAGTCGCGACCGAGCCGCACCACATGCCTGCCGCCGGCGTCGCGCACCAGGAAATTGGCGTTGCTGAGGCCGCCGCCCAGCGGCTCGATCTCGACGCCGCCGTTCCAGCAAGGCAGCGCGCGCACCCTTTCCTCGATCGACGGAACCGGCGTCTCCATCATGCGATCCCCAGCCGGACCTTGGCACGCGCAGCGCCGGCGGCGATCAGCCGGTCGGCGATGATGGCGATGAAGGCGACGGCGAGGCCCGCGACGAGGCCGCGGCCGGTATCGGCCTTTGTGAGCGCGATATAGACTTCCTGGCCGAGGTCGCGCGTGCCGACCAGCGCGGTGATGACCAGCATCGACAGTGCGAACATGATGGTCTGGTTGAGGCCGAGCATGATTTCCGGCAGCGCCAGCTTCAGCTTGACCTTGGTCAGAAGCTGCCAGCGCGTGCAGCCCATGGCGCGGCCGGCCTCGATGAGCCGGGGATCGACCTTGTGCAGGCCAAGCACCGTGTAACGGATGGCCGGCGCCACCGCATAGGCGACGATAGCGATGAGGGCGGTGAAGTCGCCGACGCGAAACAGCATCACCACCGGCATCAGGTAGACGAAGGAAGGCAGCGTCTGCAACGTGTCGATGACGACCTGCACCCAGCGCCACGTCTTCTCGCGCTCGGCCGCGAGGATGCCCACGGGAATGCCGATCAGCGAGGCGATCACCACCGAGATGCCGCACAGGTAGACGGTGATCATCGCCTTTTCCCACTGCCCGGTGGCGGCGATGAGGAAGGCAAGCGCGGCGACGGTGAAGGCAAGCCGCCAGCCGGCCAGCCGCCAGCCGGCGAAGGCCAGCAGTGCGGTCACGCCGAGCCACGGGAAGCTGCCCAGCAGCCGCTTGAACGGCACCAGTACGTTGAGGAGCAGCGCGTTCTTCACCGCTTCCAGCACGTCGAAGAAATTGACGTTGATCCACCGCACCAGCTCGGAAAAGAAGCCGCCGGTCGAGATTTGCAGGGCTTCGGGATAGCGCTGGAGAGCGGGCGAGACGAGGCCCGCAAGGCCGGTGACGAGAACGACGGCGAGCGCCGCCAGCGAATAGGGGTGCCGCTGGACGAAGCTTCTTCCCGGCCGCGCCGTTTCCGTCTTGCCGGCCTTGACCGCGTAGGCCTGCGAAAGGCGGTCGAGGGCGACAGCCAGCGCGACGATGGCAATGCCCGCTTCGAGGCCCGCACCGATGTCGAGCCGCCGCAAGGCCGCGAGCACGTCGAAGCCGAGGCCGCCGGCCCCGATCATCGAGGCGATGATGACCATGTTGAGGGAGAGCATGATGACCTGGTTGACGCCCACCATCAGGCTGTCCTTGGCGGCGGGCACCAGCACGCGCCAGGTCATCTGCCTGCGGGTGCAGCCGATCATCTTGCCGAGGTCGAGGAATTCGGAGGGCACTGAGCGCAGCGCCAGCGTGGTGATCCGCGTCATCGGCGGCATGGCGTAGATCAGCGTCGCGACCACCGCCGCGGTCGGCCCGAAGCCGAACAGGAACAGGATCGGCACCAGATAGGCGAAGACGGGGATCGTCTGCATCAGGTCGAGCACTGGCGTCAGCGCCCGCTCGAAAGCGGGCGAGCGGTAGGCGGCGATGCCGAGCAGGACGCCGCCTGCGACGCCAAGGGGTGCCGCGACGAGGATCGAGGCCAGCGTCACCATGGAACTGGTCCACTGGCCGAAGACGGCGAGGAAGCCGAAGCAGGCGATCACGATGAGGGCAAGCTTGCGTCCGCCCGCGTAGTGGCCCATCAACCCGACGATCGCGATGACCGCCAGCCAGGACAGCGGCGGCAGGATTTCCACCGCGTTCGAACCCTGGCCAGACAGGAAACCGGTGGAGAGCAGGCTGAGCGCCAGTTCGTAGGGCTTGTTGAGCAGCCAGGCGATGAAGCGCGTCATGTCGGTGAAGGTGAAAAGGCCGAAGCCGGCGCTGTTCACCAGCCATTTCATGGCGTTGCCGATCCAGCGCTGGGCCGGAATCTGCCATGCCTTCGGATAGTCGAACGCCCATTTGAACTGGTCGCCGAACTGCCACAAAAGCACGAAGGCGACGATGGCCAGCGCCCATAGCACCTTGCCCCGGCCAGACGCGGCTTGTTCCCGGCGACTGGCCGGAACGTTGACCTCGAAGGGCGGCGCCTGCGTGCTCATCTCAGCCGCGCATCATCAGTTCGACCACGTCGGCGCGATGCAGCACGCCGATGGTCTTGTCGTCGGCATCGACGACGCGAAGTTTTTCCTTCGTCTCGCCGAAGAGGGCAGCCGAGCCGGCGACCGTCGTGCGCGCCGGCACCGCGGTTTCGCCGTCGATCGACGAGGCATCGCCATCGATCGGCCGCATGACCGATGCGACCCGGATCACCTTGGCCTTGGAGACATTGCGGGTGAATTCCGTTACGTAACCGGTCGCGGGGTTGAGCACGATGTCTTCCGGCGTTCCCGCCTGCACGACCTCGCCGTCCTTCATGATGGCGATGCGGTCGGCGAGACGGATCGCCTCGTCGAAATCGTGCGTGATGAAGATAATGGTCTTTTGCAGCACCGATTGCAGGCGCATGAACTCATCCTGCATTTCCCGCCGGATCAGCGGGTCGAGCGCCGAGAACGGCTCGTCGAGGAACCACAGTTCCGGCTCGCCGGCGAGCGATCGGGCGATACCGACGCGCTGCTGCTGGCCGCCGGACAGTTCACGCGGAAAGAAACGTTCCTTGTCGGAGAGGCCGACCAGTTCGATCATCTTGCGGGCGCGCGCCTCGCGCGTCGCCCGGTCGATGCCCTGGACTTCCAGCGGAAAGGCGACGTTGGCCAGCACCGTCATGTGCGGCAGCAGCGCGAAATGCTGGAACACCATGCCCATCCGGTGCCGCCGCAGCTCGATCATGCGCGCGTCGTCGGCCGCAAGCAGGTTCTCGCCGTTGAACAGGATTTCACCCGCTGTCGGCTCGACCAGCCGCGACAGGCAGCGCACCAGCGTCGACTTGCCCGACCCCGAGAGCCCCATGATGACGAAGATCTCGCCGGTCATCACCTCCAGGTTGACCGACCGCACCGCCCCGACGAGACCGCTGCGGGACAGTTCCTCGGTGCTCGCGGCCGCTCCCGCCTTGTCGAGGAATTCCTTCGCTCCCGCGCCGAAGACTTTCCAGACATTGCGGCAAACGAGTTTCGGTTGCAGTTCGGCCATTGTCGCCCGCGCATCATCGTCCAGCGGCCTCGCGGTCGCCGGCTTTCAGGAAAAATAGAGGAGGGCCGAGACGCCGGAGCGCCACGGCCCTTCCCGGATTACTTCTTGATCCACTCGGACCAGCGCGCCTCGTTGGCGCCGATCCATTCCGCGACGACGTCGTCCAGCTTCTGCCCGTCGACGTCGACCTTGGAGATCATCTGGCCCATCTCGTCATTGTCGATGGTGAAGGCCTTGATGGCCTTGTAGGCGTCGGGCCACTTGTCCTTCACGCCGGCCCAGCCGACCTTCCAGATATTGCCGTAGGGCTTACCGCAGTCATAGGCCGCATCGGGATTGATGCCCCAGCTCGGGTCCTCGTAGCATTCCTTCGTGTATTCGGGGAACTGAACCCATTCGCCCTTGTACTTGATCGGCGCCCAGTGCGGCGCATAGACCCACATGATGATCGGCGCCTTGCGCTGATAGGCGCTTTCGAGCTCGGCGAAGAGCGCGGCGTCGGTGCCGGCATGGATGACCTCGAACGGCAGGTCGAGCGCTTCCACGCGCTCCTCGTCGAAGCCGCCCCAGGTCACGGCGCCGCCGAGATAGCGGCCCTTCGGCGCGGTTTCAGGCGTCGAGAACGCCTCCGCGCAGGCGGGGTCCTTCAAGGCTTCCCAGTTCGGCAGGCCGGGGCACTTTTCCTTCATGTATTCGGGGAACCACCACTCTTCCTTGGCCTGCAGGCCGCTCGGCCCGAAATTCTCGACCTTGCCGGTGGCGGTGGCCGCATCCATGGCCTCGCGTCCGGTGGTTTCCCACATCTCCATGGCGACATCGAGGTCGCCGGTTTCGAGGCCGGCGAACTGCGCCAGATAGTCGGCCTGCACATATTCGACGTTGTTGCCGGCCTTCTTCAGGATCTCGCCCATGAGGTGGGTGGTGATGAGCTGGCCGGTCCAGTCATGAAGGGTGAGCTTGATCGGGTCGCCGGAATCCTCCGCCGAGGCGGGGGACAACATAAGGGCGGTGCTCAGGGCCAATGCCCCAAGCGCGGCCTTGGTCACATGGTTGCGCGAAAACATCTCTGGAGCCTCCCTGCTCGCTTACTGGCGTATCGGGACCGTGCTGTCTTGCGCAGCATCGGCCTCACCATCACCAGGCAGTGTCACCTTGGTTTTGTCGGCTGTCAACGCAATCCTGTGGTTTTTTTTGGGAATTTGCCCGACCAATACGAACAATCTTGCATCTACGGGCAAATTCACCCTAGAAACGGTCATGAACGCTCGTCGCCACAAGGCATGAAGCCGATGATCCACTCCAAGAGGCATGGCGAAATCCTGCGGCTCCTGGGGGAGCAGGGTACCGTCACCATCACCGAACTGGCCGACCGGCTCGGCGTGTCGCCGGAAACGGTCCGCCGGGACGTCAAGCCGCTTACCGACGACGGCGTCGTGGTGAAGATGCATGGCGCCATCGGCCTGCCTTCCATGACGGGCGAGGCGCCGTTCGAGCGGCGCATGCGCGAGAACGCCGAGGCCAAGAAGACGATCGCGCGCATGGTGGCCGCGACCATCCGCGACGGCGAATCGATCATGCTGGACACCGGGACCACCACGAGTTTCCTCGCGCGCGAACTGCTCGGCCACCGGCGGCTCACCGTGGTCACCAACTCGTCGGACGTCGCCCGCACGCTGGCGACCGTCAACGACAACAAGGTCTACATGGCCGGCGGGGAGCTACGCAGCGATTCCGGGGCGGCCTTCGGCATTTCGGCCATCGAGTTCGTCAGCAATTTCAGCGTTACGCACGCAATCATCTCGACCGGCGGCATCGACGCCAGTGTCGGGGTCATGGATCACGACCTGGCCGAGGCGGAGTTCGCCCGCATGGTGCTGTCGCGCGGGCAGCGCTCCGTGGTCGTCACCGACCATACCAAGTTCGGCCGCCTCGGGCTGGTGCGGGTATGCGGCCTGGACGGGATTTCCGAACTGGCCACCGACTGGCCGCCGCCGGCCGATATCGTCGAAGCCCTCGCCGTCAGCGGCACGCGCCTGGCCGTCGCCGACCGGCCGGCATCGCCGGCCTCCAGCTAGGCCGGCGTTTCAAGCGGAGCGGACGGCGTTGCCGTCTGCCGCGAACCGGTAGATCTTGCCCTCCTGCGGGGTGACGTAGACGACCTGGTCCACAGCCAGATCGTCGGCGGTGCCCACCTTGAGCGTCACCGTCTCCTCCGTGTCGAGGATGACATAGACGACCGCTTCGGCGCCGAGATGCTCGACCCGCTCGATCTTGCCCTGCCATTTACCTGCGGTGTGAGAAAGGGAGATGGTCTCCGGCCGGATGCCGATCGTATGCACCCCGTATTCGCCGGCCTTGACCCCCTTGATGAAATTCATCTTCGGCGAGCCGATGAAGCCGGCCACGAACAGGTTCGCGGGATTCCTGTAGAGCTCCAGCGGCGTATCGAACTGTTCGACGCGGCCTGCGTTCATCACCGCGATGCGGTCGGCCATCGTCATGGCCTCGACCTGGTCGTGGGTGACATAGATCATGGTGCTGCGGAGGCGGCCGTGCAGGTCGAGTATCTCCTTGCGCATGCTTACCCTGAGGGCGGCGTCCAGGTTGGACAGCGGCTCGTCGAACAAAAAACCTGTCGGTTGGCGGATGATCGCCCGTCCGATGGCCACGCGCTGGCGCTGGCCGCCCGAAAGGGCGCGCGGCCGGCGCTCCAGGTAGGGCAGGAGATCGAGGCTTTTGGCCACTTCATGCACGCGCGTCCTGATCAGGTTGGCGGACGCACCCGCCATCTTGAGCGGAAAGGCAATGTTCTGCTGGACGGTCATATGCGGATAGAGCGCATAGGACTGGAATACCATCGCCAGCTTGCGGCGGGCCGGGGCGGCGTGGGTGACGTCCTGTCCGTCGATCAGGATTCGCCCGGCCGTCGGCTCCTCCAGGCCGGCGACCACCCTAAGCAGGGTAGACTTGCCGCAGCCGGAAGGGCCGACGAAGACCACGAACTCGCCGTTCTCGATCTCGAGGTCGGCACCGGGAATGACGACCTGGTTGCCAAACGCTTTCTTCAGGCCTTCGATCTTGATCGAACCCATGACAATGTCTCCTACTTCACGGCGCCGAAGGTCAGGCCGCGAACAAGCTGCTTCTGGCTGATCCAGCCGATAATGAGGATGGGGGCGATGGCCAGCGTCGAGGCCGCCGAAAGCTTGGCCCAGAAAAGCCCCTGCGGACTGGAATAGGAAGCGATGAAGGCCGTCAGCGGGGCCGCCTTCACGGCCGTCAGGCTCAGCGTCCAGAACGCCTCGTTCCACGCCAGGATGATATTGAGCAGCATCGTCGAGGCGACGCCCGGCAGGCTCATCGGCAACAGCACGTAGACCAGTTCGCCCACGGTCGTCGCCCCGTCGATCCTCGCGGCCTCCAGGATGTCGGAGGGGATCTCCTTGAAGTAGGTGTAGAGCATCCACACCATGATCGGCAGGTTGGCGGTGAGGACCACGAGCGTGATCCCGGGCAGCGTGTCCAGGAGCCCGACGCTCTTGAAGATGAGGAAGATCGGCACCAGCGCGCCGACCGCCGGCATCATCTTGGTGGAAAGCATCCACATGAGGATGTGGCGGGTCCAACTCGTCGGCTGAAACGCCATCGACCACGCCGCCGGGATCGCCAGCACCATGCCGATCACCGTCGAGCCCAGCGAGATGACGACCGAGTTCAGGAAATGGGAAAAATATTCGGAACGCGCATGCACCTCGAAATAGTTCTCGAGCGTCCACTGCGCGGGCAGGAAGACCGGCGGGAAGGCGATGGCCTCGACCTCGGTCTTGAAGCTGGTCAGCACGGTCCACAGGATCGGGAAGAACATCAGCATCGCCACCGTCCATCCGAGACAGGTGATGGCGGCCTTGAAGAGAATTGGGCGTAGCGATCTCATCGCAGGTTCCTCACGCTGTCAGGTTCTTGCCAGCAAGGCGGATGGCGAAAACGGCGACGATATTGGCCAGGATCACGGCGATGATCGCCCCGGCGGAGGCGGCACCGACATCGAACTGCATCAGCGCCTGCACGTAGATCAGGTACGGCAGGTTGGTCGAGGCGTAGCCCGGGCCGCCGCTGGTGGTCACGAAAATCTCGGCGAAGATGGCAAGGATGAAGATCGTCTCCATCAGAATGACCACGGCGATGGCGCGGCCGAGATGGGGCACGATCAGATAGATGAAGCGATCGATCGGCCCGGCGCCGTCCATCCGCGCCGCCTCCTGCTGCTCGTTGTCGAGCGACTGCAGCGCCGTGAGGAAGATCAGCGTGGCGAACGGAAGCCACTGCCAGGAAACGATGATGACGATGGAAAGCAGCGGATAGTTGCTCAGCCACTCCACCTGCGGGAGGCCGAGTTTCATCGAGATCCACGCGAATATCCCGTAGGCGGGATGCATGAACATGTTTTTCCAGACCAGCGCGGACACGGTCGGCATCACGAAGAAGGGCGCGATCACCAGCAAGCGCGTGAAGCCGCGCCCCCACATCGGCTGGTCGAAAAGCAGGCCCAGGAGAATGCCCCCGACAACCGTGATCGCCAGCACGCCCCCGACCATCAGCAATGTGTTGACGATCGCCGGAAGGAAGGCGGGGTCCGTCAGGAAGAAGGTGTAGTTGCTCCAGCCGGCAAAGCCGTCGAGAGCCGGATTCATCAGGTTATAGAGCCGGAAGGAAAGCCACAGCGTCGTCGCCAGGGGAACGATCATGCCGATGACGAGCAGCAACACTGACGGCGCCAGGGCGAGCCGATTCACTGTTTTCATCCGATGGCCTGACATCGCTTGTCCCGTCCTGTGATCCTGTCCCCGGGCTTTGGGAGGCCTTGCGGCCGCAAGCCATGGCTGGCTTGCGCCCGCAATTCCCGACCCCGTGGTTACTTCTTGTAGTAACCCGCGCGCTCCATAGTACGCTCGACATAGGTTTGCGACTCTTCGAGCGCCTGGTCCCCCGTCTTGGCTCCGGTCAGGGCGGCGGCGATGTTCTGGCCTACCGTCGTGCCGAGCGCCTGGAACTCGGGGATGTCGATGAAGCCGGCGCCGGTGTAGGGCACTTCATTGACGGTCGGCTTGGTCGGATTGACCGCCGAGATCGCGGCAAGGACCTTGTCCGCGAACGGCTTTGCGACTTCCTGGTATTCCGGCAGCGCGTAGGTGGACTTACGCGTTCCGGGAGGTGCCAGCAGCCAGCCCTCGCTCTCGCCGACGAGGCGCGCATATTCCTTCGACGTGGCCCATTCGACGAACTTCTTGGCAGCCGGCGCGTTGCTGGTGACACTTGCCGGGATGGCGAGCGCCCAGGCACCGCTCCAGCCAGCCGCCTGCGGGTTCTTGTCGGTGATCGGGAACGGCGCGAAGCCGGTCGTGTCGGAAACCTTCGATTCCTTCGGGTCGAGCAGGTAGCCTGCGGTCACCGTCGCATCGATCCACATGCCGCACTTGCCGCTGCTGAACAGGACGCGGTTCTCGTTGTAGCCGTTGGTGGAGGCACCCGCCGGGCCAGCCTTCTTCATCACGTCGAGGTACCAGTTCAGGCCCTGGCGCCACGGCTCGCTGGTCAGGCGCGGCTTCCACTCCATGTCGAACCACTCGCCGCCCAGCGCCGCCACGACGGTGGTGATCAGCGGCGTGTTCTCGCCCCAGCCCGGCTTGCCGCGCAGGCAGATGCCGCTGATGCCGTTTTCCCTGTCGGTGATCTTCTCGGCGAAGCCGGCGATATCGTCGAGCGTGGGCTTCTCCGGCATTTCGATGCCGGCCTTCTCGAACAGGTCCTTGCGGTAGAAGGTGATCAGGCTTTCGCCGTAGAACGGCGCGCCGTACATGACACCGTCGACGCTGAGGCTCTGGCGCGTCGCCGGGATGAAATCGTCATAGTCGTAGCTGGTGCTGAAATCGTCGAGCTTGGTCAGCCAGCCCATCTTGGCCCACAGCTGCGTCTGGTAGGAGTTGACCGAGATCACGTCGAACTGGCCGGCCTTGGTGGCGATGTCGGCCGCCAGGCGCTCGCGCAGCGTGTTCTCTTCGAGCACGACCCAGCGCAGCTTGATGCCGGTCTTGTCCTCGAATTCCTTCGACAGCTTCTGCATGATGATCATGTCGCCGTTGTTGACGGTCGCAATGACGATTTCTTCAGCGGAAGCCATCGATACGGCACTTCCCAAAGCCAGCGCGGTACCGAGCGCCGTCAGGATCTTACGCATTCCATTCCCTCCTCATTGTCCGGCCCTTCGAGCCGGTTCCGGTGAACGATGCCGCCGGTACAGCACCGGTGGCTTCTGAAAGCGGCCCACTCGGGTCCGCAACTCGCGTGGCCTTCTCAGCGATCGTCACCGACCGCCGGGAAAACCGGGTCCATGGGTTTCAACAGGCCGACGCGCCTTTCGATCGCTTCGGCCGCGACGAGCAGGCGCTCTTCCTCGAACTGCGAGGCCATGAGTTGGACGCCCATCGGCACGCCGGCGACCGGGCCTGTCGGCACGGCCATCGACGGCAGGCCGAGCAGCGGCGGCACATGCAGCGGCGAAAGCTCCAGCACCATGGCTTCGGTCAGGGCGACGGGGTCGCGGTAAAAATTCACCGGCTGCGGCTTGCGCCAGGCCGTGGGCGTCAGCACCAGCGGATAGTCGCGCATGAACAGGAGCCATTCGCGGATGATGGTCGTGCGGCGCGCCAACCCTTCGCGGAACTGTTCGAAATCCACCGGCGGCACGGCCCCTAGCAGGGCGTGGGCCTCGTTGATTTCTTCGGGCGGCGCGTGCGCCTCGATCATTTCCATCATGCCCTGCCGGATTTCGTGGATCAGCAGGCGATCGCGCAGGGCCGACGCCTCGGCAAAGCGCGGCGGCGCCACTTCCTCGACCTGGTAGCCGGCATCCGCCAGCCACGCGGCGGCCTGGCGCACGGCGGCGACCGTCTCAGGGTCCCGTTCCACACCGGGCAGGTCCGCCAGCGTGGCGACCTTGCCCGGACCCGGAGCCGGACCCCGCACCACCGGCTCATGCACCGACCACGGATCGCGCGGATCGTGCCCGGCCATGGCCCACAGCGCCAGGCGCAGATCGCCGACCGAGCGCGCGAACGGGCCGTTGACCACGGCAAGCTGCGACATGATCGGCAGGTCGGCCGGAGCCGTGCCGCTGTAATGGGCGACACGCCCGAAGGTCGGGCGGATGCCGAATATGCCGCAGCAATAGGCCGGGTAGCGGATCGAGCCGCCGCTGTCGTTGCCGTGGGCAAGAGGGACCATGCCGGTGGCGACCGAAACCGCCGCGCCGCCGCTCGACCCGCCGGGCGAGAGTTCGGCGTTCCACGGGTTCAGCGTGCGTCCGTAAAGGGTGTTGTTGGTGAACAGGCCGAACGACATCGCCGGGGTGTTGGTCCTGCCGACGACGATGGCGCCGGCGTCGCGCCACTTGCCTACCAGCGGCGAATCTTCCGTCGCGACACGGTTCGAGAAGGCGGCCACACCGTTGGTCGTCGCCCGTCCGGCGACGTCGATATTCACCTTGATGGTGACCGGCACCCCATGCAGCGGCCCGACGGCGTCGTTGCGCGCGATGGCGGCGTCGGCTTCCGCCGCTGCCACCCTGCCCTCGGTTTCCATCGTGTCGACGATGGCATTGACCGCCGGATTGACCTGCGAAACCCGCCGCAGGCAGCTTTCAAACACCTCGAGGCAGGACACGTCCTTCTTGCGAATGGCGGAGGCGATTTCCCCCGCGCCCCAGCGCCAGATTTCTTCACTCATGAAGATCACCCCTCGCCAGGTCCGGTTCGCCGCGCGCACCAACGCCGTCAAGGCCGGCATCGAGCAGCCGCAAGGCCTTCGACAGCACGCCGGCCTCACTGTCGTCGATCGACAGGCTGCCGCCGGCCTCGTCCGCGGCGGGCGGCTGGAGGATGGCCAACTGGCTGCCAAGCAGCTCGATCGGCATGAAATGGCCGCGCCGGCCTTCCAGCCTAGCCCGGATGGTTTCCACCGAACCGGACAGGTGGACGATCGACATCGGCCCCAGCGCCTCGCGCAGGACATCGCGGTAGCTTCGCTTCAGCGCGGAACAGGCGATGACGACGGGTCGGCCGCGCCGCTGCCTTTCACGGCATGCCGCTTCTGCAACCGCTTGCAGCCAGGGCCACCGATGCATGTCGCTCAAGGGCTCACCTTTCGACATGCGGCGAATATTTTCTGCCGGATGGTAATCGTCCGCCTCGATAAAGCCGGCCCCGATCCTGTCGGCTAAAGCCTTGCCGATCGTGGATTTCCCGGCCCCGCTTACGCCCATGACCAGTACATAGCTCGCCTTTTCGGCAGCATCCGCGGCGTTCGGCGCACCCTCTCCCACTCGGCTCTTCTCCTTCAAGTCAGGATGTCTTACTGGATGAAAGCGCTTGCAGAGTCAATATCCCTTTTCAAAATCCAAAATGAATGCGACAAGCGGTCGAGGTGGAGCGGATGATCGAGGGACGGGTCAGGCTTTCGGATGTGGCGAGGATAGCCGGCGTCAGCGCGGCCACGGTGTCACGCGTGCTGCACAGGCCCGACATGGTGTCGGCGGACGTCTGCGAACGCGTCAACAAGATCGTCGAGGAACTGGGCTACATCGCCAATCCCGCCGCGCAGGCGCTGGCCTCGGCGCGAACGAACGTCATCGGCATCCTCGTGCCGTCGCTGACCAACAACGTGTTCGCCGACGTACTGCGCGGCATCTACACGATCGCGCAGGACAGCCCCTACGAGGTCCAGTTCGGCAATACGCGCTACTCCAACCTGGAGGAGGAAAACCTTCTCCGCATCTTCCTGAACCAGAAACCGGCCGGCCTCATCATCGCCGGCACCGACCAGTCGGCCGCTTCCCGCGCGATGCTTGCCCAGGCGACCTGCCCGATCGTCCAGATCATGGAAACCGGCGAGGACCCCATAGACATGATGGTGGGCTTTTCCCACGTGGATGGCGCGTATGCGGCGACCGCCCATCTGATCGAGCGGGGCTATCGGCGCATCGCATTCCTCGGCGCCCGCATGGACCCGCGAACGCAGCGCCGCCTGCAAGGCTACACCGCAGCCCTGGAACAGGCCGGCCTGTTCGACGAGCGGCTGATCGTCACCACGCCGCGCGCCTCGACCGTCACCTTGGGCTGCGAACTGCTTTGCCTGCTCCTGGAGAAGGACCTCGATGCCGACGCGGTCTTCTGCAACAACGACGACCTCGCGCTGGGCGTCCTGTTCGAATGCCAGCGACGCCGGATTCCGGTGCCTTCCAAGATGGGCATCTGCGGCTTCAACGACCTCGAGATGATGGCGGTCGCAAATCCATCCGTAACCAGCGTCAAGACCTTCCGCCTCGAGATGGGAGAGGCAGCGATCCGCATCCTGATCGACAAGATCGAGGGGCGGCCGGTGCCGCAAGGCCCGATCGACCTGGGCTTCAAGCTGGTCGCCCGCCAAAGCACGCAGGGGTTGGGCCGCTAAGTCAACATCGCCTTATCTTCAGGATCGTATCGCAAATATCGATTCATAAAAATACACTATTCCATTAACTTGATATATATGAAGATATTACATTAGAACATTTCTTAAAAACTTATGCTATTTCACTTTTTATGGCTAAGTTTATGTAGATTTATAATTTGAATCAAAAATATCTAGATTCTTCTATAATTCTCATGCTTCTGGCATCAACATCAGTACCTTTCTGGCTTCCCCCAATACGGCACATGGTTCTCGACTCTATCACCTCCCATGTTATGGTGGTCTGTTGACTACCAAAGGGAGGATACCAACATGGCGTTTCTACGCAGGAGTGTGCTTTCCATTGTAGGTGGGCTGGCATTTGCCGGCTTGGCGCAGACGGCCAGTCTGGCGGATGTCAGTAGTGACGCCCTCCTCCAGGCGCAAGACAACGGTGGCGAATGGCTGATGTACGGCCGCAACTACCTGAACCAGCGCTACAGTCCCCTCGACAAGATCACCAAGGAAAACGTCTCGCAGCTGAAGCCTGTATTCGGCTATTCCACCGGCGGCAAGTTCGCCGGGCTCGAGGCGACGCCGCTCTTCCATGACGGCACGCTCTATTTCACCGCGGACTATGCGCGGGTGTTCGCGCTCGATGCGCGCACCGGCACCGTGAAGTGGTACTGGGAACCGGAATACGAGGACGGGCTTGAAGCGGTGCTGTGCTGCGGGCCGGTCAATCGCGGTCTCGCGATCTCAGGCGACAAGGTCTATGTCGGCACCCTCGACGCGCGTCTCGTCGCCCTCAACATCAAGGACGGCAGCGTCGCCTGGGAAAAGAAGATCGACGAGTGGCAGAACGCCTACGCCTCGACCGGCGCCCCGCTGGTGGTCAAGGGCAAGGTCATCGTCGGCATCGCCGGAGCCGAATACGGCGTGCGGGGCTACGTCCGGGCCTACGACGCGGAGACGGGCACGGAGCTCTGGACCCGCCATACGATCCCGGGGCCGGGCGAACCCGACCACGACACGTGGCCGGGGGATACCTGGAAGACCGGCGGCGCCAGCACCTGGCAGACCGGCGCCTACGACCCAGAGACGAACCTGCTCTATTGGGGCACCGGCAACCCCGGCCCGTGGAACTCGGACCTGCGCAAGGGCGACAACAAATGGAGCTGCTCGCTGCTGGCGATCGACGTCGATACCGGCGAGATCAAATGGGGCTATCAGTATACGCCCAACGACGCCTGGGACTATGACGGCAACAACGCTCCGGCGCTAATGGACGTCACCATCGACGGCAAGCCGCGCAAGGTGGCGGTCCAGGCCAACCGGAACGGCTTCCTCTATGTGCTCGACCGCGTGACCGGCGAGTTCATCTATGCGTCGGCCACCATCGAGGGCATCAACTGGACGAGCGGCCTCGATCCGAAGACGGGCCGTCCGACGGTCAACGAAGAAAAGAGGCCCAAGAGCGGCGGCGACAAGGTCGAGCCGGTCATTCCCGGCCTCGAGGGCGGCACCAACTGGTTCCCGATCGCCTCCAATCCGGACAAGGGCATCATCTATCTCAATACCAACGACTGGGTCATGTCGCTCAAGGCCTGGAAGCCGGAAGACGTCGTCTACAAGGCCGGCTCCCTCTACATGGGCGTCGACTACCAGATGTACCGGCATAAGGACAAGACGGGCTACCTCAAGGCCTTCGACGTGGCGAACAAGAAGTGGCTTTGGGAACTGCCCAGCGCGCTGCCGATGTTCGCCGGCGTGCTCGCGACGAAGAACGGCCTGCTGTTCACCGGCGACCAGCTCGGCAACTTCATGGCTGTCGACGCCGACAACGGCAAGCAGTTGTGGCGCTTCCAGACCGGCTCGGGCATCAACGCCTCGCCGATCACCTACGAGCTCGACGGCAAGCAGTATGTGGCGATCCTCTCCGGCCTCGGCGGCGATCCAAGCTTCTACTTCTCCGGGCCGAAGGGAGGCATGCTCTGGGTCTTCGCCGTCGACGGCGAGGTGAAGGACACCACGAGCTTCAACCCGCAACTCATCGAAACCGCATTGCCCGTCTATGGCAAGCAATAGCAGGACGTGGCTTGCGGTGACTGGTGCCGGGTTAGCGGCTGCCGCCCTTGCGGCGGCAGTCGCTTCCTTCTCCTTCGACACCGCCGTTGCCGATGACGCCGTCGTCAACCCCGTGCTCGGCCAGCCGGACGCGATTGCGGCCGGCCGGGTGATCTACCGGACACGCTGCTATATCTGCCACCTCGGCAAGGGCGGGCGCGGCCCCAACCTCTTCGCCTCGAAGCTGAGCGACGAGCAGTTTCTGGAAACCGCCATCAACGGGCGCCGGACGATGCCGGCCCTGGGAACGCTGATGACCCCTGACGAGGTGTGGAGCGTCCACGCCTATGTGAAGTCGACGGATCACTACGAATGAAACGACGCGCGGCTTTGGCTATCCTCCTGCTGGCAGGCTTCACGCTGCCTGCCAGCGCCGACGAGCCGGCATCCGGCACGGCAACCATGCGCGACGCGGTCACGGTCGCGATGGGTGGCGCGCGTTACCGGCTGCAAGGCATCAACCCACCGGCGGACGGCATCGCCTGCGGCGAGCAGTCCTGCCTCGATGCGGCGATGAACGAACTGACGCGTGTCATTTCCGGCCAGCGGATCACCTGCACCAAGCGCCAGCGGCTGGGGCACGGTTTCTTCCTTTCGAGCTGCAAGCTCGGCGACGGCACCGACGTGGGCAAGCACCTGCTCGAACAAGGCCTGGCGACGGCGGAAACCGACGCGAGCGCGGCCTATCGCACGGCGGCGGAGCAGGCGCAGGCAGCCTCGAAGGGGCTATGGGCGAAAGCCGGGAATTAAGGCGAACGACCTCCGGCTCAAAGCGACAGATGAGGTCAGGCCATCGAGGCCCGCAACCATAAAACTTAGCAGATCGACGAAGTTTTCCTTGCACGTCACGGCTATGATGTGATACTTAGCTATATGGCTAAGCATGATCCTGATCTTTCGCTGTTGTTCCATGCGCTGTCGGATTCGACGCGACGGTCGATCCTCACCCGTCTGGCAGCGGGGCCGGCACGGGTGACGGATCTGGCGGAACCCACGGGGCTGCGCCTGCCAACGGTGATGCGCCACCTTTCCGTGCTGGAAGAGGCCGGATTGATCGCGACGTCGAAGGACGGACGGGTGCGCACCTGCGCTATCCGGCCCGAAGCCATGGAGCCGGCACGAAGCTGGATGGATGAACAGCGCGCCATCTGGGAAGCGCGCCTAGATCGGCTGGATGCCTTTGTGATGGATGTGATGAAGGAGCACCGGAAATGACACGGACCCTGAAGCCGGGCAGCGCGCCCGTCACCTCACCCCAGGAGAACAAGACCCGATTTGCGACGCTGACCTTCGAGCGGGAGGTGGCCGCCCCGGCATCGGTGCTGTGGCAGGCGTGGACGGCTCCGGCCGCACGCGCAGTCTGGGCCGCCCCCACGCCATCGGTCAGGGTGGAATTCCTGGAGGCCGACACCAGGGTCGGCGGTCGCGAAATCTCGCTGTGCAAGGTGGAAGGCCGGCCCGACATACGCTGCGAATGCGGCTGGCTGGAGTTGCAGCCAGTTGAGCGCAGCGTGAACTACGAAGTGATCTCTTCCGGGGGCGCGACGCAGTCGGCGGCCTTGGTCACGGCCGACTTTGTGGACCTCGGCGAAAAGAGCCGGCTGGCGGTGACGGTCCAGCTCTCCTCGCTGGCCGAAGATATGGAAGGCGGCTACCGCGAGGGGTTCGGGGCGGGGCTGGACAATCTCGCCGGCGCGGCCGGGCGCACCATGATCTTGCAGAAGCTGATAAAGGCGCCGCGGACCGTGGTGTGGAAAGCGTGGATGAACCCCGAAACCCTGCCGCAATGGTGGGGACCGGAAGGGTTCTCCTGCCGCACCAAGCGGATCGACCTGCGCCAGGGCGGCGAATGGGTCTTCGACATGATCGGGCCGGACGGCACGGTCTTTCCGAACCATCACCTTTACGGCGAGGTCAGGGCGGAAGAGCGGCTCGGCTATTCGCTCCTCTGGGGCGAGAACGGACCGAAACACGCCGATGCCTGGGCCTCGTTCGAGGATCAGGACGGGTTCACGAAAGTGACGCTTGGAATGGTCTTCAGCACCGCCGCCGAGTTCCACGAAGCCCGGGGCTTCGGCGCGGTGGAACTGGGCATGCAGACGCTGGGCAAGCTGGAGCGCTTTGTTACATCACGGTGAACGGCCGTATCGGGCATGGCCAGTCCGAGCCCTCGCCCGGTTCATGCCGGAACATAGGTGAGCCGGATCACGTCTTCGCCGATGCGATCGCTTCCGACGAGGCGTAACCGGGGGCACGGTCCGGCAAAGAGCGGCTTGCCGCTGCCGAGCACGACAGGATGGATGTACAGGCGATATTCGTCGACGAGGCCGAGGTCACCCAGGCCTGCCGCCAGTTCCGGGCCGGACACTTCGATCGTCCCGTCCAGCCGCGCCTTCAGTTCCGATATCGCCGCCCCGATATCCCCCTCGATCACGGTGGCGTTCGGCCCGACCGACTTCAGCGTGCGTGAGGCGATCCACTTCGGCTGGTTACGCCACGCTGCCGCATAATCGCGCTCCGCCTCGTCCCATTCGGGATGCTCTTCGTCCCAATATCGCATCACCTCATACATGCGGCGGCCGTAGACGGCGCCGGCCACGCCGCGCACGTCATCGATGAAATGACGAAAGAGCACGGGGTCCGGCGCGAACGCCATGTGGTCGACATAGCCGTCGAGCGACATGTTCAATGCAAAGACGAGCTTCGCCATGGGAACGCCTCCTTTCTGCAAGTGAACCTCGCGGATCATCGCCGCCTTCGCGGCAGCTTTCTACCCCAAAAGGTCAGCCGGTGGCCTTGCGCCCGGAAACCAGGCACCAGCGATGGAAGAACCTGATCCGGTCTTCTTCCATGCGCAGCCCCATGCCGGCGTCCCGGCCGGCTTCGGTCAGGGCGGCGACGACCGTCTGTAGCGGCCAGAGCCGCGAAGCGTCGTTGACGATGCCCATCCACTCGCCGAACTCGCGCTCCTTGTCCCAGCTTTCGGTCGCGACGACCTCCAGGCCGGCGTCCCTGAAATGCCGGACGAGCCGGGCTTGCGGGAGCATCGCCACGTGCGACGGGTCGCGCAGGATCTCGATGGCATTCTGAAGATCGGCATCGGCCTTGTCGTCGGACACCGTGATATCCGCAACGACGAGCATCCCGCCCGGCTTCAGCACCCGCGCCATTTCCCCGATGGCGCGGCCGGGATCGGTGAAATGATGCACGGCAAGCCGGGACACGACCCCATCGAACTGCCCGGTCTCAAACGGCAGGTCATGCGCATCGCCGATCCTGAACACGACGTTTGCGAGGCCGGCGGCCTCGCATCGGGCGCGCGCCTTGCCGATCATCGCCTCGGTCGCATCGAACGCCGTGACGGACGTGGCATGGGGCGCGACAGCGGCCGTGACGACGCCCGGCCCGCAAGCCACGTCGAGCACCGCGCCCTTCACAGAGTTCCCCAGTGCAGCAATGAACCGCTCGCCGGATTTTTCGTCGGTCTTCACCGCCCATCTATCGAAGGTCTCGGCCTGCCGCCCGAATTCATCGCGCACGGTTTCCAGATTGGACATCTCATCCTCCAGCCATGGGGGGGGGAAGTTCCGCGCACGGGTGCCATCCGTCAAGCCCGTGTCGATGCGCATGCGGCCCGGTAAGGGCCTGCGCAGCGTTTCAGCCAGGAAATCACTTCGGAAACCCCGCCCAAACCATAGGGGGCCAGGGTGTCGCCCTGAGGCCCGACACGGATGGCGATGCCGCCGTCCTCGTTGATCGCCTGGAACCCGTTTTCGTCCGACGTATCGTCGCCGAGAAACACGGGCCGCCTGCCGGCAAAGGCCGGAAGTTCGGTGAAGCGGCGGATGGCGGCACCCTTGGCGGCCTCCAGCGGCATCAGTTCCACGCCGGCATTGCCGGGCAGCACGCGATAGCCCGGCGGAAGGTGAGCCAGCGCCTGCTCCACCAGCCGGATCGCCCGCGCCAGCAACCGGGGCGCAGCACGCGTATGCAGCGCCAGGATCGGCCCCTTGCGCTCGATGTAGACATTCGCTCCGTCGAATTCGGCCGCGATCTCCTGCGCCAGCGCGGCGATATCGGCCGGCTCCCCCGCCGCCTCGACGGGGCCGTTCGCGCTCAATCGATGCTCGAGCCCGTAAAGGCCGGCAGCCGGCAGCCGGAGCGGCGCAAACAGCCGGTCGACGGCAGCAATGGAGCGGCCGGTGACGAAGGCGAGCGCGCCATCCAGTTGCCTCTCCAGCGCCCGGAGCAGCGCCAGCAGGTCGCCGTCGACCCGAACCGCGTCGGGATGGGCGGCGTGTTCCAGGAGAGTGCCGTCGATATCGAGGAAAAGGGCGAGCTCTCCCGCCTCGAAATCGAGCAGCGGCGGATACGGCAACGCCTTCACCGCGCCGACGCCCGTCGCTCGAACATCGATATGACGTTGGCCTGTCGCGGCGGCTCGTCGCCGCTGGTGACGCGGTCCAGATCGCCCCGCTTGCGCAGGCGCGCTGCGTCGAGCAACATCGAACCGGCCCAGCGATAGACGTCGTTGTCGCGCACCACCTCGCGCATGCGGCGCATGCGTTCGGCCTGTTCCTGACCGGGCATGGTCAGCGCCTGCAGCAGGGCCTCGCCCATCATCGCCGCGTCATAGGGATTGACGATCAGCGCTTCCAGAAGCTCCTTCGACGCCCCGGCGAAGGTCGATAGCAAGAGCACGCCCCGCTCGTCGTCGCGGGCCGCGACGAACTCCTTGGCAACCAGATTCATGCCGTCGTGCAGGCTGGTCACCATGCAGATGTCGGCGGCGCGGTAGATCTCGTAGACCTCCGCCTGCGTGTGGTGCTGGGCCACCATTTCCACCGGCCTGTAGCCGTCCCTACCATAGCGTTGGTTGAGTTCCCCGGCGAGCGCCTCGCATTCGTCATGCAGCGCCCGGTAGGCCGGCAGGCTGCCCCTGCTCGGTGCCGCGATCTGCAGGAACACCAGCTTGCCGATCCATTCGGGATGCTGCGAAAACAGCGCGTCGAGCGCCTGAAACCGGTCGAGGATGCCCTTGGTATAGTCGAGTCGCTCGACCCCGACGCACAGCTTCACGTCATCGGCCAGCCCGAACCGGCGGCGCACGCGCGCACGGCATTCCTCCACTGGCGGCAGCTTGGCGAGAAGATCGGGCGGCCACGCGATGGAGATCGGATAGGCATGGACCAGACTGGTTTCGCCACCATAGGAAATGGCCGAATCCTCGCGCTCGATCCGGCTTTCGAGGAAGCGGTCGACGCTCTCGACGAAGTTGCTGCAATGGAACCTCGTGTGAAAGCCGATGATCGAGCTGCCCAGCAGCCCGTCGAGGATTTTCTCACGCCAGGGACAGATGCTGAACACTTCCGAATTGGGCCACGGAATATGCCAGAAGGTGATGACGATGGCCTCCGGCAGGCGCTCGCGGATCATGCGCGGCAGCAGCGCGAAGTGATAGTCCTGCACCAGCACGATCGGCCGTTCGTTGCGCGCCTCGGCCACCACGGTGTCGGCGAACTTGCGGTTGACGGCTTCGTAGGTCTCCCAGTCCGAGGCGCGAAACAGCGGGCGCGTGAAGGCGATGTGGCAGAGCGGCCAAAGCCCTTCATTGGCAAAACCCAGATAGTAGCCCTCGTGCTCTTCCTCGCTCAGCCAGACGCGCCGCAACGTGTAGGAGGGATTGTCCGGCGGCACCGCGATACGATCGTCCTTATCGACGGTCAGGCGGTCCGCCGTGCCGCCGCCATAGGCGATCCAGGTGCCGGCGCAGGCGCGGGTGATCGGCTCCAGCGCCGAAACCAGCCCGCTGGCCGGCACCACCAGCTCGACCCCCTCCGGCGACAGGTTGTGGATGTAGGGCTCGCGGTTGGAAACGACGATCACCTGCGCATCCGGCAATTCGTCGGCGAGAACGGAGCGCAGCATCTGCGGCGACCAGTGGATCAGGGCCGCGTCCGCCGAGTGGCCGTTCTTCTGCGATTCCCGCATCACGTTGCGGGGAGGCTCGGCGATCGCCTCCCGTCCGGAAACGATCCGGGCCGGGCGTTTGCGCCACAGCCGCCTCACCGAAACGGCGACGGCCACGAGTGACAGCATCAGGCTGGCCCCCGCCAGCATCCAGATGACCGAAAGGGAGTGGAAAATATCCGAACCGCCAATTGTCATCGGACCTGTCATAAGAATTCCAAAAGCCTCTTCCACATGTTTCGGACCGGAAGCCGGCCCAGACCATCTTGTTGAAGGAATTGCGTCACGGTCGCGGACCGCCGACACCGGGAACCCAACGCGCCACGAACCGAAACGGTTCCGGTCTTTTCAGGTGGTGACGATCAGCGGCACCAGCCCTTCATGGCGGTCGGCAAGGAAAGCCACTATCCGGTCGCCTACCCGCTGGAAAGTGAGATCGACACCGACCTCGCCCACCTGGAGGTGGCGCACGGTCAGGCTGTCGATGCCGATTGGCAGGCGGGGCCGGTTGACCCGGATTTCGCCCTTCCAGCCATCTATTTCGAGACCGAGGCAGGCCTGCATGAGCATGAAGGCGGCACCTGCCGACCATGCCTGCGGCAGGCAGGCGACCGGATAGGCGATCGGCGCCTCGCCCGGTGCGCGGGTAAAGCCGCAATAGAGTTCCGGCAGCCGCATGTTGAAATGCACCGCCGCCTCGAAGGTGCCGCTCATCAGCCTCACCACATGGTCGCGAACGCCGTAGCGCGCCATTCCGGCCGTGCACAGAGCCGTGTCGTGCGGCCAGATCGATCCGTTGTGATAGGACATCGGGTTGAAGAAGATGGCATCGTCGGCCAGCGTGCGCAGGCCCCAGCCGGAATGGAAAGAGGCCGAAAGCAACTGCTCGGCTACTTTATGCGCCCGCTCCGGCGAGGGCAGGCCCATATACAGGAGATGGCCGGCGTTCGAGGCCCGCACCTTGCACGGCTCGCCATTGCCGTCGAGCGCCAGCGCATAGGTATCGAGTTCGTCGATCCAGAAGGCGCGCTCAACAGCCTCGCGCATTTCCTCGGCCCGCGCCTCCAACAGGTCGGCAGCCAGTTCGTCGCCGCGCCGCCGGGCAAGCTTGCCGAGACCCTTGAGGGCGGCATAAACATAACCCTGTACCTCGACCAGCGCGATCGGGCCTTTCGGGATACGGCCATCGGCATGGAAGACGGAATCGAAGCTGTCCTTCCAGCCCTGGTTGGCGAGGCCGGATTCGGCTGCACGCTGGTAGGTGAGGAAACCGGAACGCTGGCTTGCCTTTTGCGTCCACTCCGCGGCCGCGCATAATGAAGGCCACAGGCCGTCGATAAAGGCCATGTCGCCGGTGCGGTCGGCATAGGCGCTGGCGAGGTAGACGTAGAGCGGCGTGGTATCGACACCGCCATAGTAGCGGCCGAACGGCAATTCGCTCAGCGCCGCCATTTCGCCCTTGCGTGTCTCATGCATGATCTTGCCGGGCTCGGCATCGCTGAAGGGCGAGGTTTCGGTGGCCTGATGGTGCGCGAGGAACGACAGCACCCCCCGCGCCAGGCCGGGATTCAGCCAAAGCATCTGCAAGGCCGAGATCACGCCGTCCCGGCCGAAGGCGGTGGAGAACCAGGGAATCCCGGCATAGGGGTAAGGTCCGGTCGCGAGTTCGGTGGTGAGCAGCGCGACATCGGCGCGGGCGCGCGCCACCCAGTCGTTGAAGACGCGGCCGGAGCTATGCAGCGTGGCGCCGTGGCGGCGCTTGGCGCGCATGGCGAAACGGGCGCGCGCCGCGGC
>JBASAA010000023.1:0-57879 GCA_049650385.1 Mesorhizobium sp.
TGGCAAAAGACTTCGAGCGCACCATCGCATCCGCTGAGGCGTGGGTCTATATCGCCAGCATCCGCCTCCTCACCCGAAGGCTCGCAAGGCATTGAAAGCACCGCGTTCGTTATGATTCAGGCTCTTAGGGTACCGATCGTCGCCAAGATGGCGCGGCATGATATGAACCAAAACAGCGACGCCGCCCCCTTGATCGATTTTTCGACGGTCGTCGTCGTTGCCAAATCACCCATCAACCGCATCGTGCTCGCCAAGATCGTGGAACGCACCGGCCTGCGGCCGATCGTGGAGGCACCCGAAACCGCCGCGGCGAGGTTGCTGGCCCTGACCCCTGGCGCCATTGTCCTCGACGGTGGCGTCAACAACAAGGAGTGCGACCACCTGGAGGCGATCATTGCCGCGGTACGACGGGTCTGCGGCGGTACGTCGCCGGCCGTCATCCTGTTGTCCAGCAAGATCGGCACCCCCCGGAGCCTCGGCCTGCCGGATGTCGTAGATACCGTCGTCGCCAAGCCGATCACGCCCGAAAAGCTCCAGCCCGTCATCGAGCGGCTGATTGCCATGACGCGCACCTGAAGTTGCACGCTCCGGCGAACGCAATTCCACTGCTCCAGCCTTTTTCCTGGCCGCATTTCCGCGACACAGCCGTTTTACCCCCTTGGACGGTCTCGCGCTTCCGTCAACCGAGGGCCGCCAGTAGAACGGGCAAGCCGCCGAGGTCGGCAAGCTGGCGAAAGCGCGGCAGATCCGCCGGGGCATCGGCGTGATCGAGCGCCCAGGTGAACGCGTGCGGCACATGGGCACCCCAACCACCGGCCTCGATGGCCGGTAGGACGTCGGATTTCAACGAATTGCCGACCATCATGCTTCTTGCCGGCCCATCGCCGTGGCGCGCGAAAATCCGCGCATAGGTTTCGGCATGCTTGTCGCTGACGATCTCCACGGCATCGAAGAAGTCGGCCAGCCCCGATTGCGCCAGCTTGCGTTCCTGGTCGAAAAGATCGCCCTTGGTGATGAGTACGAGGCGATAGGCCCCGGCAAGCGATTCGAGCGTTTCGCGCACATGTGGCAGTATCTCCACCGGATGGCTCAGCATCTCGCGGCCGGCATCGAGAATTTCTGCGATCGTAGCAGCTGACACCTGCCCCCGCGTAACCTCGATCGCGGTTTCGATCATCGACAGCGTAAAGCCCTTGATGCCGAAACCATAGGCGGAAAGGTTGCGTCGCTCCGCTTCCAGAAGGCCCTGCGCGATGGCGCCCTCCTTGGCCTGGCCGGCGAGCATCGCGGTGAAGCGCTCTTGCGTACGCCGGAAGAACTGCTCGTTGTGCCAGAGCGTATCGTCGGCGTCGAAGCCTATCGTCGTCACCTGCCGCACTGCCTCGTTCGCCTCGTCCACATTGGGCCTGCCCGGCAATTTAGAGCAGCCGCGGGAGAATGTAACCGGCTACGGCGGGTGACCCCAGACCACCAGTGACCCAACCGACGCAGCGCCCTGCCGGAAAAGGATATGGCCCCGGCCGTCATTTGCCCCGTTGTGGCTTTGCGCGGGTTCGGTTAAGAAGCTGCGGTCAATTGCTTGGCATCCATTGACCGCGCCCGGTCGATCAGGCTAGGCAAGCGGCACGCTGCACCCGTAGCTCAGCTGGATAGAGTGCTGCCCTCCGAAGGCAGAGGTCACAGGTTCGAATCCTGTCGGGTGCGCCATTCCGGTACCAAACCACGAACATTTTGACGTGCGGAATTCCGGCCGGTTATGGCGCTGGCCAGTGCCTCCTCGCTGCCGGTGATCCGGATTACCTATCGGCGACCACGATGCTTCCGAGGTCTTTGCGTAGCGCACATTGTATTTCCAGCGACCGATATAGGCGATGTTGGTCAGGATCAGGTACAGCGGGCCGACGCCAAACGCGCCGCCGCGCTTGGTCCGACAGCCCCTTTCGCTGAGCCAGGAACATACTGCCTACCGTTGTCAAGCGTATGCCTGCCGACGGATAAGTCATGGGATCCGCAAGCGCGTACCCTCCGTCGCGGCGATGACCTGGGTGAGCCGCCGCTGCCGCTGGGCCCTGCACACCGTTGCGCCCCGCTCCGGTATCACATCCGGCAAGAAGGGGATCAGTTCCCCCGCCGCCTATCCGGCCTCACCAAGGCCGGTGACGACGATGGCTCCGCCCTCCACAACAAATGGCCGGACGTTCAGTTGAAGAGGATCACGTTGTGACCGACATTAGATATCGAAGGATCATTGAACATCGCAAGCGCCCGATTGACATCCTCCAGAGCTATCCTTCCCAGAACAAGTTCATCCAGCAGAATCTTGCCCTCAAGATACAGTTCGGCCAAGCGGCGAATATCCCGCTCCGGAACGACATCTCCGTAGAGGCTGCCCTTGATCGTCTTTCCCTTGCGGTGGAACAGGCGCGCATCCAGCGATAGCTGCGGGTCGGTGTAACGCCCCAGCACCACGACCGTGCCTCCGGCACGTGTGCAATCCCACGCCTGTCCGGTCGCCCTGGGAACACCCGTGGTGTCAATTACGTAGTCCATGCCGCGGCCGCTCGTCATCTCGCGTATGGCTTCCAGCGGATCGGAAGTCGCGCTGTTGACCGTGTCCGTGGCGCCGAACCGCAGCGCCAGATCGAGATTCGACTGCTTGATGTCACAGGCGACGATACGGCTGGCGCCGACCAGTTTCGCAGCTTGAATCGAATTGATGCCGATACCTCCGCAACCGAATACGGCGACGGTAGCTCCTTCCTCGACCTGGCCGGAATGAACGACAGCGCCATAACCGGTGGGGACGCCGCAGCCCAGCAGCGCTGCTTGGGCCAGGGGCATCGCCTCGGGTATCTTCACGCAGGAGGCTTCATCGACCACCGCGAACTCGGCGTGAGTGGAGAGCAGCGACGCATGATAGCCCGGCTGCCCCAGATACTGAATGCGGTTGGTGCCGTCCCGCATCGTTCCCTTGACGATGGCGCTTTCCACCTCCTCGCACAGAAAGGTCTGACCCCGCACGCAGCAGTAGCAGGCACCGCAGGCGGGACTCCAGTTCAGCGCGACCTTGTCGCCGACCTTGACGGAGGTGACCCCGGCTCCGGTTTCCACGACAGTGCCCGCGCCTTCGTGCCCGAGCACCATGGGCTTGGGAGCATAGTCGCTGTGCTGAAGGATAAGGTCGGTGTGGCAGACGCCGGACGCTCCCATCTGGACCACCACTTCGCTCGCTTTCGGTGGAAGAAGCGTCACATCGAGAATTTCCAGCGGCTTGCCGGTTTCGACCAGAACGGCCGCGCGGGTGGTAATGGACATGTTCGTCAGTCCCTGTCTGAATGCTTGCCGGCACGGTGACCCGCGCCTTGGGTGAGGATTAATGATTGTCGACGAGCCGCAGGAAACGGCGCGTACGTTCATGTCGTGGATTGTCAATGACATCTGCGGGCGATCCCTGCTCCACGATTTGCCCGCCATCCATGAAGACCACGCGATCCGCGACTTCTTTGGCGAAGCTGATCTCGTGGGTGACGACCATCATCGTCATGCCCGCGTCAGCAAGCGCTCTCATGACAAGCAGCACTTCCCGCACCAGTTCCGGATCCAGGGCGGAGGTCGGCTCGTCGAAAAGCATCAGGCGCGGCCGAATGGCGAGCGCGCGGGCAATGGCCACACGCTGTTGCTGACCGCCGGAAAGGTTGTGCGGCAGACCGTCAGTATGGTTCTGCAATCCCACCGCAGCCAGGAGCCGCATCCCGCGCTCGCGCGCTTCTACCGGATCGACGCCATGCACGCGAATGGGGGCTTCGATGACGTTCTCGATCGCAGAAAGATGGCTGAAGAGGTTGAAATGCTGAAAGACCATCGCAACCTGCGCGTCGGCACGCGCCTTGGCGACATTGCGTACCGGAACCAGCCCGCCATCCCTGGCGCGACGGTAGCCGACATGCCTGCCATCTACCTTTATCTCGCCGCCATCCAGCGTCTCGAGATGATTGACCATGCGCAACAGGGTGGACTTTCCTGAACCGCTCGGCCCCAGGATCACCACCACCTCGCCCTTCCCAACGGTAAGGTCGACGCCGTCGAGCACGCCCAGCGCGCCGTAGCTCTTCTTAACCCCGATGCATTCGACGAACGGTTGGTCCTGCGCCGTCTCGTCGTCGCCGGATACGCCGATCAACGACTTTAGCCATTCGGCGCTCGCCTCCGTTCCGGGTTCGGCCGTTCGAGGCGCGGGAGACGCCTGCTCCGAATCTGGGCACGTTTTCTGCGCGTTCTGCGCGGGGTTCACACCGAAAAACCGTGACAGCGCCCCAGAGGAGGATTGAGGAACATGCTCGTAATTGAAATGCCGCTCAAGTCTTTGCTGGATCATCGTGATGATTGTAGTCATCAGCAGGTAGATTGCTGCGGCCGCACCGAAAACCGTAAAGAACTTGAAGTTCTGCCCGACAATCTGCTGGGAGCGATAAGTGAGTTCCGAAACGAAGATCACCGAGGCCAGGGACGTCATCTTCAGCATGTTGATGACATTGTTACCTACGGCGGGAAGGATCGCACGCATTGCCTGCGGCAGGATTATCCTGCGCAAGGTGAGGGAAGGGCCCATGCCAAACGCAGTCGCCGCGACAGACTGAGTGCGGTTAACCGACAAGATGCCGCCACGAATGATCTCTGCGCAATAGGCCGCTTCGTTGAGCGCGAAGCCTATAACGGCGGTGGTGAAACTGTCGAAACGCAGTCCGATAAGGGGAAGAGCGTCATAGATAAATACAAGTTGCAGCAGCAGCGGCGTGCCTCGCATCAACCAGATATAGAGGGCGGACGTTCCCGAAATCAGCCAGAAATTGGAAAGGCGCATCAGCGCCAGCCCCAAACCGAAGGCCAGACCCAGCACCATAGCCAGCGCCGTGATCTGAACCGCGATCAGCGCGCCCTGCCACAGAAAGCTCGAGGAGGCGTACCCCCACAGTTCCCGCAATCCGGCGAACGACTCGTCGGGGCTGACCTGTACTGCCTGCGCGAAGGCAGCGGATACCTGAAAGAATCCCACGAGCAGGATCGCGAAGGGCCAGACGGCCCTTCGCATCCCAGCGCCGGGCCACGCCCGGTTCTCAACGCAATGTGTCAATCTACTGCTCGTTCTTTACGACCGCCGGCACTTGCGATGCGGGGTCGACATTGTATTTCTTGAAGATTTCGGCTTGCTGGTTGTCCGCTTGCATGACCTGCAAGCCCTCCAGAATGGCCTTCAGCAAATCCGGATCGTCCTTGCGCACCGCGGGTCCGATCTGGATGCCGCTCAGGGTCATGAAGGCACGCGCATATTTGGTCGGATTGTCCGCGACCAGCGTGTCGATCAGCCCGGCGTCCCACATCATGATGTCGGCGCGCTTGTTGTCGATCAGGCGGATGCCGGCAGCCACGTCCTGGAACGACATCAACGTGATCCCTGGCTTGCCTGCGGCCGTACAGGCAGCGTCCGCTTCCTTGACGAGCCCTTCCTCGTAACCGCCAAGGGTCACGCCCACCGTCGCCCCGCACATCTCGTCCTTGCTGTTGATGTTCCTGGGGTTGCCCACCTGGGTCATCGCGCCGGTTCCGGCCTGCATGTAGATGACGAAGTCGAGCTTTTTGCCACGGTCCGGATTGTAATAGAGATTGTCCCAGAGCACGTCGATCTGACCGCCCATCACCGCGGGCAGCAGACCGGCCCAGGCGCCGGCGACAAACTCATGCTTGACCCCGGCGCATTCAAGGACCGCGTGAGCCAGATCAGCGTCGATACCGACCAGATTCTCGAAATTCGCGGCATCGCGCATGACATAGGGAGGCGTTTGCGGATCGACGCCGATCTTGATGGTGCGGCCCGCAATGCCGGGATATTTTTCCGCGACCTTGTTAGGTTCGCAGGATTGCGCAGCCGCGGAACCGGCAAAAACGAGAGCCGAGACAGCAACCGCCGAACAGGCGCAAAGCGCCTTCTTCAGTAAAACCAATGTACTTCTCCTCTGGAACAGTTTGCACAAAACTCCCTGCCAGCCAGCGCGTAACGAAAGTGGCGGGAAGTCATCCTTTTTCGGGCCGCCTTTTCGTCGGCGGTCTTGTTGCTGGCAGAATCTGCGCCTGCCAGGGCGTGGGCGCAGGCCTCACCGGCCCGTCAGTTCAGGGACGCGTCGGCTCGGTGTCAGCACAGCCATGCTCTCCCCCCGGCACGACACGGTTTGCGCTTGAGAGTCCGGAGGCCGCTTGCCCCATATTTCCGGCGCTTCCCGAACCGGCACGGGCCTTCTCGCTCGCTCTCACGATGTCGAGAACGATCCGCTCGGAGTCGTTCATGAAAGACGAAAGGGCGCGTAAGGCCTCCTGCCGGCGTCCTCCTCCCAACAGCATGCATATCTCCCGGTTACGCGGCACCCAGTGCGATTGGAATTCCTGCTCCGCGCGGCGTCCTTCAAGCGCCAGACTGAGTTGGGTCATAATGACCTCAAAAAAACGGTCGAGCAGCGGGCTACCGATAAGGGCGACGATCGCCAAATGGAAACGAAGGCTTGCCGTACCGACCGCGAGCCAATCTCCGGTCAAGGCTCCCTTCTCGCCGTCCGTTACCCATCGATCGAGTTCGTCCATATGTTGCCGGGAGGCGTAGGCGCTCAGTTCGATCGCCCGAAATTGGAGAGTACGGCGGACCGTGAATATGTCGCGCACATCGTCATGCGTCATCCCGCGAACGGTAACACCCCGGTACAGCGCCTGCTCCACCAGCCCCTCACTCAGCAGTTGCTGCAGGGCTTCCCGGAAAGTGTTGCGCGAAATGCCGAGCGAACCGGCAAGCGCGCTCTCCCGCAACGGGGTCCCGGAAGGCAGTTCACCTCCGAGAATACGGGCGCGCAGAACATTGGCCGCACGCATAGCGGCGGAAACTGGGCTCGCCTCACCGATGCCTTGATTTGGAATGACGCCAGATGCCATGTCGCCTCCCTGCATCAGCATTCGCCCTCCGATATTTTGTTGAACGATATGTAGCGGTTTCTTTTGTATCTTGTCAACTCCTCTCATACCAGTTGCCAGAATGCGTATTAATTGGCGCTCAATCGCACAATGCGATAGAGGTGGCTTACTTTTTTTGTTCAACAATTATGGGAGTTGAAAAATGCGCATCGCCGTGATGCTCTAGCTATGGCGAGTCCTCGTATTGCCTGGCAGGCTGATGAATAAGTTACTCGCCACGAGGCTTTGAGCATGATCGTTGGCCCCGGAGGGCCTCGGAGCGATGCATGCGCGGCGATGACAATCGAACAGGCGAGTTGCTCAGCTACGTCGATCTGAAGGCTGGGGTGAGTCGCGATCATCCCGCTACGCGCGATCCGGGTGATCGTGAACGAGACGCTGGTCGTGTTGGGGCAGGACTTTTCGGCGCTCTATTCGCCGATCGGGCGTCCTTCAATCCGCCGGAGAAGCTGCTGAGGGTGATGCTTTTGCAGACGTTCCATTGGATCCGCTCGGCGCGGCTCTGATGGAGCGGCTAGAATACAACCTTCTGTTTCGGCGGTTCGTCGGCACCGGCGTCGACGATCTGGCCTGGGATCATTCGGTGCTCTCAAAGAACCGCGACTGGCGACTCGAGGGCGACACCGCCTCGAAGTTCCTGGCGGCAGTGCCGGCACAGCCCAAGGTGAAGAAGCTCCTGCCGACGGATCACTTCTCCGTTGACGGCACGCTGGATGAGCATTCGGCCCATCGCGATGGTGACAGCCTATAATCTCCTCAATTTCGCTGCCGCACTAGGGCTGGAGTGCATCCGTTTTGACCGGACAGGCGGCATAGTCGATAAGGCACAAGCATAAGCCTATGACTCCTGATCCGCTCTCCCATTGTAAGCGGGCACCCTTTACAATTCGGCCATGGCGATGATCGTTACCGTCGCGGCCTGCGAGACTCCCCTGAATGCAGGTCGTAAAACTTGCGCCGCAGATGTGCCCATGCATCAGAACACTCAACAGCAAAAGGGGCGTAGAAATTCGCGTCCTACGGCATTTCGGGTCAACTATCCGTAGAAACCAACACTATTCGGGTGCGATCCAGCGGGATAGCTTTGCCGGCTGCTCAAGTTGGAGCCAGTGCCCACAGTTCTCGATGGTTTCCTGTCGGGCGCCAGGATGTACATCTTTGATGAGCTTTCTTCGCCGGTCGAGGTCCGCGCCGACAAATGCGTCGGCGCGCCCCCAGATGACCGAAGCCAGACGCATCTTTGGCAGCGCTATCTCGAACAGGTGCGAGAACGAGCACTCTCTTGTGTCGAACCGCGCTCTTTCGACAGCACTCGCATAGGCCGAGACCACCGATGGCGTCGCGAACGCCGCATTCGACAACATGCTGCTCTCGAGATTTTGCTTGTGAACCAAAAGGCGAAGCTCCAACTCGGCGATTGTACTCCAGGATTTAAGTGCGCCGGGCTTCAAGGCCGATGGTCCGAATCCGGCCGGCGCAACCGCATGCAAATCGACCGGCCAGTCCATTTTCCGAAGCGCCTCTGCCGCACAGACTGCTCCAAAGGAGAATGCTGCAATTTCGGTCAGATTGCGCATTTCGCACTCGATGACCGCCACGAGCCCGTCTACAATTTCGTCAAGATTACGGATACTTCCATGGGCCGAGTCCCCAAAACCGGGCAGGTCGACGGCGACAACCCTCACCTTACGCGTCAACAATGGAATTACCGGCGCCCAGTGTATCCAGCTGCCTGAACCGCCGTGAACCAACACGAGGGTCTTGTGTCGGGTCTTGCCCCATATTCGATAGACAATGGGACCCGTTGGGGACGGTAACTCACGAATTACAGCAGTCTTCGCCAACGTGTGAGCGCCTAAACGATGGCTCATCACAGGAGCGCGTCAACGGTCAGATTGGCTTTCTCATATAAGGCATCTGCTGCGATTTCAATCCGGTTACGCATTGTAGTATTCTATATACAGCCTGCCACTCTACGCGCAAGCTGAGTGCGTATTTCACAACCCGGCCTATCAATGCGAAATTGGGCCGATCGGAAACGACATCGGAATCGGGATGCAGCTTATCGGCAGGCCCTATTCTGAACCGCTGCTGCTTCAGGTCGCCCATCAATTGGGAACAATCTGAGTTGCGCCGCGCTGCGCGTCCGGCAGCGCCGCTTCTTCGTTTAAGCGTTTCCAGCAAAAGCGTAAAACGGTTTTGCGTCCGGAAATGCAACTGGAACAAAGGGGTAGAGCAGTTCGCCGATTCGGTGAAAAACCAGAACCCTTCAGGTCAGTTGGAGCCGAGCACTTGCAGACCGTTCTCCCGCAGCTTCCTGAGCGCTTCGGCCATCTGGGTGCGGGTCTCATCGGAGGCCTTCTTCAGCGGCAGCAGCGGCTCGCCCGCATCTATGCCGAGAAGGTCGAGCGCGGTCTTCATCGGGCCGGGATTGGTCTCGCGATAGATCGCATCGAACAGCGGCCACAGGCGGTACTGCTCGGCCAGAGCCTCCTGGAACTTGTGCTCTTCGAGAAGCTTGATGATGGTCTTCCAGTGCCAGGGCACGAGCGTCGCCGACGCCAGGACGCCGCCGACGCCGCCCAGCGACATATGGAGCGGGCAGAACCGGTCCTCGCCGCTCAGCACGGACATCTTGTCGCCGACCAACTGGCACACGCGCATATAGTGGTTGAAGTCGGTGTTGCAGGCCTTGAGCCCGTCGATCGAGCCGTCCTCAACCATCAACGCGAACGTCTCCGGATCGACCCACGTATTGGTGAACCGCGGGATATCATAGACGACGATCGGTAGGTCGACCTTGTCACGATAAGCCTTGTAGTAGTCGCGAACGCCTTCCTGTGTCGGCCGTACATAGAAGGGGGTGATGACCATCAGACCCTTCGCGCCAAGCCGCTGGAACTGCTTGCCCATTTCCACGGCTTCGCCGAAACCGGGGCTGATGATGCCCGGCACGACCGGGATGCCGTTGGCCGCAGCAATCGTCGTTTCCACCGTAGCGGCGCGTGCGGAAGGGGTCAGCGCGGTGAACTCGCCGGTTCCGCCCATCGGCACCAGACCATCGACGCCGGCATCCACCTGTGCCTCGACCAGACGCTTCAGCGCGGCGCCGCGGACCGTGCCGTCCGCATTCAGCGGCGTCGGCAAGGCCGTCAGAAGACCGGTGAACTTATGGGCGTAGGGCATGCACGAAAGCTCCGAGACGCAGATGGAAGTGATCATACGCTAAGGGAGATATGCAAGAAATACAATATACAAAATGGATTCCTTGGAACAGGCAAGGCCAGTTTTCCGCATGAAATGCCAACCGAGGTTTGCCGGCCTGCTTGAATCAACGCCATTTTCGTATACAGAATTCATCCAAGGCTCGATACCCTGTCAAGAACGATCCGGATATTTTTCCTCATGCACGATCTCATCCAAGAACTGACCGACCTTCTTGGTGCCGCGGGCATCCTGACCGAAGCGTCGGACCGCGCGGCGCACGAGGAAGACTGGCGCGGCCGCTACCGCGGAGAAGCGCTCTGCGTCGCACTGCCAAAGACCACCGGCGACGTGTCCGGGATCGTGATGGCCTGCGCCAGGCACGGCGCCGCGATCGTCCCGCAAGGCGGCAATACCGGCCTGAGCGGCGGCTCGATCCCGACAACGCCGAATACCGTCATCATCTCCACCCGCCGCATGAACCGCATCGAAACCGTCGACGCCGTGGAAGGATCGATGATCGTCGGAGCCGGCTGCATCCTCATGGATATACACGCCGCCGCCGAAGCGGCAGGCTGGGTCTTTCCGTTGCATCTGGGCGCTGAAGGCTCTTGTCAGATCGGCGGCAACATCTCGACCAATGCCGGCGGCACCTCGGTCGTCCGTTACGGCAACACGCGCGACCTGATCCTCGGCCTCGAAGTGGTGCTGCCATCGGGCGATATCTGGGACGGCCTCAGGTCGCTGCGAAAAAACAATTCCGGGTATGACCTGAAGCACCTCTTCATCGGCGCGGAAGGCACAATCGGCATCATCACCCGCGCCGCACTGAAGCTCTATCCGAAGCCGGCGGAATCGGCGGCGGCCTGGGTTGGGCTGTCCTCGGTGCAGAACGCCATCGCTTTCGCGTCGAAGGCAAGGAAGACGCTCGACACATCGTTGTCGGCGGTAGAATTGATGAACGCCGAGCAGGTGCGGCTTGTGCTTAAACACGTCGCCAACACCCGCAAAGTCTACGATACCGACTATCCTTACTATGTCCTTGTCGAGGCAAGCTCGATGCGAGCCGACGGCTCGATCCGCGAAAGTCTCGAGGAGCTTCTCGGCGAGGCGCTGGAAGCAGGATTGATCGAAGACGCTGTGACCGCCTCGAATCTGTCGCAGGCATCGGAGTTCTGGGCCGTTCGCCATGGTGTTGCGCAGGCCAACCGCGCGGAGGGCATGGGTATAACGATGGACGCTGCGGTTCCGGTTTCGCGCGTATCGGCTTTCATCGCCGAGGCGAATGCAAAAATTGCCAGCGATTTCCCGGAGGCGAGGCCGGTCATCGTCTCACATCTTGGCGACGGCAACGTCCACTACATCGCCATGGTGCCCGCGCAGGATTGGGAAACGGTCGGGGATAAACCGGACTACGTCCACCGCGTCCGCGTCGCGATCAACGACATCACGGTGAAGCAGCATCGCGGCAGCTTCAGCGCCGAGCATGGCGTCGGCCAGACCTTCGTGCCGGAAGTCGGCCGGTACAAATCTGATGTCGAGCTGAAGCTGCTGCATGGCGTCAAGGATCTGCTCGATCCCAGGGGCCTGTTCAACCCAAAGAAGCTGCTGCCGTCGTCCTGACGGCAAAGACATATCGCCAATAGCGAAGTTACCGAAAGACAAAGCGCTACGGGCCAGGTCGGTCCGCAGCGCCTTGCCATGTAACATTATTGCAGATCGACCTTGTAGGTCAGCTTGATCTCGTCGCCCGGCTCGCCCATCAGCCCCCAAGCATGGCGAGGCTGCTCGGTGATGATGACGTCGAGGTCGCGCGGCTCGATGCCGATCGCCGGCGGCACGCGCTTGTAGATCTCGCGGACCAGACCGCGCAGAACATCGGGGCTGCGGCCCTCAAACGTGCTGATCTCGATAATCGTGTAGCGCTCGGTGCGCTCATGCGGCGGATAGATGAAGTCTTCGCGGGCCATTGGGAAGAAGCGCTGCAGCCGGCGCTCGCGCGGAAACTGCAAGCCGACCGAAATAGCTTCGTTCAGCGCTTCCGAAAGCGCGTCGCGGTGGCGCTCGATATGTTCCTTGATACCAAATACTTTAGACTGCGGCATTCCAAACTCCCAAGAGACTCTATTTATTCCGTATACAATACACAATTTCACTCCAACCGCAAGCACCTCGCCGGCGCGCATAACGTTTTTGTATCGGCAGCAGTTGCGTGGCTGGGAAGCGCTACGTCGAGGTTGTGAGCCTCACGAACGTGTGTTACGCACGGATAATCGATTGTACTTGGTATCCAGGAAGCCCTCAGGGAGGAAAATGGTATTGGCTGATACGGAAAAGGGAGGGGCGGAACTCGCGTTTCGCGTACCCGACATCATTGCCAAGGATCTCGCACGCCATATCGAGGATCAGATCGTATTCGGTGAGCTCGCGCCTAATACCCGGCTCGTCGAAGAAGAGATCGTGCAACGCTACAATGTCAGCCGCTCTCCCGTGCGTGAGGCGTTACGTGCGCTTGAGGAGAAAGGTCTCGCCGTCCGCGAATCGCGCCGCGGCGTCTGGGTCAGCCCGCTGGGACTGGAGGATCTGGAAGAGGTTTACAGCTGCCGCATCGTCATGGAAGGCTTGGCGGCCGAGCTGGCGGCGCAGCATCGTTCCGACGAGGACATGGCCGCAATCGAGGATTCCTATGCGGCGCTGTCCGCAACGAAGGACTCGGACGACATGAAGCAGTTTTTCCGGGCGAATCTGGCGCTCTCCAAAAGCATCCATTCGGCTGCCCACAACAAAACCCTAAAGCGCCTGCTCGCCAGCATCGGCAATCAGTCGCTGCGCTACCGATACCTCGCTTACTCGCATGCGCCGGAAATGATGACGGCATCGGTAGAAGGCAACCGAGAAATCATCGCCGCGATCGAGAAGAAGAACGCGCGGCACGCGCGCATCCTGATGGAAGATCTGATCCAGCGCTCGTGGACCGTCATCCGCCAAATCTTCAAGGCCCAGGAATAAGGACGGGAAGCGACCTTCCCCACGCTCCCGACAGGCGCGAACCATAACGGGCAGTTGACCTTTTCGAATGTCTTTCGTATACAAAATTCTGAACCGGATTTTGTGACAGGACGATCATGGCCGCCGACGCTTCCACCTCTCTCACCCGCTTCGAGAATTTCTACGGTGGCGCCTCCGTCGCCCCGCTTGGCGGGCAGTATCTCACCAGCGACGATCCCTATACGGGCGAACGCTGGGCGGAGATCGCACGCGGCGGCGGCGAGGATGTTGCCGCTGCCGTTGCGGCCGCCAAGGCTGGCCTGAAGGCGTGGCAGGGCCTGAAGGCGGCCGCGCGCGCGCGGCTCATGATCCGCTTCGCCGAACTGATGGAGCAGAACGCCGACCGCCTGGCCACGATGGAGGTCCGTGACAACGGCAAGCTTTATGCCGAGATGCGGCCTCAGATGTCCTACATCGCCGAGTGGTTCCGCTACTTCGCCGGCCTTTGCGACAAGATCGAAGGCAGCGTTGTCGCCACCGACAAGGACAACATCTTCAACTATACGCAATACGAACCGATCGGCATCATCGGCATGATCACGCCGTGGAACTCGCCGCTTCTCCTGCTAACCTGGAAGCTGGCGCCGGCGCTCGCGGCGGGCAACGTCGCCGTCATCAAGCCGTCGGAATTCACCTCCGCATCGACGGTCGAACTCGCGCGCCTCTTCACCGAAGCCGGATTTCCGGCCGGAGTCGTCAACGTCGTCACCGGGCTTGGCGCGGAAGCGGGTGCGGCGCTCGTCGACCACCCGGACGTCGAGAAGATCGCCTTCACCGGCTCGGACCTCGCAGGCGAAAAGATCTACGCGGCCTCGGCGAAGCACATCAAGCCGGTCAGCCTCGAACTCGGCGGCAAGTCGCCCAACATCGTGTTCGAAGACGCCGAGTTCGAAGCAGCCGTCATGGGCGTCATCTCGGGTATCTTCGCCGCGACCGGGCAGACCTGCATTGCAGGCTCGCGCCTCGTTCTGCAACGCTCGATCCACGACGCGTTCGTGAAGCGCCTCGTCGAGGTCGCCGGCCGCGCCCGCATCGGCAATCCCATGGAAAAGGGTACGAATGTCGGCCCTGTGGCGACCAGGCCGCAATACGCGAAGGTTCTGGACTATATCGAGATCGCCAAGTCGGAAGGTGCCAAATGCGTGCTCGGCGGCGGGCCATATACGAAGGACGTACCGGGCGGGCAGTTTGTCATGCCGACCATCTTCACGGGCGTGTCGAACGACATGCGCATCGCCCAGGAAGAGGTTTTCGGACCGGTCCTCGCCATCATCCCGTTCGACACCGAAGAGGAAGCCTACGAGATCGCCAACGACACCGCCTATGGCCTCGGCGCCGGCGTGTGGACGCGCGATATCGCCCGCGCTTTCCGGGCGTCCTCGGCCATCAAGGCAGGCACTGTATGGGTTAACACCTATCGCGCGCTCAGCTACTCATCGCCCTTCGGCGGTTTCAAGCGCAGCGGCCTCGGCCGCGAGGGCGGCATCGATGCCGTGAAATCGTTCATGCACGTGAAGTCGGTGTGGATCAGCACCAGGTCGGACGTCGCCGACCCGTTCGTGATGCGTTGAGGACAAGGTGCCGGGCGTCGGATCACACGCCCGAAACGTCGATCGGCGCGCCGGTCGACGCAACCAGTTCCTCGACCGGGCAGAAGCGCTCGCGGGCGACGAGACCGGACGGCGTCACATCGATCACGGCCTTCTCCGTATAGATGCGCGTCACGCGCCGCTGCGTCGTGATCGGCAAGGTGAGTTCGCGCACGATACGCGGCGCGCCGTTCTTGTCGCTATGGTTCATCAAGGCCCAGAGGTTGCGGGATCCGACCGCTAGATCCATCGCGCCGCCGACACCGGGAGGCACGCCTTCGCGCCCCAGCGTCCAGTTCGCCAGCGACCCGTCAGCACTCACCTGATAGGCGCCCATCAGCGCCAGATCGATATGGCCGCCGCGCATCATGGAGAAAGCGGTGAGGCTATCGCAGACGGCGGCGCCGGCGAGAAGCGTCACGGGATCCTTGCTGGCGTTGATCAGGTCGGGGTCCTCCCTGCCCTTTTCGGGCGCCGGACCGAAGCCGATCAGGCCGTTCTCGCTGTGATAGATGATCTCGCGGTCGGCCGGGACGAGATCGGCGACCAGCGTCGGTATGCCGATGCCGAGATTGACCACCATGCCGTCCTGAACGTCCTGCGCGGCACGGCGGGCGATCAAGCGTCTTACGTCCTCGGCTTCCATGATCTTTCCTGAAGTGGGCTAGCAGACGACCCGGTCGACGAAAACGCTGGGCGTGTGAACGGCATCGGAATCGATGCCGCCGAGCGGCACGATCTCGTCGACCTCGGCCAACGTCGTCTTCGCTGCCGCGACCATCACGGTTGCGAAGTTGCGCATCGCCGCGCGGTAGACGAGATTGCCCCAGCGATCGGCCTTGTGGGCGCGAACCAACGCGACATCGCCACGAATGGGCATCTCCAGCACATGCGGCCGGCCGTCGAATTCGCGCTGTTCCTTGCCCTCTGCAAGCAGGGTTCCGGCCGCAGTCGGCGTGTAGAACGCGCCGATGCCCGCTCCCCCCGCACGCAGACGCTCGACCAACGTGCCCTGCGGCACGAGTTCGAGTTCTATCCTGCCAGCCTTGTAGAGTTCTTCGAAGGCGACGGAGCCGCGCGAACGCGGATAGGAGCAGACCATCTTGCGCACGCAGCCTGCGGCAAGCAATGCGCCGAGACCTGCGGCCGTGCTGCCGGCATTGTTCGAGACGACCACCAGATCGCGCGGTCTGCGCGCGACAAGAGCGTGGATCAGCCGGTTCGGCACGCCGGACTCTCCGAAGCCGCTGACGAGAATGGTCTGGCCATCCTCGATGCAGTCGACCATATCAGCGAAGGCCCGGCGTGTCTTGTCGATCATGTCAGAGCTTGATGCCTATGTTGCGAACCTGCTGGTAATTCGCCATCGCCTCGACGCCCTTTTCGCGGCCGATGCCGGACTTCTTGAAGCCGCCGAACGGAGTCTCGTTGCCGCCGACGAACCACTGGTTGACGAAGACCGTGCCGGCTTCGAGACGGTCCGCAGTCCAGTGCGCGAGGTTCAGGTCCTTGGTGTAGACGCCCGCCGCGAGGCCATATTCAGTGCCATTGGCGATCTCGAGCGCCTCTTCCGGCTCGGAGAAACGCGTCACCGACAGAACCGGTCCGAACACCTCGCGCTGGTGGACTTCCATGTCCGGCGTGATGTCGGTCAGGATGGTCGGCTGCATGAACCAGCCCTCGCGATCGGCGCGGCGGCCGCCGGTCGCGACGGTCGCGCCGGCCTGAGCGGCGGTCAGAGCAAAGCGCTCGACCTTGTCGCGCTGGGCTTCGGAGATCATCGGGGTGAAGAAATGGTCTTCCGCGCCGATACCCATGGTCTTCGTCTTAATCCAGGCCTGCATCTTCTCGACGACCTCGTCATGGACCGACTCATGGACGATCAGGCGCGACCCGGCCGAGCAGACCTGGCCCGCATGCGCGAAGATGCCGATGGCGGCGCTGCTTGCGACCGCGCTCGTGTCGGCGTCCTTGTAGACGATGCCGGCGGACTTGCCGCCGAGTTCTACGACCGCCGGCACGATGCGCTGCGCGGCGTTGACGAGAATGCGGCGCCCAGTCTCGACCGAGCCGGTGAATACGAGTTGGTCGACGCCCGGATGGTTGACGAGCGCCTCGCCGGCCTCGTTGCCGTAGCCCGCGATGAGGTTGAAGTAGCCGGCCGGCACGCCGGCGCGCTCGCAAGCCGTCGCCAGGAAGCACATGTTCATCGGCGAGAGTTCGGGCGACTTGGTGATGACGGCGCAGCCGCAGGCAAGAGCCGGAGCGATCGAGCGTGCGGCGATTTCCAGCGGGAAGTTCCACGGCACGATCTGGCCGCTGACGCCGTAAGGCACCATCTGCGTATAGTCGACATAGCCGCCGCCGAGCGGGATAGACTTGCCGAAGACCTTGTCGGCAATCCCGCCATAGTATTCGAAATACTGGGCGGCGCATTCGATCTCGTCCTTGGCGAAACCGACGCTCTTGCCGTTTTCGCTGACCAGAACCGGCACGATCTCGTCAGCCAGCGCGCGGATTTCGTTGGCGATGCGGAACAGCAGTTGCATGCGCGCATGCGGCGCCATCTCGTAGAGCGCACGCGTCTTGAAGGCCGCGCGCGCAGCCTCCACGGCGGCGTTTACGTCGGCAGCCGACGAGGAACCCACCGTCTGATAATGCTTGCCCGTGGCGGGATTGAGGATCACGATATCCTTGGAGCCGGTCGGCTTCTGCCACGACCCGCCGATATAATTTTCCCAGCGGGTGCCGTCACTTTTCGTCATTTCTATTACTCCATAAATCTCGATGCACGTGGTTTCAGTCGGTGCGGTGTGCTGCGGCCTGAAGGGAGCGGGCACGCTTGGTCAGAATGTTCGTAGCGGCCATGAGGACGACCGATAGAGCCACCATCATGGTCGAGGCTGCCAGCACCGTCGGGCTGATGTTTTCGCGCACGCCGGCGAACATCTGCCGCGGCAGGGTGATTTGCTCGGGTCCGCTCAGATACATGGCGATGACGACGTCGTCGAAGGAGACCGCGAAGGCGAAGAGGCCGCCGGTGAGCACGCCCGGAAGGATAACCGGCATGACGACGCGCAAGAAGACGCGATGCGGCGGCGCGCCGAGGCTCGCAGCAGCGCGGGCAAGATCGGGATTGAGGCCCGCGAGCGACGCCCTGACGCTGATCACCACGAAGGGAACGGCCATCGTCGTATGCGCGAGGATCAGCCCGGTAAAGCTACCGGCGAGGCCGAGGCGCGCGTAGAAATAGAAGAAGGCGACACCTGCGACGACGACCGGAATCGCCATGGGCAGGATAATCAGCGCGGAGACGACTTGCTGCGCGGCGGGTGACAGCCGGTTCAGGCCGAGCGCGCCGAGGGTCCCGACGATGGTTGCGAGGACGGTCACGGCCGCGCCGACAATCATGCTGTTGCGAAACGACATGAGCCATTCGGGACGGGTGAAAAAGTCGTCGTACCAACGCAGCGAATAGCTCGGCACCGGATAGATAAGCTCGACGCCCGACGTGAACGACAGCGGTATGATCGCGACGATAGGCAGGGCCAGGAAGAGCAGGACGGCAAGGCCGAAGCCACGGAACAGGAGGCCGCCGATGCGGTAGCGCACGATGTCCTCCATCAGTGCGCTCCCGCGCCGCTGCGTCCGAACCGGCTGAACACCACATAGAAAAGCGTGGTTGCAAGCAGGAGGAGCGTGCCGAGCGCTGACGCCAGCCCCCAATTGAGCGATTCATTGGTGAAGAGCGCAATGAAGTAGCTTATCATCTGGTCGCCGGGGCCGCCGACGATCGCAGGCGTGACATAGTAGCCGAGCGCAAGGATGAAGACGAGCAGCGAGCCTGCGGCCACGCCGGCGTGGGTCTGCGGCAGATAGACCCGCCGGAACGCGCGCGGAGGAGTGGCGCCGAGGCTGCCGGCAGCGCGCATCTGGTCCGCGGGCACCGCTTTCATTGCGGCGTAGATCGGCATGATCATATAAGGCAGCAGAACATGCGTCATCGCGACGAGCACCGCGAAACGGTTGGCGAACAGCGGCAGCGAGCCATCGATGATGCCGAGCGCGCGCAACGTCCTGTTGATCAGACCTTCGTTTTGCAGGAGCACGATCCAGGCGGTGCTGCGCACCAGCGTGGAGGTCCAGAACGGCAACAGGACTAGCAGAAGCAGAAGTCCGACCCATTTCGGCGACGCCGACGCCAGCACATAGGCGGCGGGGTAGCCGATCAGAAGGCAGATTACCGTGACCGAGATACTGATTGCAAAGGTGCGGACAAAGAGCCCGACAAAGATCTTCTGATCGGGCGAGACCTGTACGATGTCGCCGCCGGGCGTGCGCTTCAAGTCGATTGAGGCGAGGAAGTATGAGTCGGTCCAGCGACCGGATTCCTGGCGAAGCAGCTGCCAGACTTCCGGCTCGCCCCATCGCTTGTCGATTTCGATCAGGGCGGTGCGCGGCTCGGCCGGCACTGTCTGCATCTGCGTGCCGGTCTTCATGACAAGTGTACGAAAACCCGGCACCATGATGTTCATGCGCCTGCCGAGTTCACCGAGCTTGCCGCTGGTGCGCGCCACACTCAGATCCTCGGCGAGCCGCGCAAAGGTCTCGTCGGGGGGAAGGTTTTGCCCGTCCCAGTTCTGAAGGCTCTGGATCGTCGTCGGCAATGCCGTGACGATTTCCGAATTCGACACTCCCCTGACAAGAAACATGACCAGGGGAATGACGAGGCAGACGATCGTCGCGAATACCGCCGGCGCGAGGAGGCCGGCGGCGGCGAACTGCGAGCGACCAATGCGTGGCAGCCTGAATGCGGCCCGTTCCCTGGAGGCAGACGGGCCGGTTGCGAGGGCTCTCTCCAAGGCCATTGGTCCGTCTCCGACTTACTGTGCTGCCCAGACGTTGAAGCGCTGGGTCAACTCGTCATTGTGATCGAGCCAGTACTTGTCGTCGCGGAATACGGAACTGGCAAGGCGCTCTTCGGTCGGCAGTTCAGCGGACACTTTGGCGTCCATGCCTTCGAAGGCAGCGAGATTCGTCGGACCGTAGCCGATATGGCTCGGGAACTCCCGCTGCCCCTCGGCACCGATGGCATAGGCGATGAATTTCTCGGCGTCTTCCTTCTTTTCGCTGCCACTGAGGATCGCAAAATAATCGAGGAAGTAGATCGACCCCGCGTCCCAGGCCATCTCGAACTGACGATTTTCGTCGCGGTTCGCAGCCACAACACGGCCGTTGTAAGCGGTCGCCATTACGGTTTCGCCGGAAGCCAACTGCTGGATGCTTTCCGCGCCCAGCTTCCACCAGACAATGTCAGACTTGATTTCGTCGAGCTTTTTGAAAGCCCGGTCGACACCGCCTTCGGCCGACAAGACCTCGTAGACGTCGGCAGCAGGCACGCCATCAGCCATCAGCGCGGCTTCGAGCGTGTTCTTCGGACCGAACTTAAGGCCGCGCTTGCCGGGGAATTTCTTCACGTCCCAGAAATCGGCCCATGTCTTCGGTCCGTCGGCGAGCTTCGCCTTGTCATAGACCAGCACCTGCGCTCCGGTAAGGAAGCCGACGCCGCACGGCGAGAAATCCTTGGCGGCAGGCAAGACCTTGCTCAGGTCACCGAGCTTGGAGTGGTCCAGTTGCTCGAAAGCGCCCTCCTGGCAACCCTGCAAAAGCTGATTGGATTCTACGTCGATGACGTCCCACTTGGTGGCCCCGGTTTCAACCTGCGCGGTGATCTTGGAGAGTGCGCCGTCATAGGTGTCCTCGATGACCTTGGCGCCACCGCCATCGACAAACGGTGTTATGAAAGCTGCGCGGATAGCATCTTGCAGCGAGCCTCCGAATGAAACGACAGTGAGGTCACGCGCGCTTGCGGCCGTGGCCACCCCGGCCATCAACATGGCCACGCACGCGATCTTTAACCGAACGGCTCCCATTACATTCCTCCGATGTTTGTTTCGTCCCAACATTCTGTATACTAAATTCATTACAAACCCATTGTCCATGCCAAAATTGCAGGAAAACATGGAATTCACCGTTCACGTTCGCGCCATCGCTCTTGCTCGATTTGCCCAACTGTGTTTTGTATCCAGAAAAATGTGAGGCAGATATGATTATCGATTTTGGCAGCAGACCGCCTATTCCCGCATTCAATCCAGTCAATGCCAGCCACCTCGCAAACTACGACAGGGTCTATAGTGCAAGCTTCGACGCCGCGCGCGCGGATGTACCCGGCGTCGGAGACACAAAGGCCCTGGATGCGTATCTGAAGGCCTATGACGACAATGATGTGCGTCATGTCGTTCTGCACGGAAAAGACGTCGAGACGACATTCGGCATCAAGATCAAGAACGAGGATGTGGCATCCTTTTGCAAAGAGCACGGAAAGCGATTTATTGGTTTTGCCGGCGTCGATCCCCATAAGGGCTACAAGGCTGTCGACGACCTCAAGCGGGCGGTCAACGACCTCGGCCTTCGAGGTCTGAACCTCCAGTGTTTCGAGCACTGCATTCCCATCAACGACAAGAAGTTCTACCCGCTCTACGCAAAATGCATCGAACTCGACATTCCGGTAGGCATCCATGCCAGCATCAACTTCAGCACGAAAACGCTGATGGAATACGGTCGGCCGCTGGCGCTGGACGAGGTGATGGTGCACTTCCCCGAACTCAAGGCCGTCGCCATCCCTCCCGGCTGGCCTTGGGTGCAGGAACTGATCGGCGTCGCCTGGCGTCACAAAAACGTGTCTATCGGTCTCACTCCAGTTCGGCCGAAATACCTCGAAACGCCGGAGTCCGGATACGGGCCGCTGGTACAATACGGCAATTCGCTTTTGCAGGACCGCATGATTTTCGGAACGTCCTATCCGCTCCAGCCGATCCAGCGCACCATCGACGAGACCAGGGCACTTTCATTGAAGCCCGAGGTACAACATAAGTGGATGTACTCGAATGCCGCTCGCCTGTTGGGACTCGAAAGCTGATGGCGTCCGGATCGCTTGCGGCTGCCGCATCGGCGCAGATGGGATCGACAATGGAAAACACCGATAGTCAGGCGGAGGCAACCCGAAAAGCGGCGACGCTCGAACTTCGAAACGTGTCGAAATCATACGGCAACGTTCAGGCGGTAGACGATATATCGCTCAGCCTCGCCAAAGGCGAATTCCTCACGCTTCTCGGGCCAAGCGGCTGCGGGAAGACGACGTTGCTGAACATGATCGCCGGTTTCTTCCCGCCGACGACCGGCAGCATCGTTATCCAGGGCAAGGACGTCACCCGTCTGATGCCGCATCAGCGCCGAACCGGCATTATGTTCCAGAACTATGCGCTTTTTCCTCATATGTCGGTGGCGCAGAACATCGCGTTTGGCCTTGAGGAGCGCAAGGTCGCGAAGGCGGAGATACGCGAACGCGTCGCGCGCATAATGGCGATGGTGAACCTTCCGGGATTCGAGGACCGGAAGCCTTCGCAGCTTTCCGGCGGCCAGCAGCAGCGTGTCGCCCTTGCGCGAGCGCTGGTCATCGAGCCCGAAGTGCTTCTTCTCGACGAGCCATTTTCCGCGCTGGACAAGAGTCTGCGCACCAAGATGCAGCTGGAGATCAAGCAGATCCAGCAGCAGGCGCAGGTCGCGACCGTCTTCGTCACGCATGACCAAAGCGAGGCGCTCAGCATGTCCGACCGCATCGCGGTCATGAGCAAGGGGCAGATCGAGCAGATCGGCGCGCCTCGCGATATATACCGACATCCGCAGTCGCGATTCGTTGCTTCCTTCGTCGGCGAGATCAACAGGATTCCGGTGAAGGTCGCGCGCACGACGAGCGATGGTATCGAACTGCTTGGACCTGCGGGGCTGTCGCTGACTTTCCCGAAGCGGATCGACGGCACCTCAGACGGAATGGATGCCGAGCTTTATGTGCGTCCAGAGGACATCCAGGTGGTCAGCCGGCCAGCCGCAGGCGTCAACGCACTCAAGGCGGGCGTGCTTGCATGCAGCTATCAAGGAAGCTTCACCCATGTCGTGCTCGGCGCGGAAGGCATGGAAAACCTGCTGATTGCCGCGCCTGCCAGTTCGACGACAGACGCGCTTGCGCCGGGTCATCAGATCAATCTCCATTTCGACCTGGACCGCGCAACCCTATTGCCGGCATAGGTCAACCGTGGAGACGGCGGGGCGCTCGTCACCCCTGCCCCGCAAGCCGATCACACACCGAGGTACTGGAATGAACAGCAATTGGCAGCCGCCAAAGTCTCAGGTGACGATGAAGCACGTCTCGCAAGTGCTCAAGCCGCGTAGCGTCGCCTTCGTCGGCGCGTCGGATTCTCCGGTAAAGGTCGGTGGCCGCAGATGGCTGACGATGGTCGGCGCCGGCTTCGACGGCGCGCTCTATCCAGTGCATCCGAGCCGTCCCTCGATTGCCGGTGTAGACGCCGTCAGGTCGATCGCCGATATCGAAGACGACGTGGATCTGGTCGTCATCGCTATTCCGCCGAACGCGGTCAGCGGCGTCATCGACGAATGCGTGGCCAAGGACGTTGCAGGGGTCGTCGTCATCACCGGCGGCTTTGGCGAGCAGTCCGCGGAAGGCAAGCAACTCGAACGCGATATTGCACAAATGCTTGGCACCGTCGGCGCGCGCATGATCGGGCCTAACTGCGCCGGCATCTTCTCGGCGTCCGGAAACGTCAACGTCACCGGCATGGCCCTGCCAAAAGGCCCGATCGGGCTGATTACCCAGAGCGGAAACATCCTGCTTGACGCTGCGCACCGCGCCAGAACCGCCGGCATCGGCTTCAGCCAGGCCATCAGCACCGGCAATGGCGTCGACATCCGCCCTCCGGAACTGCTCGAGTTCATGCTCGACCATGACGACGAAACCAAGGCGATCATCGTCTATGTCGAAGGCTGGATCGAAGGCGAGGCACGGCGCTTCTGCGAGATCGCGCGCCGCAGCAATGGCCGCAAGCCGATCATCGTCCTGAAACCCGGCGAAACGGAAGCCGGCATGCGCGCCGTCATGTCCCATACGGGTTCGCTGGCGGGAGAGATGCGCGTCGCGGATGGCGCGTTTGAACAGGCCGGCGTCCTCAAGGCGACGTCCATCGACGATGCCTGGGAACTCGCGCTTGCCCTGTGCGGCGCGCCGCAGCTTTCTCGGCCGACGATCGCGGTGGCATCCGACGGGGGCGGACACGCGACGCTCGGCTGTGATGCGACAGCACTTGCCGGGCTCGACATCGCGACCTTCTCGGAAGGACTGAAGGAGCAGCTGAAAAGGCAACTGCCGGAGCGCTGCCCGGTTTCCAATCCCGTCGATTATGCAGGATACGCCGAGGAAGCTCCGGCCGTTGTCGCTTCATCGATCGACACATGCCTGGCTGCCCCGGAAGTCGGCGGCATGCTGCTCGCTGGTCACTTCGGCGGATACCATCATCTCGCTGGCGCCAGCATCCGCGACGCCGAGATCGAGGCCGCCCACGCGCTCGGCACGGCGATGCGCAAGCATGGCAAGCCGATCGTCGTGCACTCCGTTTACGCTCACTCCGCGGAAGTCGCCATTTCCGCGATGCGCTCCGAGGGAATCCCCGTCGTGCGCACGCTCCCCGAAGCGGCGCGCCTGCTTCAGGGCATGCATCGTTTCCACGCCTTCGCGAGCCGTGAGCCGGCGAGGAAGGAGCCCTCGCCCGCCGCCGCCACCGTTGGCGCAGGTATCCTGGCGCGCGCCGCAGCTGACGGCTTCCTGATGGAACCCGACGCAAGAGAGATCATGCAGGCATACGGACTGCCGGTCGGCGCAGCCAGGGTCGCGACGACCGCGGAGGAATGCGTCGCCGCCGTCGCGGCTCTTGATGAGCCCGCGGCGCTGAAGATCGTCTCGCCTAAGGTGGTGCACAAGAGCGATGTCGGCGGTGTCATCCTGAACGTCACGGCAGGCACCGCTGCGGACGCCTTCGCACGCCTCATCGAGATTGGCGGGAAAGTCGGCGATCCAGGCGCGCGCGTCATCATTTCGCCGATGGTCAAGAAAGGTGTCGAGTTGGTCATGGGCGCTTTCCGCGACCCGAATTTCGGCCCGGTCGTCATGCTCGGCATCGGCGGCGTCCTGGTCGAGATACTCAGCGACGTGACGTTCCGCATGGCGCCGCTGTCGCGGGCAGATGCGGCCGATATGGTCGCCGGCCTGCGTTCGAAATCGCTGCTGGACGGATATCGCGGCGGTCCAGCCGTCGATCGCGAAGTGCTTGCCGATGCGATGGTGCGGCTCTCGCAGTTGATCGCCGACCATGCCGAAATCACCGAGATCGACGTGAACCCGGTGATCGCAAATAGCGACGGCCTCACCATCGTCGATGCGCGCATCATAACGGGAAAGCGCTGAATCGATCAGCGCCCTGGATGTAGAAAGGCCGCCTCAGGCGGCTTTTTCATTTGGCGGCGATGACGTCGACTTCGATGAGGTATTTCGGATTGGCCAGAGCCGGCACCACGAGAACGGTCGTCGCCGGCGTCGCATCGCCGAGAACCTTGTTGCGCGCGGCATTCACGACGGGCAGGAACTCGGCAGAGGTTACGTAGACGCCGGTGCGAACGATGTCGTCGACGCCCATACCGGCGGCTTCCAGCACTGTTATCACATTGCCCCAGACCATTTCCGCCTGCGCTTGCGCGCCTTCAGGGATCGCGCCGTCGGCACGCACGGCGACCTGCCCCGTGACGAAGAGCAATTCCTTGCCTGCGGGAACGCGGACACCGTGCGCCCACGGCCCGGTCGGCCGCATGAGTACCGATGGATTGATGGTGTCGTGGCCGCTCATCCGGTTCGCCTTTCATGGGGGAAGTTGAAGCGAACCTGTGCTCTGCCCTGGTCCGCAAACGTAAAAGCCGGCGCAGGTCGTGCGCCGGCTCGATTGGAAGCGTCTACGATCAGGCGATCGCCGTCTTGAAGGTGTGGCAGGCGCGGTCCATCGCCTCGAATGTCTGCTCGAGATCGCGGTCCGTGTGCTTGATCGAGATGAAGCGGCGGTTCTGCGGCAGGACGAAGAGGCCCTGCTTGAGGATTTGCGCTTCCATCACAGCAAGCTTCTTCAGGTCCGAAGCGATGTATTCGCGCCAGTTGGTGGGCACCTTGTCGGTAAAGAGCATGTGCCACATCGGACCTTCGCCGAACACGGTGATACCCATGTCGTTGCGGTCGAAGACTTCCTGAAGACCGGCACGCAGCTTGTCCGCCATCGCAAAGACGCGATCGTAGAGACCGGGCTCTTCCAGGATGTCGAGCGTCGCCAGGCCGGCGGCGCAGCCGAGCGGATGCCCCTGCAACGTGCCGTTCTGGTACACGTAGCCCGGCGTGCCCTTCTTCGAAGGATCGGCCTGATCCATGATGTCGGCGCGGCCGGCGACGGCGCCCATCGGCAGGCCGCCACCAAAAATCTTGCCGTAGGTGGCAAGATCGGGCACCACGTCGAAATATTGCTGTGCGCCGCCAAGACCGTAGCGGAAACCGGTGACGACCTCGTCGAGGATCATGACGATGTTGTGCTTGGCGGTGATCTCACGAACCGCCTGCAAAAAGCCCGGCTTCGGCGAGATGATGCGCTGGATCGGCTCAATGATGACGGCGGCGACTTCATGCGCATGCTCGGCGCACAGAGCCGCGAACGTATCGATGTCGTTGAATGGCGCAACCAGCATCAGGTCGCGAACGGCCTCGGGAATACCGGCCGTGTCGGGTTGCGGATTCGGGAAGTTGTTCGGCGACTTCGGCGCCGTGCTCAGTTGCGCATAATCATGCACGCCGTGATAGGCGCCCTCGAACTTGATGATCTTCTCGCGGCCGGTGAAGCCGCGCGACAGACGGATGGCGTGGAAGGTCGAATCCGAACCGGCAGTGGTGAAGCGGATACGCTCGGCGCAGCGGATGTAGGGCGTCGCGCGCCGGGCCAGTTGGACGGCCGGCTCGTTCAGATAGGCGAAAAAGTGCGTGCCGCGTGTCGCCTGATCGGCAACGGCATCGCGGATCTTCTGGTGCGCATGCCCGACGAACATCGTGCCGGAACCGAGCACATAGTCGATATACTCGTTACCGCTGACATCCCAGAAGCGCGACCCGTCGCCATGGCTGAATACGAAGCCCGTGCCTTCAGGCAACGCATTGCCGCCGAGCGCACCGCCGGGGAACAGGCGCTTGGCGTCGCTCAACTCGCCCGCTTCATCCGGGGAGAAATTGCCATGCCGCCCGAGCGGCTGCGAGGTCGGGTCTTGAATCGAAATATTCACGCTGTCCGCCTTGAGCATCTTGCTCTACCAAAATTTGAGAACACTGTATTCAATATTCCGTTTAAGCCGACGCGTCAAGCCGATAAAAGGCGCAATCTGGCACTTGCGCTGCGCGATGTAAAATATATAGCGTAGTTCGACACTGCCATTAAGTTTTTTGTATACCGGAGAGAGATAACTATGGCCGCCGCGAGTTCAGTCATCGACACATGGACCGTCCGAAAGCGCTGCGAGACGATCGGGCGCTTCTGGGGACTCCACTGGAGCGCTATCCAGCTGACCGTGCTACGCGAGAAGGGCGGCGACGATCTCGCCCGTCTGAAGTATCTGATCCTTCGCCGCCATCAGCGCAGCCATTTCCTCGAAGGCGTCGACAAGCTCGGTATCGACCGCAGCCTGCCGCCGGCAGTCGTCGCTGGTCGTTATCACTACTTCTCCAACGCCATCGGCGGCCTGACGATGGAGTATATCGAGGAATCGCCGAAGAAGGTCTGGATCCGCTATCTGCCACCGGCATGGAGCTTCCCGGGCCAGAGCCTGTTCGCGGTGCCGCCCGCGGTCGAGCATGCGATGTTCGCCGGCTGGCACCCTTTCAACGGCTTCTCGCTCGGCACCAAGCGCCTCGCCTTCGTGGTGACCAAGGTTTACCAGCAGGGCGAACCCTACGATGAAGGCTACTTCATCGAGCATGATCACGATCTCGACCAAGACCAGCATCTGCGTTTCGAACCCGCTACTTCTTCGCCGGACTTTGATGCCGACAAGGCGCCGAAGCTCTCACCCGAGGAATGGCCGGACGAGCGCCTCGCCAAAGCGCGCCGCAACTTCGCGCTCGGCTATGTCGAGGACGCGATCGTCACCGCGCAGGAGATGTATGGTGTCCAACAGGCGGCGTATCTGATCGGCCATGCCGCACGCATGACGGCCATCCAGTTTTTCGGCGAGTTCAAGGCGACATTCGGCGCGGCAGGCTCCAAGGCCGCCGATCTCGTCGAGATCGTCAGTTCGCTGGCAAAGCTCGCAGGCGACGAGATCGAGGTGATAAGTGACGGTGACGGCAAGTATACGGTGCGCCGGACGAACCGCATCCTGGCGGCAAACCCCGTCGCTGCCGAAATCTATGCCGCGCTCTTCGAGTTCGTAAGGATGGGCGCCAAGGTTCTCGGTCCCCGCATCCGCATATCGCTCGAGGGAATCTCGACCGAGGGCAAGGTCACCGAACGCTGGACCGTCGAGGACACCAGGGACCGACAGTTCTAAGTTGGAACGACGAGAGAGCCGGGTGACGAAAGTGTCCCGGCTCTCCGAACTTCAGGCGGCCGATCAGCCGAAGGCTCGACCCAGCAGGCGGCCGCCTGTCAGAGCCTCGCCGACTCGTCTCTCGATATCGAGGTGGGCTGCGCCGAGGAACATGCCGCGATAGATCTGGTTGGCGGGGCCAATGCCATGCTCCGCGCTAAAGCTGCCGCCGAAACCACGGACCAGAATCTCATATATCCGAGTGCGAACTTCCTTCGCCACCGCGGTGTCGTACGGCCGGTCTGCCTTTTTCGGCCAAACCAGGTTGAAGTGGTCTCCACCATCGCCGCAATGGCCGAAGTCGCAAATCGAAAGCCATGGATAGTCGCGCGTGACGAGCGACCGCGCCTCGACATGAAAGCGTTCGAGATCGCCGCGCCGGACCGAAATGTCCAGCCCGATGACCCTGCCCTCCTCGCGCAGTGCCTCGGAGATCGAGTGACGAATCTTCCAAAGCGACTCCGGATGATCCATCACGGCATTGACAATCGTGCCCGCTTCGAACTGCTGGCCGAGAAAATCGCCCAGATGCGCAGCCAGATTCTCCTGCGCTGCCGATTCCGAGGTCGATCGGGTCAACTCGATCAGCACCGCGTAGTCCGGGATCGGCTCCGGCGCGAACGGGTTACGTGTGTCGGGCACATGCCGGAAGACGCAGCCGATCGCTTCGCCGGACATGCCTTCGAATGAGGTCAGGTCACCTCCGAAGGCTTCCTCCGAAGCGAGCAGCAGGGGCAGCACCGACGCACGGCTCTCCGGCACGACCAGGGCGGTCGCCGACTGGCGCGGCAATTTCTGGATGTCGAGGTCGACATGGGTGACAATGCCATAGGCGCCGCCGGTGCCGATGAAGAGCTGCTTCAGATCGAGACCGACATTGTTTTTGCGCAGGCCACCGGCGAGGTCGACCACGGTCCCGGCCTCGTCGGCGAGCACGACCTTCAGACCGAGCACGCTGTGCCGCAGGTCGCCATAGCGGATGAAGCGCGCGCCGCCGGTATTGGTCGCGACCATGCCGCCGATGGATGGATCGGCACCGAGATCGATCGGACAGGCCAGCCCGTGCTTCTCAAGTTCGGTATTGAGGTCAGACAGAAGCACGCCGGCTGACACCCGCACCGACCTGTTCGGGAGGTCGAGCGTGATTTCCCTGGCGAGCCGGTCGAGCGACAGGACCCCGTCGGCGCCCGCAGGTCCGGGAACGGCGGCTCCGACCAGTCCGGTATTCGCGCCTTGCGGGATCAAAGTGACGCCGTGACGCCGGCAGATGGCGACCGCAGCAGAAATGGAGTCGACATCGCGTGGCCGCACAACGAACGCCGCCTTGCCGTCATCGTAGCGCGCGGCGGTTTGATACTTCGCCATTTCCGCGTTGTCAGTGAGCACGTTCTCCACGCCCAGCCGCGTAACGAGTTCCTCGATGCAGGATGCCCGCGAAACGGCGTTCATGCGGCCGCCGGCTGCGCCGGCCTCCAGGTCGCGGTCGCATGCACGCACAGGCGGCCCTCCGCATCGAACATGCGCGATTCCAGGAAGGAAATGTTGCGCCCCTTGCGCAGGAAGCGCCCCTCGCAGACCGCGCTCGGAGCCGTCACCGGCCGCATGTATTGCAGCTTCATTTCGAGCGTCGCCCCGCCCGCGCCGAACGCCTGCTTCAGCAGATGGCCCATCGAAATATCCATCACGGTGGCGATGATACCGCCATGCAGGGTTCCCTGCGGATTGAAGAGAAAATCCCGCACCGGAAACGCAATGCGGCAACAGTCTTCCGGATAGGATATATCCAGATCCATCAGACGGGCCAGAAAGAATGTTCCGAAGTCCGGGCGGTGCGTTTCCAGCGCCTTCTCGAATGCCTGGCGCGCGGCTGTCTCATCCATCATCAGTTCCTCATGATCATCATTCACGTATACAAAGAACGCTCCTTCGGCAAGGATGCCGGATTATGCCACCCTCATTTGGCCTTATATTGTCAACGATCCTGCCTTGCATCACCCAGTTGACCAATTTTCTGGATACAGTACACATTATAACCGACAATCATCCTGACGAAGCCCGCAGCCACGAAACCAAGGTAAAAAATTGCGCGATCCGAGATACGACATCCTTTTCGAGCCGGTGAAGATCGGCCCTGTGACCTGCAAGAACCGCTTCTATCAGGTTCCGCATTGCAATGGCCTGAGCGCGACTCTCCCCCGTGGCCATGCGGCGATGCGCGGCGTGAAGGCCGAGGGCGGCTGGGGAGCGGTCTGCACGGATATTCTCTCCATTCATCCCAGTTCGGATTCGACGCCGTTCCCGCAGGTCAAGCTATGGGAAAGCGGCGACGAGAAGTCGCTTCGGCTCCTGACGGACGCGATCCACGCCCACGGCGCCCTCGCGGGCGCGGAACTCGCCCATGGGGGCTGGGCGGTCGCCAACCGCTACACCCGTGAACCGATGCTCTCGCCGACCGACTTCCCGTCCCGGCGCGATCCGATGCAGGCAAAGGCGATGGACAAGGCGGACATCAAGGCCTACCGCGGATGGCACAAGCGGGCCGCATTGAAGGCCAAGGAAGTCGGCTTCGACATTATCTACGTCTACGCTGCCGACGACCTCGAACTGCTTCAGTTTTTCCTGTCGCGGCGCCGCAACCATCGCATCGATGAATATGGCGGCCCGCTCGAGAACCGCGTCCGGCTTCTGCGTGAAGTCATCGAAGACACCAAGGACGCCGTCGGCGACACATGCGGCGTCGTGGTGCGCTACACGATCGACGAGCTTTCCGGCCCGGACGGCATCGTCGCCGAGGAGGAGGGCCGCGACATCATCGCCATGCTCGCGGAACTGCCCGACGCCTGGGACGTCAAGGTCAGCGGCTGGCCGGAAGACAGCCAGACCAGCCGTTTCGCCAAGGAGGGTTACCAGGAACCCTACGCGAAATATGTGAAGCAGGTCACGACGAAACCGGTCATCGGAACCGGGCGTTTCACCTCGCCGGACAGCATGGTTTCGCAGGTCAGGCGCGGCATCCTCGACCTGATCGGCTCGGCCCGCCCGTCGATCGCCGATCCGTTTCTTCCCAAGAAGATCGACGAGGGTCGGCTCGAAGACATCCGCGAATGCATCGGCTGCAACATGTGCGTCGCAAGCTACAATGTCGGCGCGCCGATCAACTGCACGCAGAACCCGACCATCGGCGAAGAGTACAAGCGCGGATGGCATCCGGAACGCTACCGGCCCGCCAGGTCGGAAAAGCCGGTGCTGATCGTCGGCGCCGGCCCGTCCGGGCTGGAATGCGCGCAGGCGCTCGGCAATCGCGGCTATGAGGTGCATCTGGCGGAAGCCACGCGCGACCTCGGCGGCCGTGTTACACGCGAATCCCAACTCGCCGGCCTGTCTGAATGGGCGCGCGTCCGCGACTGGCGCGTTGGCCAGTTGAACAAGATGACCAACGTATCTGTCTATCGCGAAAGCGAGATGACGGCGACCGACGTGTTCGACATGGGCGTAGAGACCGTCGTCATCGCGACCGGCGCCAACTGGCGCGCCGACGGCTTCGGCCGCTCCAATCACAAGGCGATCGCGCTGGGCAGCGACGTCCACGTTTACACGCCGGACGACGTGATGGCCGGCACGCAGATCGAAGGACCGGTGCTCGTCTTCGACGACGACGATTTCTACATGGGCGGCGTCGTTGCCGAGACCCTGAAGGCTCGCGGGCTTCAGGTGTCCCTTGCAACGCCCAACGCCGCGGTCTCCGCCTGGACCGCCAATACGCTGGAACAGTTCAAGATCCAGCAACGCCTGCTCGAACTCGATATCGACCTTCATGTAACGCGCAACCTTGCCGGCGCCTCTAACGGCCAGGCCGAACTTGCCTGTGTATTCACCGGTCGCCGGCAATCCATACCCGCCGCCTCGATCGTGATGGTCACGGCGCGCCTGCCGCGCATCGGGCTGTACGAGGAGCTCGCTACCCGCCTTGCCTCGGAGCCGGATGCACCCGTCACAACGCTCGCCCGCATCGGCGACTGCATCACGCCCGGCACGATCGCCTCGGCGGTCTTTTCTGGCCGCCGCTTCGCCGAAGAGTTCGAACAGGAGTTCGACGGCCTGCTGCGGCTCACCACCGAACCTGTCGAGATCGAGGACATCGCCCGATTCCGCGCGTTGCATCAGGACAGGACGGCGGCGTCGGAGCCATTCATGTCATGAATATCGATAGAATAACTATCGATTTCACAGATGTTGCATTTTTCGCCAATCTGGTCGTCGAACGCTAGAAGAGGACAGCGCACAAATGGCTACTAACATCAACGAACTCAAGAAGACCGTGACGGTCTGCATGTTCGACCAGTACGGCACCGTAGTCGACATGCAGGGCGGCCTCACCAAGATCGCCGAACCGTATCTGAAGTCGAAGGGCTCGACGCTTTCACCGCACCGCTTTGTCACCTGGTGGCGCCGCAATCACTTCGAGAATTCCATGATCGACGCGCTGCTGCATCGCCAGCACACGCCGTATCGCGAGATCGGCCACATGTCGGTCGCCCACGTCCTGGAGCGTGCCGGTATCGACTACACGATGGACGAAGTTCGCGATCTCGTTTCGGAGATCGTCAAGCTCACCTGCTTCCCGGAAGTACCCGCTGCCCTTGCGAAACTACAGACCAAGTACAAGATGGTCGTGCTCTCGAACGGCGATCCGGACATGCTCCAGGAAGCGCTCAAGTGGCACAAGTTCCCGTTTGATCAGGTCATCTCGGTCGCCGAGGCCAACGCTTTCAAGCCGCACCGCGCCACCTATGAAAAGGGTGCGGAATTGGCAGGCGTGAAGCTCGACGAGGTGCTCTTCGTCGCGAACCACACCTTTGACTGCATCGGCGCCAAGGCGGCCGGAATGCGCGCCGCCTTCATCGACCGCCGCAGCCGCCCGTTCGAGCGCACCCCCTATAAGCCGGACATCATCGTCCCGAGCATGGCGGATTTGGCCGATGCAATGGTCTGACGCCAGACCTCTCGAAGGGATTCGGATCCTCGACCTCTGTCGGGTTGTTTCGGGTCCGTTCGCGACTATGCAGCTTGGAGACCTTGGCGCAGACATCGCCAAGGTCGAATCGCCCGGCCAGGGCGACGAGTCGCGCAGCTACGGCCCTCCTTTCGTGGAGGGCGAGAGCGCCTATTACATGTCGGTCAACCGCAACAAGCGCAGCATCGCGATTGATCTGAAGTCGAAGGCCGGCAAGCAGTTGGCGCTCGATCTCGCCGCCAAGGCGGACGTCGTGATCGAGAATTTCCGCCCCGGGGCCACGGACCGTCTCGGCCTCGGCTACGATGATCTGCGCAAGGTCAATTCGCAGATCATTTACTGCGGCATATCTGGTTTTGGCCGATCCGGTCCCGAAGCAGGCAGGCCTGGCTACGACCTCATCTTGCAAGGTGAAGGCGGCGTCATGTCGATAACCGGCGACGCCGACGGTCCACCGATGAAGGTCGGCACGTCGATCGCCGATCTGGTCACCGGCCTTTACGCCGCACAAGCCGTACTTGCGGCTCTGGCGCAACGCTCGCGCACCGGCAAGGGCGGCCGCGTGGACGTTTCCATGCTCGACTGCATGGCGTCGCTGCTCACCTTCAATGCCGGCATGTATTTCGCCTCCGGGAAGATACCGACGCGGCGCGGCAACGCCCATCCCACGATCAGCCCTTACGAGCCCTTCGAAGCAAGCGACGGCTGGTTCAACCTCGGCGTCGCCAACGACAAGTTCTGGTCGAGCTTCTGCCGTGCGGTCGACCGCGAGGAACTGCTCCTGGAACCGGACTTCGCCACGGCACCGAAACGCGCGGAGAACCGCGTGAAGCTTCGCGATCTCCTCGCGCCCATGTTCTGGAAAAAGCCGAGAGATCACTGGCTCGACCGGCTGACCGACGCCGCCGTGCCATGCGGCGCGATCCGCTCGGTCGGGGAGGTCTGCGAGGCCGAGAACTTAAAGTCCCGGGGCGTCTCCCGCACGATGCAGCACCCGAAAGTCGGCGATCTGCGCTATATCGCCAGCGCCCTCCGCTTCGACGATATGCCGCCGCCCGAGCCGTCGCCGCCGCCGCTTCTCGGACAACATGGCGACGTGATCCTAGCAGACTGGCTGGGCTGCAACCGCGACGAGATCGAGCGCCTGGCGGAAGCCGGCGCGTTCGTTAGGTCCTGATCCGACGATAAAGCGCTTTAGCTGACCGCCATCCGCAAACTTTCACGCAGCCAGCGGATGGCGGGGTTCCTGTCATGGCGCCGATGCCAGTAGAGCGACCAGGAAAAAGCGGAGCTCGCGAAAGGCAGCTCGCAACTGACCAGCCTTTCGTCCGCGAGCGACAGAAAGAACCTCTCCGGCATCACGGCGACGAAGTCGGTTTCGTGCAGGACGCGCGGCACGACGAGCCAGTGCGGCAGATTGATGGCTACGTCACGTCGGTGATCGTCCGAGACCAACACATCGTCTACGAAGCGGAGGTCCGCCGGCGACATGGAGACGCGCACATGTCTTCCCGCGAGGAAACGCTCCAGCGACGGCGGGGTCGTGCTGAATGGATGACCACGCCGCACCACACAGACCATCCGGTCCGACATCAGCGGTTCCGACAGGATCGTGTTTCCGTGCGCGAGTCCGAAGCTGACGGCCATGTCGAGTTCGTCACGTTCCAGCGCATCGATCGTACCATCGGGCGGGAGGTGCACCACATCGAGGGACATGTGACTATCGGCTGCGCCGAAACGTCCGAGTAAGGACGGTAGGACTAGCATGGCCAGCACGTCCGATAGCCGTATGCGAAACGTCCGCTCTGCCTTGGCGGGATCGAACGCGCTATCCGGTTCAAGCGCACGCTCGATCTGTCGCAGGATCAATCGCACGGGTTCGGCGAGTTCCAGCGCCTTCAACGTCGCCTGCATCCCGGCTGGCGTCCGAACCAGCAATTCGTCACCGAGCGCGCTGCGCAGGCGACGCAGCGCGCTGCTCATGGCCGGTTGACTGAGGCCCACTTGGTTGGCTGCGCGGGTTACGTGCCGCGTCTCCATTAGCGCATCAAAAACAACCAATAGATTAAGGTCTATTGATCGAAGATTATTTCGCATTCATATCAACCATTAATTATTCCCAACACCTAAATTATTTTATCTTCGATATTGCTGTAATGTTCCCTTCTCCTATTCTAATCAGCATATCCATATACGTAACGACGGCCAGGGTGATGAGTAGCTTGCTAACACGGCGGAGGCCACGTCCAATCATCTTCGCTGGGATTCTGTACAGTACCCTGCAATTTCGGCCGGATGAGGATAAAAAGCCGTCGCCTGACACTCGCAAGGACCCCGCAGATGCACCGCTTACTCGCCATCTGAAACTCCAACTGAGGTACAGCCTTGTCCGCAACGGCTACGGACGGACAAGTGTATACTAAATCCAGAATCTGGCGTGTGCCAATCTTTGATTGGATTTTCGCCATACCCATCTTGGACAAAAGCAAGCCAAGGCGCGCCAAAACCGCCGGAACATCGCTGACAATCCGGCTGCCGAAGCTCCGATCTTGCTCTTGCCATCATGTCCGTCATTCAGATCCCATTCATCCGGCCTGGCGGATAAGCCCATGCTGAATTTGGAGACATAGTGATGGATCGACGGATATTTCTGGCGGGCTTGGCTGGCGCGGCCGCCGTGGTTGCCGGTTGCCAGAGTGAAACGGTGGCGTCGCAGCCGCCTTCCGGCGTTTGCGACAGGGCCGCGGTGGAGCGGCTGGTGGGCATGGATCGGATATCCGACGCGCAGGCGATGAAACTGACCGGCGCGACGACCGTCCGCCAGATCAGGCCCGGCCAGGGCGTGACCATGGACTACCGGCTGGAGCGGGTGACGATCGAGACCGATCCCAAAACCGGGAAAATCCTCCGCGCCATGTGCGGCTGAGAACCCGGCCTGAGCCACCTTTCACGTTCAAGGCCGGAGATCCCAAGCTTCGAGCGATCCTTTCGACTTATCGCGCTCGGCGAGCGCCGATCTCGCGGGCAGGATCGAATGTCGAACCAAGATGAGGGAATATAGCGGTTGCCGGCACGCCCCGGCGAACGGCAGCGCGGCCTCCTCCGTAGCGGCCGCAGACCGCCGTTTTCTGCCCACGCTGGCAGGCGAGGATCGCATTGAACAAAATTGTCTCAGCAAGCTTTCATCGGGCTGCAGAATGACATAGAGGTCACGATAACCACTTTCGGAGGGACTTAGGATGAAAGCTCTGTTTCTTGCATTGGCGGCCACCGCCGCTCTCGCGCTTCCGGCGCAGGCCGAGGATGTCACGGTCGCCGTGACGGCCATCGTCGAGCACCCCGCGCTCGACGCCGCCCGCGACGGCGTCAAGGACGCGCTAGCGGCAGCCGGCTACAAGGAAGGCGAGGGCCTGAAGTTCGTCTACCAGTCTGCCCAGGGCAACCCGGCCACTGCCGCCCAGATCGCGCGCCAGTTCGTCGGCGATGCTCCCAACGTCATCGTGCCGATCTCGACGCCTTCGGCCCAGGCCGTGGTTTCGGCCACCAAAGACATCCCGGTGGTGTTCACTGCGGTGTCCGATCCGCTCGGTGCGCAACTCGTCAAGGACATGGACAAGCCGGGCGGCAACGTCACCGGTCTTTCCGACATGTCGCCGGTTGCCGCGCATATCGAGCTGATCAAGGAAATTCTGCCGCAGGTGAAGACCATCGGCTACCTCTACAATTCCGGTGAAGCCAACTCGGTGTCGCTGCTCGCCGCCCTGAAGGAAGCGGCCGGACCAGCCGGCATCACGGTGGTCGAATCCGCCGCCACCAAGACGGCCGAAGTGCAGGGCGCGGCCCGCGCGCTGGTCGGCCGGGTGGACGCCATCTACGTGCCCACCGACAACACCATCATCTCGGCGCTGGAGGCCGCGGTCTCGGTGGCCGAGGAAGCCAAGCTGCCGCTGTTCACCGCCGACACGGATTCGGTGACCCGCGGCTCGATCGCCGCCCTTGGCTTCAACTATTACGATGTCGGCGTGCAGACCGGCGAAGTGGTCGTGCGCATCCTCAAGGGCGAGAAGCCCGGCGACATCCCGGTGACCGTGGCCAAAGGCACCGATCTCGTCGTGAACAAGAAGGAAGCCGAGAAGATCGGGCTGAAGCTGCCCGAAAGCGTCCTTTCGCGCGCCACCAAGGTGGTCGAATAAGAATGCAGGGCCGGGCGGCCTGACGGTTGCCCGGCCTCGCCACACCACCCGGTGCGTAGCCCTACGCAACAAGACCGACAAGCCGAACCTCGGCCGCGAAAAGAGTCCATGAGGTGCGCATGCTGCTGAAAGACAGGCAATCTTGAGCCAGATCGCTTTTTGGGGCGCCGTCGAACTCGGTCTCGTCTACGCGTTCGTGGCCATCGGGGTATATCTGGCCTTCCGCGTGCTCGACTTCCCCGACCTGACGGTCGACGGCTCGTTTCCGCTGGGTGCCGCCGTGGCGGCGGTGCTTATCCTGGCCGGGGTCAACCCGTGGCTGGCGGCCCTTGTCGCGATGGTGGCCGGCGCCATCTCAGGGTTGGTCACCGCGGTCCTCAACGTGCGCTTCAAGATCCTGCACCTTCTGGCATCGATCCTGACCATGATCGCGCTGTTTTCGGTTAACCTCAGGGTGATGGGAAGGCCGAACGTCGCGCTCATCAACGCCGATACGATGCTCACGCCCTTCTTCGGGCTCGGCCTACGTGATTATCTGGTGCGTCCGCTGTTCATCGGCGTGCTGGCGGTGATCGCGCTGGTGGTCGTGTGGCGCTTCCTCGAAAGCGATGCGGGCCTGGCCATGCGCGCCACGGGGGCCAACCCCCGGATGGCGCGGGCGCAAGGGGTGGACAGCGCCGGGCAGATCTACCTCGGCATGGCGATTTCCAACGCGCTGGTGGCGCTGGGCGGGGCGCTGTTTGCGCAGACCAACGGCTTTGCCGATGTCACCTCGGGCGTCGGCACCATCGTGGTCGGCCTTGCCGCAGTCATCATCGGCGAGACTCTGTTCGGGGCGCGCGGCATCCTGATGGCGCTGATCGGCTGCGTCATCGGCTCCATCCTCTATCGCATCGCCATCCAGCTTGCGCTTTCCAGCGACGCGCTTGGCCTGCAGGCATCGGACCTCAATCTGGTAACGGCCGTGCTCGTCACCTTCGCCCTGGTGCTACCGCGCCTGCGCAACGGAGGTGGCCGATGATCTCGCTCAAGGATATCGACGTCGTTTTCGGCCGGGGCACGCCGCTTGAAAAAAGAGCGCTGAACCGCATCAACCTCGAAATCGACAAGGGCATGTTCGTCACGGTGATCGGCTCCAACGGGGCCGGCAAATCGACGCTGCTCGGCGTGCTGGCCGGCGACATCGTGCCCAGCGCCGGCCATGTGCTCATCGGCGACAAGGACGTGACGCGCAAGCCGACGGTGCGGCGTGCCGAACTGGTGGCGCGCGTGTTCCAGGACCCGCTGGCGGGAAGCTGCGGCGCGCTGACCATCGAGGAAAACCTGGCCCTGGCGGAAAGGCGCGGCAAGCGCCGGGGCCTGACGCTGGCGCTCAACGCGCAACGCCGCGCCAGCTTCCGCGAGCGCATCGCAGAACTCAACCTCGGGCTGGAAAACCGGCTTGGCGACCGCATGGACCTGTTGTCCGGCGGGCAGCGGCAGGCCGTATCGCTGGTCATGGCCACGCTGACCGGGTCGCAGATGCTGCTGCTGGACGAGCACACCGCGGCACTCGATCCCGGCATGGCCGAATTCATCATGGGACTGACCCAGAAATTCGTCTCGGAGCGCAAGCTGACGACGCTGATGGTCACGCATTCCATGCGCCAGGCGCTCGACTTCGGCGACCGCACCGTCATGCTGCATGGTGGCGAGATCGTGCTCGACGTCAGCGGAGAAGAGCGCAAGGGCCTGCAGATCGAGGACCTGATCGAGATGTTCCGCAAAATCCGCGGCCAGACGATCGACGACGACGAGTTGCTGATCGGATAAGCTTGAGGCCCGGACTCGACCGGGCCTCCTGATTACAGGCACCGCGAGATTCTGGTTCCGTGAGGCCGGCGGAGTCGCCCTTCCCTCTTTTGGGTCAGCCGCATTTCCGGAGGCGAACGGGTTTCACCCATTTGCTGGGGGTGCCCTTGGATACGCCGCTTCAGGGCATCTTGATCCATTGCGGCCACACAGCCTGGGCCCCTACCCCGATTCAGGCCGCAGCCTTGCAGCCAAGCGGACCCGCCGCCCGGCTGCAAGATGCGTCAGTGAAACGCGATGTCGTCGTCGGCGTCCACCTGGGGCACGAACGAACCGGTATCGGTATCGAAGAACAGGACATCAAGATCGAGGTCCGGCCCTGCTTCCTCCGAAACCTTGATCGCTACGTTGCCGAGCCCGCTCATTGCGCCGGCCAGAGCCAGCGGGATCGCCGTCATCCCTTCGATCACGATATCGCCGCTGCGAATGCCCGATATCAGTTCGGAGGGGCTGGCGACACTGCTGCCGGCCTCCGGCGCAGCCGATGCCGTATCATCGGCCTGCGTGGCCTTCAGCGGTGCCTGCGCCGCGAACGTCATGAACAGCCCTGCCTGCGCCAACATCCTGTTGTCGGGCGCGACCTCATCCTCGCTCGGCAGCGTCGTCGCATCGAACCCTGCGACGTACTCCAGGTCGGCGGTCGGCCGGTAGTGCGGCGCCTCCGCCACCGCGTTGATGACCTTCGGCGTCGCGCTGATGCCCTTGGGCAGCTTGGCGGCCTTTCCGATCCTGACTGCATTCAACCCGGTCGGCACCAGCGAGGCTGCCGCCGCCCTGGCGTCGGCACCCAACTGCACCATCAGCGGGCTTATCCAGTCCCGGCCCAGCACGAGGCTGGCAGAACCGGCGTCGAGCGTCTGGCGAACCACGTCCTTACCGCCGCCGGCCTCGACCGAGTCGCGCTTGCGGTCGAAGGCATAGATATTGGTGCCGATGCCGCCATTGACGGTGTCGTAGCCGTTGCCGCCGGAGAGTTGGTCGTTGCCGTCGCCGCCCGACAAATAGTCGTCGCCGAGCAGGCCGTAGAGAACATCGTCGCCATCTCCGCCGATCAACCGGTCGGCATCGATGCTGAACGGCGAGCGTGCATTCACATCCTTCGTCACCGCGCCGTGCAGAGGCCCGAAGGCGCCGAAATTGTAGACGTAGCGAAGCGTGGCGGTCACCGTGGCGCCCGTCTCGCCCACGGGAAGGACCCGCATGCTCTGGATCATGCCGTCCGTGGTCGTGGCGGTGATGACCGGAATGACGGCGGCCATGTCACCGAACATCAGGTCGTTGCCGACACCGCCCTCCATGAGGTCATTGTTGAGGACGATGTAGTCGGCGTCCGGCCGCTGCGCCTGCCGCTTGTCCTTGGCGTCGAGCAGCCAGGAACTGGTCGAGCCGTTCTTCGACCAGTCGGCCATCTTCTTGCCCAGGGTCGCCTGCACGCCCCAGGCCTCCGCACTCGCCTTCGCGGCGCTGATATTGCCGAGATAGAGGCGGTCGATGGTTTTGAAGAAGGCATTCTGCAGGCCGTCCGCGATCTTTTTCGCGGTCGACTTGGTGCTGCCGATCGTCAGCATCGGCTGCTCGATCAACCCGACATCGCCGATCAGGACATCGTCGCCGTCATCGCCGAACAACTGGTCGTTGCCGACATTGAGCGCATAGCCGAGGCCGTTGCCGAACAGCCAGTTGCCGATCTTGTTGGCGTTGGCGTCGATGGCGTGATCGCGGCTGATGTGGGCCTTGAGCACCGCGGTCAGCGTCTTGTCCTGCGCCGCCAGCGCCTTGTTGACGGCATTCAACTCCGTGGTTGCGACGCCGGCCAGCGTACCGGCATTCGCAGCACTCACCACCGGCAGCACCATGACGCCATGGTCACCCACGACGAGGTCGTTGCCGTCGCCGCCGTGGATGGTGTCGTTGCCGATATCGAGCCGGTGCGTGGCCGCGCGCAGTTCCGTCTTGCCGGCGGCGAAAGCCGTGGCCGGCGTGTTGGTCTTGACCCCGAAGTCGGCGATGACCTGCTCGCCTGCCGCATGCGCGGTGTAGGACAGGTCGGCCACGACCGTCTGGAAGTCCATCAGCCAGCCGTGCAGGCTGAGCGCTGCCGCCGTGAGGCTCTCCCCGACCAGCGTCAGCGAGGTCGCCGGCACGACGATCGTTCCGGTGTCACCGAAGATGGTGTCGTCGCCGTCGCCGCCGAAGATGGTATCGCCACCGACCGTTACGTCGACGATGGCCGCGTTGGGGTCGGCGTCGAGCGCGTTCTTGGCAAAATCGAGCGACGCCAGGTCCTGCAACAGCCCATTCAACGATACGGACAGGCCCGCGATCTCCTTGTCGATGACCGCAAGGCCGGTCTCGGTGATGGTCGTGATCCTACCGTCGTCCCCGAAGATGGTGTCGTTGCCGGCACCGCCGTCGATCGTGTCGCTGCCATAGGCGAGGTCGCCTACCCGCGTCACGTCCGCCAGTACCGAGGCGAATATCTCGATACGGTTGCCGTCGGTGCGCGTGACGTCGTTCCTGGCCGCGAACTCGCCGAGGAAGCCGGCGGCTCCCGGCAGAAGCTCGATCTGCGGCAGGGCGTTGGTCAGTTCCTGCGGCAGCAGGTTCACGCCGGGCACGACCAGTTCCCCTTCGAGCGGAAGCTCGATGCCGAGGGCCGCGTCCGCACCGATGATGCGATAGGCGTTGACGATCTTGGGCAGATCGGTCTGGAAACCGCTGCCGTTGGAAGCGCGGTCGCCGAAGATGGTGTCGTCGCCGTCGCCGCCGTTCAGCGTGTCGTTGCCGCGCTGGCCGAAGATCACGTCGTTGCCTTCGCCGCCATCGATGGTGTCGTCATAGGCGACCTCGAGATCGATGCCGAGGGCCTGCGTGTCCCATATTCCGCCGGCGAGCGTCACCTTGACGCCATTGGCATCGACCACGCCGCCGACCAGCAGCATGTCCGGATCGAGCAGGTTTGAAGCCAGGTCCGTGCGCGAGACGGTCTTGCTGGAACTGAGGGAGACGATGCTGACCAGCGTCGCCACCTCCTCCAGCACCACGTCGCGGTGCCAGCTTCCGTCGCTGTTGAGCAGCGCCGAGCCGTCGGCATTGTAGGCCCGCAGGATCTGGCCTTCGTCGCCGAGCAGGTAGTCGACGCCCGCGCCACCGTCGATGGTGTCGGAGCCGAGGCCGCCGACGATCTCGTCGATGCCGTCGTCGCCATAGAGGCTGTCGTCGCCACGCTGGCCGAAGATGCGGTCGTCGTCGGCCCCACCGTGGATTTCGTCGTCGCCGCCGACGCCGTCGATCAGGTCGAAGCGGATCACATCGCGCAACAAGGAATCGGCCTTGCCCGGAACGGGCGGGTCAAGCTGCCAGACGGTATCCTTCCACGAGGTTCCACCGACCACCTTGCGGGCGATCAGGCCGTTGTCGCCGAGGATAACGTCTTCGCCCTTGCCGCCATAGATGGTGTCGTCGCCGTCCGCGCCGCCGATCACGTTGTGGCCGCCGGTGATGTCGTCGTCGCCGTCGCCGCCGAACAGCGTGTCGTCGCCCTGCTGACCGACGATGATGTCGTCGCCCTCGTCGCCGTAGATGGTGTCGTTGCCGCCGCCGTCCTGGGCCCCGATGTAGATCGAGATGACCCGCTGGTTCTCCGGCAAGGTCAGGTCGAACAAGGCATGGTCGCCGAACAGGCGGTCGTCGCCTGAGCCGCCGTGGATTTCGTCCGCGCCGGTGCCGCCGACGACGATGTCGTTGCTCGCGCCGGCGTCGATGATGTCGTCGCCACCGTCGAGCGGGCTGATGACATAGCCGCGCTGAAGGTCGGCGACCCGCTTGCCGGCAATCGTGACGATCGCGAACTCGAAGCGGGCGTTGTCGCCGAAGATCACGTCGGAACCCGCGCCGGTGGTGATGAAATCGCCATCCACGCCGCCGGCGACGATCTGGTCGCCATCGCCGGTTTGGATCGTATCGACGCCGCCCTTGCCGGTATCGATCGAGTAGGCGAGCGTCGGCAGCGTGTCGTCGAACTCGGCATAGCCGCTGTCGCCGAACACCACGCTGTTGCCGGTACCGATGGTGATGCCGTCGCCCTCGCCACCGCCGAACACGACGTGGCTGCCATCGCCGGCATCGATCACGTCGACGCCGTCAAATTCGGTCCAGGCGCTGCGCACCGAGACCATCTTGCCCTCTTCATAGAGCGCGATGCCGTTGTCGCCGAGGATGACGTCGTTGCCGCCGCCGGCGGTGATCTCGTCGTCGAACGAGCCGCCCATCAGCACATGGTCGCCGGTTGCGATGGTGATGATGTCGTCGCCGCCATAGGCGACATCGGTCGTCTCGACCGAGATACGCCGGCCGAGGCTATCGAAGATCGCCAGGCCATTGTCGCCGAGGATGACGCTGTCGCCGTCGCCGGCGGTGATCTCGTCGTCGCCGTTACCGCCGAACACGACGTTGCGGCCGTCGCCGGCATCGATCACGTCGTCATAGGCGATCGGGCCGTCCGGGCCGACGAAGGCCGCGAGCGTGCTTTCGATGCGCAGAAGAATATTGTTCTCGAACGTCGCCTTGCCGTTGTCGCCGAGGATGACGTCGTCGCCGCCCTTCGAGGTCACTCGATCATTGCCGGAGCCGGCGATGACGATGTTGTCGCCGGCGCCCGTCTCGATCACGTCGTCGCCGTAATAGCCGGGATCGGTGCTCTCGATGCTGGTGACGTTGCCTTCGTCGTCGAACACGATCACGCCGTTGTCGCCGAGCACGACGTCGCCGATGTCGTTGTCGCTGCCGCCGAGCACCTGGATGGTGTCGCCCTCCGAGCCGCCGACAAGGATGTTGCGGCCGCCGGCGCTGGTGATCTGGTCGGCACCGCCGAATTCCGGATCGGTCGTCTGGACGATCGTCGGCAGACCGTTGGCGAATTCGGCGCTGCCGTTGTCGCCGACGATCAGGTCCTGCCCGCCGGTGCTCTTCAGGATATCGGAGCCGAAGCCGCCGAACACGATGTTCGGCCCCTTGCCGGCGTCGATCACGTCGTCGCCGCCGACCGAGGGGTTGGACGTCTCCACCTTCACGACCGCGCGGTCGATCATCATGTCGAGCGTGCCCGCCACCAGCACGAGGTCGGACCCGTCGATGGTCGCCTGCTGCGTGATGATGCCGTGGTCGCCGATGATGACGTCGCCGAGGTCGCCGCCGGTGATGATATCGGCGCCGGCCGTTTCGGTTTCGCCCTGCGCGTTCACGCCGTCGTCGTCGATGATGACGGTGCGGTCGCGGTAGTCGACGTCGAAGGACGAGTCGCCGATGATCCAGTTCTTGCCGTCGACGCCGCCGAAGATGGTGTCGGCGTCGGCGCCGCCGGCGATGAAGTTGGTGCCGTGGCCGCCGGTCAGCGTATCCTTGCCGGCACCGCCGTCGATGACGACGACGCCGCGGGCGCCAGACGCATCGATGATGTCGTCGCCGGTATTGAGGAAGCCGTAGGCGGTGCCGTTCGGCGTGCCCGGTATCGATGAATAGCGCTCGCCATTGGCGGAGGTGTCGCCGAACAGGACGACCGGCCCGGTGCTGCCGGTGACGGTCAGCGCATCGCTGCCGCCGCCGCCATGCACGACCGTCAACGTCTGCTCGGCCGTGCTTTCGATGGTGAAGCTGTCGTCGGCGACGCCAAGCAGCACTTCGACGACCTGAAGGTTGGAATAGGTGATGCCGCGCGCGATATCGACCGGCGGGTTGCCGTCGTTGTAGTCGACCGCCAGCGGGTCCGAAGGCATGCCGAGACCGGAGATATGCGTATCGGTCAGCACGCCGGAGAGCGGCGCCTGCGCGGTATCGCTGAACACGACGAGTTGGTCGACATCGGTGCCGTCATCAACCTCGATCTGGCGGATCACTTCCGGATTAAACTCGTCCGGCAGGGCCACCGAAGGCGTCAGCGAACGGTCTTCCGTTCCCACGCCGCCGTCGACGAACAGCGGGCCGCCGATGCGGGTCAGGTCGTGCGGCTGCTGCGAGAACACGCGCACGCCGTCCGGCGGCGTCGTGCCGGTCTCGTCGAACATCAGGCTGACCGTCACCGCCTGGTCCCAGTTGGTGGCGTCAAAGGTGACGAAGTAGCCGTCGCCGTCCTGCTCCACGCGCGGCGATTTGGTCAGGTCTACCTTGGCCTGGCCGTCGATGGCGATGCGCACGGTGACCGGCGCGGTCGGCTGCGTGGTCAGCACGATCTGGTAGCTGTCGGTCTCGCCGGCCTTCGAAACGGAGGTGTGGCCGTCGGTCTCGATGATCTGCACGGAGGCCGTATCGGAATCGACGACCTCGACACTGACCTTCTGGCTGTCGACATCCGCATAGACGCCGTCCGCAGGATCGGACGAAGTCACCGTGTGGGTGACGGTAATGACCTGGCGGTTCTCGGGCGTGCCGTCGGAGGGCGAGGTCACCCTGATCGTCTGCGCATCGTTCCAGGCAAAGACCCCGGCCGAGGCGGTCCGCGCGAAGCTGATGGTCGTTTGTGACAGGCCGATCTGGCCGCTGTTGGCGGTCAGCGTGACCGTGACGATTTCGCCTTCTGCCGGCTCCTTGCTCAAGACGACCGTATAGGTGTCTCCGGCCGCGTCGCCCTCGAACACACTGGTGCCGCCGCCGCTCTCGGTGATGACGACGTCCGGCTTATCGTCGTCGATGACCGTCACCAGCACGTTCGGGATCTGGAAATTGTCGAGCGCCGCCGCGCTGCCGTCGGCATTGCGGTTGATCACCGAATGGCTGATGGCGACGACCGTCTTGCCTTCCTCAGCGTCGTCGGAGATCGCCTTGACGTAGATGCGCTGGCCTGCCCAGTCGCCGTCGGTGAAGGCGACGGTGACCGCCTCGTGCCAGTCGCCGTCATTGCCGGTCAGCGAGACGAGAATAGTCTCGCCCTGCCGTGCCCGCTGCTGGGCCGAAGCCTGCGCTGCCGACACCGTGACATAGGCGATGGTGCCGGCGACCGGCGCCATCGGCAGGGTCAGCATGTAGCTATCCACCGAGGCGACATCGTCTTCCTTCACCGTCAGCCCGTCGCCGATATCGACCGCGACCGCCGTGCTGCCTTTGGTGGTCAGATCGATGCCCGGCGTGAACAAGCCGTTGTAGCGCGGATCGGCGCTCGTCACGGTGTGGGTGATGGTGCCGCTGTCGCCGTTGGCGTCGTCGGAGATGACGGGCATCACCACATCGCCCGCAACATTGAACGTATCGCTGCCAAGGCCACCGATCAGCGTGGTGACGAGATTGTCGGCCGTGGACAGCACATAGAAGGTGTCGTCGCCTTCGAGGCCGTCGACATCGAGTGCTTCGGCATTGCTGATCCTGACCGTCAGCCCGGCGCCGTAGACGCCGTCCCTGGTGATGACGAAGGTGTCGGCAAGCTCTGTGCCCAGCACCACCACCCGGTCGAAGCCGGCGCCGCCGTCGATGTCGACAGGAGCGTTGATGTTGTACTGGATGACGTCGTCGCCGTTTCCGCCATTGACCTTGACATTGACGCCGTCGGCCAGCGCGAAGGCGCGGATGACGAATTCGTCGTTGCCGTCCTCGCCCTCCAGCCTGAGATCGGCATGGTTGGAATAGACGACGAACATGTCCTCGCCTACGCCGCCGTAGAGCACGGCCGGAACGGTGATGCCCTTCGACAGATAGCCGAGCGTGGTCTCGACCGTCTCGAAGCGGTCTTCTTCCGAGAGGATGGCATACGCGCCGTTATCGGGGTCGAGCTTGCCGTCGGCATCGACCTTCTCGTTACGCGAACTGCCGAAGATCTGGCCGACCTGGAAGAAGTCGTTGCCAAGGCCGCCGTCGACCGTGAGGATCGCCGAATTGTCGTCGAAATAGAAGCGGTCGTCGCCGTCGTTGCCCTCGACCTGGACACGGCCGTTGGTGGCGGCGTCGTAGTTGATGCGCTCGACCGACGGCAGGTAGCCGCCGGCCCCGTCCGGCACCAGGTGGGCGATGAAGTTCTTGCGGAACAGGAAGGTGTCGGCCACTTCCGTGCCTTCGATGGTCAGCGTGTCGACGCCGTCGTCGCCCGCGCCGCTGTCATGGATGTTCATGACGTAGTCGCTCGAACCGGCGATGTTGACCACGACCCGGTCGGTGCCGCCCTCGCCATCTATGGTCAGTTCGTCGCGAACGATGCGCCCGGTAGTGTCGCGGTCGAAGGCCGGCAAGCCGTTGACGCCGGGCGCCACGTCCTCGCCCTTATAGGTGGTCATCGCCGGCAGCTTGTTGATGGTGACGAGGTCGTTGCCCTCCCCGCCATGGATGAACGTGTTTCCGCGCAGCGCCACCACGTCGATCAGGATAGTGTCATCGTCGCCGCCGCCCGAAATGTCGATCTGCGGCGCCTGAAGCGTGCCGTAGAGTTCGATGGTCGAGCCGATGTCCGGATCAGGATCGGCCACGCCCCGCTGATAATCGCCGACGATCACTATTCTGGTGGGCGAGATGATGGTCGCCGTGGCGTCCATATAGATATCGTCGCCGGCCAGAAGGCGCACTTCGCCTTCCGACGCCTCGAGCGTCACGCCGGCCGCGACGGTGATGTCGTCGGGCAGGTCGTCGTCGCCGACATGCGTGCCTTCCTTATCGTCTTCGGCCCAGAATTCGAGTTCCGTCCTCTGGGCGATACTGCTTTCGGTGATGACGATCGGGCTCGACGCCATGATATAGGCACCGCCGCCGGCGTTGACGCCGTTGGTTTCGGTCCGGACGCCGCCGACCTCTAGCGCACCGAGGTTCCCGATCCAGGTATCGTCGGTGTAGGACCAGGATTCGAGATTCGAGACTGCTGTCGTCACGCGCTTGGACGCCATGCCGATCGACTTCGACGCAAACAGGTAGGTCTTGCGCGAAACGATGTTGGCGAGGCCGTCGCTGCGGCCGTTCAGGATGCTGCCGTTGACGGCGGTGACGAAGGCTACCGCCTTGTCGAAAGCGTCCGCGCCCGCCATTCCCGAACCGATTTCGTTCAGGATGAGATCGCCCAGCGTCTCGATCAGATAGATACTGCCCAACTCGGTATGAGCGCTGACGATGCCCGGCCCGGAACTCAAACTGGAACTGTCGATGTCGAGCTCGTTGCCGACGGTGCCGATGCCGATATGGGCCGTCAGGCTGATGTTGCGGCCGATGACGTCGGCCTTGGGCAGCACCAGGGCCCGCGTCACCACGCCGTCGACATTCGCATCCGGGATATCGCGGTTATAGGCTGGATCGGGCTTTTCGGCGTCGAGGATCGACCCTTCGACCGCGACCAGCGTAACGTCCTCGTTGATCGAATGGATGCCGCGCACATTCATGTCGCCATGCGTCTCGGTCAGGAAGATCGAGCCGCCGGCGGTCGCTATCAGCGTGCCACGGTCGGATGTGTTCGAAACATCGCCGGTGACGTCGACCTCGAGCGCGTCGGCGCTGGTGCCGATGCTGCCGGCCGCGCTCAGCCAGATGTGCTGGGCCTGCACCTTGGTCGCCGTCGAACCCGGCAGGGCATCGAGGATCGATTTGGCGGACGCAACAAGGTAAGCGTTGCCGCTCTTCGAATAGACGGATTCCACCCGCAGGTCGCTGGTCGGGGCGGTCATTCGCACGTCGTCCTGTGCACGCGCAATCAGGCCGCCCTCGCCGCGCATGGTGACCGTGACGGGCTTGCCGTCCTCGCCGATATGGCCCTTGCCTGCTTCCAGCAGGATGTCGGAACCGTCGAGGTTGACGCCGCTCGTCGCCACGTTGACCAGGCTTCCCCCGGTCTTGATACGGATGGTGTCGCCGTTGGAATTGCCTTGCCCGGCGACGATATTGCCGAGCTGGACAGTCGTTTCGGAGCCGAGATAGACGGCGCCGCCCGCCGTCGCCGTCACGGCGCCCCCGGCGGTCAGGTCGATGTCCTCGCGGCGATTGATGATGATGCGGGTGATCGAGGCGGTCTCGCTCATCGGATCGTCGACCACCGCCGCCAGCGTGACGGTGCGGCCAAGCTCGGAGACCACGGACTGGCCGGGGGCAGCCTCCACCGTGATGACGTTGCCGGCCACGGAGACGACCGTGAAATAGGCGTTGTCTTCCGTCACGTTCTGCGTGTTGCCGGCGACGTAGAGGAGATCGCCGGCCTTGAACATGCCGGCCGGCCAGTTGCCGGTGGTAAGGGTGATCTTGCCCTGGTCGGCGCCGGTCGCGGCAAAGTCGACAAGCTGCCCTTCGAGATAAGCGCTGGAGATCGTGCCCGGCGCGGATTGATAGCCGCCGACATAGACGATGTCCTGGCGCTCGGCAGCCGCGAGCGCCACGCGCTGGTCGTCCGTCAGCGCATGGTGTTGCGCATCCGCGCCATTGCCGAGATCGATTTGCATCTCGCCCTGCACGTTGCCGATGTTCCGGGCGGCGTGAATCTCGATCTTGTTACCGATGATGTTGGCGTTCTCGATCACCACCTCGGTATCGGTGACCGACTTGGTCAGCCCCGAGCCGAAGGCGTTCAACAACTCGTTTTCGGTCCACACCTTGACCGTTCCGGTCAGCTTGGTCGCCTCCTCGCCGACGGCGAACAGAAGCTTGTAGCCGAAGGTCCGGGAGGCATCCTTCTGCGTCTCGCCCAGCGCGCCGAATTGCTCGTCGAGCTTGTGATACTCGCCGGTGCGGATATTGCGTTCGATCTGGATACCGTTGGCGATAAAGGCGTCCAGCGCGTCGCCCGAGAGCCCGCTCGCCTGGCCCTTGACCGTCAGTTCATCTGTCAGGTCGATCAGTTCCTGGCCGACGATCTTCACGACGTATTCGGGGTCGAATTTCGTCGAATCCGCCTGGCCGTTGCGATACTCCCAATACCGGTCGTAGTCGGCCTTGATGGCGGCGCTCATAAACCGCGACGTGTCCTCCTCGGACTCGCCGAGACTGCCGAATACCTCGTTGAGGACGGCATAGTCGGCACGCTCCCCGTCCGTCAGGCCGACGGCCGTAGCCGGGTTGTAGCTGGTCGAGTCCGCCTGCGTGTGACGGTAGCCCCAATAGCGATCGTAGCTCGCCTCCACGTCCTTGTAGACCGCTTCGATTTCGGGCCTGTAGGCCGCGCCGTAGGACGCATAGGTTTCGGCAAGCTCGGCAAGCTGGGCCGTCCGCGAGGCTTCGAGCGTCGCGATGGCGGCCGTGGCGTCCTGCGGGGAAAGCGTATCCAGGTAATACTGCTTTTCGGCATCGCTCAGCGTCACGTGGCCGTCGCTGTCGGCGCTCTGCTTCAGGCGCCAGTAGGTGTCATAGCCGCCACGCTGCGTCAGTTCATAGCCGAGCAGCGTCGCGTTGATCTTGTCCTGCGCGCCGGTGTCGCCGGTCAGTTGCAGGTCGGTCCAGACGCCCGCCTTCAGTTCGTCATAGGTGCGCTTGTCCTTGACCGAGACATAGTCGGAATCGAGCAGCGAGCCGCTCCTGACCTCGATCCAGACATTGCCATGCGTGACAGCCCGTACGAGATGCAGGTCGCCGGCGATTTCGGAAACGAAGATGTCGCCCTCGGCGCTGATATTGACCTTGTCGTCGTTACTGTCACCGGAATCAAGCTGCAACGGACGCAGCGCCGAATTGCCGACACCGCCCTGCATCCCGGCCGGCAGCGCACCCTGCGCGTCGACATAGGTGTCGGCGACCAGCGTGATGCTGGCACCCTTCACCAGGCCTTGCAGGTAGGTGTTTTCAGCGGAATCGGCCACGACGATACCGGCATGGCTGGTCAGCGTCACATTGCCCTTGTCGGCGACGACCGTGTTGATCGACATGTCGCCGTAGCGTTCCTTGACATAGATGTCGCCGTTGGCCGAATGACCGGTCAGATAGGCATAGGCCGTCGAGCGGCTGTAGCCCACCGGATATTGATCGACGAGGTCGATTTGCAGCGGCCGGATGCCGGTGCCGACACCGAGGTTCCCGTCGAGCGTGATGCGCACGCCCTGCACCACGGAATTGTCGTTGCGCGCCTCGATCGTGGTGTTGGAAACGATCTGGGTAAGGCCGGTATCGTTATAGATGCCGTTGTCGATGATCACCTTGCCGGCGCCGGTCGAGTTGATCTTGACCGTGGCTTCCTCGTAGCCGATGAAACTGATCTGCACCGGCCGATCGGCCTCGATCGAGTTGGTCGCCGTTTCCTGTAGGCGCTGCTCGACGAGATATTTCTGATAGTATGTCGTCTTACCGTACCAGGTGCTGGTTTCCCACTTGTCGATCAGCTTCGGCTCGGTCTTGCTGAGGACCACCGTCACCGAATTGTGCGTATAGGCGTCGGAGACGTTGCTCTTGTAGAAATAGTCGCTGCCGGGAACCAGCGTCGGCTCCTCCAGAAGCTTATACTTCGTATCGACGACGTTGTCGGGGTCCCTGGCGAGGGCGTCGATGCCGATCCACGCCGACGTGCCGTAGGTGGTGGTGACGCTTTCCAGCGTCTTGGTGGCCACCGACCAGCCGTAGCGCCAGCCCTGCTGCGGATTGTACGTCGCCACGTAATCCCAGGTGCCGTCATGCTGGCCGGCAACGTTGATGGACGTAACACCTCCGGTCTCGACCATCTTCTTGGTCGCCACCGGCTTGTTGCCCACAACCAGCGGGCCCTCGTTCGGGTCGGCCGGCTTGAAGTCCACGACGCGCACGTCGACCGTGCCGTCCAGCCGGGTCTGATACCAGGTCTGCGTGTAGCCGCCGTCGTCCCGCTTCGACTTGTCGTTCAGGATGATCGTGCCGAGGCCGCGCTCCGTCACGTCGATGCGCCTGATCAACAGGTCGTAGTCCGAGGCGTTGTTCACCGTGACGTTGACATAGGCGCCGAGCGCCTTGATCTGGCCGTTGCCGGTGTTCATCAGCTTGCCGGTGATGGTGATCGACCCGACCGGCGTCCTGAATTCCTGGATGACGATCTTGCCGAGGTCGGAATCCCAGTAGGCCTTGAACTCGTTGTAGTTGACGGTCTCCAGCAGCACCCTGCCGCCCTGGATCTTGCCGCTGGCGATGTCCTTCTTGATCTGATCTATCTCGGCGATCGTGGCGGCGCCGATGTTGAGCACATAATCGCTGGAGCCGCTCTGGATCAGGCCGTTGAGGTTCACGTATTCGGCGTTGATCGAGATCAGGCTGGCGTAGATGCCGCTGGTCGGCGCCTTGGCAAGCTCGGCGTCGCGGTCGGTGTCGCTCGCCTCGCCCATGCCGTCCGGGTCGGTGATCTGCTTCCAGGCGTCGTAGGGGTCGCCGCCGGTGTTCAGCACGCTGCCGGGCGGCAGGTCGATGATCACCATGCCGCCGGTGATCACGTTCAGCGCGGCGCTGTGGATGTCGGCGGTGATGGTGATGTCGCCGGAGCCGACGCTGTTGTCGAGCGTCACGCTCGCCGTGATCGCATCGATGTCGCCGGAAACCGTGATGCCCGGCCACGGGACCCCCACGAGGTCCGCGTTCAGCGTGTTCTTCACCAACACCGTATTTTTCGCCGCCGTGTCGTATGTGCGGGTGATGTCGAGATTGACGGTGCCGGGAACCAGCACCGGCTCGCCGCCGCGCTGGTCGTCGGAATTGTCGTCGTTCGCGTTGGCCTGGTTCTGGTCGGCGATGACGCCGTTCAGCAGGGCGCGCACCGCCGCCGGATCGGTCTCGCCGCTGTTGATGCGCGATATCTCGTTCTGGAAGCCGTTGAAGAAGACGCCGCCGTTGTTCTCGGGGATGTAGATGCCGCCGATATCCAGGAACGCGACGGTCTTGTTGACGATGCTGACCGTGACGTTGCCGGGGGCGTCGAGCGTGCCCTGGCCCTGCAAGACGTCGGCCCGGATGTCGATATAGCCGGCCGAGGCCAGGATCGGGTCGACATGGATGGTCAAGACGTTCTTCTTGACGGGTATCCAACCGAACTGCGGCACGCCGTCGATCACCGTCTGCGTACCGTCGCTGTTGAGGACCGGCACCTCCTCGGCCAGCCCGAGGAACTCGAGCTCGCTGACCATGCGCGCGATCTCGCGGTCGTAGAAATCGATCAGGTCCTGGTTGCCGGAATATTCGAGCTTCTTTTCCTCGGCGTCGGCAATGAGGTCGAAATAGCTCGATTGCAGCGGCGACTCGTCGACGTGCATCGACACGGAATCCGAACCCTCACCACTGTAGAATATCTGGAGATTGTCCTTATCGCCGGTGGAATCGAAGACGATGTTGATGTTGCGGTTGAGACCCGTCCGCACCGTGCCGTCGACGGTGACGACGCCGTGCGTGTCGCTGTGGGCCGTGCCCTTTGTCTGGGCGTAGGCGTTACCGCCCAGCGCCTTGTCGATGGCCCCCACCAGCGAGGAAGCCCAGTTGACCGCCTTGCCCTGCGCCATCATGTCGGCGAAGGGCGAATCGTCAGCGAACAGCCTGACATTGCCGCCGCTTTCGACCAGCGCGCCGGCCGCGATGGTGATGACATTGTGCTGGTACAGAAGCGCGTCCGCCACGACATGGTCGATCGGGATGACGCTGCCGGCGAAGGTGTCGCTGTAGACGGCGACACGGTAGACGTCGTGGTTGTTGTCGGTGTCCATGCCCGCCAGCATGTTGACGTCGGACAAGGCCTTGATGTGCGAGCCCTTGCCGACGAGAATGCTGTTGGTCGGGCTGAGGTCGATGGTGGCGTCCGCCACCGATACGGTCACGCCGCCGTAGTTGTCGACGCTGACATGCATTTCGGCGTTCGCGCCGGCGTCGGCCCTGAGGTCCATCTGGCCGACGGTGTTCAGTTCGACATGGTTGTCGCTCGCCGTGTCGGTGCCGATCTGGACCGTCGCGAAGACGTTGTCGGCGTCGAGCTTGCTTTCCGCGCCGATGCCGGAGCCGAGGCCGCCGCCCTTGTAGGAGACGTTCTCGTAGAAGGTGATGTCGTTGCGCGCCGCAAGGGTGAATTCGCCGGCGTCGATCGAGGTGCCGATGACCTTGAGTTGAGCGTAGTCGTTGACCAGTGTCGTGGTGTTCAGCGTCAGATGCGTGTCGCTGGTGACGCCGGCGCCGGCAAACAGGCCGCCCGTGCTGCCGTTGACGTTATCGCCGATGTTCGGCTTGTCGAAGCGGTTGAGCGAGGTGGCGTTGACCGCGTAGGCGGTGACCCTGGCATTGTTGCCGATGATGACGTTGGAGGTCGAGCTGATCGTGTTGTCGGCTTCCGCGCCCGAACCGGCGAGCACGCCGTAGGCGCTGGTGACGATCACCGTATTGGCGCGCGCCAGATGATCGGAGGTCATGGCAAAGCGCCCGGCTGCCGCCTGGTAGGTGGCAAACGCCGCCGCGCTCTCGCCGGCAAGCCGGGTGGCCGCCTTGGTAAGCGTCACCTGCGCGCCGTCGCCCAGCACCGCCTGGGTTACGGCGTTGGAAGTGGTGTCGGCGATCGCCGCCGCGCCGGCGACCAGGCCGCCGGAACCCGGCGAACTCGACGCCTGGTTGTCGTCGCTGCCCAGCGCCGAAATGCTCATGGCGCCGGCGCTGATCACCACATTATCCGCCACCTCGGCGGTGGTGTTGGCGACCGGCACGCCGTTCTCGACATGCTGCAACGACTGCGCCTTGGCCTTGGTGACGCCGGCCGCGACCAGCCCGTAGGCGGCGCTGTTGGAATCGGCGCGCTGGCGGCTGTCGTTCTGCGCGGCGACGCTGACGCCGCGGGCCGCCGTGACGATCGTGCCGGCGCCGAGCAGCGCCACGACCGTGCTGGTGTTGATCGCCTCCGTCACCGTCGAATCGACGCCGACCAGGCCGCCGGCAAGGCCCTGCGCCTTGGCGTTGGCCGTGTCGCCGGTCGACGGCAGGGTCTGGGCCGCCGCCATGCGCAGGCTGTCGACGGTGAAGACGGTGCCGCTGGTGCGGGCGCTGACATGCGTGTCGACCTTGGCCTTGGCCAGCGATACGCCGACCGCCGCCACGCCGGCGTTGACGCCGGCGGCCTGCGAGCGCGCCTTCGGCGTCATCACCGCCTCGACATCGACGGCGCCGGCCGTGATCCTGGTGTCGGTGATATCGGCCGATACGCCGGAAGTGACATAAGACTCCGCCGATGCGCCGCCGGCCGCCAGGCTGAAGATGCCGATGGCCAGCGAGATCGCGTCCACCTCGGTGACCACCGAGGTGACGTCGCGCGCGCTCATCGTCAGCGAACCGTTGACATCGATCGCGCCGCCGGAAATCCGGACGGACGTATTCGACGAAGCCGTGTTCTTCGTGACCGCCCCGCCGCCCGAGACCGTCACGCCGAAATCCGTCGACGCCGCCAGCGACGCCATCAGGGCAACCGACGACAGCGTCGCGTTTTCCTTCGCCGTGATGGAGAAGCTGCCGCTGTTGGCCTGATAGGCCGGCATGACGCGCGGCAGATAGGTCGGGCCGGCACCCGGCACGGTATAGATATAGCCGTTCGACTGCACCGGCATCCGGCCGGTCACGGTGATGTCGGCATCGGCGGCGTAGGCGGCGATATCGTTGGCGATCAGGTTCTCGGCATAGGCGACGCCCAGCGCCACGGAGTTGCTTCCGCCGCCGAAGCCGAACGCGAGCGCGACCGCGGCGGCCCCCGCGAAAGCGTCGATGGACGAAGTGTCGGACGCCGCGATGGCGATGTCGCCGGCCGTGACGGTGCCGCCGTCGATGAAGCCGTGCGCAACGACGCCGACGCGATTGAGGGTGACGGCCCCGGCGCCGGCCGCGCTGAAGGCGTATACGCCGGCCGAAACCGCAACGGAAGCGGCGGCGACATTGGCCTTGATGGTCTGGCTGGACTGCGCCGAGACGCCGAGCTTGCCGTAGGTCCTGACATCGCTGTCGCTGACATAGGCCGAGACCTCGACCGCCGAGCGGCTGCCGTCGACATGATAGCCGATCGAATTCAGGGCGACGCCGAAGCCGAGCGAGGCGCCGACCGCCACGCCGCCGATCGCCACGCCCACCGCAGCAGCGACGATCGTGGCGTTGATTTCGGAGGTGTTGCCGGCGCTGAAGGTAATATCGCCGCCGGCGTCGAGCGAGCTTGTCAGCGCATAGGCCCGCGTTGCGCCGAGGATGACGTTGGTCGCGACCGCGCCGCCGCCAGCGACGGAAACGCCCACCGCACCGCCGGAAATGGCGATGGCGGCGGCCGCGGAAATGGCGTTGATCGTCGCGTTTTCCTTCGCCGAAACGCTGATCTTTCCCGGTGCGGGCGCCTGCGACGGCCGATTGGTCTCCTGGCCGGGATGAGGATCGGTCAAACCCTGATAGGTCGGATCGTGGATCGGGATGTCGGTCACCGACACGTCGGCGAAGTCGAGATGCGCGTCGACGTCGTTGGCGATGGTGTTCTTGGCGATGGCCACGCCGAAGCTGACGCTGACGCCGACGGCGCCGATGGCCGCCGCCACGGCCGCCGCGCCCGCATTGGCGGTGATGTGCGAACCGTCCTCGGCCGAGACTTCCACGCTTGCCGCGACGATCGTCGCCTTGTCGCCGGCCGACGCGCCCGTAACCGACGCCTCGGTCAGCACGCCGATCCGGTTTTCCGTGTAGACGCCGGCGCCCGCGACGCCGACGCCGACGGTGCCCGCTCCCAGCGCCACCGAGCCGGAGATCACCAGCGCATCGATGGTCTGGCCGGCCTTGGCATGGACCGTGAGCTTGCCGCCCGCGGTCACGTCGCTGTTGACGATCGTGGCGCTGACGCCGCCGCTGCCGGCCGCGTTGAAGACCGGCGCCAGCGTCGGGTCGTCGTCCGGGTTGGCGGGAACCGTCCAGTCGCCGATCTGGTTGATCGCCACAGAAACGCCGATGGCCACGCCGATGCCGGCGCTCGGATCGAAGGCGAGGCCGACCGCGAGCGCCGCGATCTTTGCCGTAATGATCGAGGTCGAAAGCGCTTCCACCGTCACTGCGCCGGCACTATGCACGGTGCTGCCGGAAACGGTCGCGACGCTGTTGTTGTTGATCGTGTTGGTGGCCACGGCGCCGGCGCCCGAGAGGGCGATGCCGCCGGTGCCGAAGCCGATGCCGAGACCGATGGAGGCCGCCACCGAAACCGCGTCGATGGTCGCGCTCTGGCTCGACCGGACCGTGACCGCGCCGGCCGTCAGGTTCTGGCCGTCGACGATGCCGGCATAGGCGTCGTTCTCGATCTCGTTGATCGCGACGGAAACGCCGATCGTCACCGCGACGCCAGTGGAACCGATGCCGGCGGCCAGCGACACCGCGCCGACGATGGCGCTGATATCGGACGCATCCGAGGCTTCGATATCGGCCGATCCGACGGTGATGACGGAACCTGTCTTGTCGGCCGGATCGTCCAGGAAGGCGGCCGTGCGCACCGCGATGGAATTGCGCGCGCCGGCGCCCGCACCGCTGAGGCCGACGC
>JBASAA010000024.1:0-31084 GCA_049650385.1 Mesorhizobium sp.
ATTTACCACTTCGCGCAGATCGGTCTTGCGCGGCCGGCCGATGCGGTTCGGCGAAGGCATCAACGGTTCGATCAGCGCCCATTCTTCATCGGTCAGATCGCTTGCATAGCGCGGGCAGCGCCGCTCAGAGTGCGGGCGGGTGGTTACGGTCCAGGCCATCATGATCTCCATCAAATCTTAGCAATCCGACTGAATCATAACCCGCTGAAATCACTCACTCCTTTTTGGAACGGACACTAAGGGATCGCCGACGAACGCCGGTTCAATGCTAAGTTGTAACGTAGACGTAGATGCGCGAGCCGGAAGTTTCTGTCAAGCTGAAAGCACGCGAACCGGACCGTCCATCCCCGCTTTGGAAATCGCGGCCGGAATTTTGCGTTTCGGGGTGCGTAAAAAATGAAAAATACCTGCCGCGAGGCAAGTATTTTTCACTTTTCTATATTATATGCAAGTTGCCCTGGCTGTGATCACTCGCTGCTCTGGGTAACGATCACCGGAATCAGCAGGTCGCCCCAGTTGCCGTCTCCACCATGGTGGCGGGCCGAGCGCACCAGTTCCACCGACACGCCCGCCTCGACCGCGTTCATCACCGATTGGTTGAGGCGGTGCAGGTCGTTGGCGAGCATACGCACGGCTGCCTGCTGGTCGGTCCGCATGGTCGTGGCCTGTTCTTCGGTTCGTTCCTGGATACGGCTGATCGATGCCATGATGTTTCTCCCTTTGGGTTTCGCCTGGTTCGCGGCCTATTCGGCCGCCGCCTTGAACTGGGCCTGCTCGGTCGAGCCGTGCATGGCGTTGGTGGAGGACTTGCCGCCGGTGATGGCCATCGACACGGCGTCGAAATAGCCGGTGCCGACCTCGCGCTGGTGCTTGGTGGCGGTGTAGCCCTGTGCCTCGGATGCGAATTCCGCCTCCTGCAACACCGAATAGGCTGCCATCTGCCGATCCCTGTAGCCGCGCGAGAGCTCGAACATGCCGTGGTTCAACTGATGGAAGCCGGCCAGCGTGATAAACTGGAACTTGTAGCCCATGGCGCCCAGCTCGCGCTGGAATTTGGCAATGGTGGCGTCGTCCAGGTTCTTTTTCCAGTTGAACGAAGGCGAGCAGTTGTAGGCGAGCATCTTGCCGGGGTGGTGCCTGCGCACGCCTTCGGCGAACTTCTTGGCCTCTTCCAGGTTCGGCCTGGACGTTTCCATCCACAGAAGGTCGGCATAGGGCGCATAGGCGACGGCGCGGGCGATGCCGGCGTCGATGCCGTTGCGGATTTGGTAGAAGCCTTCCATGGTGCGGCCGGCATCGTAGTCGACGAAGGGCCGGTCGCGCTCGTCGATGTCGGAGGTCAGCAGCTTGGCCGCCTCGGCGTCAGTGCGGGCCACCACCAGGGTCGGCGTTCCCATGACGTCGGCGGCGAGGCGGGCGGCGGTAAGGTTGCGGATATGCGCCGCCGTCGGGATCAGCACCTTGCCGCCGAGATGGCCGCACTTCTTTTCCGAGGCGAGCTGGTCCTCGTAGTGGACGCCGGCGACGCCCGCCTCGATGAAGGCCTTCATGATCTCGAAGGCGTTGAGCGGGCCGCCGAAGCCGGCCTCGGCATCGGCCAGGATCGGCGCGAACCAGGTCTCGACCGACAGGCCCTTGCCCTCCGAGACCTCGATCTGGTCGGCCCGCTGCAAGGTCCTGTTGATGCGCTTGACCAGTTCCGGCGCGGCGTTGGCCGGATAGAGCGACTGGTCCGGATACATCGCCGAGGCGGTGTTGGCGTCGGCCGCCACCTGCCAGCCGGAAACATAGATCGCCTTCAGGCCGGCGCGGACCTGCTGCATGGCCTGGTTGCCGGTCATGGCGCCGAGCGCGTTGACGAAAGCCTCCTCCTGCAACAGCTTCCACAGCCGGTTGGCCCCGTTCTCGGCCAGCGTGTGGCGCACCTGCACGGAGCCGCGCAGGCGCTGCACGTCCTGCGGCGAATAGGGCCTTTCGATCCCGTCGAAACGGCCTTCGGGGGCGGACGGGTTGAGGTTGTAAAAATCGGTCATGAAAGGCTCCTTCGAGAGTGCTGGCGGCGCGCCGAACGGGTACAGAGGTGTTTTCGTCGGCGTTTCCGTGTGACTTCATTTACATTGCAGTGCGAAGGAAGCGAGGAAATACGCGCTATTACGCCGAAAAATAAGGTAATCCTGTCTTGCGCTTGACAGGAACGGCATGTAAATTTGTCAAGATTGTAAAACGTTGCGTGGTGAGAGTTTTGTCAAACCCTGTAACAATCCGCCTCCATTCGACGGGCTGAAGTCCCATGGCCGAACAGAAGATTTTTGCCGGGCCGCGCATTCGCCGCATCCGCAACGCCAAGGGGCTGACGCAGACGGCGATGGCGGAGGGGCTCGGCATTTCGCCGTCCTATCTCAACCTCATCGAGCGCAACCAGCGGCCTCTGACGGTGCAGCTCATCCTCAAGCTTGCCGCGACCTACCATGTCGAGCCGGAAGAACTGCACGGCGATGCGGGCGGATCGGCGGCAGCGCTGCGCGAGGTGTTTTCCGATCCGTTGCTCGCCGGCGAATTGCCGGGCGACCAGGAGGTGATCGAGATCGCCGAGGCCGCGCCCAACGCCTCGGCGGCGGTAGTAAAACTTTATCGCGCCTATCGCGAGCAGGCCGAGCGGCTTTCCGACCTCAACGCCCTGCTGGCGAGCGAAGGCCGGGCGGCGGCGCTGTCCGGCGCGCGCCTGCCGATCGACGAGACACGCGAGACATTCGAGCGGCGGCCCAATCATTTTTCGGCGCTGGAGGAAGAAGCCGAGGCGTTCGGCGCCGTGCTCGATCCCGGTGACGACCTTTTTGGCGCGCTGAAAGCCTGGCTGAAGCGTGAGCACGGCATTGTCGTCAAGGTGCTGCCGGTCGCCACCATGCCCAACTGGCGCCGCCGCTACGACCGCCATTCGCAGCGCCTGTTCCTGTCGGAGCGGCTGTCGCCCTTTGACCAGTTGCGCGAGGTGGCGATGGAAGCCTGCCTGATCCGCATGGCCGTGGCGGTGGCCGCGCAGATACAGGCGCTGAAGTTCTCCAACGACGAGGCCCGGCGACTGGCCCGTTTCGAACTCGGCCGCTACGCCGCCCACGCGTTGATGATGCCCTATCAGCCGTTTCATGCCGCGGCCCAGCGCGCTCGCTATGACATCGACGTCCTGCGCTCGCGCTTCGGCGTCTCTTTCGAGCAGGCGGCGAACCGGCTGACGACATTGCAGCGGCCGGAAAGCGCGGCAGTGCCGTTCTTCATGCTGGAGGTGGACAGCGCCGGCAACCGGTTCCGCCGGGCAGGGGCGCAGGGTTTTCCCGTCAGCCGCTTCGGCGGCGGCTGCCCGAAACTGCCGGTGCATGCGGCGTTCGCCCAGCCCGGCCAGATTTTCGTGGAGGCGGTCGAGATGCCGGACGGCGCGCAGTTCCTCTGCGTCGCCCGCACGCTGGAAGGCCCGCAGGGCGCCTTCAACGAGCGCCCGCGCCGCACGGCCCTGCTGGTCGGCTGCGACATCGGCTTCAAGGACGAGATCGTCTATGGGGCGGCCCTTCCGGGCGTGCCGCCGGGCGCTGCCGCCAAGGCGGGCCAGGGTGCCGCGACGCCCGTCGGGCCTGCCTGCCGGCTGTGCGAGCGCATCGGCTGCCTGTCGCGGGCCGAGCCACCGGTCACGCGCCCGCTCGGCCTCGACGAAATGGTGACGGGCCTGTCAGCCTTCGACTTTCAGTGACGTGAGCGGCCGATACACGCCCGAAAGGCACTCGCGCACCAGACCGGTCGAGTAGCCGCGCGTCAGGTGTGCCTTGGCACGGAACGCGTCGTCGCGCAAAAGCGCCGCGTGCAGCTTCGGCAGGTTGTAGTAGGGCACGCCCGGGAACATGTGGTGTTCCAGGTGATAGTTGATGTTGTGCGGGGCAAAGAACAGGCGCTCCCACAGATATGGATAGACGGTGCGCGTGCTGCCCAGTTCCTCGTCGTAGTCCATGCCGCCGAAATGCTCGGCGACGCTGCGCACATAGAGAAACAGGAAGAACACCGTGAAATAGGGCACGAACCAGTAGAGCAAGGCGCCCTTCCAGATGCCCAGCACCGTAAACAGCGCCGCGCAAGCCAGGTAGAAGCCGAGCCTCGTCAACCGGTAGCGCGTATTCTTGGGTGCGTTCTTGCTGACGCGCGGCAGCAGGTGGGTGATGTCCATCAGCGAACTGATCGCCACCAGATAGCCGAGGAGGCGCAGCGTCAGCACCCGCATCTTCTGCGGGAAGGTGAAGGCGGTCGTGCCGAGCTTGACCACCCAGTCGGGGTCGTCCTCGGTGTTGACATGCTGGTGATGGGCGAGGTGATTCTGGCGATAGCCGTCGACGGTGGTGCCGACCGGCCATGCCGCGAACACGTCCATGATCCATTCGCTGAGCCTGCGGTTCTTCAGGAAGCGATAGTGCGCCGCCTCATGCACCAGAACACCCAGCGCATGCATGCGCCCGCCGATCAGCGCTACTGCCACGAGATAGACCCAGACGTTCTGGGCGTATTCGCTGGCCGCGATGGCGGCGGCGATCACCAGCCAGTCCAGCGCCAGCGCCAGCGCGGTCCGCGCCGGCGCCAGCACCGACAGTTGCTTCAACTCCTTCGAGTTTACCTTCGCCTTGTAAACCTTCATGATTCGAAACCCTCGCCCGAGCCATTCTAGCCATCCCGCCGTTTCGTTCAACGCTTGCCCATCGTCGCCTGTGGTGGGCTTGGCCGCTTCGGGCGGGGTGCCCCAATCGTCCACGTCCGCTGGACCACGCCGCAGGCCCTGCCTTGGGCTACCCGACTGCGTTACAAGGAATTGCCGCGCGGCGGCTGGAATTTGATTCGAGCGAAGAGGCATGTCGGGGCGATGGTTTCGCGCGGGGTGACCGTACCGCTTTCCACGTTGCGCGAAGAGCGCAAGGGCTGGTTGCTGGTGTTCCTGTCGGCGCTGATGTGGAGCTTCGGCGGCGCCATCGCCCGCTTCATCGAAAACAGCGATAGCTGGACCGTGATCTTCTGGCGCTCCGTCTGGGCAGCCGCGTTCCTGGTCTGCTTCATGGTCTGGCGCGATGGCTGGCGGGGCACGCTGAAGCTGTTCCGCGACATGGGCCTGCCGGGCGTCGCCGTCGCCATCTGCTTCGTTACCTCCTCGATCCCCTTCATCATCGCGCTGGCCTACACTACCGTCGCCAACATCCTCCTCATGCAGGCGGGCGTGCCGCTGCTGGCGGCGCTGATCGCCTGGGCGCTGTTCGGCGAAAAGGTGTCGCGGGCGACCTGGGCGGCGATCCTGGCGGTCATTGCCGGCATCGCGGTCATGGTCTCGGATTCCCTGCATGCCACCGTTTCGCCCATCGGCAACGCGCTGGCGCTGCTGATCGCCTTTTCGCTGGCGATGGCGACCGTGTTCACGCGCCGCTACGCCAATGTGCGCATGACCCCGGCCACTTGCCTCGGCACGATGATCGCCGCCGTGGTCGCCGCCCCGCTGGCGTCGAGCTTTGACGTGACAGGGCGAGACATGGGCTTCCTGTTTGCCTTCGGCGTCGTCAATCTCGGGCTGGGACTTGCCCTCTTTGCCACCGGCGCGCGGCTGGTCCCGGCGGCGGTCGCAGCGCTTCTCGGCACGTTCGAGCCGTTGCTTGGGCCGATCTGGGTGTGGCTGATCCACAATGAAGTACCCTCGGCGCGCACCATCATCGGCGGCGCCATCGTCTTTGCCGCGCTGCTCGTCCATATCGGGCTGGAATTCCGGCGCCAGACGCACCCGCGCCGCCCCGGCGTGACCGGCATGCCGTCGCCCAGTTGAAGGGCCGGCGGCGGCTCGCCGGGGATGGCCGCCGATTCGCGCTTGTCGCTTCCTGAAAACCTTCATAGTCTGAAACATATGGCCAGCGTCCCGGGGGTGGTGCGCCGGCAGGCAACGTTTTTAAAAAGGGAGTCCTCGCATGAACGGTAAAGCAGTCTGGCTTTCCGCTGTCTCGGTTTTCGTGCTGTCGGCGACGCTCGGCGCCCAGGCCCAGGAGCGCGTCGTCAATGTCTTCAACTGGTCCGACTATATCGACAGTTCGATCCTCCAGGATTTCACCAAGGAGACGGGCATCAAGGTCGTCTACGACGTCTACGATTCCAACGAGATTCTCGAAACCAAGCTGCTTGCCGGCGGCAGCGGCTATGACGTCGTCGTGCCGACGGGAAGCTTCCTGGAGCGCCAGATCCAGGCCGGCGTGTTCCAGAAGCTCGACAAGTCCAAGCTGCCGAACCTGAAGAACATGTGGGACGAGGTGAACAAGCGGCTCGAGGTCTTCGGGCCGGTCAACGACTACTCCATCAACTACATGTGGGGCACCATCGGCATCGGCTACAACAAGGAGAAGATCAAGGCCGCGCTCGGCACCGACCATATCGATAGCTGGGCGGCGGTGTTCGACCCCGAACAGGCGGCCAAGCTCAAGGATTGCGGCATCAATTTCCTCGATTCGCCGACCGACATGATCCCGGTCACGCTGGCCTATCTCGGGCTCAACCCCGACAGCCACGATCCGGCCGACATCGCCAAGGCCGAGGAAGCGCTGCTCAAGGTTCGCCCCTATGTGCGCAAGTTCCACTCCTCGGAATTCATCAACGGCCTCGCCAATGGCGACATCTGCGCCGCGGTCGGCTGGTCCGGCGACGTCTTCCAGGCGCGCTCGCGTGCCGAGGAAGCCAAGAACGGCGTCGAACTGGCCTATTCCATCCCGAAGGAAGGTACGCAGATGTGGTTCGACCAGATGGCGATTCCCGCCGATGCGCCGCATCCCGAGGAAGCCCTGGAATTCCTCAACTACATGATGAGGCCGGAAGTCATCGCCAAGTCGTCCAACTACGTCTTCTACGCCAACGGCAACAAGGCCTCGCAGGAGTTCCTCGACCCCGAGGTCAAGGATGATCCGGCCGTCTACCCGGACGAGGCGACGATGAAGAAGCTGTTCGTGAACACCGCGCTCGACCCCAAGACGCAGCGCATCTTCACGCGCACCTGGACCAAGGTCGTCACCGGACAGTAACCCCCAAGACCCCGGCGCCCGGCGCCGGGGTCTTTCCATTACAGGGGCGCTGCCCCGGCAGGACGGAGAAGCCCATGGCATCGCTCGGTAGTATCCGCAGGGATTTCGCACCGTGGAACGACCCGAACGGCAAGCCCTATATCCGGTTCGAGAACGTCACCAAGCGCTTCGGCGACTTCACGGCGGTCAACGACCTGTCGCTTTCGATTTTCGAGCGGGAGTTCTTCGCGCTTCTGGGCGCGTCCGGTTGCGGCAAGTCCACGCTTCTGCGGATGCTGGCGGGTTTCGAGGAGCCGACCAGCGGCCGCATCCTGCTCGACGGCCAGGACTTGCGGGGTATTCCGCCCTACAGGCGGCCGGTCAACATGATGTTCCAGTCCTACGCGCTGTTCCCGCATATGAGCGTGGAGAAGAACATCGCCTTCGGCCTGAAGCAGGAAGGCATGCCGAAGGCCGACATCGAAAAGCGCGTGGCCGAGATGCTTAAGCTGGTCAAGCTCGAGCCTTTCGCCAAGCGCAAGCCGCACCAGCTTTCCGGCGGCCAGCGCCAGCGCGTCGCCCTTGCCCGCTCGGTCGCCAAGCGGCCCAAGGTGCTGCTGCTCGACGAGCCGCTCGGCGCGCTCGACAAGAAACTGCGTGAGGAAACGCAGTTCGAGCTGATGGATTTGCAGCAGAACCTCGGCCTGACCTTTGTCGTCGTCACGCACGACCAGGAAGAAGCCATGACCATGGCCGACCGCATCGCCATCCTCGACAAGGGCGAGGTGATGCAGGTGGCGACGCCGACGGAGGTCTACGAGGCGCCGACATCGCGCTTCGTCGCCAACTTCGTCGGCAACGTGAACATGTTCGAGGGCAAGGTAGCGGCCAGCGACGCCACGACCGCCCGCATCACCGGTGCCAGCGGCGCGCAGATCGTCATCGACAGTGCCGGCGCGGCGGCCGCCGGCGCCGACGTCGCCTTCGCCATCAGGCCGGAAAAGATCAAGGTGTCCTCGAAGCGGCCGGCGGAAGCCGTCAACGCGCTCGAAGGCGAGGTTTACGATATCGCCTATCTCGGCGACATGACTGTCTATCACGTCAAGCTGGACGACGGGCAGGTCGTGCGCGCCTCGATGCTGAATGCCGCGCGCATCATGGACGATCCGCTGACCTGGAACGACCGCGCCTGGATCTCCTTCCGGCCCGACGCCGGCATCGTGCTGGCGCGATAGGGGCGGGACCATGGCGAACGATGACGTCTCCCGGATCGATGCGGCTCTCGTCCCCCCGGCCGAGCGGCTGGGCCTGGTCGGCCTGGGCGCGGCCATCGTCAGCCGGCTGGTGATCATCGTCCCCTATATCTGGCTGCTGTTCTTCTTCCTCGTTCCGTTTGCCATCGTCTTCAAGATATCGCTGTCGCAGACCGCGATCGCGATCCCGCCCTACACGCCGACGCTGGATTTCAGCGACGGCTTCGCCGGTTTCATCGGCGCGTTGAAAGAACTCAGTTTCGACAATTACGTCTGGCTGACCCAGGACCCGCTCTATTTCTACGCCTATGTCTCCAGTGTCTCCATCGCGGCGATCTCCACCGTGCTGACGCTGCTGGTCGGCTATCCGATCGCCTATGGCATGGCGCGCGCGCCGGCTTCGCTGCGGCCGACGCTGCTGATGCTGGTCATCCTGCCGTTCTGGACCTCGTTCCTGATCCGCGTCTATGCCTGGATCGGCATCCTCAAGCCGGAAGGCCTGCTCAACCAGTTCCTGTTGAGCGTCGGCGTCATCAGCGAGCCGCTGATCATCCTCAACACCTACGCGGCGATCTTCATCGGCATCGTCTATTCCTACCTGCCGTTCATGATCCTGCCGCTTTATGCGTCGCTGGAAAAGATGGATTATTCGCTGATCGAGGCGGCCAAGGATTTGGGGTGCCCGCCGACCGCCGCCTTCTGGAAGATCACCTTTCCGCTGTCGCTGCCGGGCGTCATCGCCGGCTGCCTGCTGGTGTTCATTCCCGCCGTGGGCGAGTTTGTCATCCCCGACCTGCTCGGCGGCTCGCAGACACTGATGATCGGCAAGACGCTGTGGAACGAGTTCTTCGCCAACCGCGACTGGCCGGTATCGTCCGCGGTCGCCGTCATCCTGCTTCTCATTCTGATTGTTCCGATCGTGTTCTTCCAGCAGGCGCAGGCGCGCGCCCAGGAACAGGGGCGCTGACATGAACACGACCTGGAGCCGCTTCAACATCACCGCGATCGTGCTCGGCTTTTCGTTCCTCTATCTGCCGATCGTCCTGCTCGTCGTCTTTTCCTTCAACGCTTCCAAACTGGTCACCGTCTGGGGCGGGTTTTCGACCAAGTGGTACGTGTCGATGTTCCACAACCAGGGCCTGATGGATGCCGCATGGGTGACCATCCGGGTCGGGCTGGTATCGGCGACGGTCGCGACCGTGCTGGGCACGCTGGGGGCGCTGGCGCTGACGCGGTACACGCGCTTCCGCGGCCGGGTGCTGTTTTCGGGCATGATCTTCGCGCCGCTGGTCATGCCGGACGTCATCACCGGTCTTTCGCTGCTGCTTTTGTTCGTCGCCGTCAATCTCGACCGCGGCATGCTGACGGTGATTTTGGCGCACATCACCTTCACCATGTGCTTCGTGGCGGTGGTGGTGCAGTCGCGCCTGCTCACCTTCGATCGCTCTCTGGAGGAGGCGGCCATGGACCTCGGCGCGCCGCCGGTCAGGACCTTCTTCCAGGTCACTTTGCCGGTTATCATGCCGGCCATCGTCTCCGGCTGGATGCTTGCCTTCACCCTGTCGCTGGACGATCTGGTGGTCGCTTCCTTCGCTTCGGGACCAGGCGCCACCACGCTGCCGATGAAGATCTACAGCCAGGTCCGGCTCGGCGTCACGCCGGAGATCAACGCCGCCTGCACCATCCTGATCGCCATCGTCGCGGTCGGCGTGCTGACGGCCTCGGTCGTCAACAAGCGCCGCGAAGTCCAGCGCCGGCGCGACGAACAGGCCGCGCAGCGCGGCTGAACGCCGGGGCGCGGTCGCCTCAGGGGATTGCCCGGATCGGCGAGATGAAGGGCGTGCTCCAGGTCCCGCCGACGAAGAACGAGGCCTGTTTCGGGGTGGTTGCGGACTGCCCGTCCGCCGGCGCCGCCGTCTGGTTCGGCTGGATGATGCCGCCCGACAGCGCCAGGCCGCGCCCGGTATAGGGGACGATACCGGTCAGCCAGATCTTGTTCTTGGCCGATGCCGCTTCCGCCTTGTCGATCCTGGCCACGCCCTTGGAAATGGTCGCCTTGAGTTCGGCGCCGTCGATCGGGACGCTGCCGTCGGCGACGTCGTCGAGCGCGAAGAAGCCGCCCTGTTCGTTTCGCTTGACGAAGGCCGGCAGATTGAGGCCGGTCAGCGTGCCGGCGCCGAAGGACGCCGAGATCGATCCGTCGGCGTTTTCGAGGATGGAATCCCATGTCATCCCGGGGCCTTTCAGGATGACCGAGACCGTTCCTTTTCCGGTCGGCACCAGCCGCGTCATACCGGCCGCCGCGCCGAAGGCCGCGCCGTCGACGTTGGAGGCCAGGAGGCGGATTTCCGTCTGCGCGCCCTGCGGCTTGCGGTCCATGCGCAGGCTGGCCTGGACGGTGCCGCCGAAGGCGGCTGCATCGGAGATGTCGAAGGCGGCAAGCCCGTTCTTGACCTGCGCGGTCGCGGCCACGTCGGTAAGCTCGATGGCGCCGGCGGTGGCGTGCGCGGCCGACAGCCTGAGGTCGAGATCGAGCCGGTTGGTGAAGCTCGCGTCGGCATTGCCGGCGCCTTGCCCCTTCGGCAGCGCCAGCGGCGTGAAGGTTGCGAGGAACGAGCGCAGGTCGAGTTTCTCGAAAGCGAGCGTACCGGACATGATCGGGCGGATATCGGCGAAGGAGAAATCGAGCACGCCCATGCCCGGATTGTTGTTCAGCACGATCTGCGCGCTGTCGAATTTCACGCGGCCGGCGCCGGCGGTGATCTTGCTGGAAACGGAAACCGGGCCGGTCGGCGCGCCCGGCGCCATGCCGGCCTGCGACCATTCCAGCATCCGCCGCAGCGAGGGCGCGGAGAATTTCGCCGTGCCGTCGAGGAAGGCGTTCTGGGAAAGGCTTGCCGTGCCGTCGAACGAAAAGGTCGCCGGGGCGGCCTTGAACGAAACGGTGACGGGCGCGACCGCCCCGGCGAACAGCAGCAGCGGCTTGGCCGATGCGAGGTCGAGGGAGACGCTTTCGCCGCGCCAGATGCCGGTGGCCGAGAACTGCCCGCCGCCGTTCAGCGTCGCCCAGTTCGCGCGGCCGTTCAGGCTGGTCAGGATATCGGTGTCCTTGCCGTCGACCGAAGTGACCACGCGGCCGTCCTTCAGTTCGACGCTGCCGAACGGATCGGAGGGCAGCTTGCTGGCGTCGGGATTGGTGGGGTCCGCCGCGATCAGGTCGCGCGCCGTCTCGATCGAACGGGCGATACGGCCGCCGGAGGGCATGGGTGGCAGGAGCAGGCCCTTTTCGGTACGTTTTACCCGCAGCGTGGGGCGGATGAGCTGCGCGGCCGAAAACACCACGTCGCCGCCCAGCGCCGCCATCGCCGAAAGATCGATCTCGACGCGCTCGGCCTCGATGACCGGCGGTGCTTCGGCTTCGCGCCAGTCCGACAGCGTGACGTCGGTGAGGACGGCGCGGAAGGTCGGCCAGATGACGATGCGCGGCGTGCCTTCGATCGTGACGCGGTAGCCGCTCCAGGCACCCATTTCCCAGGCGATGCGGTCGCGCACGATTCGGGTCGAAGCAATATAAGGCAGCGCGGCGAACGCCAGCGCGGTGAGTACCGCGGCGGCGCCGATCATCCATATGCCCCGCCGGATCGAAGGTGACGGCATGACGCCCCGTTTTTCGCATGCTTCGCAGTCGCGCAAGGTGTAGCCGACAACCGACGCATTACAAGCATTTATGGTTTGCCGATGGCATTTGCGCACAACGGCGGCGCGCCGGGAACAGAAACTTGCCTTGCCGCGCCGCAATATGCTTAAGCGGAAATGAATTCTGGAGGAGCCACAATGACCGCAGATGCCCCCCTTTGGACGCCGTCGCCGGAGCGGATCGCGGACGCGCCGATGACGGCTTTCATGAAGGAGGCCGCGCAGGCCTGCGGGCATCCGTTGTCGTCCTATGCAGACCTGCACCGCTGGTCGGTCGACGAGCGCGAGGCGTTCTGGAGCCTGGTGTGGGACTTTTGCGGCATCGTCGGCGACAAGGGCGGGACGGTTCTGGTCGACGGCGACAAGATGCCGGGCGCCTCCTTTTTCCCCGAGGCCCGGCTCAACTTCGCCGAGAACCTGCTCAGCCGGAAGGGAAGCGCCGAAGCCATCGTCTTTCGCGGCGAGGACAAGGTCGAGCGGCGGCTTTCGTGGGATGAACTCCACGCGCTGACCTCGCGGCTGCAACAGCTTTTCGTGTCGCAGGGCGTCAAGGCCGGCGACCGCGTCGCGGCGATGATGCCGAACATGCCGGAAACGGTCGCCGCCATGCTGGCTACGGCCTCCATCGGCGCGGTGTGGTCGTCCTGTTCGCCCGATTTCGGCGAGCAGGGCGTGCTCGACCGCTTCGGCCAGATCGAGCCCGTCGTCTTCATCGCCCCCGATGGCTATTGGTATAACGGCAAGGCCATCGAAGTCGGTGAAAAGGTCGCGGTGGTGGCGGGCAAGCTGTCCAGCGTGCGCAAGGTGCTGATCGTCGACTATCTCGGAACCTCGGCCGACGTGGCGGCCGGCGTCGGCAAGGCTGAGGCGCTGGAAGACGCCATCGCGGCGTTTCCGGTCAAGCCGGTCACGTTTGAGCGGCTGCCGTTCTCGCACCCGCTCTATATCCTGTTTTCGTCGGGCACGACCGGCATTCCCAAATGCATCGTCCATTCCGTCGGCGGCACGCTGATCCAGCACGTGAAGGAACTGCGGCTGCATGCCGGCATTCTCGAGGGCGACCGTTTCTTCTACTTCACCACCTGCGGCTGGATGATGTGGAACTGGCTGATGTCGGGGCTGGCCTGCGGCGCGACCCTGCTGCTTTACGACGGTTCGCCGTTCTACCCGGACGGCAATGCGCTGTTCGACTATGCCGATGCCGAGAAGATGACCTATTTCGGCACGTCGGCGAAGTTCATCGATTCGGTGCGCAAGGCCGGCCTCCGGCCCATCGCCAGCCATGATCTGTCCACGGTCCGCACCATCTCGTCCACCGGTTCGCCGCTGTCGCCGGAGGATTTCCGCTTCGTCTATGAAGCCATCAAGAAGGACATTCACCTCGCCTCCATTTCCGGCGGCACCGACATCGTCTCGTGTTTCGTGCTGGGCGTGCCGACCGAACCGGTGTGGGTGGGCGAAATCCAGGCCGCCGGCCTCGGGCTGGCGGTGGACGTCTGGAACGACGCCGGCGAGCCGGTGCGGCAGGAGAAGGGCGAACTTGTCTGCGCCAGGGCCTTTCCGGCCATGCCGCTCGGCTTCTGGGCCGACGCGGACGGCAAGCGCTACCACGCCGCCTATTTCGAGCGCTTCGACAACGTCTGGTGCCATGGCGATTTCGCCGAGTGGACCGGGCATGGCGGCATGGTCATCCATGGCCGCTCGGACGCCACGCTCAATCCGGGCGGCGTGCGTATCGGCACCGCCGAAATCTACAACCAGGTCGAGCAGATGCCGGAGATCGCCGAGGCCATCTGCATCGGCCAGGATTTCGACAACGACGTGCGCGTGGTGCTGTTCGTGCGGCTGGCGCAGGGCGTCAGCCTCGATGCGGAACTGGAAAAGCGTATCCGGACCAAGATCCGCGCCGGGGCCAGCCCGCGTCACGTGCCGGCCAAAATCGTCTCCGTCGCCGACATTCCGCGCACCAAGTCGGGCAAGATCACCGAGCTTGCGGTGCGCGACGCCGTGCACGGCCGCGCGATCAAGAACAAGGAGGCGCTGGCCAATCCCGAGGCGCTCGACCTGTTTCGCGACCTTCCCGAACTGGCCAATTAAGCGGGCTGGCGGGAAAGCGACATCAAGACGGTTAACGAAAGCTTGCCGTGGAATTTACCTAGAATTCACACATGGTACGGTTTCGTAAAAATCCAGCGAAGCCGGTAAGGAGTTATTAAGGTTCCCGGCCGATAGTCCCCGCCAACGTTGGGAAGGAATCCCTGTTCTCAATCCCTCCCTTGGGAACGCATTCTGTCCGCCCCGTTGTGACAATCTCTTCATTCAGGCGTCCCTGCGGACGCCTTTTTCTTTGGTGCCCTGCGCTTGCCGCGGGTCTGTGCGGTTATTCCGCCAGTACCCGCGTCGAGGGGAAGGCCACTTCCACCAGCGTTCCTTCGCCGGGTGTCGAGTTGATGGTGAAGCGGGCGCGGTTGGCCTCCACCATCGCCTTGGTCAGCGGCAGGCCGAGCCCGGTGCCGTCGTGGCGGCCGCGCTTCAGCGCATTGATCTGCCTGAACGGTTTCAGCGCTTGCTCTATTTCTGCCTGGCTCATGCCGATGCCGGTGTCGCGCACGCGCATGACCACGTCGCCCGAGGTTTCGTAGGCCGTCGAGACGATGACCTGGCCGCCGGCCTGCGTGTAGCGGATGGCGTTGGACAGGATGTTGAGGGCGATCTGGCGCACACTGCGCTGGTCCGCCACCACTTCCGGCAGCTTCGAGGCGAAGCTGGAGCGGATGATGACGCGCTCGCGATTGGCCTGCGGCTGCATCATCGCCACGGTTTCGGCCAGCGTGTCGTTGAGCGACACCGCTTCGTAGTCCATCTCCTGCTGGCCGGCCTCGATCTTGGAAATGTCGAGCAGGTCGTTGACGAGATCGAGCACATGGTTGCCCGAGCGGTTGATGTCGCGCAGGTAGTCGCGGTAGCGGTCGTTGGCCACGGGGCCGAACTTTTCGTCGACCATGAGTTCCGAGAAGCCGATGATGGCATTGAGCGGCGTGCGGATTTCGTGGCTGATGCGGGCGAGGAAGTCGGTCTTCTGCGAGGAAGCGCGCTCGGCCACGGCGCGCGCCTGGGTCAGGTCTTCTTCCGCACGCTTCCACTGCGTGATGTCGCGCACCACGGCGCAGAAGCCGCTGTCGTTGGGCAAGCGCCCGATGGTCATGAACAGCGGGATGAAACGGCCTTGCGCCTCGCGGCCGATCACTTCCCGGCCGTCGTTGAGCACGCTGGCGACGCCGTTGTCGGACAGACCGCTGAGATAGTCGCGAGCCGCGCGCTGGCTTTCGATGGCGAACAGCGAGGGGAAGGGCTTGCCCGCCACCTCGTCGCTGTCGAAACCGAACAGGGCTTCAGCCGGCCGGCTGATCGAGCGGATCATGCCGTCGCGGTCGATCAGCACCACGCCATCGGTCGCGGTGTCGATGATGGTCCGCATTTCGGCGATGCGCGCCTTGAGTTCGGCAATGTCGGGCTGGGCGAGCAGGACCGGCTCGCTGGCGGCCGGCGCTGCGGGAACAGCCGCGGCTTCCGGCTCCGCGTCGCCGCTGCGCTGGACGAGCAGTACTAACGCCTTGCCGGCACCCCACGGCACCGAGCGCAGCAGCGCATCGATCGGGAATTCGCGCCCGTCCTGCGTTTTCAGCCGCAGCGCGCGGTCGGTTCCGCCTTCGGGAGCGTTGTCCTGCGACAGGGGATCGGCGAACAAGGCACCGAGACCGCCGGCCTCCGCAAGGTCATCGAGCGTTTCGTAGCCGGTCAGGCGCAGAAATTCCTCATTGGCGAAATGCAGCGTATCGCCGGAATGGAACAGAAGCGGCACCGGCAGCTTGCCCAGGACCGAGGTGTCGGGGCTGCTGTCGGCAGGGCTCGGCAGCGCGAAGGCCGACGGAACGACGGTTTCGCGCGGGAAAGATGGCGCGGATTCTTGCACGGTGGCCGCCGTGGCGGACTCCTCCGCCACAGGGACGGTTTCCGGTGGTGGGGTATCTTCAGCCGGAGTCTCTCCGCCGTGTTGCGCCTGCACAGGTGCCGGGTCGGTGGCCTGCGGCTCGATTTCCGGCCGGCTTGCTTCGTCGGCGGGCCGCAGGGCAATCTCCACCGGAGCCGGTCGCACGGACTCTTCAGGCTGCACCGTTTCGGCAGGCTTTTCCGTCGCCGTTTCCTGTGACTTCGCCTCGCTCTCCTTGCGCAGTCTTTCGCCGATCTCGCGGAAGGCGCTGCGCTCGAGCGAGGACAGGCCCTTGTCGTTGGCCGGTGGGCGATGCTCGGCAAGCCGGATCACCTTGTCGGTGAAACGCCATTCCGGCTGGGGAACGATGGTCAGTGCCGGTATCTCGCCCTTGAACGGGTCTGTATCGGTCGCCGGCGGGGCGGGTTCTTGTACCGGTTCAGGTGCCCGTGCGAGCGCCTGCCCGATGGCGTGCGGGTCCGTCACGGCATCCTTGCCGCGGGCGACCCCGAAGCCGCGAAAGCCTTCGAACACCCGGTTGCGGTCATAGACGGGCAGGGCGGCGAGGTCGACAGGAATGGCCCGGTCGGTTCCGGTGACGGGCCACAGCACCGTGCGGCCTGACCAGGTGTCGCGCCGCGCCAAAAGGCCGGCGATTTCTCCCGAGGGGTCGAAGCCGAAGACGGTGGCCACGTCCTTGAAATGACGGCCGATGATATCGGCTGCCGGCTCACCCACTGCCGAGGCGAACTCCGGCGAGACCATGCTGAATTTGCCGTCCGCGTCGGTGCGCCAGACAAAACGCACGGGCGGCGCGTCGACAGGATCGGCAGCCGGCTTTTGCGTCCGCGCGCCGGCGCTGGCATCCTCGCTAGGCGGGGTTTCCTGGTTCTCCGTATCGGCGGCTACCGCATGGGCCGGAGGCGAGGGGACGTCGTCCGGCGTCGCCGGCTTCAGGGGAAGTTCGGCGTTGCCCTGACCGGACGTCTCGTCGGCCTCTTGCGCCGGGGCAATGCCCTCGCCAAGCGTACCTTCGTCGATGACCACCAAAAGGTGTCTTGCCGGTTCGTCGGTCAGGCGGGCGAAACCGGCGGGATAGGAAACCGCAGCACCCGGAACCAGCCGCTTGACCACGCGGCCGCGCTCGGCGGCGACGTCGGCGACCAGCGCGGCAAGCGTAGGCTGCCCGATCGACAGCGATGAAAACCCTTCCGACGCCGCCTCGACGCCGCCCTCGCCGTCGATGAAGGCGATGAAATGGCCGCTTTCGGTGAAGCCGCCGATGGCGCGGGCGGCAATCTCGGCGGACGTGGTTGCCCCGGCCTCGCTTGCCTGCGCCGCCAGCAGGATCGCTTTTTCGCCGTCCGGCATCGTTATCGCGCTGGCGCGGAAGGCGACGGCCTGGCTGGAAACGCCCGTCGCCAGCCGCAGGAGCAGGGCGCGGTCGATGCCGATGTCGGGAAAGCCGCTGGTCGCCATGATCTGGCGCTTTGCCACGGCTGGCAGCCCTGCCGATGCGCCGATGATCGTCTCGATATCCGGGTAGCCGAACAGCGTGGCGCCCGGGCCGTTGGCCCAGATCACCTGGTCGAGGTCGCCTGAAAGGATGACGAGCGCGTCGCCGGCGGCAAAGCGCTGCCGGACCGCGTCGAGCACGGCGACATCGAGGAACGAATAGCTGTCTGACGACATGGACCCGGAGCTACCTCCGAAAAAGGGCAATTTTGCAGTTAACGCTTTGTTAATGAATAGAGCTTCGCAGTCCGAAGGTCCACAATCCAGCGCCGGAGGCCAATGAATTCTGGGCGCGTGGTTAATATCCAAGCGTCCAGATATATTGCGCCGCAACAAAAATGTTGCAATGCACAATGAAGGCGACTATATAGCCTTCATCGATAAACGACGCGGCGTTTTCTCGGAAGGCCGCCGTCCAAGATAGGATGTGAAGATGAACAAGTCCAAGACCGCTGAGACCATCGAGAACGTCGAATTCCCGAGCTTTGACGCCGCCAAGGCCACCGACCAGATCCGCGCTTTCGCTGAAAAGGGCGTCGAGCAGTCGAAAGAGGCCTATGCCAAGCTGAAGACCGGCGCCGAAGAGACCCAGAAGGTCCTGGAAACGACCTACGAGACCGCCAAGGCCGTATCGAGCGACCTGTCGCTCAAGACCATCGCCGCGCTGCGCACCAACGCCGACGCCGGCTTCTCGCACCTCGAGGCCCTGGTTGGCGCCCGCTCGCTGTCGGAAGTGGTCGAATTGCAGACGGCGTTCGTGCGCAAGCAGTTCGAGACGACCGTCCAGCAGGCCAAGGAATTCCAGGCCGTGGCCACCAAGGCCGCCGAGGACGTCTCCAAGCCGGTCAAGGTTGCCGTCGAGAAGGCCTTCAACGAGCTCAAGGTCGCCTGATTGGCGACTCAGCCGGGAATGCGACAAAACGCTGCATTCCTTCCGGCAGGATCGGTCCTAGGTAGGGCTTGATCGATCATGAATACCCGGCAGGTGGTTCCTCCTCCCTCTGCCTGCCGGGCTAGCGGCCAGCTCCTCCCGCTGGTCCCAAATGGAAAAGGCCGGCTCCTCCTCCCGCCGGCCTTTTTCTTTGCCTGCCGTTTCGAGGGGGCTAAGGCGTCTTGCCCGAGAGAGCGGTGTACGATCGGCGCTTTGCCTTGCCAAATGGCTTGAATTAAAGTTCGATACCCCGTAAGGACGCTTCGCCGAACAAGGGAACGTGGCCGGCAGGGGTCAAATCCGTACCAGCCATGTTCAGGCAAAAGTGCCGTTGTAGCTCAGTTGGTTAGAGCGCCGGATTGTGGATCCGGAGGTCGCTGGTTCGACCCCAGCCAACGGTACCAATTGCCCTTTGCGGTAACGTATTGAAAAATCTACATAAAACCCGTTTGTAGCCAATCGGATTTGCCTTCGATTTGGTGACTGTGCTACGTATTGTGATACATATCGTGACACAAACGCACGGGTGAGCCTATGGGGCGCAGGCGCGAAGAGTTCGATCCCGACCGATTTCTGCACGTTCGGGACGGCCGTTTCCATTACCGGCGCAGGGTGCCGAAGGAAGCACTCGACCTCGACGAACGCGCGCCGCTCATCCGATTCTCCCTGAATACTTCCGACCGCCAGAAAGCACGCGCTGCCCGTGATCTGCACGAGGCGGCGGACAATGCGCTCTGGGCGTCCCTTCTGCTCGGCGACAATCCGCAGGCCGCCCGCGCCCGCTACAAGCTCGCCGTGAAGCGAGCGGAATCTCTGGGCTTCGTCTATCGGCCCCTCGCCGAGATCATAGCGAATGACCCCGACGACACATTCCTGCAGCGTTTCGAGGCGGTTGCCGACCAGGCTGCCGGCTCGCCCATCGTTGCCGCTCTCGACGGCACGGTCCAGCGCCCGGACGACAACGTTACCGAGGCGCTGCAATTCTACTTTTCCGACATCGCCCGCGATGAGCTGCGCACCAAAAGCCCCGACCAGAAAAAGAGGTGGAAGGAAAAGCGGGAGTACAGCGTGCGCGTATTCGTCGACCTGTGCGGCGACCTAACGATGCAGGAGATCGGGCGTGATCATGCGTTGAAGGTGCACAAGCATTGGCTCGACAGGGTAGCTCCACAGCAGGGGGCGCCGACCTGCTCGCCGTCGACCGGCAATCGCAACATGGGCAATCTGCGCACGCTCTACCGGGACTATTTCAAGCACCTGGGCTTCGCAGACCGGAAGAACCCGTTCGATTCTCTGTCCTTCAAGGACAAGAAGAAACGCTCTCGCCCACCGTTCCCCCATGAATGGATCACGGACAAGATCCTGAAGGTTGGAGCGCTGGACAACCTGAACGACCAGGCGCGCGGCATCTTGCTCATGGTCGCGGCAATTGGCGCGCGGCCGAGCGAGATCGCCAACCTGCGGCCCGACATGATCCATCTGGACGCGGAAATCCCCTACATATCGATCGAGCCCTGCGATGACCCCGAGGAGCCGCGCGAGATCAAAACCGAATCGTCGGTGCGCCTGATGCCGCTGACAGGCCTCGCGTTCGCGGTGATGAAAAAGCATCCGAATGGGTTCCCGAAGTACCGGGATCGGGGAGCTTCGCTGTCGGCATTGGTCAACAAGTACCTGCGCAATCACAAGCTGCTGCCGACGCCGCGGCACACCGCCTACAGCCTGCGTCATTCCTTCGAGGACAGGATGAAGAATGCCCGCCTGGACGAAGAACTGCGCCGCATATTCATGGGGCACACCATTGATCGGCCGAAATATGGCGAGGGCGGTGCCATGCAGATGTGGCTGGAGGAAATCAAGAAGGTCGACTTGCCGTTCGACCCCGTGATCGTTGAAACCGTTGGCGAACGGCGGCGAGTTTCTCGTCCTCAGCCTGGCAGTTGAGCAGCATCTTTTCGAGGCGCTCGTAGGCCGGCAGCAATTCGCGCCCCTTGTCGCCTCGAGCCACAATGATCTCGGCAACGCGATCCATGACGCGCTCGATGCGCTCTGGCGTGACCGGTTGAGGCGTCGGCGAGAAGCGTTTCATGGCTTCGCCTTTCGGATGGCGTTGCCGCTGGTCACCATCGCGTAGCCGTCGGCGGACACGACGAGGATCGAGTTCATCGTACCGCGGGCGGCAACACGGCAGGGCTGGCCTTTGCGCCCGTGGCGATCCCAGCGATAGCTGTAGGGCAGGGAGGTCACAACAACCTCCGGTCGTCGCCGCGCTGCTGAAGCCTGCAGGCCGGGCAGAAATGCATGTAGCGCTGAGCTTTGGCGCCGCCGGCCACGCGCGGGGTGCTGCCGAACAGATCGGTGGTGTCGCGCTTGTCGGCGTCGGGTCGGGCAGGGCGGATCAGCCACCCGGCCGTCTTGACGTCGGCGATCATTACCGACCAATCCTCGTCGGTGTAGGTGTTGGGGTAGCTGGCCGGGCAGGTGTCGCAGCAGACCTGGCTGAGGTTTTCGTGGCGCTCGATCATTGAGCCACCTCGATCTCGCCCCAGTTCTTGCGGACGTGCTGAAGGATCATGTCACCCGCCTCGATGGCGACGGCTTCCGCCTCTGCGAGCGAGTCACCGCATAGGTGGTGGAGTGCGCCGATGCAGGTCGCTAGCGCATCGATCTGCGCGAGCAGCGCGTCTTCGCTTCTGGCCCCTCGGCATGCGTTGAGGATCGTCTGTCCGATTCGTTGACGATCGTTGCTCATGACCGAACCTGCGGCATGGGCGTCAGTCATCAGTAGACACCTATCGCTTCGCCCAGCGTGTATCCGTCGCTCCCGAAGGGCTTGTCGAAGGACACCGTCTTGTAGACGTCGTTGCTGCGGTTGTAGTCGGTCACATATTTCCGAGCGGCCTTGTCGATCTCCTCGATGAGCAGCTTGCCTTCCAGCACCGCCAGGCACATTTCGCTGATCACGTCGTCACGGATATGGGCCGGCAGTGAGCGGTTCGCTGCCCGGTAGATGAGCAGGTAAACTTTATCCGGGTGGATGTTGATTTTCTGCTTCGACCTTGCCGTCGCGCGGCGCTTGTGATGGTACTCAAGACGCTCCGCACGGAACCGAATCCAATATCGACGTGCGCGAAGACGTTCCTTTTCTTTATTCTCCTGATACCTCTTGCGCTGCTGTTCGCGGTACCAGTCGGGCTTAGCCAGCCTCTTTGCACGATCCTTTAGCGCGACACGTTTGCTACGGGGCAGGGCGTTCCACTCGTCCAGCGTTACGCCGTACTTGGCTTGCGGATCAAAGGCCATTACCGCAGCCCCAGCCAGATCAGCACCAGGCCGAGGATCGCCAGCACGACCAGGACGAGGAGCAACAGGCTCTGCGCCTGGTCGATGCCGTGCGGCCGCAGCTCGCAATCTCCCATGCAACCGCAGTCGGGATAATCATCACAGACCGTGACCTTGCGGTTGCCGGGCGGGATGGTGAGTGTTTCCAGCGGCCGATCGTCAAAACAATCGGCCGGCCACTTCGGCAGAAGCTCTCGAGGGGTGTGCTGCGCAATCATGTCAGCACCGAGAGCCAGATGATGCCGGCGAACAGAAAGGCGGTCATCGCCAGACCAGCGATAAGATCCTGGAGCGTGTCCACTATCGTTTCTCCATGTGATGGGAGGGGCGGGTCGGCCGCATCGGGCGCGACTGAAGGTGTGCGTTGCCGATCGGCTTCGGCCAGAATCCAAGGTGCTTGGCGCGCATGCGCTCGGCCTTGTTGATCGCCGGTCGGTCGATCCTGTGCGTCTTGCGCTTGTGGCACTTGATGTGGGCCGGCCGCAGGTTGCTGTCGCTGTCGTCGCGCGTCAGCTTCCACGGGATGACGTGCTCGATCTCCCAGTCGACGCCGTCGGGGATGATGCCCTTGCAGATGTGGCAACGATGATCATTGGCATCGAGGATGCGTTCGCGGTCTTTCTTTGTGAAACGTTTGCGAGCCATGTTCAGGAAGCCCGCTTGTAAGTATTGGTTGAAAACGCGGGTGTTTTCCTTGCCATCTGTTGCGCAGTTTGCGGTATAGATGGATGGTTTGTTTTGAAGCGAAGCCGAGCGCTGCCAACGCCCGACCTCGCATAACCCCTCGAATAAGCAAGGAAGCGAGGAGCTATCTGAATGGAAAATTCAACATGGCACGCAAGCAAGGAACCGAAGTCTCCGCCGCCACCGCCGCCGCCGAGGCCGATTCCGAACCAGGGCGGAACGAGGAAGTCGGAGACGAACTTTGCGCCGCCACCACCGCCGCCGAGCCCCAAGCGGTAGGTACGAAGCTCCACGAGATCAGATTTAGCCTGCTGGAGATGGTCGCGTATCACGCGATGCGTGAGCAGTTCCTGTCGCGCTTCGGAAAAGTGCTGACGGCGCTGCAGGTGCTGCTCGGCACCAGCGCCGTTGCAACCCTTACTCAAGCCATTCCGGACGCAACGATTTGGCTTGTGTCCCTGGCCGCTCTTACGGGCGTGCTGCTGCTCGTCCTCGACCCGAATGCCGGCGCGCGCGAACATCGCATCTTGCGCGGCCGCTTTCATGATTTGCTCGCCGACTGTGAGGAGCAGGTCTGCGATGACGCGATGTTGCGCACGATCCGCGCGAAATCGGAGCGTATAAAAGCCGCCGCGCCACCAGCCTACAGAGCGCTCTCTGCCCTTGCGTACAACACAGCGGTGAACGCCGTCTATCGGGACGAGTTGGCGGCGAAGCACCGATACCGTGTCGCATGGTATTGGAGATGGCTGGCCAATTGGTGGCCGCTGCGCGGCGTGCGTTTCACGCTCGAAAGTGTGCCGCAGAAGGCTGCCTGACGGCGTCATGCCAGCGCCCTCCATTCCTGGAGTGCCGCTTTCACCTCATCCGGCGCGCTGTCGAATATCTCGACGACAACAGGCCCATGCCGCATGTCTCCGGTCATGATGCCGTGCAGCGCAGCGCGGTGTCCTTCGTTCAGGTTCCGCCATTTCTGGATGTCGTAGCAGCCGAACAAGATGCCACGAGGGGCACCTCTCTGCCTTCGACCTACCGAGAAGCCGCATTCCTCGAGCTGCGCTACAGCGCGGCTCTCGGCGACGAAATCACCAGGATCGGAAAAGGTGAGGCGGATGGCCGTGGTCGGCATTGACGGGCTCCATCGCGGAGATGCGATGGGAAAGGGTATGACATGTACCCAAATCAGTGTCAACTAATTGGGTGTAATAAATACCCATACGATGCAAATCTGCGCCAAGGCAATCCGTATTTGCATCGGGCCAACTGAGTCGTTGACCGTTATAGTGATGGGTGCTTTCATGAACGAAAGCGGAACGCTAACGGGTGGCGCAGGGATGGAGAACAACGACACGGCAGATCGCCGGGTAAGATTTACCCTATTGTTGACGGCGCTTAATCGCCCGCAACTGGAGAATCTCCGTCGCGAATTGCTTGAACTAGCTTTCGAAGGTGATCAACCTGGATCGCCTGTAATTTCGGCGGAAGCGCGTCGAATAGTTCGATAACCTCCCGCTGAAGATCGTCAGTGTCCGAAAACGGATCGTCCAGCGTCCCGATATTGAAATAAAGCCAAGGCAACGAGACGCCAAAGGCCTTCGCGTACGCTCGCGCATCCGCGATTCCAAAACCGTTGCGACCGGCTTCATGTGCTTTGTATGTATTCACATTCCAGCCAAAGCGAGCCGCGAGTAACGTTGCTCCGCCAAGTTTCGCACGCTTCCGTGCAACCACTAGACGCGCAGCTCTCAGCTCACGCTCACGTTTCTCGTTATCGGTGCTCATGGTGCAGTTTGTACCCAATTGCATAGGTGCAAGTCATATCCATTCGCTTGACATTGAGTGGGTGCATAATATACCCATTCCAAAATGACCCACGCGGATATCATCAACCTATGGCCGACCCTCGGCGACTTCGCGTCTGATCTCGGGATCAAATACGGCACGGCGAAAGCAATGCGTCGCAGAAGTTCGATCCCGCCAGAGCATTGGTGTCGTGCCGTCGCCAAAGCTGCAGATCGAGGTCTATCGAACGTGTCGTTGGAGATATTGGCATGCGCGGTAGCGTTGGAGGCCGCCGAATGAATCGCGCATCCCGCATATCTGCCGCCTGGGGCCTGAATCCCTGCCTGCCATCTCCTCCCGAATTCGGGCCTGCGGAGGCAACTGAATGATTGAGATCAGCAATCATGTCTCCGTCGCCGATGTCGCCGCGGCTTTAGGCACGATCGTGATGGTTGTATTCGCGATTTTGAGCCTGGCTTTTTCGTGTTCGTCGATCACATGCACCATGACACGCACTCGCCGTGTGTTCGATGCGGCGGAGGATGAGCTTTTCAGGTTGCGCAGGATCCTCGACGATATCGAGGGCGGAAACGACACGAGGAAATCGTCATGATGCTCCTCGCCGGTTCCGTTATCGACCCAGTGAAAGGTTCTGGTTGGTTCGCGCCCCATTGGCGCAACAGCCAGTCTCGTCGCAGCTTTTGCGAAGGTAACCGCCGGCATCTCCAGGCGGGGGTTGCCATCCGTGCTTCCCTTATAGGTGTAAGTATCGAGGTATCGGATGATTCTGGCGCCCCACGGCCGAACGATCTCAATTCTGTAGCCAAGGTTGGATCGGCTGCGGAGCGTAAGACGCATTCCCGTCCAACCGTCAGGGGCAACTATCGGCGTTCGCGTGGGCCTCACCTTTACCAGCGGTGTCTTCTCGGCCTTCATTTCTCGCCTTGTTCGCCAGTTCAGATACAGCGCCAAGCCACCGATCACGGGGCCTGCGATAGCGCCAACGTCGCTCCAGTCCATTTTCGTTCGATCCGTCCCCATTGCCTGCCGAGAGGACACTGAATGCCCGTCCTCGACAAATCCACCGAATATTGCCGATCCTGCCTGCCATCTCCTCCCGGCAGTCAGGTGCGTACCGCGCCGGATGCACCTCCTCCCGCATCCGGCGCGGGTGTTCCCTTCTGTCAGGGTAGAGCAGAGGTAGCTCGCTTGGCTCATAACCAAGAGGTCGCCGGTTCGAATCCGGCCCCTGCAACCAGATCGGGAGAGGTGGCCGTTGCCTGTGACGGTCCGCTCCTTGGGAGGCCGTTGGCAACGCGCGGCTCCGATGAAAGCGTTGTTTCTATTTCCGATGCCTCGGCATTCATCCTGTCGCTGATCGCCGCCCATCAAGGCAGACCGGCCGGCGACATCCTTGCCCAGCTGATCGTCGGCGCCGCCGAGGCGATCGGCATCCATTCGCTCATCCTGCGCGATGCTGCTGAAATCGACCTGGCCGACGTGCCGGATTTCGCACGCCAGGCAGCCAACCGATTCAGGGGATGCGGACCATGAGTACATTTGCCTGCGGGCCTCCATGAGGTTTTGACGCCCGCACACTGATCCAAACCGAACCGGCCAGCACGGAATCTTTTCGCCTGAAAAATTCCTTGACGGCCTTGCTTTGCCCGGAAGTTGCCATGTCCAAGCTTGACCCCGCGCTGTTTCTGACGACGCCCGAAGACCGGTTGCGCATCAAGGCGCGCACCGAACAACTGATCAAGCTGGCCGGCGGGCCGGGCGTTTTCCAGCATGTCGCGGGCGTGCCGACCGACATGCTGTCGAAATACGGCTCGCGCTCGGAGCCGAACATCATCAACGCCGCGGTGATCGTGGCGCTGGATCGCCAACTGGGCGCGCCGCTGATGCTGGCCGAGCTGGCCTCGATGCTGGGCTATCGCCTGGTGCCGATCGACGAGGGCGGCGACGGCGACGAGGTTACCTTGTCGGACGTCACCGACCTGCAGCGCGCCGATGGTGACGTCGCGGTCGCGCTGATGGAGGCGCTGGAAGACGGCGTCATCGACATCGCCGAGCGCCGGCAAGGTCGCGCGACCATCGCCCGCCAGATGTCGAAGCTCCAGCAGGTCGACCGCAAGCTGGCGAGGGCGCGCTGATGGCCAGCAGCTATACCGACGCCGAGATCGACATGATTGCCGGATGGCTGCGCCAGGGATGGACCAGCGGCCAGATCGCGGAGAAGTTTTCTGCGATTTCCGGTCGCGATACTTCGCGCAGCGCCATTGTCGGGCTCGTCAGCCGCAATACCCAGCTCAAGGCTGTCGGTTTTGCCCGGCCGGCCAAAAGCCCGAAAGTGCGCGAAAGCCTTTGGACCGAAGGCGCAGTCGAAACGGCCCGGAAGATGTGGGCGCAGGGCGCGTCCACGCGCGAGATCGGCATGACGGTCGGCCGGTCGGCGGCGGCAGTCACCAGCTATGCGTTTGACCATCGCACGCAATTTCCGCCGCGACCGAAAACGCGCCAGGCATCCGGCTCTGCCGGCGGGACTGTGACGCGGATGCACAACGGCATCCGGTCGGACAAGGTGGCCGCCGATCTTCTGCCGGCACCGGAAGCAGCCTCGCGCACCTATGATGCGGCCTCTCGCCAGTTGCCGCTTTCCGAACTCGGCTGGCAGGACTGCCGGTTTGCCGTCAACGATGCGGCGCCGGGCGAGCAGCACCTGTTTTGCGGCCTGCCGGTGATGCCCGGGCGCTCCTGGTGCCGGCATCATCTGTTGCGTTGCATAGGCAGCGGCACCGAGGCCGAGCGCAGGGCCGACCGCATACCGGTACGGGCGAGGGCAGCGTGATGGCGGTCCCCTCGGTGAAGATCGACCTGCGTGTCCATCCCAAGGTCTATCAGCGGCTGCGCGACATGGGCAAGCCGCGCGGCTATACGCCGACCGCCTATGCGCACCTGCTGTTCGATGCCGGTTTCGCCGCGCGCGTCGGACAAGAGCGCGATGATCCTGTCGCCGATGTCGAGCTCGACGAGCAGGTGAGGCTGGTTTTCGCGTGTGCCGGGCAGGGCAATACGGCGGCGATCGCCAAGGCGACTGGCCTGCCGGAGTCGCGCGTCGTCAGGATCCTCGACGCCTGGAAAGAAGCTAAGCGCGCGGGGATGGGCAAGTGACCCGCTCGGAAACCCAGGCGCTCGTTCTCGGCGACATCGTCGAGAAGATCGGCGGTCGCGCCCGCTTCTGGGGTGAGATCGTCGCGCTTTACCAAATCGAACCCGGTGAATGGCGTGCGGATGTGAAGGCCGTCCACCCGGAATTTCTCAACCTCGTCCACATCTACGACACGCGGCAGCTTCGCCTGCGCGTGGTCGCTCAACCTGAAAGGACCATGCCATGAGCCGTGTGCTCCGCACCTTCCGCGAAATGATCGGCCTGCTCTCGCGGGGCGATTTCTCCAAGCATCTCGACCGGCAGATGATCGAGGCGGTCGACGCGCTCGAGGCCTGTCCGGCCGACAAGTGCAAGGCCGAGATCACCGTCAAGATCACGCTCGAATACGAGCTTGGCCGCATCGATGTGAAGGCCGAGTCGAAGTCCAAGCTGCCCGAAACGGTCAAGTTCATGAAGACGCCGTTCTGGGCAATCGACGGCATGCTCTCGGTCGAGCACCCCAACCAGATCGACATGTTCCCGGCGCGCGCGGCGGCGCAGGACCGTGACGATTCGGAGGCCGAAACGGCCTGATTTCTCTCCAGCCCTGAAAGGAACCGGCCATGGCCGAACCAAAGACGCCTGTCGATGCCCATGCCATCGAACTCATTACCTCGCTCGCTAGCGAAAGCGCTGCGCCGGCGACCGTCAACATCACCACATCAGGCCTCGGCAAGGGGTTGCCGGCCTCGCTCCCGGTCGGCTTCGATCGCAAGGGGCAGACCTTCCGCTCGCTGCGGCCGTTGATCGAGGAATTCCGCGATACGCCCAGCCGTCGCAAGGGAACGGCCACCGCCGACACGCTGCAAAGCTTTATCGACCTGGTGAACCGGCACAAAGATGAGCAATCGGCCCTGTTCGGCCGCTGTATCTGGCCCGAGCCGAAGCTGACCGCCGTTCTCGACTATGACAGCGCCGAAACGGATGCGCGTAATCGCTCGCATCGGATCATCTATGCCTTTCCGTTGACCGAGGAATTCAAGGCGTGGGTCGGCTTCAACGCCAAGCCGATGGACCAGGAGGTTTTCGCGGCCTTCCTCGAGGAACATGCAGCCGAACTTGCCGCGCCTGCGGATGGCGAGCGCAGCGAATACGAGCGCCTGTTCAACGAGAAGATGGCGACCCCGTCGGAAGTGGTGTCGCTGTCGCGACACCTCGAAGTCCATGTCAACGCCAAGGCCAAGCAGGGCATCCGACTGCAAACCGGCGAACGCCAGGTGGAGTTCTCGGAAGAGCACGTCAACGCCAAGGGAGAAGCGGTCGTCATCCCAGGCGTGTTCATGGTTTCGGTGCCGGCATTCGTCGACGGCGAGCCGGTGCGCATCCCGGCCCGGCTCCGCTATCGGATTTCCGGCGGCGACATCAAATGGTTCTACCAGCTCTATCGCTGGGAGAACTTCCTGCGCGAACAGGTTGGTTACGACCTGGCGGAAGCGGCCGAAAAGACTGCGCTCCCGTCGTTCGAAGGCGCACCGGAGGCCTGATGTCCGGCGCTCCCGCCATAGCCGACAATGCGCTGCCGTCTCTTGTGAAAGAGGCGGCAGCAGTGCTGTCTCGCGCGGCCAGCGCCGCTGAGGTGTTGGCGGCGCATGAGATGGCGGCGACGATTTACGACGCCGCCAAGCGGGCTGCGCGGCTTGCGAAGGCAAAGCGCGCTCACGACGAACTGATCAATGCGACCTATCGCGTCCAGGCGGATTCGCTGGAGATAGAAAGTCTCGCGAAAAGTCGTCTTGCCAAGGAATATGATGCCGCGCGGCCGGCAGGTGCGGAAAGGGGCGGGCGTCCGAAAACCGTTCCCGACGGGAACGGTTTTACCGCCGAAGAAGTCGGGCTCACCCGTAAGCAGGTGTACGAAGCTCGCCAGATGCGCGATGTGATCGAGCACGATCCCGGCATCGTGCGCCGAGCACTCGACCAGATGCTCGCCGATCGTGTCGAGCCCACGCGTGCCGCCCTGAAGCGCGAACTGCCTCGGGCCAATCTGCGCGCCGCGGTCGGCACCGATACGGCCACCGCCGCCGAGCGCGGCAACAATCTCTATCAGACGCCGCCGGAAGCGATGCGGACGCTGCTGTCGCTCACTCGATTCTCGCCGAAGGTGTGGGAGCCTGCGTGTGGCCGGGGAGCCATCAGCCGGATGTTGGAAGATGCCGGTTACGAGGTCGAGCTTTCCGACCTGATCGACTACGGCACGGCCGACCGTTTCGGCGAGGTGCAGCGGGTCGAGAACTTCCTCGAAAGCGCGCCGCGTGGCGACGATCCGGATCGTCCCGACATCGTCACCAACCCGCCCTATGGCTCCGACCTCAACAGGTTCGTGGCGCATGCGCTGCGCGTACATCGACCTCGCCGCATGGCGCTGCTGCTCAACCTGAATTTCCTCTGCGGCTTCGATGATCCGGAACGCTGCTTCGCAATGGACGGATGTCCGCCCACCCGCGTCTACATCTTCACCCGCCGCCTGCCGATGATGCACCGCGACGGCTGGGACGGACCGGAATCGTCCAGCCGCATGAACACCGCATGGTTCGTTTGGGAACTCGACGCTGCGACCGGCACATACGATGCCGGCGGCCACCGCGACACCACGATGCTGCGCGTCGACTGGAAGACTTTCGAGGATGCGGCGCCATGTGGGCCACTTCAGGATGACGATGCCGTGCCTGCGGCAGCACCGTCGTCACCCGGCGTCGTGCTGACATGGGAGCAGCCACACGAAGGCGGGCGTATCGTTGCCAAGCTCGGCTCTGTCGAAGTCGGCGCGGTGTTTCCCGAAGAAAAGGGCTGCACCTGGTCATTCTGGCTTGGGACGGTCTCCGGGCCGCAGAAACGGGCCAAGAGCATCCAGGCAGCGAAAGCCGCGATCATCAAGAAATTCGTCGAACGGACGGGATTGGCGGTGGCAGCATGAACCGCGAGCCTGCCGACGAGATCGCCAAGGCCATGGCCAACCTGCGCAGGACGCTGGAGCGGCGCATCCGTCACGACGAGCGCGCCGAGCGGGCGAAGGCGGTGAAGCCGGTGCGATCCGGCGAGCGAGCGGCCTACGACATGGCGGGGCTGGCGCGGCGGTTGCGGCCGATGCTGGAATTCGACGGGCGCGGCTGGGCGGTGATTGCCGTCGAAATCGGCGTTACCTCGCCCGACCTGTCGCGCGTCATGGCCGGGCAGGACATCGCCGTCCACAAGGTGTTCGCGATCTGCGACTGGGCCGGTCTTGATCCCCGAAAATTCTACCGCCCGCCACGCGGTGCGCCGCCGCCGCGCAAGCGGCCCAGGCCGGTTTTCAAGCCCGCACCGACGCGGGTGTTTCACGGGAAAAGCACTGAAACAGCGAGTTTTCAGAATGGATAAAATTATCGCCGAAATCGTCGCGGAGCGCAGACGGCAGATCGAGATCGAGGGTTGGACCCATGATCATGATGATCAACATGATGCCGGGGAACTTGCCGGGGCTGGCGCTGCCTATGCCCTGAATGCGGCCTGCGTTCTGTATCCTCTCAACGGCACTCCGTTAGACGAACCGCCAGAAAGCTTCCTGTTCGAAAAATCGTGGTGGAAGCCGAAAGGGCCTCGGCGCGACCTGATACGCGCCGCGGCTCTCATCGTCGCCGAACTCGAAAAGCT
>JBASAA010000025.1:0-37918 GCA_049650385.1 Mesorhizobium sp.
CCGCCTCGAATGCCGGCATGCCCTGCGCCAGGAGGCCGGCCACGATGCCGGCCAGCACGTCGCCCGAACCGGCGGTGGCCAGCCAGGGCGCGGCGTTGGCGTTGATGGCGGCGCGGCCGTCTGGCGCCGCGATCACCGTATCGGCACCCTTGTAGACCATGACGGCGTGCGAGCGGGCGGCGGCCTTGCGCGCCTTGTCCAGCTTCGACAGGCTGTCGTCGCCGGCGAGAGCGGAAAACAGCCGTGAAAACTCGCCTTCGTGCGGCGTGATCACCAGTTTCGCCGCGCCCTTCGCCCCCGCCGTGATGAACAGCGAGGCCGGGTGGTCCTCGAAGGAGGTGATGCCGTCAGCATCGAGGACCAGCCCTTCGACGCCGTTTTCCCGCCCCTGCCCGTCGCCGAGCACGGCCAGCGCGAAGTCTCGCGCCTTCCCGCCGACGCCGAAGCCGGGGCCGAGCACGAAGGCGGCGGGGCGGCTGTCCTCGAGAATGGCGGCAAGGGCGGCGGTATCGTCCACCTTGCGCAGCATGATCGAGGTCAGGTGCGCGGCGTTGACCTGCATGGCGTTGCCCGGCGACAGCACGGTGACCGCCCCCGCCCCGGCGCGTGCGGCGGCCAGCGCCGACAACCGTGCCGCACCGGTCGCCGAGGGCCCGCCAGAAAAGACGTTCACATGGCCACGCCGGTATTTATGCGTATCGACAGCCGGCCGGGGGAAGTCGGCCTGCCACAGCGCCGGCGTGTTCTCGAACGTCCTTATCCCAAGCGTGTCGATGATATCGTCACCGATACCGATATCGGCCAGCACGACCTCGCCGCATAATGGCCGGCCCGGCAAAAGCAGATGGCCCGGTTTCCGGCGGGCGAAGGTGACCGTAAGCTCGGCCCGGAACGCGCAACCTAGAATCTTGCCGCTGTCGCCCGAAACGCCGGACGGCAGGTCGACCGCGATTACCGGCAGTTGTCTCGCCAAGGCGATGTCGACCGCGCGCGCGGCGTCTCCCGCCAGCGGCTTCGACAAGCCCGCCCCGTAAAGCGCATCGATGACGACGGTTCCCGAACCGGCATCGAAGTCGGCGAGTGCCTGCGGCGTAAGGGGGCATTCGGCCGCGGCAAGGGCCGCATCGCCGCCCGGCCGGGGCGCGCCGGATGCCCACAGCGATACCGCAGCGCCGCTTTCGTGCAGGAGGCGGGCGACCACGTAGCCGTCGCCGCCATTGTTGCCCGGTCCGCACAACACATGAAAGCGTTCCGCCGCCGGATAGCGCGCCAGCGCAAGCGCGGCTACGGCCTGCCCGGCCCTGTGCATCAGGCCGATGCCGTCGAACGGGCCGGCGGCGATGGCGCGGCGATCGGCTTCGACCATCTCGGCCGGTGACAGGATTTCGTTGCTCATGTGGCAAAACATCGGCCAGTTTTTCCGCCAGCGCAACGCATCATCGCCGCTTCCGGCAGCGCCCTTCGTTCGGGACGATGGGACCGCAGGTTCAAATCCTGCCACTTTCGTAGGCTATCTGCCTAAAAAACAGGCATAATGCTCCTTACGGGCATTCCCGCCTCGCCCTACCTAGCCTCGGAACCGGAGCCGATCCGCCCTTTCAGGCGCAAAACGCAAACTGGCACGCTTCCTGCTTCAGATGGGCGAGCGGGCCGACGACCCGTCTTTTCGAACCGGAGGCCACCCATGAAGAAGATCGAAGCCATCATCAAGCCGTTCAAGCTGGACGAAGTGAAGGAGGCCCTGCAGGAGGCCGGCCTGCAAGGCATCACCGTCACCGAGGCGAAGGGCTTTGGGCGCCAGAAAGGCCATACCGAGCTTTATCGCGGCGCCGAATATGTCGTCGACTTCCTGCCAAAGGTGAAGATCGAACTGGTACTGGGCGACGACGCCGTGGAAACCGCGATCGAGGCGATCCGCAACGCGGCGCAAACCGGGCGTATCGGCGACGGCAAGATCTTCGTCACCAACGTCGAGGAAGTCATCCGCATCCGTACCGGTGAGACCGGTCTGGACGCCATCTGAACACCCAACCCCAACACTTGAAAACGGCATAACAGGAAAAAACACACCATGACGACCGCCGCCGACATCCTGAAGCAGATCGCCGACAACGACGTGAAGTTCGTCGATCTGCGCTTTACCGACCCGAAGGGCAAGCTTCACCACGTCACCATGGACGTTGGCGAAATCAATGAAGACATCTTCGCCGACGGCGTGATGTTCGACGGCTCCTCCATCCATGGCTGGAAGGCCATCAACGAAAGCGACATGGTTCTGATGCCCGACCCGGAAACGGCGCATATGGACCCGTTCTTCGCGCAGTCGACGATGGTGATCCTGTGCGACATCCTCGATCCGATCTCGGGCGAGGCCTATAACCGCGACCCGCGCGGCATCGCCAAGCGGGCGGAGGCCTACATGAAGGCCGAAGGCATCGGCGACACCATCTATGTTGGCCCCGAAGCCGAGTTCTTCATCTTCGACGACGTCAAGTTCAAGGCCGACCCCTACAACACCGGCTTCAAGCTGGACGCCTCGGAACTGCCGTCCAACGACGATTCCGACTACGAGACCGGCAACCTCGCCCACCGCCCGCGTATCAAGGGCGGCTACTTCCCGGTGCCGCCGGTCGATTCGTGCCAGGACATGCGCTCCGAGATGCTGTCGGTGATGCAGGAAATGGGCGTGCATGTCGAAAAGCACCACCACGAGGTCGCCGCCGCCCAGCACGAACTCGGCATCAGGTTCGACACGCTGGTGCGCAACGCCGACAAGATCCTGATCTACAAATATGTCGTGCACCAGGTCGCCAACGCCTATGGCAAGACCGCGACCTTCATGCCCAAGCCGATCTTCGGCGACAACGGCTCGGGCATGCACGTCAACATGTCGATCTGGAAGGGCGGCAAGCCGACGTTCGCCGGCAACGAATATTCCGGCCTGTCGGAAACCTGCCTGTTCTTCATCGGCGGCGTCATCAAGCACGCCAAGGCGATCAACGCCTTCACCAACCCGCTGACCAACTCCTACAAGCGGCTGGTTCCGGGCTACGAGGCGCCGGTGCTGCTCGCCTATTCGGCGCGCAACCGCTCGGCGTCGTGCCGCATCCCCTTCGGCACCTCGCCGAAGTCGAAGCGGCTGGAAGTGCGCTTCCCCGATCCGGGCGCGAACCCCTATCTCGCCTTCGCATCGCTGCTGATGGCCGGCCTCGACGGTATCAAGAACAAGATCCATCCCGGCCAGCCGATGGACAAGGACCTTTACGATCTGCCGCCGAAGGAACTGAAGAAGATCCCGACCGTGTGCGGCAGCCTTCGCGAGGCGCTACAGAGCCTCGACAAGGACCGCGGCTTCCTCAAGGCCGGCGGCGTGTTCGACGACGACCTGATCGATTCCTACATCGAGTTGAAGATGGCCGAGGTGATGCGCTTCGAAATGACGCCGCACCCGGTAGAATACGACATGTACTATTCGGTGTAAGCGGATTGTTCGACCCCCACTCCGTCGGCTTCGCAGCGCGACGGAGTGGGGTCAGCCACGCCGTAGCCGATTTTTCTCAGCCTTCCAGCGCTTCCAGCAGGCGGACCGCCGCCAAGAAATCGCGGTGGCGCGCGTTACGGCGGGCAACCGCCTCGGCGTCCTGCCCCCATTGCCCGATCTGCCAGTCCTCATCGACATGGGCGGCGCACCACGCGGCCTCGGCGTCAAGTTCGCCCGCGTCCACCGCCAGCGCCAGCAGCGCCGAGCCGGTCAGCGAGGTCATCAGGTGCAGGGCCGCCAGCCGCATCGGCTCGCTGCGCTGCCTGAGGTGCGCGCCGAGCACGGCGATCGATTCGCGCGGCTGGTCGACGTGGATCACCCCTTCGGCGAGGTTGAAGCGCGCGCCAAGCGCCGAGCGCACCCAGTCGAGCACCGGGTCCCAATGGCTGTTCTGGCGCTCCACCAGCCCCTGCGGCGTATCGGCCCGGTAGCAGAGCATATCGGTCGAGGCAAAGCGCAGGATGTCCTCCAGCACTGCCTGCGGCTCGTTGGCGACGCCGTCGAGAGCGGTGTTGACCAACCGCATCACCGGCATCGCCACCGGGTCGATCACCTCTTCCTGCGCCTCGAACTCGGCCGCCACCAGCGAGGCCGCTTCCTGCGTCGGCAGCGCCAGCAGGGCCTTGGCGGGCGTGCGCACCGGCCTGCCGTCGAGGTGGACGGCAAAGACGCCCTCCACCGGCGCGACCGCAACGGCCTTGTAGAAGCGCCTGGGCAGGTGCGTCTTCATCTGGATTTGCGCGCGGCGCACCGGGTCGGGATCGGACAGGTGCGGACCGTCTTCCAGATCGTTGAGAATCTCGCGCATGAGCGCCTCCTTTCAGACCGGCACCGTGCGGCGCGGTGAGCGGTTGACGACGATGAGGCCGGCGGCGATCAGCGCCAGAGCCAGGAATACCCGAAGCGTCAGGGGCTCGCCGAGGAACAGCGCTCCGCATAATACGCCGAAGGCGGGGCTCAGGAAAGCGAAGCTCGCCAGGCCGGACGCCGGATAGCGGCCAAGCAGCCAGAACCACACGACGTAGGTGAAGGCGACGATGTAGGTGCCCTGGAACAGCAAGGCAAGGACCGGAACGGCCGCCACATCCCGGATCGGAGGCCCCGAAAACGGCATCACCAGAAAGCCGACCACCGCCGCGCCGGCCAGTTGATAGAGCAGCAATTTTTCGGCGCTGGTGCGGGCAAGGCTGGTCGCGCGCTTGATGACGAGGTTGGACAGCGCCCACATGATGCCGGCCCCAAGGCTGAGGACATCACCAAGCATGGTCGCCTCGCCGCTGCCGCTGCTCAGTTTGTCGGAAAACACCACGACAAGCCCGGCGAAGGCCAGCAACAGTCCCGTCAGCTTTCTCAGGGTAAAATGCTCGCCCAGCAGGAAATGCCCCCCAAGCAGCATCCAGAAAGGCATGGCGTTGACCAGCAGCGTGTTGCGCACCATCGTGGTGCGCTCGAGGCCGATGTAAAGCAGCAGGAACTCCAGCCCGAACAGCAGGCCGACGACGATGCCGGCGACAAGCGTTCCGTCCCGCCGGAACAGCGGGATACGGCGCCACAGGCACCAGAGGAAAACGAGCGAGCCGCCGATCGCCGAGCGGGCGATGGAAATGAACACCGGATCGAAGCCGGTGTAGGACAGCTTGGCCGCGACGTAGTTCAGCCCCCACGAAAAGGTCAGGCCGACCATGATTAGTGCCGCTGCCGCATCGACGGCGTCGCGGCGATCGAGCGTGCCGGCGGAAGGGCTCATGGCTCGCGTCCCACCAGAGTCAGTCCTCGGCACTCGCCTCGTCGAAGCCGAGCAGGTTCCAGCTCTGGCGCATATGCGGCGGCATCGGCGCCGTCACGTCGATGACGCCCTTGTCGGGATGCGGAATGCGGATGCGGCGCGCATGCAGGTGCAGGCGGTTCTGGATGCCGCCGGGAAATTCCCAGTTGGTGTCGGCCTCGAAATATTTGGGATCGCCGATGATCGGGCAGCCGAGGAAGGCGGCATGGACGCGAAGCTGGTGGGTGCGGCCGGTATAGGGTTGCATTTCCAGCCAGGTCAGCGCCTGCGCCGCCTGCTCGACGATGCGATAAAAGGAAACGGCATGGTCGGCGCCCTTTTCGCCATGTTTGGCGATGCGCATACGGTCGCCGTCCGGCGTCTGTTCCTTGATCAGCCAGGTGGAGATCTTGTCTTCACGCTTGGGCGGAACGCCCTTGACCAGCGCCCAGTAGGTCTTTTCCGTCTCGCGGGCGCGGAACGCCTCGGCGAGTTTCATCGCCGCAAGCCGTGTGCGGGCGATCACCAGCACGCCGGAGGTGTCACGGTCGAGGCGGTGGACGAGGCGCGGCTTCTCGCCCTTCTTGTTGCGCCAGGCCTCCAGCATGTCGTCGACGTTGCGGGTAACGCCCGAGCCGCCCTGCACCGCCAGTCCTGCCGGCTTGTTGAGGACAAAAACCTTGTCGTCCTCGTGCAGCAGCATCTTTTGCAGCACGTCGGCATCGCCCTGGTTGCGGATCGAATGGCCGGTGAGGTTTTCATCGGGCCCCTTCTTGTCGACGTCGAGCGGCGGGATGCGCACCACCTGCCCCGGTTCGACACGCGTATCGGTCTTGGCGCGGCCGCCGTCGATGCGCACCTGGCCGGAGCGCAGCAGCTTTTGCAGGTGGCCGAAGCCGAGGCCCGGATAGTGGGCCTTGAACCAGCGGTCGAGCCGCATGCCCGCCTCGCCGGTTTCCACCGTGATCTGTTCTACCCCTGCCATTGCTTTTCTAAATCCGTTTCAAACACTTCCGGCCGGACGGCCGCTACCGCCCCGATGCCGGCATCGCATGCTCAGTGCTGCCTGGCCCGCACCAGATAGGCGTCGATGGTGGTTTCGCCCAGCCATTTCGCCGCCTCCAGCCGGTGCAGCCCCTCGACCAGGACGTAGCGCTTGCCGTCGTTGCGCACCTGGATCGGCATCTTCATGCCGTTTTCCAGGATGTCCTCGGCCAGATGGCGCACCGTTTCGGGATGCAGGGTCTTGCGGCGCGCCGTCGGCACATAGATGTCGTCGATCCTGACCTTCTCCACTCTCAGCATGCCGGCTCCGTCGAAGAGGGCTTGTTCCTGATAGGGTGCTTAACGCTGCTGCCGCAACATGGCGATGATGCGATGGACGCTTTCCAGCGTCTCGTCAATCTCGCCGGCCGTATTGTAGTGCGCAATACCGATGCGCACGACGCCATCTTCGGCCGGAATACCGAGATGGTGGACGACTTCCCACGCGTAATTGTGCCCCGACCATACGAATATCCCCTCCGCATTCATCTGTCGCACGATGGTTTCCGGCACGATCCCCTCGACGGTGAAGGAAACCGTCGGAACCCGCTCGGCAACGCGCGCGGGGTCGGCGATGCCCTGGATGGCCAGCCCGGGTATGTCCGAAAGCCCGGCGATCAGGCGCGTCACCAGTTCGTTCTCGTAAGCGATCGAGGCGGCGTAGGCGGCGGCGATCTTCCGCCGCCGCGATCCGGTCTCACCGGTTGCCGCGCCGAGCTTCTCGAAATGGCCCACGGCCGCCGACAGCCCGGCCATCAGTTCGATCTGGAGCGTACCGAGTTCGAACCTGTCCGGCAGAGCATCGGACGAACAACGGCACTTGTAGGGCTGCAACGCCTCGATAACGGCGCGCCGGCCCCACAGCACGCCCATATGCGGCCCGAAGAACTTATAGGCCGAGCAGGCGAGGAAATCGCAGCCGATGTCCTGCACGTCGACGAGGCCGTGCGGCGCGAACTGCACCGAGTCGACATAGACCAGCGCACCGGCCTTTTTGGCGATGGCGGTCAGCGCCTTCACCCGGTTGATCGAGCCGGTCAGGTTGCTGGCATGGTTCAGCGCCACCAGGCGGGTCTTGTCGCTGAGCAATCCGGCAAGGGCCGCCTCCTCCACCTGCCACGTTTCCCGGTCGAAGGGCAGGAAACGCACGACCAGCCCCTTGTCCTCTGCCAGTTGCAGCCAGGGCGAGACGTTGCCCTCGTGGTCCATGCGGGTGAGGACGATCTCGTCGCCCGGCATGAAGCCGCGACCGAGCGTGCGCGACATATGATAGGTCAGCGTCGTCATGTTGGGGCCGATGATTATTTCCTCGGGCGAGGCCGCCCCCAGGAAATCGGCCATCGCCTGATGGGCGTCGTCCACGATCTTTTGCGCGGCGAGCGTCGTGGTGAAAAAGCCGCCGAGATTGGCGTTGGTGGCAAGCAGGCAGTCCGATACGGCGTCGGCCACGGCACGCGGCACCTGCGTGCCGGCCGGATTATCCAGATAGATGCGCCGGCGACCTTCGTCGCTGAGACCAAGCGCCGGAAAATCCTTGCGCACGCTGTCGACGGGAAATGCCATGAAATACCCCTCACTGATGGCCGGCGCCACGCGCCCCTGCCGCCTTCATAGCGCAGGAAGCGCCCGGCGAGCAGCCATGCCAGCGGGGATTTGCTTGTGGGACAGCTAGCCGCGTCGCCTGGCCGACAATGCTTTGCGCCTGGCGTCGTCGATCAGCATGTTGGCGATCTGCATGCGTACCATGGCCCGCTGGCGCAGATGCGGCGCGACGCGGTCCGGATGATTGGAAAAGGCAAAGCTGCGGCGTAGCCGGCTGAAATCGACCGGCGTGGCAGCCCCGCCGAGCCCCAGTTCGGCGGCGATCGATTCGGCGTCGACCGGCGGCAGCGTTTCCCCGGCCTGGCCAGCGCCGGCCTCGGCAAAGGGGTGCATGCGGTCGAGAAAAGCCGCAAATTCGGAGGCGAGGTCCGAAGCGGTTTCCGCATTCTCACGGTATTCGGCATCCACCCTGTCGGCGGAGACCGTTATGCGACCCGAATGCAATTCGTCGGCGACCGACAGATAGTCCAGTCGCACGGACGGGCCGGGATCGGCGTCCTCGGCCGATTCGCGAGCCTGAAAAAGGCCATCGAGGACGGCCGCGAAATTTTCACCCCTGCTGGCTATACCAGCCTCCTTTTGCACTCGCTGCGCCGATGGCAGACGTACCTGCCAAGGGATAGAGCCTCGCCGTTAAGAATGGCTTCGCGGCCTTGCGAAAAATTTAACGATCCGCAACTGATGCTGCACTGCACAATTGCCATAAAGCCCCTATATGCAGAGCATGGGAGGAACAACACGGAGCCTGGTTATGGCGTTCCTGACCGAATTGTTTTCCCGCCCCCGCCCGCAAGACGAAGCGCGCTACCGCGCCGCCCTTGTGCTGCTGAACGCGATGAGCAACGCCGAGCGCACCGACACAAGCGTCAAGCCCGCCGATTTCCCGCGCATCGCCCGTGAAACGGCGATGCGCGGCTAGTGGCGGGGCAAGCGCCGTTCAGCGCGCGCCGAGATAGTCGGCCTTGCCAAGCGGCACGCCGTTATGACGCAGGATGTCGTAGGCGGTGGTGACGTGGAAGTAGAAATTCGGCATGGCGACGTCGAGCAGGTAGCGCAGGCCGGTCAGGGTCATCTCATGGCCGCCGAGCTTGAGGCTGATCGACTTGTCGTCCGAGCCGTCGATGTCCTTCGCCGAAAAGGTGGCCAGGTGGGCGAGCGTTCTTTCGATGCGCGCCTGCAAATCGGCAAAAGTGGTTTCGGTATCGTCGTATTTCGGCACGTCGCGGCCGGCCAGCCGCGAGGGCGCGCCCTTGGCGTGGTCGGTCGCGATCTGCACCTGCCTCGCCAGCGCGAACATGTCGGGCGCCAGCCGCGCGCCGATGAACACCTGCGGATCGATCTTGCGGTCGGCGGCGTTCTTCTCGGCGATCGCCAGCACCTTCGAAAGGGCCTTCAGGCGGGACGAAAAGACAGGCACGCTGGCCTCGTACATGGAAATGGTCACGGTGAATTTCTCCTGATGCGGCTTGCTGCGCCGCCGTCCCGTCGTAGCGCTTTCGGGCCTGATCCTTCAAGCGCCACGGCCACGCCGCAATCGGCAATACCATCGAACGGACCCAGCGGAGATTCGCGATGAACAATCCCCTCGCCGCATCCCTGGCCGCGGCGCTCGGCCTGCTCGCGGCAACGCCGGTTCTTTCGGCCGAACTGCCTTATCTGGACGACCGCTCCACGCCCGAGACGGTGCTCAACTCACTCTACAACGCCGTCAACCGCCATGAATACGCCCGCGCCTGGGACTATTTCGGCGAAACCAAGCCCGCCAAGGACTTCGACACCTACACCAAGGGGTTCGAAGGCACGGACCATGTCGACATCAAGACCGGCGGCGAGGCCAGCGAGGGGGCGGCCGGCAGCCTCTATTTCACCGTTCCGGTCGCCGTCCGCGCCGTCGCCTCCGACGGCAGCGAAAAGATATTCTCCGGCTGCTATACGCTGCGGCAGGTCAACGGCGAGATCCAGAGTCCGCCCTTCAACCCGATCCATATCGAAAAGGGCGAATTGAAGCCTTCGAGTGCCGCCTTCGAGGACGCCGTTCCGACCACCTGCGGCGACGGGCCGCCGCTGCCGGGCAAGGACACGGTGCTGGAGCGGGCCAAGGCGATGTTTGCCATCGACTATGCCCGCCAGTGCGACGCGACGCGGCCCGACGGTACGGCCGCCGGCGAACCCGAGGAACACGTCATCCATACCGCCGACACCACAGGCGACGGCACGGGCGACGGCAGCGAAAAGGCGGCGCGCCTGTTCCGCTTCTTCTGCTCGATGGGCGCCTACAACGAAAGCGCCGTCTACTATCTGGCGGCCGATGCCGACACCCTGCGGCAAGTGCAGTTCGCCACGCCCGAACTCGATATCCGCTACGAGGACCCCGACAATCAGGAAAAGGTCGAGTCAGTCGGCATCATCGGCTTCCAGACCGACGAGCGGCTGGTCAATTCCAGCTATGACGACGCCACCAGGTCGATCACCTCGAACAACAAATGGCGCGGCGTCGGCGATGCCGGAACATCGGGAACCTGGCTATTCAGGAACGGCCAGTTCTCGCTGGTGCAGTTCGACGTGGACGCCTCGTTCGACGGCCAAAACAATCCCGAAACCGTGCTCGACTACAACACCCCGCCCTGACCCTCAAGGCGCCGCCGACAGCATCCAGTTGAGCGTCTCGCGCCAGTCGGTCATGCGGATCGGCGTGCCGTGGGTGCCGGTCTCGAACCGCACGAAGCGGGTCGGGTAGGCCTTGGATCGCGAAAGGATCGAGCGGAAGAAGGCCTCCTGGTTCTCGACGGGGAACACCGTGTCCTTGCTGCCCTGGCCGAAAAACACCGGCACCTTGCGCCTGAAGGCGGGGCTGGAAAAGAAGCTGTCGTCCCACAGCGAGCCGAGCAGCATCAGCCCGCTGATGCGGCCGCCGGTGTCCTCGCGCCCGGCGAGCTTCCAGCACAGCGCCCCGCCCATCGAGCCACAGGCGACGACGATCTTCGCGCCCGGTGACCGGCCGGCGTAATGGTCGATCAGGCCCGCGATCTCGGCCGCACCCTTGTCGCCGAAATCGGAAAAGTCGGGCGACAGGTAAAGGCCGCCGTTGGCCGCCATCAGGTTCTTGATGCGGTTGAAGTTGCCGCCGAAGGTGAAGTCGTCGATGCCCTGCCTGCGCGACCCGCCCTGCCCGTGCAGGTAAAGCACGATGACGGAAGCGCCGGCGCTCTTACCCACCGCGACATGGCGGACGGCGCCCGAATCCGTGTTGAGGACGAGGTCCTTCTGCACCGAGCGCACGCCGGTATCGACATATTTCGCCCAGGCCCGCCGCTCGGGAATCTGGTCGCGCTCGTTGATGTCGCGCAACTCGCGGTAGTCGATCACCCGATACCGTCCGCCGTCGCTGTTCGACAGTTCCGCGGGATAGGCGAACAGAGCGTCCTTGAAGGGTTTTAGCGCATCGGCCGAAGCCGGGGCGGCCGAGAACGCCAGCAGCAGCATGGCCAGTGCAGCGACCCTTCGCGTGCGCTTCTGGCCGGGATGCCGGCTTCTGCCGGGCGAAGGCGCACCTGCTTCGGCCTTTACCCCCACCTCTAACCCCTCCCCACAAGGGGGAAGGGAATCAAGTTCGCTCTTTCGTTGATCCCGATTGCCGGAAACCCACTCCGACAGAGCCGCAGCACCGTCTCTCCCCGCCTTGTGGGGAGGGGTTAGGCGTGGGGGTAAACTGCCGCCCACAAGGCCGTCGGAACCGGAAACAAAAAAGCGCATGGCCAACGCATGCGTTGGCGGCGCACGCTTGTCAACGCGCGACGATCATCCTTGCAGCACGCCGCCGGCCCGGCTCATCGCCTCGGGCGTATCGACGTCGACCGCCGCCGCTTCGCCGATCTCCACGTCGATGACGTCGAGCCCTTCCGCCTCGACCAGATGGCGCGCGCCGGTGTCGCCTTCCAGATGCGCCACCGCGCCGAACAGGCTTCTCGGCAGGATGACGGGGTTGCCGCGCCGGCCCTCATGCGTGGCGCGCACCACAGACTTGCCCTCGCCCTTGGCGAAAGCGCGGATCAGCCGGTTGATGTCCATGTCGGCGATGCCCGGCATGTCGCCAAGCACGATCATCGCGCCCGTGGCGTCCTGCGGCACCTTGGCGATCCCCGCCTTCAGCGACGACGCCAGGCCGGTGGCGAAATCCGGGTTGTAGGCGAAACTCACGTCGAGCCCCGCCAGGGCCTCCTCCACCCGCCCGCGCTGGTGGCCGGTGACGACGGTTACCCCCGCTGCCTTGGAAGCGAGCGCGGTTTCGGCCGCGCGGCGGACCAGCGGCTTGCCGTCGAAGGAAGCCAGAAGCTTGTTCGGCCCGCCCATGCGGCTGGAGCGGCCGGCAGCCAGAAGCACCACCGGCACCTGTGGGCGCAGCGGCACGGGCAGCGGCTCGCGCGGTTGCGGGCGGGTCGGGATTTCCATGAGCAGGCCGCCGACGCCCATGCCGGCGATATCGTCGGCGGTAAGGCCGAGGCGCGCGGTCAGCCGATCCAGCACCCAGTCGAACCCGTTGGCCTTGGGGCTTCTCGCGCAACCCGGCGCGCCCCAGACCGGCTTGCCCTCGCGCTCGCCGAGGACGAACAGGTTGCCCGGGTCGACCGGCATGCCGGAGCGGTAGACATGGCCGCCCGACGCCTTGATCGCGGCCGGGATGACATCGTCGTCCGGGTCGCTCATGGCGGAGGCCCCGAACACCAGAACCATGTCGCTTTGCGGCGAAAGTTCCTCGATGGCGCGGGCGACATCGGCGGCGACATGCGGCGTGCGCTTCTCGGCGACGACCGTGCTGCCGGAGCGCGCCAGCCTTTCCTCGGTCACCCGCAGCGTCTTGTCGAGCACGCTCGCCTTGATCGAGGGCAGCATCGTCTGGACCACTGCGACCGACAACGGCCGGTAGCCGTGGACGGCAAAGGCCTGCCGGCCGGCGGCCAGTTCAAGCACCCTGTCCAGCACCGGTTGTTTGACGGCAAAGGGAATGATCTTCACCGTCGCCACCATCTGGCCGGCAACCACCGGCGCGAATTCGGCCAGCGTCGCCAGCGTCACGTCCGGATCGACGCGGTTCACCGCATCGACCAGCGCCCGGTCCACGGTGAAGATGCCGTCGGTGTCGGCGAAGATATTGACGCGGCCGGTAGCGGCCGGCTTGGCCGTCGCCCCGGAAAAGCTCAGGACCTCGGTGAGGCGATCAGCAGCGGCGTTCTCCTCGATGTCGTCTTCGTCGAGGACGGCGACGATGACCTCCTCGAACCCGGCCTCGCGCAGGATTTCGACGTCCTCGGCCGTCAGCAGGTGCGCCTTGCGGTAGCGCTTGGCCCCGGCGACGGTGGAATGCGCGAGGATGGTGCCTTCGGCCTCGCCGACCGGGACAGGCCCGAACTTCATGCCGCTTCTCCCTTGGCCTCGCGCTGGCCGTCGAGACCGCGCGTGCGCAGCGCCCGGATCGCCTGCGCCAGGACGGCGACCGCGATCTCGGCCGGGCTGGCTGCACCGATGTCGAGCCCGATCGGCGCATGGATGCGCTCGATCTGCTCGGCCGTAGCGCCCATGGCGGTGAGGCGCGAAACCCGCTTGGCGTGCGTCTTGCGGCTGCCGAGTGCGCCGATATAGAAGCAGCCGGCATCGAGCCCGGCCTTCAGCGGAAAATCGTCGATCCTCGGATCGTGAGTGACGAGGACCAGCCCGGTATAGGCGTCGAGCGGCCGCTTTTCGAGCACGTCCTGCGGCCATTCGGGATAGAGCGCGATGCCGGGGAAACGCTCCTCGCTGGCGAAAGCGGTGCGGGGATCGATGATCTCGACCGGATAGCCGGCAATCTCGGCCATCGGCGCCAGCGCCTGGCTGATATGCACCGCGCCGATGATGACGAGGCGCGCATGCGGCAGGTGCGCGTTGAGGAAAAAGTTCTTGCCGTCAGCCTCGACCACGCCCGACTTGCCGCTGCGGAACGCGCTTTTCACCGCTTCGCCGAGTTCGCCGGCAATCGTATCGCCCTCATGCACGATGCGGTCGCCGCCATCGGTGAGGTCGGTCACCAGCACCACTGCGCGGCGGGCGCGGCGCTCCGCATTGACGGTTTTCAGTGTTGCAACATCCATCTCAACCTCCCGCAAAACACGTCCGGCGAAACCGCCTGCCAGACGCTACCCCAGCCGCTCGACATAGACCTTGATGGTGCCACCGCAGGAAAGCCCGACCTGGATGGCGGTTTCGTCGGCGACGCCGAATTCGAGCATGCGCGCCTTGCCGCTTTCCAGCACCTCCATCGCCTCGGTCACCACCGCGCCCTCGACGCAACCGCCGGAAACCGAGCCCTCGAAATTGCCCTCGGCATCGATGACCAGATGCGAGCCGACCGGGCGCGGCGCCGAGCCCCAGGTCTGCACCACGGTGGCGATCGCCACCTGCCTGCCGGCATCCAGCCAGTTTTCCGCGATCACCAGCGGGTCGCGGGCTTCGTCCAGGGCTGCCTTGTTTTCCATGTCCGTTCTCCAAAGGAAACAGTATTCAGGCCCCAAACCTTGCCGGGGGCTCCAGCCAGCGGCGCGGATCGACCGCCTGCGCCGAACGCTTGTCCAGCGAGGCGACGAGGTCGGCCAGCGCATCGAGATTATGGACGGCGCGGAACTCGTCGACATGCGGCAGCATGGCGCGCACGCCGCGCGCACGCGGCTCGAAGCCGTCGAAGCGCAACAGCGGGTTCAGCCAGATCAGCCGCCGGCACGATTTGTGCAACCGCTCCACCTCGCCGGCCAGGCCCTCGACATCGTCGCGCTCCAGCCCGTCGGTAATCAGAAGCACGATGGCGCCCTGCCCCAGCACGCGGCGCGACCACAGCTTGTTGAACTCAGCCAGCGCCTCGCCGATGCGGGTGCCGCCCGACCAGTCCTTGACTGCCAGTGCGCAGCCGGCCAGCGCCTCGTCGGGATCGCGGTGGCGCATCTGGCGGCTGAGATTGGTCAGCCGCGTGCCGAAGACGAAGGCGTGGACATGCCGCCGCTTTTCGGTAAGCGCGTGCAGGAAGTGCAGGAAAATGCGGGTGTACTGGCTCATCGAGCCGGAAATGTCGGCCAGCACCACCAGCGGCGGATGAACCTGCCGGGCCGAGCGGAACTTCGGCAGGATCAGTTCGCCGCCCATGCGCGAGGCCGAGCGCATCATGGCGCGCGGATCGACGCGGCGGCCATGCGGGTCCTGCTTGAAGCGCCGGGTCGTAACCATGTCGAAGGGCAACCGCAGTTGCGAGATCGCCTTCTTAGCCTGCGCGATCTCGGCGGCGCTCATCTGCGCGAAGTCCTTGCCGCGCAGCACCTCGTCGCCCGACACGGTAAAGCGCGCGTCGACCTCGATCTCGGGCACTTCGCGCGGCGGCCGGTTTTTCTGCTGCCCCTCGAACAGCGCCTGGCTGACGCGGTTTTCGGCGGCACGCGGCTTCATCCGCTCGCGCCTGTCGGGAGCGACCGGCGAAAACATCGCCAGCATCTTCTCGACCAGTTCGCGCGACTTCCAGTAAAGGCGAAACGCCTCGTCGAAGACGGCGTGGTCCTCATGGCGCGAAACCAGCACGGAATGCAGCGTCCAGTAGAAATCGTCGCGGTCGCCGATGCCGGCCGCCAGCACCGCCTCGATGGCGTCCTTGACGGAAGCCGGGCCGACCCGCATGCCGGCCTTGCGCAGCGCTCGCGCGAAATAGACGATGTTGTCGGCCATGCGGCCTTCGGGCGCCATCTCGTTTCGTTCGCGGACAGGATTCGGCACGGCGTCTACTCCGCCGCCGCAAGCTCGGCCTTGACCTCGTCGAGGATGCGGCGGCCTTCGCCCTGGCCGATGCGGGCGATGTCGTCCTGGTACTTGAGCAGCACGCCGATGGTATCGGAAATGGTTTCGGGATCGAGCGCGATCTTGTCGAGTTCGGTCAGCGCGCCCGCCCAGTCGATGGTTTCGGCAACGCCCGGCACCTTGAACAGGTCGATCTGGCGCAGCTTCTGCACGAAGGATACCACCTGCGCCGACAGGCGGCTGTTGGCCCCGGGCACCTTGGTGCGCACGATTTCCAGTTCGCGGGCCGCATCGGGATAATCGACCCAGTGGTAGAGGCAGCGCCGCTTCAAGGCGTCGTGGATTTCGCGGGTGCGGTTGGTGGTGATGATGACGATCGGCGGTTCTTCCGCCCGGATGGTGCCGAGTTCCGGCACGGTGACCTGGAAATCGGAGAGGATTTCAAGAAGAAACGCCTCGAACGCCTCGTCGGTGCGATCGAGTTCGTCGATCAGGAATACCGGCGCGGCGCCCGCCTTGCCGGTCAGTGCGTCGAGCACCGGGCGGCGGATCAGGTATTTTTCGGAAAAGACGTTGCGCTCCATGGCCGAACGCTCGACCGCGCCGGAGGCTTCCTCCATGCGTATCTCGATCATCTGAGCGGCGTAGTTCCATTCGTAGACGGCGGACGAAACGTCGAGGCCCTCATAGCATTGCAGGCGGATCAGCCGGCGCCCCAGCGTCTCGGCCAGCACCTTGGCGATTTCGGTCTTGCCGACGCCGGCCTCGCCTTCGAGGAACAGCGGCCGCTGCATGCGCAGGCTCAGGAACAGTACCGTCGCCAGCGCGCGGTCCGCCACGTAGTTCGCAGCGGTCAGGAGATCGAGCGTCTCGTCAATGGATTGGGGTAAGCCGCGCGGCTTCAACTCAGTCATCGTCTCTCCCGGCGCGGTCCATGCTAGAGGACGTGATAATCCCGGCCATGATAGATCAACGGCTTCAGGTTATCCCCAGTGCGCAGGCCTGTCACCTTGCCAAAAAGCACACGATGGGTGGCCAGATCCTTGGTGTCGATCACTTCGCAATCGAAGACCACCAGTGCATCGACCAGCGTCGGGGCGCCGGTGGCGATGGTGTCCCAGCGGCCGAGTTCGAAGCGCTTTTCCATGCCGAGGCCGGTCAGCCCCGAAAAGGCGACCGACAGCGGCTTGTGATGGGAAGTCAGCGTGTTGAGCGCGAAGCGGCCGTTTTCGACGAACAGGTCGTTGCGCGGGTTTTCGCGGTTGAGGCATACCAGCACGGTCGGCGGCGTATCCGACACAGAACACGCCGCGATCACCGTAGTGCCGCGCTTGCCTGCGGGACCGTCGGTGGTCACGATGTGGACGTGTCCGGCAAACAGGCTCATCGCGTCGCGATAGGCCTGCGGCCCAATGTCATTTTTTACCAGCACCGGTAATTTCCCGCTATACGCCGTACCCGTTATATACGGCGCGTACCCATCGGCTACAAGCACGGCGCCGTCGGCCACCGGGATTGGCGTGTTGCGCCAGACCCATCCAGCCGTTACCTCTTGCTGCAGGATAGCCAGTTCCGGCTAAAGGAATGTTACCCCCGATGGATCTTGCCAAAGCCGTGACATCGGTGCTCGCCGGCCTCCTCGCGGGCATGGCCTCGGCGCAGGCAGGCACGATCGGCGTGGCCGCCCCCCTGTCGGGGCCGTCAGAACTGCTCGGCCGGCAGATCGAAGCCGGCGCCAGCCTGGCCGCCAACGCGAACGGCGCCGCGCTCATGGTCGCCGACGACGCCTGCACGGCCGATGGCGGAAGGGCTGCGGCGCAGAAATTCGCCGAGGCCAAGGCCAGCACCGTCATCGGCTTCCTCTGCACCGAGGCGATCGAAGCGGCGCTGCCGATCCTGAAGGAGGCAGGAATCCCGGTGATCACGGTCGGCGTGCGCACCGAAAGCCTGACCGACCAGCGTGAGAAGACCGGCTGGCCGCTGTTCCGGCTGGCGGCGCGCGGCGACGACGAACGCAACGCCGCCGCCGCGATCCTGACCCGGCTATGGCGCGACGACCTGTTCGCCGTCATCGACGACGGCACCATCTATGGCCGAGAGCTTGCGGAAACCGTCCGCGCCACGGCTGAGCAGGCGGCGCTGAAGCCGGCCTTCGTCGACACGTTCCGGCCGCAGATGGACAATCAGATCGGTCTTGTCGGGCGGCTGAGGAAGGCCGGCGCGACGAAAGTTTTCGTCGGCGGCGATGGCAGCGACGTCGCCATCATGGGGCGCGATGCGCAGCAACTTGGCGCCGCCATCGTGTTCGCCGGCGGCGAGGCGCTGCGTGCGACCCATGGCGACGTGCCCTACGCCACCGGAACGCTGATGATCGCGCAACCGGAATGGGCCGAGGTGGCCGACAAAACGGCGCTCGACGCTTTCGCCGCCGCCGAGATCGAGCCGGACGGCTATGCCTTGCCGGCCTATGCGGCGGTGCAGATCGCCGTTGCAGCCGAGGCGTCCGCGAACGGCAACCTGGACGAAACGCTCGCCAGCAGCGACTTCTCCACGGCGATCGGCCCGATCCGCTTCGACAAGAAGGGCGATCTCACCCAGAACCCCTACCGTGCCTACCGCTTCGACGGAACCCGCTTCGTACCGATGGAAGCGAACTGATGGTGCGGACGGGGCCGAAGAACCTGATTACCGACGTCGCCGGCCTCCGCGTCGGCAACGCCGCCGATGCCCGCCTGAAATCCGGCGTCACCGCCATCCTGTGCGACGAGCCCACGGTGGCCTCCGTGCAGGTGCTGGGTGGCGCGCCGGGCACGCGCGAGACCGACCTGCTTGCGCCGCACAATACGGTCGAGGCCGTGCATGCGCTGGTTCTGTCGGGCGGCTCGGCCTTCGGCCTCGACGCCGCTTCCGGCGTGCAGGCATGGCTGCGCGAACAGGGCGTCGGCTTCGAGGTCGCCGGCTTTCACGTGCCGATCGTGCCGGCCGCGATCCTGTTCGACCTCGCCAATGGCGGCGACAAGGGCTGGGGCCGCTATCCGCCCTATCGCGACCTTGGTTACGAGGCGGCACGGAATGCCGCAAGTGATTTCTCCATTGGCACGGCAGGCGCCGGCACCGGCGCGCTGACGGCCAGCCTGAAGGGCGGGCTGGGCTCGGCTTCTACAGTGCTGGAAAACGGCATAACGATCGGCGCGCTGGTGGCGGCCAACCCGGTCGGCTCGGTCACCATCGGCGAGACCCGGCATTTCTGGGCCGCCCCGTTCGAGATCGGCAAGGAGTTCGGCGGCCTTTCCTATCCTTCGCCGATGCCGACCGACGCGCGCGCCGTGCGCACCAAATTCAACGCGCGCCAGGCGGGAGCGAATACGACGATCGCCATCATCGCCACCGACGCGGTGCTGCCCAAGGCCGCCGCCAAGCGGCTGGCCATAGCCGCCCATGACGGCTTCGCGCGCGCCATCTGGCCGACGCACACGCCGTTCGACGGCGACCTCGTCTTCGCGCTGGCCACCGGCAAAAGCGGCGTAACGCTCTCGGCCGAAGCCGCCATAGACCTCTATGCCGAAGCCGGCGCGACCATGGCGCGCGCCATCAGCCGCGGCATCCATGCAGCCACCCCGGCGGAGGGCGACCTTTTTCCGGCATGGTCGTCGCTCTGACCCGATCAGGTCGGATCGTTCTTTTCTTCCTCGAACTCGTCGGCGACGACATCGGCGTTCGCCGACAGCCACACCTTTTCGCCGTCCACTTCCGCCACCAGGCTGGCAGGGATGTAGTGGTGATGCCCCCTGTGCGAGCCCTGGCCGCTATCCTTCTTCGTCAGCTTGATGCGGTCGCCTTCGACGCCGTCGACGGTGCCGAGGTGGACGCCGTCCGCGCCGACTACTTCCATATGCTCGCGAATGCTCGATGTATCGGCCATGATCGTTCTCCGTTGGAATTTGCGTGTCACAACGGTTGAGCTAGTAATTGGATGCATCGGATCGAAGGATAGTCGCTGTCATGACCCCAGCAAGAACCGGACGCCTTCTCGCCCTGGCCGGACTCGCGGCTCTGGCGGCAGCGAGCGCCGGCGGCGCGGCGAAGGCCGGAGATGCGGCGGAGCTTGAAATCCTCGGTTTCAGCAACGACGGCGGCGTCTTCGCCTTCGAGGAATACGGCATCCAGGACGGCTCGGGCTTTCCCTACGCCAATCGCTATTACATCGATACGGACACCGACACCTTCCTGAAGGAAACGCCGATCCGCGTGCGCATCGACGACGAGACAGCCTCTCTTGCCGATGCCCGTAGGCAGGCCCGCGACAAGGGCGAGGCGGTGGTCAAACAGGCCGAGCTTGCAGCCAATCCGGGTTTTACGGCCGGGTTCAACGCGATTACCGAACTGTCCGCCGATCCATACCGCATGGTGGTCAACCCACGGCCCGTCTTCCCGGCCATCGACAAGCCGCTCGAATTCCGGCTCGACATCCTGCCTTTCGGCGAGGTCGCGCAATGCCACGGCATGGGCGGAGCCGTCGGCCTGCGCCTCCTGCGCGTGGACGCCAGCGACGGCGGCAGGACTGAGAACGTGCATGAGGACAAGGCGCTGCCGCAAAGCCGCAACTGCCCGACCGGCTATTCGATCGGGGCCATCCAGACCTTTTCGACGCAGAACCGCCTCAGCCACTATGCGGTGCTGATTGCGGTGCAACAGGTCGGGTTCGAGGGGCCGAACCATCGCTGGATGGCAGTGACCGGTAAATTCTGAGCCCGGCCGCATACGGAGCATCTCAAAGGCCGTATCGCGCGTTGAGCATTGGCGCTTGCTCTGTTAGGAGGCAGGCGACTTTCCGACAAGCTTGAGGATGTAGAGATGATCCCGCGTTATTCCCGGCCCGAAATGGTCGCCATCTGGTCGCCGGAAACGCGCTTCCGCATCTGGTTCGAGATCGAAGCCCATGCCTGCGACGCGCTGGCAGAACTCGGCGTGATCCCGAAGGAAGCGGCGAAAACCATCTGGGAAAAGGGCGGCGCGGCCACGTTCAACGTGGAGCGCATCGACGAAATCGAGCGCGTGACCAAGCACGACGTTATCGCCTTCCTCACCCACCTTGCTGAATTCGTCGGGCCGGATGCACGCTTCATCCACCAGGGCATGACGTCCTCGGACGTGCTGGACACCTGCCTTGCCGTGCAGTTGACCCGCGCCAGCGATCTCCTGCTCGCCGATCTCGACGCGCTGCTCGCGGCGCTGAAGCGGCGCGCCTTCGAGCACAAGGACACCGTCACCATCGGCCGCAGCCACGGCATCCATGCCGAGCCGACCACTTTCGGCGTCAAGCTGGCGGAAGCCTATGCCGAATTTTCTCGCGCCCGCGAGCGGCTCGTCCATGCGCGCGAGGACATCGCCACCTGCGCCATTTCCGGCGCCATCGGCACGTTTGCCAACATCGACCCCTATGTCGAAGAGCACGTCGCGAAGAAGCTCGGGTTGAAGCCGGAACCGGTCTCCACGCAGGTCATTCCGCGCGACCGCCATGCCATGTTCTTCGCCACGCTCGGCGTCATCGCCTCGTCCATCGAGCGGCTGTCGATCGAAATCCGCCATCTCCAGCGCACAGAAGTGCTCGAGGCGGAAGAATATTTCTCACCGGGCCAGAAGGGCTCGTCGGCGATGCCGCACAAGCGCAACCCGGTGCTGACCGAAAACCTGACGGGTCTCGCCCGCATGGTGCGCTCCTACGCGATGCCGGCGATGGAGAACGTGGCGCTGTGGCACGAGCGCGACATCTCTCACTCCTCGGTGGAACGCATGATCGGCCCGGACGCCACCGTCACGCTCGATTTCGCGCTGGCGCGGCTCACCGGCGTGGTCGACAAGCTGCTGGTCTACCCGGACAACATGCTGAAGAACATGAACAAGTTCCGCGGGCTCGTTCACTCGCAGCGCGTGCTTCTGGCGCTGACGCAGGCCGGGGTTTCGCGCGAGGACGCCTATCGGCTGGTGCAGCGCAACGCCATGAAGGTGTGGGAGCAGGGCAAGGATTTTCTGGAAGAACTGCTGGCCGACAAGGAAGTCACCGCCGCGCTCCCCGAAGCTGAAATCCGCGAGAAATTCGACCTCGGCTACCATACCAAGCACGTGGACACGATCTTCAAGCGGGTGTTTGGGTAGAGAAGGCGCTACTCTTGCTTCTCCCCGCTCACGGGGAGAAGATGGCCCGTAGGGTCGAATGAAGGGCAACGCCGGGAATTCGCCACCCCTCACCTGCCTTGCCGGCATCCTCTCCCCGTAAACGGGGCGAGGAAAGCAACTCAAGCCGCAGCCGAAACCTTGTCCGCCACAGTCCGGACGACGGTGCCCCAGGGGTCGCGCTTTTCGCCGGCGAGCGACGCATCGGCCGAGCGCATCTCGACCCACGATAGGCCGGTACGGCTCGCGTCGCGGGGGCCTGCGCCGGGACTCTGCCAGATGTTGCCGGCGATATGGTGATGATAGCCGCCGGAGGACAGGAATACCGCCTGCTCGCCGTATTTCGCCACCGTGTCGAAGCCGAAGGCTTCATGCCAGAAATTTTCCGCTTCGTTCGGGTTGCCGACGCGCAGGTGCACGTGGCCGACGACGGTGTTTTCCGGCGCGCCCCGCCAACCGCCGTCGCCGGCGGGGATGGAGCCAACGACGCCCGGGACATCCATGCGCGCGGTCGCCATCTCGACCATGCCGTCGTTCCAGGCCCACCCTTCATGCGGCCGGTCGGCATAGATCTCGACGCCGTTGCCCTCCGGGTCGGTCAGGTAAAGCGCCTCGCTGACGATATGGTCCGACGCGCCCTCGATACGGATGCCGTCGGCGATCGCATGGTTGATGAAGCGGCCGAGATCGGCGCGCGAAGGCAGCAGGAAAGCCGTGTGGAACAGGCCGGCGCCGCGCGGATCGTCCGGCTTGGCGGCGGCGTCGCGTTCCAGCACCAGCAGCGGCCGGTCGGGCGAACCCAGCGTGATCGTCTCGCCGTCGCGCGACAGCTCGTGCAGGCCGACGACGGCACGGTAGAAATCCGCAAGGCCGTCCGCATCGCGGGCTTTGAGCCCGACACGGGCGACGCTGACGGGTGTGGTAGCGGCAAAAGGCAGTTGGCTCATGACGGGCTCCTTGGGCAGCACGCCCATTGCGCCACCCCCATGGGTAGCTCCTTGCCCCTTTAGATCGACCATCACCATCGTTCACACAAGATAGCGAAAAGCGAACATCGTGTTCACCTTTTTGCTATACTCATCAAGACCGCCGTTGCGCGCGGCCCACCAGGCGGCTACATGCGCGCCATGAAAGTCAAGGACGCAGACATCCTGATCGTGCCGGGCTACACCAATTCCGGCCCGGATCACTGGCAGACCCGTTGGCAAGGAAGGCTCTCCACTGCGCGCCGGGTCGAGCAGGCCGAATGGTCGAAGCCGGTAGTGGCGGACTGGACAGCCAACGTAGCCAAGGCGGTGAACGAAGCCGTCAGGCCGGTGGTGATCATCGCTCACTCGCTTGGCGTGCCGGCGGTCATCCAGGCGCTGCCGCACCTCACCAACGCCATTGCCGGTGCGTTGCTGGTAGCGCCACCCGATGTCGCCAACCCGGCGATCCGGCCGCGTCACCTGATGACCTTCGGCCCCTACCCGCGCGGCAGGCTGCCGTTTCCGTCGATCATGATCGCCAGCCGCAACGACCCCTTCTGTGGCTTCGAGGTGGCGCAGGACCTGTCGAAGGCGTGGGGGGCGCTGTTCATCGACGCGGGCGAGGCCGGCCACATCAACACCGCCTCCGGCCACGGCCCATGGCCGGAAGGGTCGATGGTGTTCGCGCAATTCATGTCGCAATTGTAGCCGGCAGCGGCTTCTTCCGGCCGCCGGTCGCTATTTGCCGTTCACCGACTTCCTGACATCGGCCAGCAGCGTCCTGGCGCCGATCTCGATCAGGGTATGTTCCGCGCCCATGGCCAGGAGCCCGTAGCCCATCTTCGCCATCCGGCCGGCAATCGCCGGGTTGACGATGTAGATCGCGGTGTATTTTTCGGCCGCCTTCGCGCGCGCGGCAATCGTCCCGACCGTTTCCATCATGGCTTCCAGCATCGAATTAACGGTGCCGCCATTGGTCCAGGCGATGGACAGGTCGGAAGGGCCGACGAAGATGCCGTCGATGCCGGGAACGGCGAGAATGTCGTCCAGCGCATCCAGCGCGGCGCGCGTCTCGATCATGGCGAAGGCCAGCGTGCGGTGGTTGGTTTCGTGCAGCCATTCGGCCTGGTCGCCCCGGCCGTGGCGCGGGAAGGCGAAGGTCGGCCCCCAGGAGCGCCCGCCGAGCGGCGGATACTTCGTGGCGGCGGCGAAAGCCTGGGCATCGGCCACCGAATTCACCATCGGGGCGATCACCGCCTCGGCGCCGAAATCGAGCGCACGGCTCGCCATGTCGAAGCGCCCGACCGGAATGCGCACCAGTGCCGGCTTGCCCGCCGCCTGGAGTACCGGGACCGAACGCAACACGCTGTCTTCGGTATGGCCGCCATGCTGCATGTCGAGGGTAATGGCATCGAACCCCTGCCGGGCGACGATTTCCACCGTCAGGGCATCGGGCACGCCCGACCAGGCCGTGTAAAGGGTTTCACCGGCCGCCAGCCGTGCTTTCAGCGTCATGTTCGTCTTCCTCGTGAGCCTGGCCTTCTCGAACCGATTCCAGTTTCACCCGGAAAACCATGGAAAGGCAAAGAAAAACCGCCCGCTGGATGCGGGCGGCGATTGAGCCACGGCAACGGCCGCGAAGCGGTCGGCCGGCTCAGGCGTTCCTGACCTGCTCGACTGCGGTCGCCATCAGTTCTTCCATGGTGCGGCGGATCTGATGATCCGACTGCGCGACGCCGGCGGCGTCGAAATCCTTGCGAACCTTGCGGAAGACGTCGTGATCGCCGGCTTCCTCGAAGTCGGAATTGATCACTTCCTTGGCGTAGGCCTCGGCGTCGGCGCCGCTCTTGCCAAGCTTTTCGGCAGCCCACAGGCCAAGCAGCTTGTTGCGCCGGGCCATGGCCCGGAATCTCTGCTCCTCGTCGAGCACGAACTTGCGTTCAAAACCCTCCTGGCGGTCTTTCATGTCGTTCATGGTGCGGCACTCCAGCTCACTTGCGATTCGGTGACGATAGATATGGTGCTTCAATCAAAAACCAAAAGCCCGCCGATCGGTCAATACGCCCGTGGTGCCCGGCGTCCCGTCTTTGCCCACCGAAAGCGGTGTGTGGGCCCAATTGCCGATTGAGGAAACCGTACGTTTGGGCTAGACCGCCGATTGAAATACGCCGCCGCATCCATATTTCATGCAAGGCGCCGTCTGTTCGGCGCCTGCCCAGACCTCAGAGACAATTATGAAAAATCGCCGCCGCATTTATGAAGGCAAGGCCAAGGTTCTCTATGAAGGGCCCGAGCCGGGAACGCTTATCCAGTTCTTCAAGGACGACGCGACGGCTTTCAACGCCAAAAAGCACGAAATCGTCGATGGCAAGGGTGTGCTCAATAACCGCATTTCCGAGTATATCTTCAACCATCTCAACCGGATGGGCATTCCCACGCATTTCATCCGCCGCCTCAACATGCGCGAGCAGCTGATCAAGGAGGTGGAGATCATCCCGCTCGAAGTCGTGGTGCGCAATGTCGCCGCGGGCTCGCTGGCCAAGCGCCTCGGCATCGACGAGGGCACGATTTTGCCGCGCTCGATCATCGAGTTCTACTACAAGGCCGACGCGCTCGACGATCCGATGGTGTCGGAAGAGCACATCACCGCCTTCGGCTGGGCCTCGCCGCAGGAACTGGACGACATCATGGCGCTCGCCATCCGCGTCAACGACTTCCTCTCGGGGCTGTTCCTGGGCGTCGGCATCCAGCTCGTCGATTTCAAGATCGAATGCGGCCGGCTGTTCGAGGGCGACATGATGCGCATCGTCGTCGCCGACGAGATTTCGCCGGACTGCTGCCGCCTGTGGGACGTGGCGACGCAGGACAAGATGGACAAGGACCGCTTCCGCCGCGACATGGGCGGGCTGGTCGAGGCCTACCAGGAAGTGGCGCGCCGGCTCGGCATCATGAACGAGAACGAGCCGCCCCGCCCGGCCGGCCCGGTGCTGGTCTCGTCCAGCGACGCGCCAAAGGGCACCAAGCATTGAACGGCAACGCGACAGGAAAGTTGAACAGCGTGATCAAGGCCCGTGTCATCGTAACCCTCAAGAACGGCGTGCTCGACCCGCAAGGCAAGGCGATCGAGCATGCGCTGTCCGGCCTCGGCTTCGACGGCGTCGGCTCGGCCCGCCAGGGCAAGGTGTTCGACCTTGAGCTTTCCGGCACCGACAGGGCCAAGGCCGAAGCCGACCTGAAGGCCATGTGCGACAGGCTGCTGGCGAACACGGTGATTGAGAACTACACGGTGGAGATAGCCTGAATTGAAATCAGCCGTCGTCCTTCTTCCCGGCCTCAACCGCGACCGCGACCTGATCGCGGCGCTGACCAGGATTTCCGGCACGCCGCCGGTCACCGTCTGGCAGACCGACACGGAAATTCCGGACGTGGACCTGATCGCCATCCCGGGCGGCTTCTCCTATGGCGACTACCTGCGCTGCGGGGCGATCGCGGCGCGCATGCCGGTGCTGAAAGCCGTCGCCGAGAAGGCTGCCAAGGGCGTCATGGTGATCGGCGTGTGCAACGGCTTCCAGATCCTGGTCGAGGCCGGCCTCTTGCCCGGCGCGCTGATGCGCAACGCCTCGCTCAAATTCGTCTGCCGGCAGGTAAAACTCCAGGTCGCCAACGCCGACACGGCCTTTACCCGCAACTACCAGCCCGGCCAGATCATCCGCTGCCCGGTGGCGCATCATGACGGCAACTATTTCGCGGATGCCGAGACGCTGGCCCGGATCGAGGGCGAAGGCCAGGTCGTGTTCCGCTACGCCGAAGGCACGAACCCCAACGGCTCGATCAACGACATCGCCGGCATCGTCAACCAGCGCGGCAACGTGCTCGGCCTGATGCCGCACCCCGAGAACCTGATCGAGCACGCCCATGGCGGCTCCGACGGGAGGGCGCTGTTCGAAGGCGCGCTGGGGATCGCGGCTTGACGGCCATCATCGACAGCCAACGGTCCGGCGCGGGTGCTGCATGAAGAAATCGCTTTTCGCGCTGCCGGCCGCCGCCGCGCTTGCCGTCCTCGCTCTCGCCGGTTGCCAGTCGAAGTCGAGCCATACGCCTGCTCCGCCCGGCAAGAGCGCCTCGCTGAGGGCCATGGAGCAGGTCGCGATTGCGGCGCACAGATGCTGGATCGCCTCCAAGGACCCGGCTTTCAAGGCTTACCAGATGGCCAACGAACTGAACAATTTCGGCGGCACACCGCGCTTCCTTTTGGTGCCCGCCAAGCACTATGGCGGCAAGCCGCTGCTGGTGGTGCAGGCAACGGGCGGCTCCAGCCGCGTCGAGGTGTTCGGGCCGCTGATGGCCGAACCGCTCGGCGCGCGCATCGGCGCCGACATTGCCCGCTGGCAGGCCGGCGGCAGCGATTGCGGAACTGCCGCATAAGGCAGCCGCACGACAGCTTTTCCTGTTCCGCATGGACCGCCGTCCTTGCGGAACAGGCTATTTCGGGCTTTAGGAAAGCCTAACCCCAAGCGACCGGGAAAATTCGATGACCGTTTCCAACACCGCCCCGATCACTCCCGAACTGATCGCCGCCCATGGGCTGAAGCCCGACGAATACCAGCGCATCCTCGACCTGGTCGGGCGCGAGCCGACCTTTACCGAACTCGGCATCTTTTCGGCGATGTGGAACGAGCATTGTTCCTACAAGTCGTCGAAGAAGTGGCTGCGCACGCTGCCGACCACGGGCGACGTCGTCATCCAGGGGCCGGGCGAGAATGCCGGCGTGGTCGATATCGGCGACGGCGATTGCGTGGTCTTCAAGATGGAGAGCCACAACCACCCCTCCTACATCGAGCCCTATCAGGGCGCGGCGACCGGGGTCGGCGGCATCCTGCGCGACGTGTTCACCATGGGCGCGCGCCCGATCGCGGCGATGAACGCGCTGCGCTTCGGCGCGCCCGACCATCCCAAGACCCGGCATCTGGTGGCGGGCGTCGTCTCCGGCATCGGCGGCTACGGCAATGCCTTCGGCGTGCCCACGGTCGGCGGCGAGGTCAATTTCGACGCGCGCTATAACGGCAACATCCTGGTCAACGCCTTCGCGGCGGGGCTGGCGAAAACCAACGCCATCTTCCTTTCGGAAGCCAAGGGCGTCGGCCTGCCGGTGGTCTATCTCGGCGCCAAGACCGGGCGCGACGGCGTCGGCGGCGCCACCATGGCCTCGGCCGAATTCGACGATTCCATCGACGAAAAGCGCCCGACCGTGCAGGTCGGCGACCCCTTCACCGAAAAGTGCCTGCTGGAAGCGAGCCTCGAACTGATGGCCTCGGGCGCGGTCATCGCCATCCAGGACATGGGCGCCGCCGGCCTAACCTGCTCGGCGGTGGAGATGGGCGCCAAGGGCAATCTCGGCATCCTGCTCGACCTCGACACCGTGCCGGTGCGCGAAGAGCGCATGAGCGCCTATGAAATGATGCTTTCGGAAAGCCAGGAGCGCATGCTCATGGTGCTCTCCCCTGAAAAAGAGGCCGAGGCCAAGGCGATCTTCGTCAAGTGGGGCCTGGATTTCGCCATCGTCGGCAAGACCACGGACGACCTGCGCTTCCGCGTCGTGCATCAGGGCGAGGAGGTCGCCAACCTGCCGATCAAGGATCTGGGCGACAAGGCGCCCGAATACGACCGTCCGTGGGTCGAGCCGAAGAAGCCGCAGGCGCTTGCCGCAGGCGACGTGCCGCAGGCCGACGTCGCCGACGCGCTTCTGAAGATGCTGAACGGGCCGGATCTGTCGTCGCGGCGCTGGGTGTGGGAGCAGTACGACACGCTGATCCAGGGCAATTCGCTGCAACTGCCGGGCGGCGACGCGGGCGTGGTGCGCGTGGAAGGCCATGCCGCCAAGGCGCTCGCCTTCTCCTCGGACGTGACGCCGCGCTATTGCGAGGCCGATCCCTTCGAGGGCGGCAAGCAGGCGGTGGCCGAGTGCTGGCGCAACCTGACGGCGACCGGCGCCCTGCCCTTGGCCGCCACCGACAACCTCAATTTCGGCAATCCCGAGCGCCCCGAGATCATGGGGCAACTGGTCGCCGCGATCCGCGGCATCGGCGAAGCCTGCCGCGCGCTCGACTTCCCGATCGTGTCCGGCAATGTCTCGCTCTACAACGAGACCAACGGCCAGGGCATCCTGCCGACCCCGACCATCGGCGGCGTCGGCCTGATCCCGGACTGGTCGAAAATGGCGCGCATCGGCTTTACCGGCGAAAACCAGCCGATCCTGCTCGTCGGCGCGCCCGCTGGCCGCTGGGGTTCGCATCTCGGCCAATCGATCTACATGCGCGATCTACACGGCCGCAGCGACGGCGCGCCGCCGCCGGTCGACTTGGCTCATGAGAAGAAGGCCGGCGACTTCGTGCGCGGCCTGATCCGCAACGGCGACACGGCAGCCGTCCATGACCTTTCCGATGGCGGGCTGGCGGTGGCGCTGGCCGAAATGGCGATGGCGTCGGGCATCGGCGCGACCATTGGGCAACCGGAAGGGGGCGACGCGATTGCCGAGTTCTTCGGCGAGGACCAGGGCCGCTACCTGGTGGCCCTGGCCTTTGCGGCCTCGGACAAGCGCTTCGCCGATCTTGAAGCCCGCGCCAAAGAGTTGGGCATATCCGCCACCGTCATCGGCACCACGGGCGGCCGTGAATTGAAACTCGGCAAGGCGCATGCGATATCTCTGGAAGAACTGAGCACCGCTCACGAATCCTGGTTCCCCCGCTTCATGGGAAATTGATCGAGGAATAAACGCATGGCCATGGACGCGCGCGACATCGAGAAAATGATCAGGGAAGGCATTCCGGACGCCAAGGTGACGATCCGCGACCTTGCCGGCGATGGCGAACACTACGCGGCGGAAGTGGTGGCTGAAAGCTTTCGCGGCAAGAGCCGCGTGCAGCAGCACCAGATGGTCTACGAGGCCCTGAAGGGCAATATGGGCGGCGCCCTGCACGCGCTCGCCCTGCAGACCAGCGCGCCGGACTGAGAGCCCGGCCGGATCTAGCCAGAGACTGCGGAGGCAATCCCTTCCGAGGGAGCCGGCGCTATCGAGCCGTCCGCTCCCAGCGGCGCCAGGCGATCGGCTGAGAACCTCGCGAAATCCGGAGCGGCGAACGGGCCGGCGGTCATCAGGGTAAAATCATACGTGGCGCGGCGATCCGGGCCGAGCACGTACTGGCGGTGCATGCGCAAGAAATCCCGCTTGATGCGGCGGTAGCGCTCGGGCGTCACCATGTGCTTGAAGCGGATGAACAGTATCTCGGCCTGCGGCAGGGCCGCAAAGCCGGCCGCCCTCACCACCTGCGTCCTATAGAAGCTGATAACGTCGGTCAGGCACTGCACCTCCAGCCAGAAGACGTCTGCACATTGCGCGATGACGCCGACACGGCGGCGCAACTCGATGGCAGGCCTCAGCAGCGAACATTGAAGCACCGCCCCGCCCAGCGTGGCGAACACGACCTTCTTGCCGGCAAGAAGCTGAGGCTCTCGCTCCAGCAGCATTCCGATGGCGTGCACGGCCACGGACGAGCCCATACTGTGCGAGGTGACCAGATATTCGTCCGCCTCTTCCTGGAACGCAGCACGGGCGGCCGCCACGCATTCCTCCAGCCGGGCATTGGCCGGCGCGTCGTCCAGCTTGGCCAACGAAACGGCGAGGCCCCAATCATCGAACTGGTGGAGGGTATGGATGTTTTCCGCAGCCGGCAGAAAAACCCGGAAGAACAGCAGCCAGGCTACCGGCAGGGTCCAGAGGAAATTCCATGCCGGAAAGCCGAACAGGACCGGCAGCGACGCCAGCAGCAGCAGCCCTGCCGCTCCCAGCGCGACCAGCAGGAAGGGGAACAGAAAAAACAGGCCGAAGCGCCAGGCATGGCGGAAATAGCCGAACATGCCGCCGTGCCAGATGACCTGCGCGGCACTCCGGTAGCCGGCGACAAGACGCGCGAGCGGCGAGCGTGCGCGCAACGCAAGAATCAGTTCGTTATGGTCCAGCACATGGACCCGGCTTTCGGTTCGCCAGTTCGGCCCGGCCGCATCGACGCTGAAGGAGGGCGCGAGCGGATTACCGCCGAGCGGCGCGGTCTCGACGCGAAAATTCCAGACCTGGGCGCTTTGCATGGCCGAGCGCGCATAGCGGCTGCGATGCGCCTCGGCGTCCAGCGGCTCGAAGCCAGGAAAATGCAGGACGACCCGTTTCCTGATATGCGGCATGATGCCCCTTGGGTTGAACATCGACGCACAGCCCGTCGAGGCCTTCTTCCACTCTCCCGCGATTATCTGGTTCTTTTCCGCCTGGAAAGCAACGTATCTGTACGCGCCTCGAAAATAGCGGCAAAAAGGGCGCACGAGCGCCTTCCATCAGGGTTTTTGATCCGTCGAAAACCAAAATGCTATGGAATTACCAGGGCTACATGTTATCTAAGGGGCAATCATGCAACCCGGGCCTTGAACCCGGACGATCAAGGGATTCTGCCATGAGCGCCATCAGCGATTATATCGACAGCCAGGTGAAGAGCAGCGATGTCGTACTGTTCATGAAGGGTACGCCGGGCTTCCCGCAGTGCGGCTTCTCGGGCCAGGTCGTCCAGATTCTCGACCACATCGGCGCCGACTACAAGGGCGTCAACGTTCTCGATTCGACCGAACTGCGCCAGGGCATCAAGGAATATTCCAACTGGCCGACCATTCCGCAGCTTTACGTCAAGGGCGAGTTCGTCGGCGGCTGCGACATCGTGCGCGAGATGTTCCAGTCGGGTGAACTGCAGAATTTTCTCACCGAAAAGGGTGTCAGCCTCAAGGGCGCGGCATAAGCAGTCGATCGGGCGCCCCCACCCGATCTACGCTTCACTTCCCCTTCGGGACAGACGATGCGCCGGCCAACCGGCGCATTTTCATTTGAAGAATTGGACCGGCTATGGATCAGCGACCGCAAGCGCCGCAACAAGAGACGAGACTGCCCATTCCACGCTGGGAATTCATCGCGCTGTGCGCAGCGCTGATGGCGCTCAACGCGCTGGCGATCGACATCATGCTTCCCGGCCTGCAACAGATCGGGGCGGCGCTCGGCGTCGAAAACCCCAATCACAGGCAGTATGTCATCACCGCCTATATCGTCGCCTTCGGCGTCGCGCAGTTGGGCTTCGGGCCGATCTCGGACCGCTTCGGCCGGCGCGGCCCGCTGCTGATCGGGCTCGGCATCTACATCCTGGCGGCGTTCGCCGCGGCCATATCGACCGACTTCTGGACCTTGCTGGCCTGCCGTTTCATGCAAGGGGCGGGCGCGGCGGCAACGCGGGTGATCGCCATCTCCGTCATCCGCGACTCCTTCGGCGGCCGGCGCATGGCCGAGATCATGTCGCTGGTGTTCATGGTGTTCATGGCCGTCCCCGTGGTTGCGCCCGGCCTCGGCCAGATCATCATGATCTTCTCGACCTGGCACCTGATCTTCGCCGCGATGGGCGGCGGTGCGCTGCTTATCACCCTATGGACGTTCCTGCGCCTGCCCGAGACACTGCATCCGGAGTTCCGGCGTGCGCTGACCGTGAAGGCCATTACCGGCGGCTTCGGCATCGTGCTCTCCGACCGGGCGGCGCTTTGCTACACGCTGGCCGGCATGTTCACCTTCGGCGCGCTGTTCGGCTTCATCAACTCGGCCCAGCAGGTCTATGTCGACATCTACGGGCTGGGCGCGTGGTTCCCGGTCATCTTCGCCGCAGTCGCGAGCCTGATGGCAGTCTCAAACTTCCTCAACGCGCGGCTGGTGGGCCGCTTCGGCATGCGCCGGTTGTCCCAGGGCGCATTGCTGGCCTTCATCGCCGTCAGCGCGCTGTGGTTCGGGCTTTCGCTCATCGGCCCCGTGCCCTTCCCCATCTTCATCACGCTGTTCACCCTCGACATGCTGTTGTTCGGCCTGCTCGGCTCGAACTTCAACGCGCTCGCCATGGAGCCGCTCGGCCATGTCGCCGGCACGGCTTCCTCGGTGCTGGGGTTCACGCAGACCTTCGGCGGCGGCGTCATCGGCACCTTCATCGGCCAGATGTTCGACGGCACGGTGATGCCGCTGGCGGCCGGCTTCTGCGGGGTTTCGATCGTGGCCTTCCTGATGGTCGTCCTGGCCGAGCGCGGAAAGCTGTTCCAGCCGCACAATCCGGCGGTGTAGCCGGTCAGCCGGGCAGTGTCAGCCCGGCGAAATCGAACAGGCCGCGGTCGAGCAGGTGCGAGGGCCGCACATTGGTCAGCGCGCGGATCATGGTATCCTTGCGGCCCGGCATCTTCTTTTCGATGTCGTCCAGCATCGCCTTCATGATGTTGCGCTGCAAGCCATCCTGCGAGCCGCACAGGTCGCAGGGGATGATCGGAAAGCGCATGGCGGCCGCGAGCCTGGCGAGATCCGCCTCCGCGCAATAGCTGAGCGGGCGCAGCACCATCACGTCGCCCTCGTCGTTCAGCAGCTTGGGCGGCATGGCGGCGAGCCGGCCACCGTGAAACAGGTTCATGAAGAAGGTTTCGAGAATGTCCTCGCGATGGTGGCCGAGCACCAGCGCCGCACAGCCCTCCTCGCGGGCGATACGGTAGAGATGGCCGCGCCGAAGCCGCGAGCACAGCGAGCAGTAGGTGGTGTTTTCCGCCAGCTTGTCGGTGATGATGGAATAGGTGTCCTGGTATTCGATGCGATGCGCGACCGCATTGGCGTTCAGGTAATCGGGCAGGATGTGCTTGGGAAAATTCGGCTGTCCCTGGTCGAGGTTGCAGGCAAGCAGGTCGACCGGTAGCAGGCCGCGCCATTTGAGGTCGAGCAAAAGGGCGAGCAGCCCGTAGGAATCCTTGCCGCCCGACAGCGCCACCAGCCAGCGTTCCCCCGGCCGCACCATGGCGAAGTCTTCGAGCGCCTGGCGCACCTGCCTGAGCAGGCGCTTGCGCAGCTTGTTGAACTCTACCGAGGCCGGAGCCTGCGCAAACATCGGGTGAAAGCCGCCCTCCCCTTCAAGGATGCCTTCATGCTTCACCGTTTTTTCTCTCTCTTCTGGTGCCGAAATAGGCCAGGATCGCCAAGGCAGCAAAAATGGGTATCCCCATTTCCGCCGTCTCTTCTACTTTTTCAAGGAATTCACCCTGCGCGATGCTGATCGGAAGGCCGATTTTCGCGAGGGTGTTGTAAGCGCCGTCGAGGCCTTCCGACAGCAGGATCATGGCAATGGACAGTGCGGCAGCGACGCCTACCGGGTCGAACCGGCGCAGGCGCGCGACAAAAGCACGGCCGTGAGCAAAGATCACATGCAGAACCGCCAGGCCGATCAAGGCCAGGGCAAGAAACGCCAGAACCTTCTGCTGGAGCGGCACGTCGCCGGACAGGAAGAAGCGCGTTTTGGTAATGCTCATCACGGTGAAGCGCGTGTGGAAATCCAGTTCCCGCAACATCATGGCCAGCAACACCACCATCAGGCTTGGGGCCCGCGTGAAGGCGAATTTAGCGCCGCCCAGAGCGACGATCAGGACCATGCACAAGGCATAGCAGATCGGGGAAAGCTCCTCGATCGGCCCGCTTTCCCGGAACAGGGGGTTGAGGTGGCCACCGACATCCGAGGGGCTCAGGATGATGATGAGCAATTGTATGGCCAACAGCCCCGCCATGAGAGCGAAGTAGCGGCCCGTGCCACTATCCAGATTGTCCATTCGATTCAGTATCCTCGCCGCCCGCAAACCGGGGCCGGCGACCACGATTCAGATAAGCCGGCAACAAAATAGTCGATAGTCGACAGGCTTATAAACGACAAAAGCCGCCTTGCGGCGGCTTTTGCACTGGAACCCTGTTCCAGCCGGAACGATCAGCGCGAATAGAATTCGACGACCAGGTTCGGCTCCATCTGCACCGCGAACGGCACGTCGGACAGGGCCGGCACGCGCGCATAGGTCGCGGTCATCTTGTTGTGGTCGGCTTCGATGTAATCCGGCACGTCGCGCTCGGCGAGGCCGACAGCCTCGAGCACAATGGTCAGCTGCTTCGACTTCTCGCGGACCTCGATGACGTCGCCCGGCTTGCAGCGATAGGAACCGATATTGGTGCGCTTGCCGTTGACGTTGACATGGCCGTGGTTGACGAACTGGCGCGCGGCGAAGATCGTCGGCACGAACTTGGCGCGGTAGACGATGGCGTCGAGGCGCGACTCGAGCAGGCCGATCAGGTTCTCCGAGGTGTCGCCCTTGCGGCGGTTGGCCTCGTCATAGGCCTTGCGGAACTGCTTTTCCGACATGTCGCCGTAGTGGCCCTTCAGCTTCTGCTTGGCGCGCAGTTGCAGGCCGAAGTCGGAAAGCTTGCCCTTGCGGCGCTGGCCGTGCTGGCCGGGGCCGTATTCACGCTTGTTGACCGGGGACTTCGGGCGACCCCAGATGTTTTCGCCAAGACGGCGGTCAATCTTGTATTTCGCGGATTCGCGCTTGCTCATCGCATTCCCTTTTCAAAACAGTGCACCCGAAACCTCATGTTCCGGGTGAAGGAAACGCGCCCTCCTCTGGCCTCCGTTTTCGAGACCTGACAGGGTTCTCACCGCGCGCAGCGGCCAAAACCCACGGGACACGTCAAAAGAAAGCGCCGGGCGCGATGGCCCGGTGCTGGCGGGTGGATAGACTGCCCGCCCGTTCGTGTCAAGCGTATCCGGCAGGTTCGGCGACCGCCATGGGCGACCGGGATAATCAGTCGTCCGATTTCTTCTTCGGCAGCCCCTTGCGCTTGGTTTCGGCGAATTCCTCGAGCTGCTTTTCGCTCATGGATTCGTACATCTCGCGCGAGGCGCCCTTCAGCTCGCTTTTCTTGATCTCGCCGCGCTTGGCGGAAAGTGCCGCGCCGGCGGCCATCTGCTGGGCCTTGGAGGTGGCAGGCATGGGTTTTCTCCCTTGCTGTTGAGCAAGGGAAACGCCCGGCCCCGTGTGGCGTTCCGTGAAAATCAGGCCGGCTTCAGCCCAAAACCATGGATGAGCCGGCGGGTGGCGAAATCCAGCGCGCCCGAGGTGAAGACCGCGATGTCATCGCCGGCATGGGCAATGCTGGTCGGGCGGCGCCCGCCGAGCAGCGACAGCGCGCGTCGGGCGATGGCCTCCGCCGGGTCCAGCCAGTCCACCGGCCAGGGCGCGGTCTTGCGCATGCGGTTGACGAGAAACGGGTAATGCGTGCAGGCGAGCACGACGATGTCGGTGCGCCGCCCGTCCTGCTCGATGAAGCAGGGGGCGATTTCCTGCCGCACCTGATCCTCGTCGACGAAGCCGTCGCGCAGATAGATCTCGGCAAGCCGCGCCAGGTTCTGGCTGCCGACCAGCCTGACATGGCATTTCGAGGCCCATTGCGTGATCAGGTCGCGCGTGTACTGGCGCTTGACGGTGCCGGGCGTGGCCAGCACCGAAACCAGCCCGGAGCGCGTGCGCTCCGCCGCCGGCTTGATCGCCGGCACCGTGCCGACGAACGGCGTTGCCGGGTAGGCTTCGCGTACGTCGGCCAGCACCAGCGTCGAAGCGGTGTTGCACGGGATGACGAACAGTTCGGGATCGTATTCGCCGATCAGCTCGCCGACCAGCTTCACGATGCGCGCCCGCAACGCGTCTTCTTCCCAATCGCCATAGGGAAAGGCGGCGTCATCGGCGACATAGACGAAGCGGCGATCCGGCATCAGCACCCGCGCCTCGCGCAACACGGTGAGGCCGCCGACGCCGGAATCGAACATCAGGATCGGCTTGTCAGTCACGGTTCCTGTCCTCCTCGTCGGAGGGCTCATCGTCGCCACCGGCCTTGCGCCCGCGCTCGCCTACCGTGCCGCGCGGCGCGTTGGGCGAGAAGCGGTCGAGCGAAGCGACGATGCCGTGCAGCACCTTCAGTTCCGGCTCGGCAAAACCGGGGCGCGTCAGCACGGCGCGCAGATTGTCCACCATCTTCGGCTTCTTGGTGAGCGGGCGGAAATAGCCGCGCACATCGAGCGCGGCCTCCAGATGATCGAACAGGCTGTGCAGCTGGGCCTTCGTGGCGGGCTGCATTTCGGGCGTGGCGAAATTGGTGTCCGTCTCGGCCTCGAGCCCGGCCTTGCGCCACTCATAGGACATCAGGAGCACCGCCTGGGCGATGTTGAGCGAGGAGAAGCCGGGATCGACCGGAAAGGTGACGATCTCGTCGGCAAGCGCCACCTCTTCGTTGTAGAGACCGAAGCGCTCGCGCCCGAACAGGATGCCGGTGCGCTCTCCGGCCTTGTCATGCGCCCGCAGCATCCGGCCCGCCTCCACCGGCCCGCGCACCTCCTTGAAACCGTCGCGCTGGCGCGCGGTGGTGGCGAAGACGAAATTGAGGTCGGCTACCGCCGTCTCCAGATCGTCGAAGACCCGCGTGCCGTCGATGACGTGATCGGCCCGGCTGGCGGAAGCGCGGGCCTTGTCGCTCGGCCAGCCGTCGCGCGGATTGACCAGCCTGAGTTCTGCCAGCCCGAAATTGGCCATGGCGCGCGCCACCATGCCGATGTTTTCGCCAAGCTGCGGCTCGACAAGGATGATGGCCGGTCCGGCGGCCGGCATTTCGGTGGAAATTTCAGTGGCTGGCATGATGTTCAGAAGACTGCAAATTGCGGCGTTTCGACGTTCCCTGCCACATTCGGCCGCGAAAATGAAGCTTTCGCAAACAAACGCCGGCAATCGGCGGGCTCAGGCCGGGATCCCGGGTCCGGGCCGTTTGCGCCCGCCGATACGCTTTGCTATAGGGGCGCTAACTGCGGCCACCCCTCCGGCAGGCCGTTTCATTCCTGACAACGAGGCAATTTTTCATGGCGAAGATAAAGGTGGCGAACCCGGTCGTCGAACTCGACGGCGACGAGATGACCCGTATCATCTGGCAGCTTATCAAGGACAAGCTGATCCACCCCTATCTCGACATCAACCTCGACTATTACGACCTTGGCGTCGAGCACCGGGACGCCACCAACGACAAGGTCACCGTCGATGCGGCGCACGCCATCCAGAAGCACG
>JBASAA010000026.1:0-71700 GCA_049650385.1 Mesorhizobium sp.
CTGGTCAACAACATGCCGAAATACGCGGTCGCCTTCCTCATCTTCACCATGGCCAATGTCGGCCTGCCGGGCACCTCGGGCTTCGTCGGCGAGTTCCTGACCATGCTGGGCGCCTTCCGGGTCAACACCTGGGTGGCGGTGCTGGCGGCCATCGGCGTCATCCTGTCGGCGTCCTATGCGCTGTGGCTCTACCGCCGCATCATCTACGGCGCGCTGACCAAGGACAGCCTGAAAGCCATGCTCGACCTGTCGGCGCGTGAAAAGGCGATCCTCTATCCGTTGGTGATCCTCATCGTGTTCTTCGGCGTCTATCCGGCGCCGATCCTCGATGCGACCGCCCAGTCGGTCCAGAACCTCGTTACCAACGTTACCGCATCCATCGACGCCGCGCAGACCGCGGCGGCGAACTGACCGGGGGAACCATGACGCCGGAGCTTTATTCCAGTCTCTCGCTTGCGACGCCCGAACTGATCGTCGCCATCGGCGCGATGGCGCTTCTGATGATCGGCGTCTACTCGCGCGGCAATTCGAGCACGCTCGTCACCACGCTTGCCGTGCTTGTCATGCTTGCCGCCGGCGCGTGGATCGTGCTGTTCACCGGTGACGGCTATGCCTTCAACAACGCTTTCGTCAGCGATCCCTTCGCCCGCTTCATGCAGGTGGTGACGCTGGTCGGCTCGGGCGTCACGCTGATCATGTCCATCGGCTTCGCCCGGTCGGAAAAGTTCGATACCTTCGAATATCCGGTCCTGGTCATGCTCTCGACGCTGGGCATGATGCTGATGGCCACGGCCAACAACCTGATCGCGCTCTACATCTGCTTCGAATTGCAGTCGCTGGCGCTCTACATCGTCGCAGCCGTCAACCGTGAAAGCCTGCGCTCCAGCGAGGCGGGGCTGAAGTATTTCGTGCTCGGCGCGCTTGCCACCGGCATGATGCTCTACGGCATCTCGCTGGTCTACGGCTACACCGGCTCTATCGATTTCGCCACGATCCGCGACGCGGTCGGCGCGGAGCGCCAGGTGGGCGTGCTGTTCGGCCTCGTCTTCATCCTGGCCGGCCTCGTGTTCAAGATTTCGGCCGCGCCCTTCCACATGTGGACGCCGGACGTCTATGAAGGCGCGCCGACGCCGGTGACCGCCTTCTTCGCGGTCGCGCCGAAGGTGGCGACCATGGCGCTGATCCTGCGCCTGGTCATGACGCCGTTCGAGCCTGTGGCGGCCGACTGGCAGCAGATCATCGTCTTCGTCTCCATCGCCTCGATGGCGGTCGGCTCCTTCGCCGCGATCGGCCAGCGCAATTTCAAGCGGCTGATGGCCTATTCCTCGATCGGCCATATGGGCTTTGCGTTGGTCGGCCTGTCGGCCAACAGCCAGGAAGGCGTGCGCGGCGTCGTCATCTACATGCTGATCTATGTGGCGATGACGCTCGGCACCTTCGCCTTCATCATCGCCATGCGCCGCAAGGAAGGGCTGGTGGAAAAGATCGACGATCTCGCCGGGCTGTCGAACACCAACCCGGTGATGGCGACAATGCTGACCATCCTCCTGTTTTCGCTGGCCGGCATCCCGCCGCTCGCCGGTTTCTGGGCGAAATGGTACGTGTTTTTGGCCGCGATCAACGCCGGGCTCTATGCGCTGGCGATCATCGGCGTGCTGACCTCGGTGGTAGCGGCGTTCTACTATCTGCGGATCATCAAGATCATGTGGTTCGACGAACCGGTCGGCGGCTTCGTGCCGATGGCGGGCGAACTGCGGATCGTGCTTGGCCTCTCCGGTGCGTTCGTCCTGTTCTATGTGCTGATCGGCGGCCCGATCGGGACCCTGGCGCAGGCCGCCGCCAAAAGCTTTTTCTGACGGTATGGCCTTTCGGCTGGCCCCGACTGCCGAAAGGCAAGGCTTCCGGCTGGAGGCACACGAAACGGTCGGCTCCACCAACGCGCTGGCGTTGGAGCGGGCGCGCGAGGGCGACCCGGGCAAGCTGTGGGTCGTTTCCAAGCAGCAGGAAAGCGGGCGTGGCCGGCGGGGCCGCGCGTGGGCGACGCCGCACGGCAACCTGGCCGCGACCCTGCTGCTCCGGACTGAGGGGGAATTGCGGTTCGCGGCAACGCTCGGCTTCGTCGCCGGGCTGGCGCTGGCCGAGGCACTGGACGCCGTGGTGCCGGCAGGCCGCATTTCGATCGGCCTCGACGGGGCCAGTGCCGGAAGCAATCGCTTCGAGCTGAAATGGCCCAACGACGTGCTGGCCTCAGGCGCCAAGCTTGCCGGTATCCTGCTGGAATCGTCCATCCTGGAAGGGGACCGGTTTGCGGTCGCCGTCGGCATCGGCGTCAACGTGGTGACCTATCCGGCCGATCTGCCCTATCCGGCGACGTCGTTGCAGGCGCTCGGCTCCGGTTGCGATGCAGAAACGCTGTTCCTGGCGCTGTCGGATGCCTGGGCGAGCAACGCGCGGCTATGGGACGCGGGCAGGGGGCTTTCGGCCATCCGCCAGCGGTGGCTGGAGCGCGCGGCCGGGCTCGGCGGGCAGGTCGCCGTCAGGATTGACGGCACTATCGTGCGCGGTACCTTCGAAACGATCGACGAAGACTGCCGCTTCGTTATCCGCGACGACAAGGGCGCGGTGCTGACGATCACCGCCGGCGACGTGCATTTCGGCGCGGTGGCGTCGGCCGGGGCCTGAGCGCCCCCTAGCAAAGGAAGAACAATGGCGAAGGGAAACGCACCCGAACTCGTATTCGTGCCGCTTGGCGGCGTCGGCGAGATCGGTATGAATTTCGCGCTCTACGGCTACGGCCCGGCCCATGCGCGCGAATGGATCGTCATCGATGTCGGCGTCACCTTCCCCGATGCGACGCTGCCGGGCGTCGACCTGGTCCTTCCCGACACGCGCTTCATCGAGGAAAACATCGACCGCCTGCATGGCATCGTCATCACTCACGCGCATGAGGATCACTATGGCGCGCTGCTCGACATCTGGCCGAAGCTGAAGGTGCCGGTGTGGATGACGCCGTTCTCCGCCGGCCTGCTCGATGCCAAGCGGCAGAGCGAGCACGGTGCGCCGAAAATTCCGGTGACGCTCTATCGCGGCGGCGAGAAATTCACCGTCGGCCCGTTCGAGATCGAGGCCATCCCGGTCGCGCACTCCATCCCCGAGCCGATGTCGCTGGCGATCACCACGCCGGCCGGAACCGTCGTCCATACCGGTGACTGGAAGATCGATCCGGAGCCCGCCATCGGTCCGCGCACCGACGAGGCGCGGTTTCGCGCCTATGGCGACAAGGGTGTGCTGGCGCTGGTCTGCGATTCCACCAATGCGCTGAGGGAAGGGGATTCGCCTTCCGAACTGGCCGTCGGCGAAGGCCTGAAGGGTGTGATCGAGAAGGCCGTGGGGCGCGTTGCCGTCACCACCTTCTCCTCCAATGTCGGGCGCATCGTCTCCATCGCCAAGGCCGCGCGCGATGCCGGCCGGCAATGCCTCGTCCTCGGCCGCTCGCTGAAGCGCGTCATCGACGTCGCCTCGGACCTCGGCTACATGGACGGCCTGCCGGACTTCATCGGCGAGGAAGACTACGGCTTCATTCCACGCGAGAACCTCGTCATCATCTGCACCGGCAGCCAGGGCGAACCGCAGGCAGCGCTTGCCAAGCTCTCGCGCGACGAAATGAAAGCCGTGGCGCTGACGGCCGGCGACACGGTGGTCTTTTCCTCGCGTACCATCCCCGGCAATGAAAAGGCCATCCTCGGGATCAAGAACGCGCTGATCGACCGCGGCATGAAGATCATCGAGGACGGCGATGCGCTGGTGCATGTTTCCGGCCATCCGCGCCGCAGCGAACTCAAGCAGATGTATTCATGGGTGCGGCCGCAGATCGGCGTGCCGGTGCACGGTGAAGCCGCCCATCTGGTGGCGCAGGGCTCGCTGATGGCGATGTCCGGCATCGGCCAGGTGGCACAGATCCGCGACGGCGATATGCTGCGGCTATCCCCCGGTCCGGCGACCATCATCGATCAGGTTCCCTTCGGCCGCGCCTATAAGGACGGGCGGCTGATGGGCAGCGAACAGGCCATGGGCATCCGGGACCGGCGCAAGCTTTCCTTTGCCGGCCATGTTGCGGTCAACGTCGTGCTCGACGATCGTTACGAACTCGCCGGCGACCCCGACCTTGTCGCCATCGGCGTCGCGGAAGAGGACGCCCGCGGCGAAACGCTGGAAGACCTGATGCTCGATGCGGCAATCGGCGCCGTGGACTCCATCCCCCGTCAGCGCCGAAAAGACCTCGATCTCGTGCAGGAGGCCGTACGGCGCGCGGTGCGCGCCGCAGCCAACGAAGCCTGGGGCAAGAAACCTGTGGTGACGGTATTTGTTACAAGGTGAACGCGCATGCTCGGACGTCTGAACCATGTCGCCATCGCCGTGCCTGACCTCGATGCGGCGACGGCGCTTTATCGGGATACGCTGGGCGCCAGCGTATCGCAGCAGCAGGCGCTGCCGGAACACGGGGTGACTGTCGTGTTCGTCGATGTCGGCAACACCAAGATCGAGCTTTTGCAGCCGCTGGGGGAAGGCTCGCCGATCGCCGCTTTCCTGGAGAAAAATCCGGCAGGTGGCATGCACCATCTGTGCTATGAGGTGGACGATATCATTGCCGCGCGTGACCGGCTCAAGGCCGGCGGGGCGCGGGTTCTGGGTGACGGAAACCCGAAGACCGGCGCGCATGGCAAGCCGGTCCTGTTCCTGCACCCGAAGGATCTTTTCGGCACGCTGGTGGAACTGGAGCAGGCATGAACTGGATTTCCTTCACCGCCATGTATTTCGTCGTCTGGTGGATCACCCTGTTCGCGGTCCTGCCTTTCGGGCTGAAGACGCAGGAAGAGGACGAAAACGTCACGCTCGGCACCGTGGCCAGCGCACCGCGCGGCCCGCATATGCTGCGCGTCGTCATCTGGACGACGATCCTCGCCTCGACGCTGATGGGTCTGGCATTCTATGTGGTCAACATCCAGGGCCTGGGCTTCGACGACATTCCATCGGTTATTCCCGAGTTCAAGTAATCGGGTGCAGGCACCAAAAAAAAGCAAGGCACAAGGCCTTGCAAATAAACGCGTCCGATCTGTATTCCGGTTTTCGGCGGCTGCGGGTAACCGCGCCTAGATCGCATCCTCCCAAGACTTTGACCGCGTAGGAGAACAGGTTTATCTCTGTTCTCTCGGTTATCAGGGTACACTAAACTAACGCTCGCGCAGATGTCACGAAAAATTTTGCCATGAAACAAGGTTTCATGTGCTGCACTGCACAACAAGCCATGACGAGCCAGGTTTGAAGAATAGCCGCTCCCGGCCGCGGGCCTTGCGGGTTTCCATTGTGCCTTGAAATAGCTATGAAGCCGGTACAAGCAGCAGCGGCGCACCGATTCCGGTGGCCATTTTCTCTCATGGATTCGATCATGCGTTTGTCGCGCTATTTCCTGCCTATTCTCAAAGAGAACCCTCGCGAGGCCGAGATCATCTCGCATCGCCTGATGCTGCGCGCCGGCATGATCCGCCAGCAGGGGCAGGGCTCCTTCACCATGCTGCCGCTGGGCAAGAAGGTGCTGGACAAGGTATGCGCGATCATCCGCGAGGAACAGAACCGGGCCGGCGCGCTGGAAATCCTGATGCCGACCATCCAGTCGGCCGAACTGTGGCGCGAGAGCGGCCGCTACGACGCCTACGGCAAGGAAATGCTGCGCATCAAGGACCGGCAGGACCGCGAGCTGCTTTACGGTCCGACCAACGAGGAGATGGTGACGGAGATTTTCCGGTCCTACGTCAAGTCCTACAAGGACCTGCCGCTCAACCTCTACCACATCCAGTGGAAGTTCCGCGACGAGGTGCGTCCCCGTTTCGGCGTCATGCGCGGCCGCGAATTCCTGATGAAGGACGCCTATTCCTTCGACATCGACTACGAGAGTGCCAAGGCAGCCTACTTCCGCATGTTCGTGGCCTATCTCAGGACCTTCACCCGCATGGGTCTGCAGGCGATCCCGATGCGCGCCGACACCGGTCCGATCGGTGGCGACCTCTCGCACGAATTCATCATCCTGGCCGAGACCGGAGAGAGCCAGGTGTTTTGCCACAAGGATTTCCTCGGCCTCGCCGTTCCGGGCGAGGATGTCGATTTCGCCAACGATGCGGAGATAGCCGGCATCGTGGCCAAATGGACGGCGCCTTATGCGGCAACCGACGAGATGCACGACGAGGCCGCATGGGCCGGCGTCGCCGAAGCCGACCGGCTGTCGGCACGCGGCATCGAGGTCGGCCATATCTTCCACTTTGGCGAAAAATATTCGAAGCCGATGGGCGCCAAGGTCCAGGGTCCCGACGGCAAGGAGCACAATGTCTCCATGGGCTCCTACGGTATCGGCCCGACGCGACTAATCGCGGCCATCATCGAGGCCAGCCATGACGAGGCCGGCATCATCTGGCCCGAAAGCGTCGCCCCCTTCGATATCGGCCTCATCAACATGAAGGCCGGCGACGCCGACTGCGACCGCGCCTGCGAAACGCTTTACGCGGCGCTGACTTCGGCCGGCAAGGACGTGCTCTACGACGACACCGACCAGAGGGCGGGCGGGAAATTCGCCACTGCCGACCTGATCGGCCTGCCGTGGCAGGTGATCGTCGGCCCGCGCGGCGTTGCCGCCGGCGAAGTGGAGATCAAGAACCGCAAGACCGGCGAGCGCGAAACCGTGCCGCTGGCGACGGTCGCCCAGCGCTTCGGTGCAGCCGCATGAGCGCAGGGGCGGCCACGAAGGAGACGGCCGGCGCCGGGCCGTTCTCGGCGTTCGAGCGAACGGTTGCCTGGCGCTACCTGCGCTCGCGGCGCAAGGAAACGGTGATTTCGGTCATCGCCTCGATCTCTTTCCTCGGCATCATGCTGGGTGTCGCCACGCTGATCGTCGTCATGGCGGTGATGAACGGTTTTCGCGCTGAACTGCTTACCCGCATCCTTGGTGTCAACGGCCATCTGATCGTAACGCCTATAGACACGCCGCTCGAGGATTACGCCGCTGTCGCCGGGCGCATCAATCAAGTGGCCGGCGTGAAATACGCCATCCCGCTGATCGACGGCCAGGTGCTGGCGCAGGGCAATGTCGGCTCCGGCACCGGCGCGCTGGTGCGCGGCATCCGTGGCGAGGACCTCGGCAAGGTCTCGATCGTCGCCAACAACATCAAGCAGGGGTCGCTCGTCGGCTTCGACACCGGCGAAGGCGTCGCCATCGGCAGCCGCATGGCCGAAAACCTCGGCCTGGTGCTGGGCGACACGATCACCCTGATTTCGCCCGACGGCGACGTCACTCCGATCGGCACCACGCCGCGCATGAAGGGTTATCCGGTCACGGCGATCTTCGAGGTCGGCATGTCGGAATACGATAGCTCGATCATCTACATGCCCTTCTCGGAAGCGCAGCTTTACTTCAACATGGAGGGCAAGGCGCAGACCATCGAGATCTATGTCGACAATCCCGACAACGTCGACGCGCTGAAGCCCAAGGTTGAGGAAGCGGCGCAGCGCCAGATATTCCTGACCGACTGGCGCCAGCGCAACCAGACCTTCTTCTCCGCGCTGGAAGTCGAGCGCAACGTCATGTTCATGATCCTGACGCTGATCGTGCTGGTGGCGGCGCTCAACATCATTTCCGGCCTCATCATGCTGGTGAAGGACAAGGGGCGCGATATCGCCATCCTGCGCACCATGGGCGCCTCGCGCGGTGCGATCCTGCGCATCTTCCTGATGACAGGCGCGGCGATCGGCGTTGCCGGCACGCTGGCGGGGGTGGCGCTCGGCGTCGTCATCTGCCTCAACGTCGAGCGGATACGGGAATTCTTCTCGTGGATATCGGGAACGGTGCTGTTCAATCCCGAGCTTTATTTCCTGAGCCAGCTACCGGCCAAGATGGACTTTTCCGAGACATTCTCGGTGGTGGTCATGGCGCTGGTCCTTTCCTTCATCGCGACCCTGTTTCCGGCATGGCGGGCGGCCAAGCTCGATCCGGTCGAAGCGCTGAGGTATGAGTGATGGCCGAGGCCGTTCTTGAACTGAAAGCGGTCGAGCGGCATTACGTTCAGGGATCGCGCAAGCTGACCATCCTGGCCGGTGCGGATTTCTCGCTGCATCGCGGCGAGATGGTGGCGCTGGTGGCGCCGTCCGGCACCGGCAAGTCCACGCTGCTGCACACCGCCGGCCTGCTGGAGAGGCCGGACGGCGGCGACGTCATGCTGGCCGGGCGCGCCTGCGGCCGGCTGTCGGACGAGCAGCGCACCCGCATCCGACGCAACGACATCGGCTTCGTCTATCAGTTCCATCACCTGTTGCCGGAGTTCTCGGCGCTCGAGAACATCATGATGCCGCAACTGATCCGCGGCCTGCCGGGCAAGGAGGCCTCCGAGCGCGCCGCGCAACTGCTGGACTACATGAAGATCGGCAAGCGGGCGGACCATCGGCCGGCGGAGCTTTCCGGCGGCGAGCAGCAGCGCGTGGCCATTGCGCGCGCCGTCGCCAACGCGCCGCTGGTGCTGCTGGCCGACGAGCCGACGGGCAATCTCGATCCGGTCACCGCTTCCTATGTCTTCGAGGCGCTGGAAGCGCTGGTCCGGCAGTCGGGCCTTGCCGCGCTCATCGCTACGCACAACCACGAACTGGCCAAGCGCATGGACCGTCGCGTCACGCTGGATGCCGGCAGGGTTGTGCCTCTGTAGGCATTTCGGTTGACAGTCCGTCACCCGGCCAAGCCCCGGATTTAAGCGCCGGCGGAAAGATTTTGCCTCGACGCGGCCATGTCGACGCGGCATTTTCTTCGTGGTTCGCCTCTCATCAATCCGGAGCCTGAAATGACCACAGTCGCCGTTCTCGTCGGAAGCCTGCGCAAGGAATCCTTCAGCCGCAAGATCGCCAATGCCTTCGTCAAGCTGACGCCGGGCCTCAGTTTCGACTTTCTCGATATTGGTGCCGTGTCCTATTTCAACCAGGATCTGGAGGCCAATCCCCCGGCCGACTGGACGACCTATCGCGAGCGCATCGCCAGGGCCGATGCCGTGCTGTTTGTCACGGCGGAGTACAATCGTTCCGTGCCCGGCGTGCTCAAGAACGCGGTCGACGTCGCATCGCGCCCGTACGGGCAAGGCGCGCTGATGGGCAAGCCGGCAGCGATCATTTCGACGTCCATCGGGGCGATCGGCGGTTTCGGCGCCAACCACCACCTGCGCCAGTCGCTGGCCTTCCTCAACATGCCGGTTCTCGCCCAGCCGGAAGCCTATATCGGCAATTCCGCGAGCCTCTTCGCCGAAACCGGAGAACTGACCAACGATTCCACCAAGGAGTACCTGGTGGCGTTCGGCAAGGCGTTCGAACACTTCATCCGGCACAACGCCAGGAAATAGGCATCTGCGGCCGCTTGTCGGCGACAGGCGGCGCGGGAGCAATGCAAAGGCCTTGCCCCGCGCCCCCGAATCCTGTCTCTCAGGGTATGGAATTTTCTCCCCAGCAGGATGACGCGCTTCAGGCTGTTGCGCGCTGGTTGAAGGCAGGCCGCCCGCAGGTGTTCCGGCTGTTCGGCTATGCCGGCACCGGCAAGACGACGCTGGCGCGCTATTTCGCCGAGCATGTCGACGGGCAGGTGCAGTTCGCCGCCTTCACCGGCAAGGCGGCGCAGGTGCTGCGCTCCAAGGGCGCGCTCAACGCCCGCACCATCCATTCGCTGATCTACCGGCCGCGCGGCGAGGAGGCGGTGGAAGACGAGACGACCGGCAAGACGTCGATGTCGCCGACCTTCTCGCTCAACCGGCAAAGCCCGATCGCCAAGGCCGCGCTCGTCATCATCGACGAATGCTCGATGGTGGACGAGGAACTCGGCCGCGACCTCCTGAGCTTCGGCACGCCGATCCTCGTGCTTGGCGACCCGGGACAGTTGCCGCCTATTTCCGGCGGCGGCTTCTTCACCGAGCACGAGCCGGACTTCCTGCTCACCGAAATCCACCGGCAGGCGCGCAACAACCCGATCATCCGGCTGGCGCTCGACGTGCGCGAGGGGCGCGAGTTCCCGCTCGGCGATTACGGCACCGCGCAGGTCATCGCCAAGGCGGCGGTCACGCAGGATCTTGTGCTGGACGCCGACCAGGTGCTGGTCGGCACCAACCGCACCCGGCGGCGCTATAACCAGCGGCTGCGCGAACTCAAGGGCTTTTCCGCCGACTATCCGCAGGCCGGCGACAAGCTGGTATGCCTGCGTAACGACCCGGCCAAGGGGCTGCTCAACGGTTCGCTGTGGAAGGTGATGACCTCGTCGCGCGAGACGGTGAAGCCCGGCATCAACCTGCTGGTTTCGCCGGAAGAGGACGATCCGGACCGCGGCGTTGCCAAGATCAAGCTGCTGAAGGCCGCGTTCGAGGACCCGGAAGCCGATATTCCCTGGCAGCAGAAACGGCGTTTCGACGATTTCGACTATGGCTACGCGCTTACCGTGCACAAGGCGCAGGGCTCGCAATGGAACAATGTCGCCCTGTTCGATGAAAGCTTCGCCTTCAAGGATACGCGCCAGCGCTGGCTCTATACGGCCATCACGAGGGCGGCGGAGCGGCTGACCATCGTGCGATGATCAGAGCGCCCTGGCTTCCAGCCAGATCCACGCATCCGCCTCGTTTTCGGCGTCGAAGTGGCGAATCTCCACAGGAAGCGTGGTGATAAACCCCTGCACCTCGCCCGTCCAGTCCGGTTCGCCGATCGTCGCACAGCGCCGGACGTGCTCCAGAGCCTTTGCCTTGCCGCGTTCGATGGTCTGCGGCGACAGGCCCGCCCAGTCCGTGTCTTCGTAGTCGACCAGCCGCACCAGCACGTCGACCATGGGATGAAGGAGATAGACGGCTTCGAGCAGCCCGAACAGGTTCTCGGCATCGGCCGGCGAGACATGGCCGACCACGTCGACGGCGAACAGGTCGGCCCGATCCGTGTCGATGCGGCGGACAGCCGGTACGGCGTCAAGCGAATTCATGGCATTTACCCGTTTGAATGCGACACATGCCTCTGGAACACATAAATCCCCCTGTCTGTTCCCTTCAAAGGCTCTATAGGGTACGCCTTTGACGTCGCGAGGACCGGTCATGCCAACGAAACTCTCCGTAAACCTCAACGCCATCGCCATGCTGCGGAACCGGCGTGATCTGCCATGGCCGAGCGTCACCGGTATCGGCCGCATCGCGCTCGCCGCAGGCGCGCATGGGTTGACGGTGCATCCGCGCCCGGACCAGAGGCACACCCGCTATTCCGACCTGCCGGCGATCCGCGCCCTGATCGACGACGAGTTTCCGCAGGCCGAGTTCAACATCGAGGGCTATCCGACCGAGGAGTTCCTGGACCTGGTGGAGAAGAACCAGCCCGAGCAGGTGACGCTGGTGCCGGATGATCCGAGCCAGGCGACCTCCGATCATGGCTGGAACTTTGAGGAGGCCGGCGAGTTCCTCGAACCGATTGTCAGGCGCCTGAAGAAGGGCGGCTTTCGCGTGTCGCTTTTCAGCGACCCGGACCCGCAGGCCGTGCCGGCGGCAAAGAAAGTCGGCGCGGACCGGATCGAACTTTATACCGGGCCTTACGGCGGCTTCCATTCCAATCCGGAAAAGGCCGCTAGCGAACTGGAAAGGCTTGGAAAAACGGCAGATGCGGCGATGGCTGTCGGATTGGAGGTCAATGCCGGGCACGACCTTGTCGTCGACAATCTGCCGCAGCTTGTACGGCGCATTCCGGCGCTGGCTGAGGTGTCAATCGGCCATGGCCTGACGGCCGATGCGCTGGAGTACGGGATGGCCGGTACGGTGCGGCGATTCCTCAAGGCTTGCGGCTGGTGAGCGCTTCATTGGCTTGAACCGAACGGTGCGGAAAATGCATTCGTTCTTGATATTGCGGTGCAGCAAGGGTAGAGCACCCGGCGCTTAACGGGAGTATCGCCTATGGCCCTTGCCAATAATACTGGTGAGGTTGAGCCTGTCGATCCACAGCAGCCCGCCGAAGGCGACAAGCAGGGCATGCCCATCCTCATGGTCGGCGCCCTCGGCGTCGTCTACGGCGATATCGGCACGAGCCCTATCTATGCTTTCCGCGAAGCCCTTCATGCGTCGGGCGAGGCGGTGTCCCGGTCGGACGTGCTCGGCGTGCTGTCGCTCATCGTCTGGGCGCTGACGCTTATCGTCACCGTCAAATATGTCGCCTTCGTGCTACGCGCCGACAACAAGGGCGAGGGCGGCACCCTCTCATTGATGGCGCTGGCACGCATGGCTTACCCGAAAGGGGCCACCGTCATATTAGGCATCGGCCTGTGCGGCGCAGCGCTTTTCTTTGGCGACGCCATCATCACGCCTGCCGTTTCGGTGCTGTCGGCGGTCGAAGGCCTGGAGGTCGTGACCCCGGCGTTCGACCCGTATGTGGTGCCGATAACCCTGCTGATCCTGGCCGGTCTGTTCTCCGTCCAGCGTTTCGGCTCGGGCAAGGTGGCGGTGGTGTTCGGCCCGGTCATGCTGGTGTGGTTCGTCTCGCTCGGGATGGTCGGCCTGTCGCACCTGATAGACGATCCTTCGGTCCTGCTCGCGATCAATCCCTATTATGCCGTCTATTACCTGGCCACCACGCCGACGGGCGCCTTCATCACGGTCGGCGCCGTATTCCTGGCGGTCACCGGCGCGGAGGCGCTTTACGTCGATCTTGGCCATTTCGGGCGTAAGCCGATCGTGCTCACCTGGTTCTGGGTCGTCTTCCCCTGCCTGCTCCTTTGCTATTTCGGGCAGGGGGCCTTCGTGCTCAGCCATGGCGGCAAGCCGGAAAATCCCTTTTTCCAGATGATGCCGGAATGGGCGCTGGTGCCGATGGTGATCCTCGCCACCGCCGCCACGGTCATCGCCAGCCAGTCGGTGATCTCGGGCGCGTTTTCGCTCACCCGCCAGGCGGTGCAGCTCAATCTGTTGCCGCGCATTGAAGTCCAGCACACCTCCGAATCGCAACTTGGCCAGATCTACATGCCGCGCGTGAACCTGATCGTCGCGCTCGGCGTCATGTTGCTGGTCGTCGGTTTCGGCAGTTCCAGTGCGCTGGCCTCCGCCTACGGCATTTCCGTCACCGGTGAGATGCTGATGACGACGATCCTCTTGTTCGTCGTCATGCGCGCACGGTGGACATGGCCGATCGGCGTCGCGCTGGGGCTGGCACTGTTGTTCGGCACCATCGATTCCGGCTTCTTCCTCGCCAACGTGGTCAAGGTCATGGAGGGCGGCTGGGTCTCGATCAGCGTCGCCTGCATCATGGGCCTGATCATGGTCACCTGGATCAGGGGCAGCCGGCTGTTGTTCGACAAGACCCGCAAGAACGAGGTGCCGCTCGATTTCCTGGCCGGCAACCTGGCCAAGAAACAGCCGAACCTGGTGCCCGGCACCGCGATCTTCCTGACCAGCGACCCACTCAGCGCACCAACCGCGCTGATGCACAGCCTCAAGCACTACAAGGTCCTGCACGAGCAGAACGTGATCCTGTCGGTCGTCACCGCCCAGCAGCCGAAGGTGCCGGACAGCGAGCGGGTCAAGATGGAAACCATCAACGACCTGTTCATGCGGGTCACGCTGACCTTCGGCTATATGGAACACCCCAACATCCCGCGCGCGTTGGCGATCTGCCGCAAGAAGGGATGGAAGTTCGACATCATGACGACTTCGTTCTTCCTGTCGCGCCGCTCGCTCAAGGCATCGCCCAATTCCGGCATGCCGATGTGGCAGGATCGCCTGTTCATCGGCCTGGCGCGCTCGGCCGCCGATGCCACGGAGTATTTTCAGATCCCGACCGGCCGCGTGGTCGAGATCGGCACGCAGGTGGCGATCTGACGGCGGCATCTACCGTCGCCGCCAGCCCGTTAAATCGGCTTCCGCTTAAATTACTTCGCGAATACGGGCCTGAACGGCGCGGAGCGATCTTGCAAAAGACAGAACCGTAACGTACGGTACGGAAAATCCATCCACCCATGGACCCGAACGGAAGCAGCAAGGTGCGGCAGGCCGACAACAGCGAGGGCAACCAGGCCCTGACCCCGCGCCAGCGGGCGGTGCTCGACGCGGCGCTGCGCCTGCTGGTCGAGGAGGGCGATCACCTGACCATGAACGCGGTCGCGCGCCGCGCCAGCTGTTCCAAGGAAACGCTGTACAAATGGTTCGGCGACCGCGACGGCCTGCTGACGGCGACGGTCCGCTGGCAGGCCTCCAAGGTGCGGGTGGTGCCGGTCGATCCAGGCAATGTCGATCTCGTCTCGCTGACCGAAAGCCTGGAGGGGTATGCGCGCGACTGGCTGAAGGTCATCGCCAGCGACACCTCCATCGCGCTCAACCGCGTCGCCGTCAGCCATGCGGGGTCGGGCAAGGACGGCCTCGGGGCGATGGTGCTGGAGAACGGCCGTTTCGCGCTGGCCACGCGCCTGAAGCCGGTACTCGACGCCGGCAAGCGGGCAGGGTATCTCGCCTTCGAGGATGCCGAAACGGCGTTCCGTACGTTTTTCGGGCTGGTCGGACGCGACGTCCAGATCAGGCTGTTGCTCGGCGACTGGCCGGGCCTGACCGAAGCGGCCATCGCCGAGGACGCCGCGCGCGCCACACGACAGTTTCTCACCCTCTACGGGGTAAGGAAAGAATCATAGATCCACGATTCTCAAGCACGGGAAGGAACCCAACATGCGTGTTTATTACGATCGCGACGCCGATCTCAATCTCATCAAGGGCAAGAAGGTCGCCATTATCGGTTATGGCAGCCAGGGCCGGGCGCACGCGCTCAACCTGAAGGAGTCGGGCGTCAAGGACGTCGCCGTTGGCCTCAAGGCCGGCTCGGCGACCGCCAAGAAGGTCGAGGCCGATGGCCTCAAGGTCATGACCGTCGCGGAAGCCGCGAAATGGGCAGACCTGATGATGATGGCGACGCCCGACGAACTGCAGGCCGACATCTACAAGAACGAGATCGCCCCCAATATCCGCGACGGCGCGGCTATCGCTTTCGCCCACGGCCTCAATGTCCATTTCGGCCTGATCGAGCCGAAGGACACCATCGACGTCGTCATGATCGCGCCGAAGGGCCCCGGCCACACGGTGCGCGGCGAATACCAGAAGGGTGGCGGCGTGCCGTGCCTGGTCGCCGTCAACCACGACGCCTCCGGCAATGCGCACGACCTGGCGCTGTCCTATGCCTGCGGCATCGGCGGCGGCCGCTCGGGCGTCATCGAGACCAACTTCAAGGAAGAGTGCGAGACGGACCTGTTCGGCGAGCAAGTGGTGCTGTGCGGCGGCCTGGTCGAACTGATCCGCGCCGGTTTCGAGACGCTGGTGGAAGCGGGCTACGCACCGGAAATGGCCTATTTCGAGTGCCTGCACGAAGTGAAGCTGATCGTCGATCTCATCTACGAGGGCGGCATCGCCAACATGAACTACTCGATCTCCAACACGGCCGAGTGGGGCGAATACGTCTCCGGCCCGCGCATCATCACCGAGGCGACCAAGGCCGAGATGAAGCGCGTGCTGAAGGACATCCAGACCGGCAAGTTCACGTCGGAATGGATGCAGGAGTACCGCTCGGGCGCCGCCCGCTTCAAGGGCATCCGCCGCAACAACGACAGCCACCAGATCGAGGAAGTCGGCGCCAAGCTGCGCGCCATGATGCCCTGGATCGCCAAGAACAAGCTGGTCGACAAGGCCAAGAACTAAGGCGTCCCGATAAGGCCACCGGCTGTGCCGGCATCGATTCGACGAAAGAAACCGGCGGGTTGCCCCGCCGGTTTTTCGCTATTCCTGATATCTCACCGGTAGGGCGAACGGCACTGCCGACGTGGCCCGTGATAGGGCTGGAAGGTGTTGTCCGACGCGCGGTAGGAGCGGTAGCGACTGTAGCACCAGCGCACATGCGCGTTGCTGCCGCGATAGACGCGATAGGTACGGCGCGGCGCGTAATAATAGTCGTAGGCCGGCCCGATACCCAGGCCGCCCAGTCCGAAAAAGACGCCCGACCCGCCGTAATAGCGCGGGTAATTGCGCCGCCAGCGCCAATCGTCGCGGTAATGGCGATTCCAGTTGTTGTGACGCCCGCGATCGCCCTGCCAGTGACGCCGGTTGCGCTTCCAGTAATTGGGATTCTCCCGTTGCTGGGTGCCCGCCCATTCGGCGCGGGCGGGGATGATCTCGGGCGTAGCCGTGCTGGACGGAGCCGGGGGCATGGGGAGCGGCATCGGCGCTGCCACAGCCGCCGTCGACAAGCCCGCCGCCAGACCGAGCGCGACAAGGCTCGCTTTTATGGAAGGGGAAAGGAGTTTCATCTTTGTTCTCCAGTCGTTTCCCGCCCGCCCGGAACCGGGAATAAACTGCATGGTTGCATTCCCGACCTGAACGCGGAATGAACGGAAAAGTTCCGGGTGGCACGCTTGGACGCGGGCTTTCGACCCTTGTTTTCATCGCCGCTTCCGGGCAAGTCTCATGGCCATGTCGCTGCGCCTTGCCACCTTCAATGTCGAGAACCTGATGAACAGGTTCGATTTTTCCGGCTATCGCAACCAGCTCAACCAGGACCGTACCCTGGCGCTGTTCGAGATCAGGAGCGAGGCCGAGTACCGCGCCCTGGAGCAGGCGCGCGCGATCGCCCATTCCGACGACACCCGGCAGTTGACGGCGCTCGCCATTGCCGCCACACGCGCCGACATCCTGTGCCTGCAGGAGGTGGACAACATCGAGGCGCTGAAGGCGTTCGAATACGGCTATCTGTTCAAGATGGTGGGGCACGGCTACCGCCAGAAATACACGACCTCCGGCAACGATTCGCGCGGCATCGACGTGGCGCTGATGATGCGCGACGAGACCATCGACGGCCAGCCGATCGAATTCGTGCGCATGACCAGCCACGCGCACCTGACTTATGAGGCGCTCCGCCTGCATACGCCGGAACTGGCCGCGCTTGGCGAGGCGCCGCACGAGCGTATTTTCCGCCGGGACTGCCTGGAGATCGACCTGCGCATCGCCGGCCAGCCGATGACGCTCTATTTGGTGCATTTCAAGTCCATGGGGCCACCGCGAAACGGGCTGGACGGGCGCGCGGCCACCATGCCGATCCGCATGGCGGAAGCGAAGGCCGTGCGCCACATCATCGAGGAGCGTTTCGGGCGCGACCATGCCGCCAACAAGAACTGGGCGATCTGCGGCGACATGAATGACTACCGCCAGCGCGTCAGGATCGACGGCGATGCCCATTCTGGCTACCGCTTCGACGTGGTGGACGAGCCCGTGTCGTGCCTCGATGTCCTGCTCGAGGGAGGTTTTTGCGAGAACGTTGTGGAGCGGCGGCCGGAGATGGAGCGCTGGACGCTCTACCACACGCGCGGACCGCAGGAACGGCACCTGTGCCAGTTGGACTATATTCTGCTATCCAGGCGCATGGCTTCCCACAATGCGACCGCAGTTCCCGATATCATCCGCAACGGCCAACCCTGGCGCACCGTTTTTCCTCCCGGCCAGGAGGTGGAACGTTTCCCGCGCGCCGGCTGGGACCGGCCGAAGGCTTCCGATCATTGCCCGGTGGCCGTCACGCTCGATCTTGTCTGAATCTCTTTTCCGGATGCTGCCATGAGTTTTGACCTGCCGCGCAATCGAGTCCTCCCCGTCGACGTCGTGGACGTCCGGCTGGATTCCTCCCCGCATCCGCTCGAACGGGACAACCTTCAGGCCATCGACGAGAACTGGCGCTATGAAACGACGATAAACCCGCATGTCTTCGACGGGCGCGTGGCCTTGCTCTCCGAGCTTTCCTACGCGGACGGCCGCCTTGCCGGGCGCTGCCATATCGTGCGCTACGCCACCTTCATGTACTGGCGCCGTCATCGCCGGACGCCGGGCGCGGGCCATGCCTTCGCGCATGCCATGCTGGTGTCGAGCGACAATGCGCTCGTGGCCATCCGCATGGGCATGCATACGGTCAACGCCGGCCGGGTCTATTTCGCCGCGGGCTCGTTCGAACTGGAGGACTTTCGCGACGGAAAGGTCGATGTCGATTTCAACATGCACCGCGAGGTCGAGGAGGAGACGGGCCTCGACATCCACCAGGCCTCGCCGGCCCGGCGCTACTATCTGCTGTCGACCGAAAGCGGGACGGTAATCTTCCGCCGCTACCGCATGCCGATGACGGCCAACGCCATGGTCGCGGCCATCAACGCCCACGTGGCGGCGCAGGCCAATCCCGAGATCGCCGCGCCGGTCGTCATCCACAGCGCCGGCGACCTGCCGGACGATCTCGCCTCGCACATGCCGCCGCTGATCGAATGGCATTTCGCCAATGCCTGAGTGTCGCCGCTATTCGTGACGCAGGGCGTCGATCGGGTCGAGCCTCGCGCCGCGCAGCGCCGGGAAAAAGCCGAACACCATGCCGATCAGCGCCGAGAAGCCGACCGCGAGCAGCACCGTCGGCACGCTCGGGGCGAACGGGATCGTCAGCGTAAGCGAGGCGATGCCGGCCAATGACAGGCCGAGCAGCACGCCTATGACGCCGCCCATCAGCGAAAGCACCGTCGCCTCGACCAGGAACTGGACCAGAATGTGCCTCTCATGCGCGCCGATGGCGAGCCGGATGCCGATCTCGCGCGTGCGCTCCGTCACCGACACCAGCATGATGTTCATGATGCCGATCCCGCCGACCAGCAGGCTGACGCCGGCTACGGCGCCCAGCATGCCGGTCATGGTCGTGGTGGCGGCGGCCATGGTGTCGGCGATCTGCGTCATGTCGCGGATGGAAAAATTGTTTTCCTGGTCCGGTGGAATGCGACGGGTGTCGCGCAGGATGTCTTCCGCGCGCGTCAGCAGGACGCTGGTCGGGGTGGCGTCGTCGGCCGCAATGTAGATCGAGTTGATGTCGCGATTGCCGGCAATCCGCCGCTGGAACGCGGCAAGCGGCATCAGCACGACGTTGTCCTGGTCCTGCCCGAAGCCGGTAAAACCTTTCGGCTCCAGAAGGCCGATGATCTTGCACGAGGTGCGGTTGACGCGGATGACCTGTCCCTCCGGATCGCCGGCGCCGAAGAACTGCTGGCGTACCGTCTCGCCGATCAGGCACACGCCGGCGCCGCCACGCGTTTCGGAGTCCGAAAAGGCGCGCCCGGAAGCCAGCGTCCAGTCGCGCGCGATCAGGTAGGCGCTGTCGGTGCCGGTCACGCCGCTGGTCAGGTTCTGCGTGCCGAAGATGACGCGGACCTGCTTTTGCGAGGCGGGCGCGATGGCGCGTGCGCCGGTGAGATGCGCCGTCAGCGCCGTGACGTCCTTGTCGTTGAGCGGACGAACGGTGGTGTCGTTCGCTCCGGGACCGCCCGGCCGGCCGGAATAGACGACGAGCAGGTTCGAGCCGAGCTTGGAAATGTCGGCCTTGACCTTCTCGGTCGTGCCGTTGCCGATGGTCAGCATGGCGATGACCGCCGCGACGCCGATGACGATGCCGAGAAGCGTCAGGAACGAGCGCAGGGCATTACGCTTGACCGAAAAGAGCGCGAGGCGGACGGTTTCCCAGATCATTGCGCCGCCTCCAGCGAAACCGTGTCCGAGGCGACCTTGCCGTCGAGGAAATGGATGGTGCGCTGCGCGTAGGCGGCGATGTCGGCCTCATGCGTGACCATGACGATGGTGAGGCCGGATTGGGAATTGAGCTGCGTCAGCAATTCCATGATCTCATGGCTGCGCGCCGTATCGAGGTTTCCGGTCGGCTCGTCGGCGACGAGAAGCGTGGGGCGCGTGACGATGGCGCGGGCGATGGCCACGCGCTGTTGCTGGCCGCCGGAAAGTTCGGCCGGCGTGTGGTGCTCGCGCCCGGCGAGGCCGACCGCCTCAAGCGCCTGCATGGCGAGCGCGCGCCGCTCCGCCTTCGCTACGCCACGGTAGATGAGCGGTAGTTCCACGTTCTCGGCCGCCGTGGTGCGCGGCAAGAGATTGTAGCCCTGGAAGACGAAGCCGATGTAGAGGTTGCGCAAGGTGGCGCGCCGCGTCCGGTCGAGCCGGCCGGCGTCCACGCCCATGAACGAATAGGTGCCGGCGGTGGGCGTATCGAGGCAGCCGATGATGTTCATCGATGTCGACTTGCCCGAGCCCGACGGCCCCATGATGGCGACGAACTCTCCCTGCCGGATGGCGAGGTCGACCCCGGCCAGCGCGTTCACGCGCGCCTCGCCCTCGCCATAGGTCTTCCATACCTTGTCGAAGGAGATGAGCAGGGGGCGAGCCATCGCCTCAGCCCCGCTGCTGCGATGCCGTGATGACCGGGTCGCCTTCGGTGATGCCGGACAAGACCTCGGTCAGGTCGCCGTTGGTCGAGCCGACCTTGACGTTCACGGCCCGGGGGTGCCCGTTTTTCAGCACGTAGAGGACGCGCGACCCGTCGGCCGGCTCTGCGGCCTGCTGCGGCCGGTTGCCGCCTCGGCGGCCGCCCATGCGCCCGGTAAACAGGCTGGTGAGGCTCCAGCCGCTATCGCGAGCGACCGGCGTCGGCCGGTAGCGGAACGCCGTCGAAGGCACGGTGAGTACATCCCTGGCCTGCCGGGTGACGACCGAGACCGTGGCCGTCATGCCGGGCCGCAGCAAAAGCTCGTCATTGGCCACTTCCAGCCGGGCGTCGTAGGTCACCACGCCGTCGGTGGTCACCGAAGCGAAGGAGATGTCGCGGATTTCGGCGTCGAACGGCCGCTCGGGAAAGGCATCCACGGTAAAGCGCGCCTTCTGTCCGATCTTCACCGCGCCGATGTCGGCCTCGTCGATGGCGGCCTTGAGTTCCATGCTTTTCAGGTCGGCGGCAATGACGAACAGAACGGGCGCCTGCAGGGAGGAGGCGACGGTCTGGCCGGGGTCGACCGAGCGCGTCAGCACGATGCCGTCGATAGGCGCGTAGATGGTGCTCTTGTCGAGGTCCGATTGCTGCAATTTGAGGTCGGCGTTGGCGATGGCGAGATTGGCATCGGCGCTGTCGAGCGCCGCCTTGGCGCGGTCGCGCGTAGCCGTTGCCGCTTCCAGCGCCTGGCTGGTCGACTGGCCGCGCCGGGTCAGTTCGGCGGTGCGCGCCAGCGCCTGCTCGTTCTCCTTCAGCGTTACCCGTGCGGTTTCCACATTGGCCTCGGCCGCCTTGGAGGAAGCCTGCGCCCGCTCGATCTGGGCCTCCAGCCGGGAGGTATCGAGCGCGGCCAGAACGTCGCCCTTCTTCACCTGCTGGTTCTCGTTGACCGCGACCGTGCGGATGATGCCGGAAAGCTCGCTGGAGATATCGACTTGGGTTAGGGGCTGCAATGTGCCGGTCGCCGATATCTGAACCGTGAGATCGGCCTTTGCCGCCGGAACGGTGGTATAATCGACAGTAACCGCCCGGCCGCCATAGGCCTGGTAGGCGGCAGTCGCGGCGGCGGCGACGAGGAGGACCGCCAAGATATAGAGCCAGCCGCGCCTGCGCCGGGTCCTCCCGCCCCTTTTGTCGAGATCGAGAGCCTTCTCGATAGCGGAAACGGATTCCGCTTCTGATGGATTGACAAGCTGGTCCACGGCGGACCCCTATTGCTGGCTGTGATGTCCCTACGGTTGCACACATCGGGCCTTATGACCCGGAACTCAAATTAAATTTCGCTCATCTTGGGCGACAGAGGAGGAGTTTGTCGATGGCTGGAAGGAAATATCTCCTCTACGACGTGTTCACCGACAAGCCCCTGGCGGGGAACCAGCTTGCCATCGTGGTGGACGCAGACGGGCTCGACGAAGCGGCCATGCAGGCGATCGCGCGCGAGTTCAACCTGTCGGAAACCGTTTTCGTGCTGCCACCGCAGAATGCCCGCCACCGCGCCCGTATCCGCATTTTTACGCCGCAGCATGAATTGCCGTTCGCCGGCCACCCGACGATCGGATCGGCGGTGGCGCTGGCGCAGATGGCCGAAGGCAATGGCGCCGCGGGTATCTTCGTGCTGGAGGAAAATATCGGAGCGGTACGCTGTGCGGTGAAAAGCAGCGATGCTGCGTCTTTCGGCGAATTCGACCTGCCGAAGCTTCCCGAACCGCTGACGCTGCCGGCCAATGCCGAATCGCTCGGAGCGGCCCTTGGCCTCGATCCGCACGAAATCGGCTTTGAAAACCACCGGGTCTCGTTCTGGTCGGCGGGCGTGCCCTATGTGACCATACCGGTCGCGGACCTGAAGGCCGCCGCAAAGATCAGCCTCGACAGCAGGGCCTGGGCCGAGGCCATGCCGGCGAAGGACGGCGCGTGGCATGCGGCTCCCTATGTCTACTGCCGCGAGACGATTCACCACGACAGCGCCTTCCACGTCCGCATGGTGGTGCCCGGCTCGCCGTCCTACGAGGATCCGGCCACCGGCTCGGCGGCAGCGGCATTCGCGGGCGCGGTCATGCATTTCGACAGGCCGGGCGACGGCGTCGCGCGCTTCTGGCTGGAGCAGGGGCTGGAAATGGGACGGCCGTCACGCATTCGCCTGGAACTCGACGTAGAGCGGGGCGCGCTGGCATCGGCTCGTATCGGCGGCCATGCCGTGAAGATCGCGGAAGGCGTGCTTCTGGCATAGCCAAGGCCGCAAACGTGCCGTATTTGTTGCCGACATGGGTGGCGCGCGTCGTCGCCTGAAAGACCCGTATCTGCTCGAACGCCGGAGGCCACCATGACGTCCAGGATTCTTTCGTACGCGGTGGCGGCTTCACGCGCGGCGGCGTTGGCCTTGCTATTGGCCGCCGGAACCGCTTCCGTGCCGTCGCAAGCGGCACCGGTGCCCGGCCACGGCCCTGAATCGGTGGCCGACCTGGCGCAGGGCTTGCTCGGCGCCGTGGTCAACATCTCGACCTCGCAGACGGTGAAAGGCAGCGAGGGGCCGGGCGCCGTGCCGATGCCGCAACTGCCGGAAGGCTCGCCGTTCCAGGATTTCTTCGACGATTTCTTCAAGAACCGTGACGGCGACAAGGGCGGCGGCTCGCAGAAGGTGCAGTCGCTCGGCTCCGGCTTCGTAATCGACGCCGAGAAAGGCATCATCGTCACCAACAACCACGTCATCGCCGACGCCGACGACATCGAGGTGAATTTTTCCGATGGCGTGACGCTCAAGGCGACGCTGGTCGGCACCGACACCAAGACCGACATCGCCGTGCTCAAGGTCGATCCCAAGGGGCACAAGCTGACGGCGGTGAAGTTCGGCGATTCCAACAAGATGCGCATCGGCGACTGGGTCATGGCCGTGGGCAACCCGTTCGGCCTCGGCGGCTCGGTGACGCTGGGCATCGTCTCGGCCCGCAACCGCGACATCAATTCCGGCCCCTATGACGACTTCATCCAGACGGACGCGGCCATCAATCGCGGCAATTCGGGCGGCCCGCTGTTCAACATGGAAGGCGAGGTCATCGGCATCAACACCGCCATCATCTCGCCCACGGGCGGATCGATCGGTATCGGCTTCTCCATCCCCTCGCAACTGGCGGCGGGCGTGGTCGACCAGCTCGCCCAATATGGCGAGACGCGCCGCGGCTGGCTCGGCGTGCGCATCCAGCCCGTGACCGACGACATCGCCGAGAGCCTCGACATGGCGACCGCCAAGGGCGCGCTGGTGGCCGGCGTCATGAAGGGCGGGCCGGTCGACAACGGCTCGATCCAGCCGGGCGACGTCATCATCAAGTTCGACGGCAAGGACATCCGTGAGATGCGCGACCTGCCGCGCATCGTCGCCGAGAGCCCGGTGGGCAAGGCGGTCGATGTCCTGATCGTGCGCAAGGGCAAGGAGCAGACGGTCAAGGTGACGCTGGGCCGGCTCGAGGACAACGACAAGGCCGCCGCCACCGAAGATGGCAGTGGCGACGAAGGCCAGGACGGCGGCGAGAATGCGCCGATCGCCTCCGCCTCGGTGCTGGGCATGACGGTCGGGGAATTGAACGACGACGCGCGCACCAAGTTCGGGATCGCGCCCGACATCAGCGGCGTCGTGGTGACGGACGTCGCCAAGGATTCGGCCGCCGCCGAGCGCGGCATCCAACCCGGCGACGTCATCACCGAGATCGCCCAGGAATCGGTGTCGACGCCCAAGGACGTCATGGACCGGATCGGCGCGCTGAAGGAGCAGGGCCGTAAGAACGCGCTGTTGATGCTGGCGTCGAAAACCGGCGAACTGCGCTTCGTGACGATCCGGATGGATTGAGGCCGGATGGATTGAGGCAAGAGGGCAGGACTGCCTTACGCCTTCCAGTCGGCGCGTTGCAGCCGGTAGAACACATGCCGCTTCAGGTGAGGGTGACTGTCGGGCACGCTCGGATGGTCGAAGTCGAGCGCCGGCTCCGCGCGCATGCCGAGCCGTTCCATGACCGCCGTCGAACGATGGTTCGCCTTGACGGCGAAGGAGACGATTTCCTCGAGCCCCAGTGTGTCGAAGCCGAAATCGAGCCAGGCCCGGGCAGCCTCGGTGGCGACGCCGCGACCCCAGAATTCCGGTGCCAGGCGCCACCCGATCTCGACCATTCCCTCCGGCAGTGACGGAATGTGATCAGTCCCGGTAATGCCCGCGAACCCCGCGCATTCACCGGTCTCCGCGATTTCGACGGCGGCAAAGCCGTAGCCGTCGCGGTCGATGATCGCTTGCAATTCGTCCATCTTGGCGTCGGACTGGGCGCGGTCGCGGCGGAACGGGAAGAATTCCATCACGCGCTCGTCGGAATTGATGCGGTGAAACAGGGCGCGGTCGCTTTCGCGCCAGTCGCGCAGGATCAGCCGCGTAGTGCGGATTGGTGTCACGCCGCGAATTCCGTGCGCGCGTAGCCTTGCAGGTAGAGCAGCGCGGTGAGGTCGCCGTGGTCGATGCGCATTCCCGCGGCCGCGGCCACCGCTGGCTTGGCGTGCAGGGCCACCCCGCTGCCGGCCAGCCGGATCATGTCGAGATCGTTGGCGCCGTCCCCGACGGCGATCGCGTCGGCGGGCGTAAGGCCGAGGCGGGCGGAAATTTCCACGAGCGCCTCGGCCTTGGCTTCGCGGCCGAGGATGGGTTGCGCCACTTCGCCGGTCAGGCGGCCGTCCCGCTCGATCAGCCGGTTGGCGCGGTTCTCGTCGAAGCCGAGCTTGGCTGCGATAAGGCTGGTGAAGACGTCGAAGCCGCCGGAAACCAGTGCCGTCCAGGCGCCGTTGGCGCGCATGGTCGCGACCAGCTCGCGCCCGCCGGGGGCAAGCGTCAGGCGATTCTCGACGATGCGCCCGACCACGGCCGTATCCAGATCCTTCAGCAGGGCCACGCGCTCGCGCAGGGCGGGCTCGAACGCGATCTCGCCGTTCATCGAGCGCGCGGTGATCGCCGCGACATGGGCCTTCAGGCCGACCTCGTCGGCGAGTTCGTCGATGCATTCCTGGTCGATCATGGTCGAATCCATGTCGGCGATCAGGATTTTCTTTCGCCGCCCGGCCTGCTCCTGGACGGCGACATCGACCGGTTCCCCGTCCAGCGCGGCGCGCAAGGCGGCGAGGGCTTGCGCATGCGCCGCGCCGTCCGGCAGGGCGATGTCGCAGGCGACGCCGTCGGCCAGCCAGCGAACATCACTTGCGCTCGCCGCCTTTGCCGCCATATTCGCAAGCGCCAGCGACAGGGCGTGGCCGGCGGGGTTGGAAACGAGCGTGGCAATAAGCGGCATGGCAGGTTCCGGAGAAAAGGCGGGCGATCGTCGTGTGAAGGGCGCGTTCCTGATAGCCGGGCCGACCGCCAGCGGCAAGTCGGCTCTGGCACTGGATTTGGCCGAGCGCACGGGTGGCGTCATCGTCAATGCCGATTCCATGCAGGTGTATTCCGTCTTCGACAGGCTGACAGCAAGGCCGCGCCCTGCCGATCTCTCGCGCGCGCCGCATGTCCTTTACGGGCACGTGCATCCTTCGGCCGCGTATTCGATCGGGGCGTGGCTGCGCGACGTCGACAAGCTGGTCGAAGACGGGGTGCTTGCCGGCCGGACGGCGATCTTCGTCGGCGGCACCGGCCTCTATTTCCGGGCACTGGTCGACGGCATTTCCGACATGCCCGCTATCCCGGATTCGGTTCGTGAGCATTGGCGCGGGGCGTTGCGGGCTCAAGGACCCGCCGGCCTGCATCGGATTCTTGGGGAAAGGGATGCGGAGGCAGCGGCGGGGTTGAGGGCGACGGACGGCCAGCGCATCGTGCGGGCGCTGGAAGTGCTGGACGCTTCTGGGCGCTCGATCCTCGACTGGCAGGCAGCGCGTGGACAACCGCTGGTCGATGGCGAAAGCGCGCAGTTCCTTGTGGTCGATCCCGATCGCGCAACACTCGTCCGCCATATCGACCGGCGTTTCGACACCATGGTCGAAGAGGGTGCGCTGGAGGAGGTCGAGGCGCTTTGCGCGCTCGAACTCGATCCGGCGATGCCGGCCATGAAGGCGATAGGGGTGCGCGAACTGGCGGCGTTCCTGCGCGGCGAAACCACGATCGAAGAAGCCATCGGCCTGGCCAAGATCGCCACCAGGCAATATGCCAAGCGACAGGCAACCTGGTTCCGGCACCAGCTTGACGAGCGCTGGAAGCGCTTGCAAGGAACCGGACCGTTCCGGATTTGAGCAGGCCGCCATTGACGCATGACGTGCGGATGCATATGCACACGTTCTCGTTGTAGAAATTAACCCTCCATAAGCCGCCGTATGGCATAAGCCCATGGGCGTTTGCGCGGGAGAGAGCATGCGTTTCCACAAGGCGGAATCGGCATTCTTCGTCTTTATTTTTGTGATCCTCGCCGCGGGCCTGGTGACGCTGCATGCCTATGATTTCTTGCACGCCGCGGTCGATCAGGTCAGCAATCCCGAGGGCGTCGCGCGTGTCGCCTACCTCAGCAGATTGCTGTTTATGACCGGCGTGCTCCTGGCGACCGCGCTGTTTTTCGGCGTTTTTTTCATCTATCCGCTCATCCGCGAGCAGGTGAAGGAAGAGGGCAAGCTGCGCGCCATGACGGTATCGCTGAGCGCCCGTTCCGAGACGTTCGAGCACGCGGCCCTGACGGATGCCCTGACGGGGATGCAGAACCGGCGCTATTTCGACGATGCGCTCAGGGAGTATCTCGTGGAGTTCCGGCGGGTGGGCAGGCCGATCGGCCTGATGATCCTCGACCTCGACCATTTCAAGCAAGTGAATGACACCCATGGCCATGATGTCGGCGACGAAGTGCTCAGGGCCGTCGCCAACTGCCTGAAGGACATGACGCGGCATCACGATGTTGTTGCGCGTCTCGGCGGCGAGGAGTTCGCCGTCGTCACGCCGAACATGGATGAAGAACTTCTGGCTCGTTTTGCCGAACGCATCCGCAAGGCGATCGCCGCCATGGCAATCCAGTCGGGCAATGTCCGGCTCAAGGTGACCGCCAGCGTCGGTCTTGCCATATGGGACCGCAAGGAAACCGCCGAGGAGTTCTACCGGCGCGCCGACCGGCAGCTGTACGAGGCAAAAAAACTCGGTCGCAACCGCGTGTGCGCCTGAGGCGCACTAATTCCGTATCGTAACGTTCGTTTGACGGCTCAGTCGTTTTGCGGACGCATGCCGAATGTGGTCGGTTTCAACCCGTAGCGCAGATCGAAATCGTCGTTGGGCTGGATGCGGGGTGCAGCGACCTTGGCGTAGCCGGGATCGCCCGCCTGGCGGACGGGATCGGCAGACTGCGTGAAGCCCATCGGCGCCTGTGGCCTGGTAACGTCCCGCAGGCGCTCGACCAGGGCGAAAAGATCGACGTCCTCCCCATCGAGGGAGGGGTCGTCGGCGCTGTCCTTGGCCGTGCCGGGCAGGAGGGCCGGAGCGATCTTCTCGAACTTGAGCCGCATGGTCGTGGCCACGCCTTCACCGAAGGCGATCGCTTCCCGTTGCCCCATGGAGGACAAGAAGGCCAGCGTCGAGGCGGAGGAATCGGCGATGGCCGAGCGGATGATTGCCTGGTCCTGCTCATTGGCGAGGCGCATGGCGAAGAAGGTCGAGCACTGCGACAGGATGGTCGGGTCGAGCTCGCCGGGACGTTGCGTGACGATGCCGAGGTAGCAGCCGTATTTCCGGCCTTCCTTGGCGATGCGCGACAGAGCGTGCCGGGTCGGCGCAAAGCCGAGACGCGAATCGGCCGGCATATAGCGGTGCGCCTCTTCGCAAAGCAGGAGCAGGCGAAGTTTCCCCTCGCTCCACAGCGCCAGGTCGAAGGCGAGCCGCGCCAGCACCGAACAGACGGAGTTGACCACCTCGGACGGCATGCCGGCCATTTCGAAGCAGGTTACCGGCCGGCCCTCGTGCGGAACGCGGAAAATCCGGCCGATCGTCTCATGGATCGTGTCCTCGATCAGGCGCGAATGGAACATGAAGCGATAGCGCGGGTCGGCGGCGGCCTGCTCGATGCGCGTTCTCAGCGACTTCAGGATCGGCCGGTCGCTCTTGCTCTCCAACAGCCCGATGCGGTCGTCGATCTGCTTCAGAAGATCGGCGATGCGGTACGGAACCGGCGTATCGGCGGTCAGCGTCTCGCTGCCGCGGCGCAGATAGGCGCCTGCGTTCGGATTGCGGTAGAGGTTCTTGGCGACGGGAATGAGGTCGCGCAAAAGGTCGATTTCTTCGGGAACGGCATCGCGCCCGCGGAACAGGACCTCGGAAAACTCTTCGAGCCTGAACATCCAGAAAGGCAGGTCGAGCGTCGTCGAATCCACCTTGACGCAAAGCTCGGGCATGGAAGCCGCGAACTCGTTGTGCGGGTCGAGGATCAGCACCCGCAAATCCGGCCGGGCCGCGACTGCTTTGCGCAACAATAGCGAGACCGCGGTCGACTTGCCGACACCGGTGGTGCCGACGACGGCGAAATGGCGGGCCAGCGTGTCGTCGATGGCGATGTTGGCGTCGATTTCCTCGTCTTGCGACAGCGCACCGAGCGTGATCGAACGGCGGCCGGCGAGATCGTAGACCGCTTGCAGGTCGTGACTGCGGATACGATGGGCGAGGGCGCCGATATAGGGATAGCAGGTGATGCCGCGGTCGAAGACCGGCCTGCCGCCGGGATCGCTGCCGTCGCGGACCTCGCCGACGAGTTCGACGCTGACCTCGATGGCATTCTTGTTGTCCGCATGCCAGGCGCGGTCCGATTTGTCGACGGCATAGACCAGCCCGACGGTGCGGGTCGAGCCGAGATTGATGGAGATCATCCGGCCGACGGTCCAGCGGTTGCCGGCCGGCTCATCGTCGCTGGCGGCGAAAGCGCTGATCACCGCCCGGGCGCCGTCGCACTGAACGACATGGCCGAGAATGCGGCTGTCGGCTTGTGCCGCGTCGCGGCGCTCCTGTGACGTGGTTTCGCCGCCCGAGGCCTCGCGTTCAACGAACATGGATGCTTCCCAATACCCCTTGAGGCCTGACCTTACAGGGCGCCGGTTAAAGCCGGGTATGACGGGATGGTTTCGTCGTCGTTAATGAAAAGCCGAAAATTCGAACCGGATGGGCCAAGTGGTGCCTGGCTCATCCGGTTCCGGCGCTAGGCCTTGTGATGGACTTCCTGCAGGCCGTAGACCGGCGTCGAAATACCCTCCTGCCGGGCTTTCAGTTGCAGCGACAGATATTGCGAGTAATGCCGCGACTGGTGCAAATTGCCGCCGTGGAACCACAGCGCCGTCTGCTGCGTCGGCTTCCACATGTTGCGCTGCTCGCCTTCCCAGGGGCCGGGGTCCTTCGTGGTGTCGGAGCCGAGCCCCCACACCTTGCCCACCTTGTCGGCGACTTCCTGCGAGATCAGGTCGGCAGCCCACCCGTTCATCGAACCGTAGCCGGTAGCGTAGACGATCAGGTCGGCCGGCAGTTCCGTGCCGTCGACGAATTTCACGCCGGTTTCCGTCAGTTCCTGCACGGCAGCCCCCTTGCCGCTCTTGAGCTTGATCGAACCGTCGATGACGAGATCGCAGGCGCCGACGTCGATATAGTAGCCCGAGCCGCGCCTGAGGTACTTCATGAACAGGCCGGAGCCGTCGTCACCCCAGTCGTGCATGAAGCCGACCTTTTCGAGCGCGTCGTAGAAGCCCTTGTCGCGCTCGCGCATCTGCTCGTAGAGCGGGATCTGGAACTCGTGCATGATCTTGTAGGGCAGGGAAGCGAAGATCAGGTCTGCCTTGCGCGTCGTGACGCCGTTCTGCACCGCCTGCTCGGAGTAGAGCGAACCGAGCCCGATATCCATCAGCGTGTTCGACTTGACGATATGGGTGGACGAACGCTGCACCATGGTGACGTCCGCGCCGCCTTCCCAAAGCGCCGCGCAGATATCGTGGGCGGAGTTGTTGGAGCCGATCACCACGACCTTCTTGCCGCGATATTTCTCCGGACCGGGGTGCTGCGAGGAATGCTGCTGCTCACCCCTGAAAACGTCCTGACCCTTGAATTTCGGCACATTCATCTTGCCCGACATGCCGGTGGCCAGGATCAGTTGCTTCGGCTTGAGCGTGATTTCCTTGCCGCCGCGCTCGACCACGACGGTCCACTCGCCGGCCTTCTCGTCGTATTTGGCCGATTTGGCGGTGGTGGAACTCCAGTAGTTGAGTTCCATGACCTTGGTGTACATTTCCAGCCAGTCACCGATCTTGTCCTTCGGCGCGAAGACGGGCCAGTTTTTCGGGAAATCGATATAGGGCAGGTGGTCGTACCAGACCGGGTCGTGCAAGCACAAGGACTTGTAGCGTTTGCGCCAGCTATCGCCGGGCCGCTCATTCCTTTCGATGATGATGGTCGGCACGTTAAGCTGCCTCAGCCTTGCGCCGAGTGCGATGCCGCCCTGGCCGCCGCCGATAATGAGCGCATAGGGCTGACGGGAATGCCCGAGTTCGGCGATCTCGTCCTCGCGTTCCTCCTTCCAGCTTTTACGATCCTTGCCGTGGCCGTGCTTGGCGCCGAGCGGGCGGGTGAAGCCGGCCTTTTCCTCGTGACCCTTCAATTCGGCCATGGTGGTGAGCAGGGTCCATATCTTGCCGTTCTTCAATCGGATATGGCCATAGCCGCGCGCGACCTCGGTCTCGAAGCTGATCCAGCTTTCGATCAGGCCGTCGGATTCGGTGGCGTCCTCGCCCTCCGCGATCTGCCAATGCGAGGGCTTTGTCCGGGCCAACTGGCTTTTCAGCATGGCGCGAACCTGGTCGCGGCCTTCCATGGTCTTGATGTTCCAGGTGAAGGTGACAAGGTCACGCCAGTAGCAGTCTTCCTGAAAGCAGTCCGCAGCCTTGTCGATATCGCCGGCGGCAAGTGCGGCTTCGAAGTGACCGAGAAAATCGGAAAGCTTCTTGTTGGGGGCATTGTCGAGCATCTGGTTCCTCCTCCGCAGTATCCTCAAGCACCTCACCGTCGCCTCGTCGGCTCGGTTGCCTCAGTATTCCGTCAATGAGGCGCGGCGTCACCTTGCCATTTAGTCTTGGAGAACGGATTGCCGGGGACTTATGGTAATCGCACAGAGGCTCGTGCAGCCACCCGTGCGATTTGGACGGCCTGCACGATAAAGTGCGATCCTGCCCATTGACGGCCGGCGTTTTTCGCCCTTAATGTGCGCGCCCATGAACAAGACGATCATTCTCGTAGTAGGAACGCGCGTGGGCAAGGCGGTGTAACCGCCGGGCGAAATCCTCCCATGCGCAAGACACAGGCTCCCTCGGGGGCCTTTTTTATTGCCTGAAACCGGACTAAACGAGCAGCAGCCGCTGGAAATGCGAAGAAAGACGGAACCACGACGATGAGCAACGGACAGAACGAACGACGTGAGATGACGGGCGCCGAGATGGTGGTGCAGGCGCTGATCGACAACGGCGTCAAGCATGTTTTCGGCTATCCGGGCGGCGCGGTTCTTCCGATCTATGACGAGATTTTCCAGCAGGACCAGCTCGAACACGTCCTGGTGCGCCATGAGCAGGGGGCGGGACACGCCGCCGAGGGCTATGCCCGCTCCACCGGCAAGGCTGGCGTCATGCTGGTCACCTCGGGTCCCGGCGCCACCAACGCCGTGACGCCCTTGCAGGACGCGCTGATGGATTCCATCCCGCTCGTGTGCCTGACCGGGCAGGTCCCGACCTCGCTGATCGGCTCCGACGGTTTCCAGGAATGCGACACGGTCGGCATCACGCGGCCCTGCACCAAGCACAACTGGCTGGTGAAGGACGTCAACGACCTCGCCAAGACCATCCACGAGGCCTTCCATGTCGCCACGACCGGCCGGCCCGGCCCGGTGGTTGTCGATATCCCGAAGGACGTCCAGTTCGCGAAAGGCTTTTATGTCTCGCCACAGACGGCGCCGCGCACCAGCTACCATCCGCAGGTCCAGGGCGACCTCGACAAGATCAAGGCCGCGGTCGACCTGATGGCCGGCGCGAAGAGGCCGATCCTCTACACGGGCGGCGGCGTCGTCAATTCCGACCTTGAGGCGAGCCACCTGCTGCGCGAACTGGTCGAGCTTTCCAGTTTCCCCATCACCTCGACGCTGATGGGGCTCGGCGCCTATCCGGCATCGGGCAAGAACTGGCTCGGCATGCTCGGCATGCACGGCACCTACGAAGCCAACATGGCCATGCACGATTGCGACGTCATGGTGTGCATCGGCGCGCGTTTCGACGACCGCATCACCGGCCGCCTCAACGCCTTCTCGCCGAACTCGAAGAAGATTCACATCGACATCGACCCGTCCTCGATCAACAAGAACGTGCCGATCGACATCGGCATCATCGGCGATTGCGGGCGCGTGCTGGAGGACATGGTGCGGCTGTGGCGCGCCACCGTGAAGCCCGACAAGAAGGCGCTCTATCCGTGGTGGGAGCAGATCGCCCGCTGGCGTGCCCGCGACTCGCTCGCCTACAAGGCGAATCCCGACGTCATCATGCCGCAATATGCGATCGAGCGGCTTTACGAACTGACCCGGGACAAGGACACCTACATCACCACCGAGGTCGGCCAGCACCAGATGTGGGCCGCGCAGCACTTCCATTTCGACAAGCCGAACCGCTGGATGACCTCCGGCGGCCTCGGCACGATGGGCTACGGCCTGCCGGCCGCGCTCGGCGTGCAGATCGCGCACCCGGACGCGCTGGTCATCGACATCGCCGGCGACGCCTCGGTGCAGATGACGATCCAGGAAATGTCGGCGGCGGTGCAGCACAACGCCCCGATCAAGATCTTCATCCTCAACAACCAGTACATGGGCATGGTGCGCCAGTGGCAGCAACTGCTGCACGGCAACCGGCTGTCGCATTCCTATACGGAGGCGATGCCCGATTTCGTCAAGCTGGCGGAGGCCTATGGCGGCCACGGCATCCGCTGCGACAAGCCGGACGAACTGGACGACGCGATTCTGGAGATGATCGCGGTCAAAAAGCCGGTCCTGTTCGACTGCCGCGTGGCGACGCTCGCCAACTGCTTCCCGATGATCCCGTCCGGCAAGGCGCATAACGAGATGCTCCTGCCCGACGAGGCGACCGACGAGGCCGTTGCCAATGCCATCGACGCCAAGGGGCGTGAGCTGGTGTAATAATCGACATTAAGTACGCAAAATCAGGTAATTGGCGTAATAAATTAAGATCGAGATTAAATATGAACGCACAGCTTCAGCCCACCGGTTCGGCCTATTTCATCGCCAAGGACGAGGCGTCGCCCGAAAAGCACACGCTGTCGGTGCTGGTCGACAACGAGCCGGGGGTGCTGGCGCGCGTCATCGGCCTGTTCTCCGGCCGGGGCTACAATATCGAGAGCCTGACGGTCTCGGAAACGGAGCACGAGACGCATCTTTCGCGCATCACCATCGTCACCAGCGGCACGCCACATGTGCTGGAACAGATCAAGCACCAGCTTGAGCGCATCGTGCCGGTGCACCGGGTGGTCGACCTCACGGTCCGCTCGCACGAACTCGGGCAGGAGCGTCCGCTGGAACGGGAACTGGCGCTGGTGAAGGTCGCCGGCACCGGTGTCTCGCGGGTGGAGGCGCTGCGGCTGGCCGATGCCTTCCGCGCGCATGTGGTGGACGCCAATACCGAGCACTTCATTTTCCAGATTACCGGGAAAAGCTCGAAGATCGACCAGTTCATTTCCATCATGCGCCCACTCGGGCTGGTCGAGATCTGCCGCACCGGCGTGGCCGCGATGAATCGCGGCGCGCAGGGCATGTAGCCATCCGCTTTTACCGGTCCCGCAGGCGCGCACCCAGCACGCTTGGCCGGCTCCGTTTCCCTCATCATCACTCAGGTCGGCATGGCTGGCCTGACAGGATTCCATCATGCTGACGGACACCCTGCTCGCCCTGATAGCATATTCCTTCGTGACCTCGATCACCCCGGGGCCGAACAACCTGATGCTGTTGTCTTCCGGCGTGAATTTCGGTTTCAGCCGCTCAATCCCGCATATGCTTGGGATCGGCATCGGCTTCGTCGTGCTGCTGCTGGCGGTTGGTTTCGGCCTGGGCGCGCTGTTGAGCGCGTTTCCGGCCCTGCATACGGCCCTCAAGGTCACCGGCGCGGCCTATCTGCTCTACCTCGCCTGGAAGATCGCGATGACACGTTCGGTGAGCGGCAGGGAAGGGCAGGACATTCGCCCCCTGACCTTCCTGGACGCCGCAGCCTTCCAATGGGTCAATCCCAAGGCGTGGGTGATGGCTGTCACCGCCATGGCCGTTTACAGCGACCCGCGAAGCCCGTTCGTCTCCGTGCTGCTGATTTCGGCAGCGTTCGGTATCATCAACCTGCCGTGCATTTCCGTGTGGGCCGGCTTCGGCACGGCGCTGCGCGGGTTCCTGGCCGATCCGGTGCGCCTCAAATGGTTCAACATCGCGATGGGCCTGCTGCTCGCGGCGGCCTTGTGGCCGATGCTGCGCTGAACATTCACGCAAGCGCCTGAAGGCGGGCGCGCAACGTTTCCTTTACCAAATTCCGGATTTGCGGCCGCGCTTGGATACGCGGCCTCAAAGGTGTTTGACATTTGAACAAAAATAGAACAAATATCGAACATAGGAAAAACAGGAGAGCGTTATGACCGATCTCGTTCACGATGTCCTTTCGCTGGTGTGCATGAGCACCTTCCTTGTCTCTATGGCGATCTGGATCGGAGCCTTGTGAAATCGACGCGTGGCCTCAGGCCTGTTCGTGCTCGGCTGGCGTAATGGCAGCGCTGCCGAACACGGTTTTGAAGGCCGCCAGCAGGGCGTCGTCCAGGTCGGTCATCGTGACCGGAAGGCCGAGGTCGACCAGGCTGGTCACCCCATGGTCCTGTACGCCGCAGGGCACGATGCCGCCGAAATGGCCGAGGTCCGGCTCGACATTGATGGCGATGCCATGAAAGCTTACCCATCGCCGCAGACGGATGCCGATTGCGGCGATCTTGTCCTCAGCGGGGGAGCCGTCCGGCATCGGCGGGCGGTCTGGCCGCACCACCCACACGCCGACGCGGTCCTCGCGCCGTTCGCCACGCACGTTGAAGGCGGCCAGCGTGGCGATGATCCAGGCTTCCAGCGCGGCGACGAAAGCGCGCACGTCCTCGCGCCGCCGTTTCAGGTCGAGCATGACATAGGCCACGCGCTGGCCGGGGCCGTGATAGGTGTATTCGCCGCCGCGCCCCGCCGCGAAGACCGGGAAGCGCTCCGGATCGATCAGGTCCTCGATCCTGGCGCTGGTGCCGGCCGTATAGAGCGCCGGGTGCTCGACCAGCCAGACCAGTTCCGACGTGGTTCCAGCCCGAATCGCTTCGGCCCGCGCCTCCATGAAGGCCAGCGCCTGCGGGTAAGGGGTCAGGCCGGGCTCGATTCGCCATTCGACGGGCGGAGAGCCGGGCAGGGGAAGAAACGACGTGGCGGGCTGGCTGCGGTCGGTCATGGAAATTCTCGGATGGACGACGTTTCATATGGCGGCGATTGCGCCAAAGGTCCAGTGCGGCGGCGCCGTCCGGCTATTGTTGGTGATGCACGATTATTGCTCGACGCACCCTTGTTTCGTCCAGAACGATTTGCTACACGCCGCGAGCCGGTTGTTGCCGGCTTCTACCACGTGCGGTCGTGGCGGAATTGGTAGACGCGCAGCGTTGAGGTCGCTGTGGGGCAACCCGTGGAAGTTCGAGTCTTCTCGACCGCACCATACCATGAAAATGGCAGTTGATTTCATTTGTCTTTTCGTGGCTTCCCCGCATCACCGCTTCAAGGTAAGAGGCGCTGGGCGTTGTCGATCCGCCCGCCCAGCCGGGCGAGGCTTCCAGTTCCAGCAGGATCTTGCAGGGTTCTGCCTCTCTCGTCGTGCCAATTGCTCGAAAGCCATGGGCTGATTGTCCACACCAGCCTCGTCGCGGGCTGCCTGGAACATATTCCCGAACGATTCCTTGGTCCGGGGCTTACCGGCTTCCCCTGCTTTGTCTACGGGCACTCCCGTCGCCGGTCAGCCAACATGGTGGATTGCTCGGACTGGAGCTTTTCTATCTTACCCGTCTGCCTGCCTTTGATGACCGAGATAGCTTTCGCTCCGCCTGGCACCCAGAACGGCACGTTCAGGCTGTCGGTCTTGCCTCGATTGAGCGCAACGGTGGTGATGCCCTTGGAGTTATTGCCGATCTCGCGATTGAGGGTCGCACACGACGTTTCGGGCTGCTTGGCCGATGCGCAACCAGCCAATGCGGCCAGTGCCGCGATCTGAACTGTTCTCATCATGAACGGGAACATACCGCTTAACCGCTTTTCGGCAAGGCAACGACGACGGTGAAAGGAAGTCGCCATGGCCCGCTTAGGGTTGGGCGACGAAGCCTTGAGCCGGCGGTGGTGCCGTCTGCTTGCAATGGTTACAGTCGGCCATGGCTGGCTGCTTGATTCCCGCAATCCTGATGATCGTTGGCGCCGGTGTCGGTGTGTTGGCAGGCGGCGAGATCGGCAGCATCTACGGCGCCGCCCTCGGACTTGCGATCGGTGGGATCGCCATGGTGATCCTGGTTTTCGTGATGTCTATGGCCAAGCGATAGCGACCGCCGCTACATGGCAGCATGAGTCATTTATCGACACTGACCGGTACGGTTACCGGGCGACAGGAAATCAAGAAGAGCCGATTTGCGGCGGTCGCTGGTCCGGTTGGAGACGAGGCGGCGGCAAAGGCGTTTATCGCCGCACACTCCGACCACGCGGCCAACCATAATTGTTGGGCGTGGCGGATTGGGCAAGCCTACCGATTCAGCGATGACGGGGAACCCGGCGGAACGGCCGGCAAACCGATCTTGCAGGCGATTGACGGGCAGTCGCTCGACCGCGTTGCCGTCGTCGTCACGCGCTGGTTTGGCGGCATTCTTCTTGGAAGCGGCGGGTTGATCCGGGCCTATGGCGGCACGGCGGCCATGTGCTTGCGAGAGGCCGAAAAGGCACCTCTCGTCGAAACCTTGTCGACCTCGATCGCATGCGGATTTAGCGACCTGTCTCTTGTTCAATCACGGTTGGAAATGGTTCCGGGCGTTCACCTCCATGCGCCGCAATTCAGCGAGACGGGAGCAGAAATTCGGCTCTCGTTTCCCAAAAGCGCTGCGGACGAGATAGCCCGCATGGTTGCCGACCTGACGAGCGGACGAGTCACCGTTAAATTTGATCGGTGACGCGTGGAAGACGCTGCCTCTCGACCGAAGCCTGAGCATGCCGCTCCGCTCGAATATCTCTCTGTCTCCTTGGTACGTTTTGCGTAAGCCATTGACTTGCCGCCCCTGACCGGTGCGAGGACACGGCTCACTTTTCATTCGGTCGTCAGACTGTCATGAAATGCCGCTACGCACGCTTGGTTCACCGGCTCATTACCCGGAGCGGAGCATGAAGCATGGCCATTTTCGGGTGCGGCAGGGGTGCATTTAGTTTGATATTCCTGCACTTTGCGCGCTAGACGTGGCGCGCACCCTTTTCCCCGGACCTTGGCAGCGGGACGCCTGATGGAAAGTCGAGAAGAACAGGCGGCCGGCGCCGCCCCATCGGACACCATCCACGCCGATATCTATGACGAGGATGGCGTGATGCGCGCCTCGTTTCTCGCTCAGGTCGGCGCGGCGATCGCCGATCGCGACACGCTCACCCTCAAGCGGTATGTGGACGACCTCCACCAGTCGGAACTGGGCGACCTGCTGGAGGCCCTGCAACCGGACCAGCGCCACGCCCTGGTGGAACTGCTGGGCACCGACTTCGACTTTTCCGCGCTGACGGAAGTCGACGACACGATTCGCGCCGAGATCGTTGACAGCCTGCCGAACGAGCAGATCGCCCAAGCCGTTCAGGACCTCGATTCGGACGACGCGGTCTACATTCTGGAAGACCTTGACGAGGACGACCAGAACGAAATCCTTTCGCAACTGCCGTTCACCGAGCGCATCAGGCTGAGGCGTTCGCTCGACTACCCGGAAGAAACCGCCGGGCGCCGCATGCAGACCGAATTCGTCGCCGTACCGCCGTTCTGGACCATCGGCCAGACGATCGACTACATGCGCGAGGACAACAACCTTCCCGACCGCTTCAGCCAGATTTTCGTAATCGACCCGAGCTTCAAGCTGCTCGGTGCCATCGACCTCGACCAGATCCTGCGCACCAAGCGCGGCACCAAGGTCGAGGAGGTGATGCACGAGACGCGCCATGCCATCCCCGCCACCATGGACCAGGAAGAGGCGGCGCGCGAGTTCGAGCAGTACGATCTCCTGTCGGCCGCCGTCGTCGATGAGAACGAGCGGCTGGTCGGCGTACTCACCATCGACGACGTCGTCGACGTCATCCAGCAGGAGGCGGAGGAAGATTTGATGCGCATGGGCGGCGTCGGCGACGAGGAATTGTCCGACACCGTGCTGGCAACGTCGCGCTCGCGCGTGCCCTGGCTTCTGGTCAACCTGTTCACGGCCTTTTTGGCCGCATCCGTCATCGGTCTTTTCGACCGCACCATCGAGCACATCGTGGCGCTGGCCGTGCTGATGCCGATCGTCGCCGGCATGGGCGGCAACGCGGCCTCCCAGACCATGACCGTCACCGTGCGCGCGCTGGCGACCAAGGATCTCGACATCTACAATGCCTGGCGCATCATCCGCCGCGAGATGGGCGTGGGCTCCATCAACGGCATCGTTTTTGCGATCCTCATCGGCGCCGTGGCAGCGGCATGGTTCCACGACGCCAATCTGGGCGGGATCATCGCCGCTGCCATGATCATCAACATGTTCGTGGCCGCGGTCGCCGGAATCCTCATCCCGCTTCTTCTCGACCGCCTTCGCGTCGACCCGGCCGTGGCCTCGGCCGTCTTCGTCACCACCGTGACCGACGTGGTCGGATTTTTCGCCTTTCTCGGGTTGGCCACCTGGTGGTTCGCCGTCCCCTGATCGATAGCCAAGTCCGACAGGCCCGCCGGAATTTGCGGTAGAATCCGGCAAAGTTTACGCCCCTGATTGACTTTTACGTAAATGACATGCGAAATCCGCGCGCGGGAGCCGCCTTTGTATGCGCGGCCGTGCCCGCCCGTGCACATACCGTCGAAGGGGGAGGCCATTCTTCGACAGGGGAGTTTGGATGCGTGAATATTATTCGATCACCGAACTGACCCGAGAGTTCGACATCTCGACGCGAACGCTGCGGTTTTATGAGGACGAAGGCCTGATCCAGCCGGTGCGGCGCGGCCGAACGCGGCTTTTTCGCCCGTCGGATCGTCATCTCGTCCGCCAGATCCTGCGTGGCAAGCGGCTCGGATTCTCGATCAACGAGATCCGCGAAATCATCCAGATGTACAAGGCGCCGCCGGGCGAAGTCGGGCAACTGAAGCTGATGATCAAGCGGATCGAGGAAAAGCGCGAGGATTTGAGGCAGAAGCGCCGCGATCTGGAAGAGACGCTGGCCGAACTCGACCAGGCCGAGGAATCCTGCGTCGAACGCCTGGTGGAACTGGGCGTCACCACCTGAACCCCGCTGGCGCGGTTGGGACTTACAGCCAGCGCCGGACCCGTTTCTGGTAGTCGCGATATTTCTTGCCGAAGTTCTGCGCCAGCACCTTTTCCTCGCGCTCGATGGCGAGTTTCGAAACCGCGAACAACGCGATGAAGGCCAGCACCACGAACCAGGCCATGCCGCCGGCAAGGCCGATGGCGATCAGAAGCAGGCTGTTGGCCAGGTAAATCGGGTTGCGCGATACCGAAAACGGCCCGGTCGTGACCAGCCGCGCGGGCATGCCGTTCGGATGGATAGTGGTCCTGGCCGCGATCATGGTCCGGAAGGCGGTGACCCACAGGGCGATGACCGCCAGCACGACCAGCAGGCCGATGACGAACAGGAGATCGGCAAGCAGGCCGCCTATCCAGGGCAGGGGATAAAGCGCGGTGAAGAGAACCGCGATCACGATCGCCGAAAGGTAGATCAGCGGCGGCCATGGCAGCCGGCCGGCTTTCGCCTCGGTTTCGCTCACTGCATTTCTCCCCCTGTCACCGCGTCGTCGGTCGTTGCCGTGCACATGCCGGCCATTTCCGTCACATGCGCCCTCAACTCCGGGTCGTCCCGTCCACCGCTCATAAGCTGGAGCGTGCCGTCCTTGCCCAGGGCTTCGAGCATGCAGCCACAATAGGCGGTACAAAAGGCGCTGTCTCGGGTTTCCTCGCACGAGGCGGCGCAGGAATGGAGGAAACCCTGCTCGCGGTTTTGCACGGGCGCCGGCGAAATCTGCGAAAACAGCCATACGCAGGCAATCAGCACCGGCTGGTGGATCAGGTAGAAGGCCAGGCTGTGCCGGCCGATGAAGACCAGTGGGCGCACGAAACGGTTGGCCGGGAAAGAGCCGAGCCACGTGAGCAGGCCGAACGTTACGGCCAGCCGTGTCGCGCCGATGCCGGCAAGCACCGCGCCGAACCACGGAAAGATCGGCACATAGTCGTTGGAGCGCGGGATCGCCGTGGAGAGCCCGACCCACCAGAGCAGAGGGTGGTCGAAAAGGCTGAAGCTCAGGAAGAACGGCGCGGCCACGACCAGTGCTGCGACCAGCAAAGTGAGCAGGGCCGGCAGCCGCACGAACAACAGGCCGAGCAGGCTCGCCACGGTTATTTCATGCAGGATGCCGAAGAAGATGAATTCGTCCGGAACGGCAACCAGCGTCACGGCCGTGATGGCGAGTGCCGCACCTCCCACCATGGCGAGGCGTTTCCAGAACCCGCGCCAGCGGATTCCCCGGCCATGCGCGAGCACCAGGCTGACGCCGACAAGGAAAAGGAAGGTACTGGCGATGCAGCGGGCGTACAGCTTCCAGCCGCCGAACACCGTCAGGCTGGGGTCGGTGTAGCCGAAGAAGCCGAGGTCCCAGGTGAAGTGGTAACTCGCCATCGCAAGCAGCGCGAGGCCGCGCGCCACGTCGATGGCGACGATGCGTTTTGACGCAGGAACGGGCGGCGCGGGCGGATCGATGCTCATGCGGGAACCTTGCTGCTTTCGACGGTCAACGATTACCATGCCGGTTGCTGTACGCGAGAGCGGAAACGGCTTCCGATCTGCGATCCGGCCGCGCCGTTTTTGGGCCACTGCGTGGAAATGGTTGGCTGTATCGCTTTTGGGGCCGCAGGGGTCGGTTTCCTGCTACTGGGAACGACAGCGAATCGTCACATCGTCGCTGGACCGCGAGAGTAACAGACGCCCATGGCCATCCATGTCCGCCATCCGATGTGGCTGCCTGCCGTAAAGCATGCGGGGGCGCGTACCTTTGCCTCGCTTTATACGGTCGAATCCTTTGCTCGCGCGACCGTTTCCAGCGTCATTCCGATCCAGGCCTACGAGATACTGCACAACGAGCAGACGGTTTCGATGCTCTATACGGTGGTCTCGCTGCTCGGCCTGTCGGTGACGCTGTTCATGCCGATGCTCATCCACCGCTTCGCCCGGCGCTGGGTTTACACGGCGGGCGCCTGCCTGCTTGCCGTCGGCTCGCTGTTTTTCGTGACGCATACGCTGGTCGGCCAGTTCCTCGGCATGCTTTGCCGCGTTATGGGCGCCAGTGCGTTGTCCATCACGCTCAACCTCTACATCATGGACCACATCCGCAAGACGGATTTCATGCGCTCCGAATCGCTGCGCATGGCCTGGTCCATGGTGGCCTGGACCTGCGGGCCGACGCTCGGCATCTTCCTCTATTCGCATTTCGGCATCTATGCCGCCCATGGCGCGGTGGCCGCCTTCGCCATGATCCTATTGGCGCTGTTCTGGTTCTATCGTCTCGGTGACAACCAGTTGATCGCAGCCGGCAAGAGCCGGGCGATCAACCCGATCGCCAATATCGGCCGCTTCGTGTCGCAACCGCGCCTGCGCCTTGCCTGGCTGATCGCCTTCGGACGCTCCTGCTTCTGGACGACGTTCTTCGTCTACGGCCCGCTGTTCATGGTCATCACCGGCCAGGGCGACATTGCCGGCGGCCTGCTGATCTCGGCCGGCAACGGTTTGCTGTTCATGGCCATCTTCTGGGGCAGGGCCGGTCGCCGCTTCGGGGCCCGGCGCATCATCACGCTTGCTTTCGTTTGCATGACGCTGTCGCTTTTCGCGGCCGGAAGCATCGGCGCGGCGGCTCCGCTGCTTACCGCGGGACTGCTGCTCGTCGGAGCCTTTTTCGTCATCTCGATCGATGCGCTGGGCTCCACGGTGTTCATGCGCGCGGTGCATCCGTATGAACGGGCGCAGATGGCGGCGGTTTATCGTACTTATCTGGACTTTTCCGAACTCACCCCGCCGATGGTCTACTCCGTCGTGCTCGCCTTCTTCGGGCTGGGGTCGGTATTCGTGACGCTCAGTTTCCTCACGCTGGCCTGTGGTATCGTCTCCTGGCGCTATCTGCCAAAGAAGATGTAGGCGGCATCGTCAAGGGAGAGGGAAATCGGAAAGTGACAACGAGCGGTGACCGGCGTGGCTGAACGGAACCTGACTTTGCTCATCGGCGGCGCGCGTTCCGGCAAGAGCAGCCACGCCGAGCAACTGGTGGCGCGGTATCCGACGCCGTGGGCCTATATCGCGACGGCGGAAGCCTACGACGAGGAGATGCGCGAGCGCATCGCCCTGCATCGGGCGCAGCGCGGCGACGGCTGGCAGACCATCGACGCGCCGCTTGACCTCGTCGACGCCATCGAGGCCGTGCCCGATGGGCGCCCGATGCTGATCGATTGCCTGACGCTGTGGCTGACCAACCATATGCTGGCCGAGCACGATGTCGTGGCGGAATGTGCGAAGCTTGCGCAATGCCTGTCGAAGCCGCGCGGTTCGTGGTTCGTGGTCTCCAATGAGGTCGGGCAGGGCATCGTCCCCGATAATGCGCTGGCGCGCCGCTTTCGCGATGCCGCCGGGCGCCTGAACCAGCAGGTCGCCGCCGTCGCTGGTAGCGTGATCCTGATGGTGGCAGGACTGCCGATGAAGGTGAAGTGACGGCAACGAGCGTCTAGAGAATCGCCGCCACCAGCGCCAGCAAGCCGAAAAGGGCGACCAGCAAGAGGTCGGCCGCCCAGTAGAGCCGCAGCGCCCGCCTGATATCGGCGCTGGTCGCCTCCCGCCGGCCGCCTTCGCCCATGAACGGGTCGTCGGCGAGCACGCCGCCGTAGATGCGCGGCCCGGCCAAGGCCAGCCCAAGCGCTCCGGCCATCGCCGCCTCCGGCCAGCCGGCATTGGGCGAGCGGTGTTTTCCGGCATCGCGCCGGATGGCGTGCCATGCCTGCCGCGGGCTGGCGCCTTCGATGAAAAACGCTCCGGCTACGACGAGCAGCGCCGTCAGCCGCGACGCCGGCAGGTTGATAAGGTCATCGAAGCGGGCAGCGGCCCAGCCGAACGCCTCATGGCGTGGCGTGCGGTGCCCGATCATCGAATCGGCGGTGTTGACGGCCTTGTAGGCGACCCCTCCCGGCAGCCCGCCGATGGCCAGCCAGAGCGCCGGCGCGACGATGCCGTCGGAAAAATTCTCGGCCAGGCTCTCGATCGCCGCGCGGCTGACACCGGCCGCATCCAGCGTTTCCGGGTCGCGCCCGACAATCATCGACACCGCTTGCCGACCGGCCGGCAATCCGCCCTGATCCAGCGCGTCGGCGACCGCCTCGACATGCTCGGCAAGGCTCTTCTGCGACAGAAGCGTGCTACCCAGCAGGGCAACAGCGAGAAAGCCGAGCGGGACCGGCAGGAACGCCCGCTCCACGCCGAAAGCGATGGCCGCCGGGACCGCGATCAGCACCAGTAACGCCACGACGCCGCAAATGCGCCGCGTGTGGTCGGCATCGGTGGGGCGGTTGAGCGTTTTATCGAGAAGGGTTATCAGCCTGCCGATCCATGTGACCGGATGACCGGCGAGCCGGAACAATCGGTCCGGGTAGCCCAGCCGGATCTCGACAGCCAGCGACAGGAAAGCGATCAGCATGGACATGGGGGTTCTGCAACAGGCGATGGCGGCGGTGGATCACGGAGGAAGCCTCGCCCGGGCGAGAGCGCTGTTTCCACAGGCACCCGAACCGTTCGTCGATCTCTCGACCGGGATCAATCCGCACTCCTATCCGCTTTTCGACCTGCCCGCCACCGCGCTTCTGCGATTGCCGGAACAGGAACGGCTGCACGACCTCAGGACAGTTGCGGCGGCAGCCTATGGAGCGCCCTCGCCGCAGGAGGTGGTTGCCGCGCCCGGAACCCAGATCCTGTTGCCGCTGGTGGCGCGGCTGGTGAAGCCGTGCAGGGTGGCGGTGTTGTCGCCGACCTATGCCGAGCATGCGCGCGCGGCGGCAATCGCCGGGCATGGGGTGCAGGAGGTGCGGGATTTCGACGAACTGGCTAACGCCGATCTTGCCGTTGTGGTCAACCCGAACAACCCGAACGGCCGCGTGATCGAGCGCTCCCGGCTTCTAACGTTGGCTGAGAAACTGCGCGAGAAAGGCGGTCTGCTGGTCGTGGACGAGGCCTTCATGGACGTGGGACCTCGCGAGCAGAGCCTTGCCGGCGATGTCGGGCAGGGCGGCCTCGTGGTGCTGCGCTCGTTCGGGAAATTCTTCGGCCTCGCCGGCGTGCGTCTGGGCTTTGCCCTCGCTAGCCGGGAAATCGCAACTCGGCTCGAAGCGCAACTCGGGCCATGGGCCGTGTCCGGTCCGGCGCTGGAATACGGGCTTCGGGCGCTGGGCGACCGGAACTGGCAAGAAGCCATGCGGGCAAGGCTATACGCCGAATCGGAGCGGCTGGACGCGCTTTTTGAGCGTCACGCCGCGCCGGTCGGCGGCGGCACGCCGCTTTACCGCTATCTCGACTTTCCGCGGGCGGCAGGCCTGTTTTCCGTGCTCGGCCGCCGGGGTATCCTGCTTCGTCACTATGAAGATCGTCCGACCGTCTTGCGAGCTGGCTTGCCGGGCAGTGAGGGAGAATGGTCGCGCCTGGAAATCGCGCTCGAAGAATGGGGCAAGGAACAACGCTGATGCTGATCCATGTCTGCCCTTTGTCGAAAGTCGATCGCGTCGTTGCGCAATCCGGGGCGACCCGGCTGGTTTCCCTGCTGTCGGCCGGCACGACGATGACCCGGCCAGCGGCGATCGCTGCCGAAAACCACCTTCTGCTCGCCATGAACGACATTGCCGAACTGCGCGACGGCATGACCATGCCTGGCGAAGCCCATGTGCGGCGCATGCTCGATTTCGTTCAGGCGGCGGATTGCGCGAAGCCGATGGCGATCAATTGCTACGCTGGCGTAAGTCGCTCGACCGCCGCCGCCTATATCGTCGCGATAGCCCTTGCGCCTTCGCTGGGCGAGATGGAACTGGCGCACACGTTGCGCTTCCTGTCGCCCTCGGCCACGCCGAATCCCCGGTTGATCGAGGTCGCCGACGCCATTCTAGGCCGGCAGGGTCGCATGATTGCGGCAATCAGGGCGATAGGCCGTGGAGCCGATGCCTTCGAGGGAGCGCCGTTCGCGCTGGAGATTTAAAGAATCCAGTCCGCCAGCGTCGCCTTGCGGATATCCCGCAGCAGGGTGATGAAACCGTCGGCCTGATGTTCCGCCGTCAGTCGGCCTTTCTCCGCCGTGGCGGCGGCGGCGTCGCCGACCACGCCGTTGGGGTTGAGGTCGGCGGCAAGCCAGGCGAAGGAGTGGGTGCCGGTCTGGCGCAGCAGCGCGAACTCGCCCTCGGCGCGCGTGACGTTGGAGACGAAATCCTGCGCCTTGCCCATGTCGACGAGGTCGGGGCGAAAATGCAGCATCAGCGAGGTTTCGACATCGCCGCCATGGATGCCGTAGCGGTCCTCGGCCTGCGTATAAAGACCGGCCGGGCGGCCGAAGCGCTGCCAGCTCGTCTTCGCCGCCAGCATCTTTTCGCGCACCCTGAGTTCGCGCGTGACGATGCTCATGACCTCCTCATTGCCGCCGTGTGAATTGACGACGACGATCTTCTTGATCCCGGCCCGCGCCACCGACAGGCCGAGTTCGGTCCAGGCGTCGATCAGCGTGGCGGGCGGCAGGGTCAGCGTGCCGGGAACCTCGATATGCTCGTTTGATTTGCCGACCGCCTGCACCGGCAGGATACGGATATCGAGATCGTCCGGCAGCCGGGAAATGACCGTCTCCAGCATCCCTTCCATGATCGTGGTGTCGGTCGAGACAGGCAGATGCGGGCCATGCTGCTCGATCGCCGCCACCGGCAGGACGGCTATGGTCGCTTCCGGGTCGATCAGGGCGTATTCGGTTGCGCGGTAGTCGCCCCACCACACTCGCCGCTTCGGCATGCTCATTGGCTGCTTTCCTGTCAAAAACGCGTCACGACGCCGATACCGACGCCATCGAAGCGGTCCATCGCCATCAGCGCGGCAGGGGCCTCGTCGAGGCTCATCCGGCGGCCGACAAGCATTTCGGGCTTCAGCTTGCCGGTCGCGATCATATCCATCATGGCCTGGTAACGAAACGCCTGCATGCCGTGACTGCCGCGGATTTCCAGTTCGAAGGCAATGATCTTGGCCATCGGCACCGCCGCCTTGGCGTGGTCGCCAAGCATCAGCCCCACCTGCACATGGCGGCCGCGCCGGCGCAGATTGGAGATCGAGTTGAACGAGGTGGTCGGATGGCCGAGCGCGTCCATCGACATATGCGCGCCGCCGTTGGTGATCTGCTTGACCGCCTTGACGACGTTCGGCGTCGTTGCGGCGTTGACCGTCGCGACCGCCCCGACCTTTTTCGCGAATTCCAGCTTTTCCTCGGTTAGGTCGATGGCGACGACATTGGCGCCCATGGCGCTGGCGATCATGATGGCCGAAAGCCCGACGCCGCCGCAGCCATGCACCGCCACCCATTCTCCGGGCGTCACCCGACCCTGGTCGACGACCGCCCGGAACGAGGTGACGAACCGGCAGCCGAGGCTGGCGGCGGTGGCGAAATCCATGGATTCGGGCAGGCGTACCAGATTGGTGTCGGCAAAGTCGATGGCGACATATTCGGCAAACGAGCCCCACGCCGTGAAGCCGGGCTGAAACTGGTGCTCGCACACCTGATGGTTGCCCGAGGTGCATTCAAAGCAGCGGCCGCAGCCGGCGACGAAGGGCACGGTGACGCGGTCGCCGGCTTTCCAGCGACTCACCTGCCGGCCCACCGCCACCACCGTGCCGGCCAACTCGTGCCCCGGCACATGCGGCAGGCGGATATCGGGATCGTGCCCCATCCAGCCGTGCCAGTCCGAGCGGCAAATGCCGGTCGCCTCGAGCTTGATCACCACGCCTTCCGGCGCCGGCCGCGGGTCCGGCACGGTCCGGATCGACGGCGCCTGGCCAAATTCCTCGAATACAACCGCTCTCATCGGCGTTCCTTGCTGGGCTTTACACGCGCCAAAAGGGGCGCGCAGCGAATTTCGGCCGGATCGCGCGGGCAGGCAAGGCACCGCGCCGCAAAAATGCGCCGCCGGTCGCGACAGATGCCGGCAATGTACTATTTTGCAATTATCGGCCTATCCTGCCGCTGCTACCTTGTCTCAGCCAGAAGTAAAGCACATCGTCGTATCATGCCATGACCGCACCGCTGGAAGCCGCTCGTTTTCTCATCATCGACGACCACCCGCTGTTTCGCGAGGCGCTGCACAGCGCCGTCCAGATGGCCTATCCGGATGTCGATACGGTCGAGGCGCGTTCCATCGCCGAGGCGGTGGATGTTCTCTCCTCGGGGAAATCCTTTGACCTGGCGCTGCTCGACCTGTCGATGCCGGACGTGCGCGGCTTCGAGGGGCTGTTGCAACTGCGCACCCGCTATCCGCGCCTGCCGGTCGTGATCGTCTCCGGCTACGAGGACGCCAAGATCATTTCCGAGGCGCTGTCCTACGGGGCTGCCGGCTTCATCCCCAAATCGGCGCGCAAGAGCGAACTGGCCGACGCCATACGCTCGGTCATGGACGGCGCCGTCTTCGTGCCGGAAACCTACCAGGCGGGGGCAAAGGGGCCCGACAGCGCCGATCGCGCAGACCTGCTGTCACGGCTTTCCAAGCTGACGCCGCAGCAACTGCGCGTCCTTCGCATGCTGCAACAGGGGCTGCTCAACAAGCAGATCGCCTATGAATTGCAGGTGGGCGAAACCACGGTGAAGGCGCACGTCTCCGAAATCCTGCGCAAACTCAATGTCTACAGCCGCACGCAGGCCGTGATCGAGGTTTCCAGGCTCGACAACGCCGACCTTTTCCGCGATCAGGTTTAATGCATGTCTCCCAAAAGTGGGAACCGGTTTGGGGGTAAAGACATGCATCAAATCAAGGGCCTAAAGCATGTGAAGCGATCTGAAAGATCACGAAAGGCTTTAGGCGAGAAGGTGCGCCAGGAGCGCGCGCAACTGCGCCGGCTTCAGCGGCTTGCGCATCAGTTCTATCCCGGCTGAACGGGCGGCTTTGACCACCGCGTCGGACGGGTCGGCGGTAATGATCAGGGCAGGGACGATGCGGCCGAGATAATCGCGCACCTCGGCGATGGTATGGCTGCCGAGGTCGCCGTCGTTGAGGTGCTGGTCGGCAATGACGATGTCGGGCACCCACGCGGTATCGCCGAGCAGGTCGAGCGCCTCGTCGGTGGCGGTCGCCTGCCGCACCACGCACTGCCAGCGTTCCAGCAGCGAGGTCATGGCTCGCAGGACATCGGGGTCGTTCTCGATCAGCAGCACCTTGGTTCCGAACAGGCCGTAGCCGCGTGGCCGCTCCATCTCGCCGACAGCCTCGACCTCGCAGTGACGGCCGCTGCCGACCGGCACGTCGATATGGAAGATCGTGCCGCGCCCGACCCGCGACGAGAACGTGATGGGATGGTCGAGCGCGCCGGCGATGCGCCGCACGATCGCCAGCCCCAGCCCCAGCCCGCCGCTGGCGAGCGAGGTATTGGCCGAAATGCTGCCGCGGTTGAATTCCTCGAACACCGCGTCATGCTGGTCTTCGGGAATGCCGCAGCCGGTATCCGCCACGTCGATGCGCACCGTGTCGCCGCGATGGCGTATCCCGACCAGGACACCGCCCGCGCGGGTATAGCGCAGGGCGTTGGAGATGATGTTTTGCAGGATGCGCCGCAGCAGCGTGCGGTCTGAGCGCACGGTCGCCGGCGCCGGGCGGAACTTGAGCTTCAGCCCGTTCAGTTCCGCCAGCGGCTGGAAATCCGAGCGCAGCGATGCGAACAGCGGTTCCAGGCTGACATCGCCGATTTCCGGCCGCACCACGCCGGCGTCGAGCTTGGATATGTCGAGCAGGGTGCGCAGCAGGTCTTCCATCGTTTCCAGCGAGCGTTCGACCTGGCGAACCAGTTTCTTGCCTTCCTCGCCCATCTGGATCTCGGCCAGGGCGGAGATCGAGAGGTGGGCGGCATTCAAAGGCTGGAGGACGTCGTGGCTGGCGGCGGCGAGGAAGCGCGTCTTCGACAGATTGGCAAGCTCGGCGTTTTCCTTGGCCGAACTGAGGTCGGCATTCGACTGTTCGAGCCGGCGCAGCGTCGAATGCAGTTCGTCCGTGCGCGTGCGCACCCGGTTCTCGAGTGCGATCGCGGTCTGGAACAGTGAGAAGGCGTTGCCCTGCTGGTCCATCGCGCGTTCGACGCGGTCGACGAGCGCGGCGTTGATCTTCTTCAGCCGCCCGACATCCGTTATGTCCTTCAGGGGCATCGAGAATCCTATTCCGCCGCCTGGCGGCGACCGAAGGCGATGCCGGTAAAGGTCTGGTTGAGATGCATCGACCGGTACTGCTCGCCATAGGTGCCGAAGCCGATCACCCGATGTTCGCGATAGAGTTCCGATATGCCGCGCAGCACCTGCCGGTTATGCGCGTCGAGCCGCCGCAGAACGCAGTCGAAGCCGAGAATCATGTCGACGCCGCCAAGGCGTTGCTCGACCGTCGCGAGGGCGGCGCGCGTGCTTTCGACCATGCCCTTCGGCTCGGCGATGGAAAGCACCACGCCGTCGTCGATGGCGCAGAAGAAGGACAGCGAGCCGTCCTCGTTCAGCTTCTGGATCGAACGGCAGTAATACTCGCCCCCGACCTTCACCACCACCGGATGCGAGGCAAAGCTCATCGGCGTCAGCGACTGCTTGTCGATGCCGACCGAGCCGGCATACTCCTCGGCGGCGTTGGCCGCGTTGAACTCGCGGACCAGCCGGTGTTCCGGGTCCGAGGACGTAACGACCAGCTTTTCCTCGGTTGGCAGGAAATTGTCGGTCTTGAATACGCGGAAGGGGATTTCTGTGGCGATGAGGACGACGATGGCGCTGTCGGACGCGACGCGGCCGTTGGAAATCAGCCGCGTCGTCTCGAACTTGAGGTCGTCACCGGCCGAGCCGCCGATCAGGGGAATGTCGTCCAGGCCCCAGTGAATGGCAGAGGTCACCGCCTCTTCGGCGTTGGAAAGACCGTCGATGAAGCAAAGCGCGAAGGTGCTGCCGGCGGGCCTGAGCTCCGCCTTGGTACGAATATGACGGCGTAACTCACTGACATCGCTGGTTATCTTGTCCATTCCGGTCGACGAAAGATCGTCGATCATGGCGCTGGTCACGCAAAACAACGATGTCGGGAACAGCACTGCCAGCATGTGGCCTTCGGTCAGCCCGTCCGGCGTGATTTCCCCGGCCGTCGAGCAGCCGGCATAGTGAAGCGCCGGCACATGAGCTTTCAGCGCCGATGAAAGCGCATCGGCGCCGATCAGGCTTTGCGAGAAGAAGATGAGGGCGAATCCCGCTTCGATGGCCGCCACTTCCATCGCTATCGCACGAGCAAAACCATCGGCATCCGCGGCATCGGTGGTGAGCGCGGAAAGGCCGCAGGCGTAACGTGTCCGCGAACTGGCCAGCAGGTTTCCTCCCTGGAACGTCTGAGGGCATTGTGGGTCGTCCGGACGGCTTTGGCAATGGGGCCTCGCGGGAGCGGTTCGCGTGACCGAAAGTACAATATACGGTTTTTCGGGCGGATTGCATTCTCGGATAATTCTGGAATCCAGAGGGCTGTTTTTCAAGCGTTATACAGGATATGAATAACGACAGGCCCCGCGCCCCCGGCGAGCGCGGCGGATGGATACCAAGGTTGATTACCCAGGGAGGTTTCATGTCGGACGTATCGTTGACGGTGAACGGGAGGCAGGTGAGCGGCACCGTCGAGGACCGCACGCTTCTGGTTCATTTCCTTAGAGAAAATCTCGGCCTTACCGGCACCCATGTCGGTTGCGACACTTCCCAGTGCGGCGCCTGCGTCGTCCACGTCGACGGCAAGGCGGTCAAATCGTGCACGATGCTGGCGGTTCAGGCTTCCGGCTCGGTGGTGACCACGATCGAGGGGTTGGCGGACGGTGCCGACCTGCATCCGGTGCAGGCAGCGTTCAAGGAGCATCACGGCCTGCAATGCGGCTTCTGCACGCCGGGCATGATCATGACGTCGGTCGACATGATCGCGCGCCACCCCGAAGGGCTGGACGAAGCGACGGTTCGCGATGAACTGGAGGGCAATATCTGCCGCTGCACCGGCTACCACAACATCGTCAAGGCCGTGCTCGCCGCCTCGAAGGAAATGGGCAAGGCCGGCAAGGGCAAGGCGAAGAAAGCGGCTTAGTGGTGAACGGCCGGTCGTGAATGGTCAGTAGCCGCCGATCTTCGATTGGCGCTTCGCCCGCTGGGGCTTTCGACCTTTCATATCTGTTTCATTCACCATTCACCGAAAGCTCTGGAGGAGACCTCTGATGGGTATCGAAGGCATTGGCGCGCGGGTCACGCGCAAGGAAGACAAGCGTTTCATCACCGGCGCGGGGCGCTATGTCGACGACATGGTCGTTCCCGGCATGAAGCATGCGATGTTCGTGCGCAGCCCGCACGCGCATGCGCAGATCAGGAAGATCGACGTCAAGGCCGCGCAGGCCATGCCCGGCGTTATCGGCGTACTGACCGGCAAGGAACTGAAGGCCGATGGCATCGGCAATCTGATCTGCGGCTGGATGATCCATTCCAAGGACGGTTCGCCGATGAAGATGGGCGCTTGGTCGGCGCTGGCGGTCGACAAGGTACGCTATGTCGGCGATGCGGTCGCCGTCGTGGTGGCCGACACCAAGGCGCAGGCGCGCGACGCCGCCGAGGCGGTCGAGGTCACCTACAAGGAACTCAAGTCCGTCACCGACGCCTCCAAGGCAATGGACAAGGGCGCGCCGCAAATCCACCCCGAAGCCGAAAACAACCTGATTTTCGACTGGGATATCGGCAATGCCGACGAAACCGCGGCGGCTTTCAAGAAGGCCGCCCACGTCGTCGAGATGGATATCGTCAACAACCGTCTCGTCCCCAACGCGATGGAACCGCGAGCGGCTCTGGGCCATTACGACAAGGCCGAGGACCATTACACCTGCTGGACGACCTCGCAGAACCCGCATGTCGCTCGCTTGGTGATGAGCGCCTTCTACAACGTCGCCCCGGAAAACAAGCTGCGCGTCATCGCCCCCGATGTCGGCGGCGGCTTCGGCTCGAAGATCTACATCTATCCGGAAGAGATCGTCTGCCTGTGGGCCTCCAAGCGCACCGGCGTGCCGGTGAAGTGGGTGGCCGACCGCACCGAAAGCTTCATGTGCGACGCTCATGGTCGCGACCATCACAGCCATTTGGCTATGGCCTTCGACAAGGACTATAAGATCCTCGGCTTCAAGGTTGAAACCAAAGCCAATCTCGGCGCCTATATGTCGCTGTTCTCGTCCGCGACGCCGACCTATCTCTACGCCACGCTGCTGTCGGGCCAGTACGACATCCCGGCCATCCACGCCAACGTGAAGGCCATCTACACCAACACCGCGCCGGTCGACGCCTATCGTGGGGCAGGCCGGCCCGAGGCCGCCTACAACGTCGAGCGGATGATGGAAGTCGCCGCCCGTCAGTTCGGCATTTCCCCGGCGGAACTTCGCCGCAGGAACTTCATCACCAGCTTCCCGCATCAGACGCCGGTCATCATGAACTACGATGCCGGCGATTTCGCCACCTCGCTCGACATGGCGCTGAAAGCGGCCGACTACGCCGGTTTCGAGAAGCGCCGGGAGAAGGCCCGCAAGGCCGGCAAGCTGCGCGGCATCGGCTTCTCCTGCTACATCGAGGCCTGTGGCATTGCGCCTTCGGCGGCGGTCGGCAGCCTCGGCGCCGGCGTCGGCCTGTGGGAATCGGCGGAAGTGCGCGTCAACGCGGTCGGCACCATCGAAGTGCTGACCGGCTCGCACAGCCACGGCCAGGGCCATGAGACGACGTTCGCCCAACTCGTCGCGCAGCGCCTTGCCGTTCCGCTCGACTCGATCTCCATCGTCCATGGCGACACCGACAAGGTGCAGATGGGCATGGGCACCTACGGCTCGCGCTCCGGCGCGGTCGGCATGAGCGCCATCGTCAAGGCGCTCGACAAGGTCGAGGCCAAGGCCAAGAAGATCGCCGCGCACCTGATGGAAGCCGACGAGGCCGACATCGTCATCGAGGACGGCGCGCTGAAGGTCGCCGGCACCGACAAGTCGGTGCCGTGGTTCCAGATGGCGCTGGCGGCCTATACCGCCCACAACCTGCCCTCGGGCATGGAGCCGGGCCTGAAGGAAACCGCCTTCTACGATCCGGCCAACTTCACCTTCCCGGCCGGCTGCTACATCTGCGAGGTCGAGATCGATCCCGACACCGGGCATACCGACGTCGTCCAGTTCGTGGCGGCCGACGATTTCGGCAACATCATCAATCCGATGATCGTCGAGGGCCAGGTGCATGGCGGCGTGACCCAGGGCATCGGACAGGCGCTGCTCGAAGGCGCCAACTACGACCAGTCCAGCGGTCAGCTGCTGACGGCGAGCTACATGGACTACACCATGCCGCGTGCCGGCGACGTGCCGTCCTACAAGCTGTCGACGTCGAGCACGCCGTCGCCGTCCAATCCGCTCGGCCTCAAGGGTTGCGGCGAGGCCGGGGCCATCGGCTCGCCGCCCGCCGTCATCAACGCCATCACCGATGCGATTGGCACCGAGGAAATCACCATGCCCGCGACCCCGCAGAAGGTCTGGGCTGCCATCCGCGCGGCAAAGCACTGAGGAGGACGAAACCATGTATTCGGTCAATTACCATCGCGCCGCCTCGCTCGCCGAAGCCGGCAAGCTCCTGAAGACCGGCGACGCCAAGCTGCTTTCCGGGGGCATGACGTTGCTGCCGGCCATGAAGACACGCCTCGCCGCACCTTCGGACCTGGTCGACATTTCCCGCATCGAGGCGCTGAAGGGCATCAAGGTTTCGGGCAAGAATGTCACCATCGGCGCCGCTACGACGCATTACGAAGTCTCGACCAGCGACAAGCTGGCCAAGGTGTGCCCGGCGCTGGTGCATCTCGCCTCGCTGATCGGCGACCCGGCCGTTCGTCACCGCGGGACGATCGGCGGCTCGATCGCCAACAACGATCCGGCGGCGGACTATCCGGCGGCGATGCTGGCGCTCGGCGCCACCATCGTCACCAACAAGCGCGAAATCGCGGCCGAGAAATTCTTCAAAGGCCTGTTCGAGACGGCGCTGAAGGATGGCGAGATCGTCACTGCCGTGACCTTCACGGCCCCCGCCAAGGCCGGCTACGAAAAGTTCCGCAACCCGGCTTCCCGTTATGCCATGGTCGGCGTGTTCGTGAGCAAGGGGAAGGGCGTCACCGTCGCCGTGACCGGGGCCGGGGACGACGGCGTATTCCGCTCGAAGGAGCTGGAGGCGGCCCTTTCGAAGAATTTCGACGCCTCGGCGCTCGAAGGCGTGAGCGTGCCTTCCAGCGCCCTGATGAGCGACATGCACGCCAGCGCCGAATATCGCGCCCACCTGATCACGGTGATGGCGAAGCGGGCGGTGACGCAGGCCAACGCCGGCTGAGGCATCGCTACGGCTGCCATCGGCCGGCCGAACAAGCCGGCCGATGGAGCACGCCCTTTTATTCCGTGCCGAGATCGCGGATGAAGTAGCGGACGGTTTTCTGGCCGCCGTGGATGACGGCGTCGCCGACCTCGACGAAGCCAAGGCTGGCGTGGAACGCGTCCGAAGCCGGGTTCGGCGGCTCGGCATTCACCTCGCAGGTAATGATCGTGTGGCCCGCCTCGCGTGCTTGCACAAACAGCGCATCGTAAAGCCGGCGCGCATGGCCGCGACCACGCGCCGATTTAGCGACGACGACGCGATCGACATAGACGAAGCGCGGATAGCGGTCGCGAAACCACTGGAAATTCGGGCTGCCGTAATCCGCGTCCTGGTCGAGCGCGATCAGGAAGGCTTCGGCCGTGCCGATGCGCCGGACGTAAAAGCCCTGGCCGAGAAGCCGGGTGAGACTTTCGGGCTCCAGCCATGACAGTTCGGCCGCGTGCTCATTGTTGAGCGACAGGATCGCCGGCTCGTCGGCCGGCGAAATAAGGTTGATCAGGGCGGAAAAGTCGGGCGGCATGAGGACCCCACGTTGAAAGTCGGCGCTGGAAGCGTAGCAGGTGCGCATTGCCATGGCGGCCCCGATCCCGCAAGCGCCGTTCTGGACAGATAGCGTCCAGGCTCGCTTTATTGACAGTGGGCCTGTATAGCGGCGCTTTCACGTTCCTGTGCGCAGCGGCAGGAACATCTGCCAAATCCGCGAGTATGGACTGGATGGCACGGGATAACGAACTTAAACGGGCGGCGATCGCCTACAAGGCGCCGATCATTGCCGTCGCACCCATGATGGATTGGACGGACAGGCATTGCCGGTTCTTTCATCGGCAACTGACGCGCCGGGCCTTGCTTTATACCGAGATGGTCGTCGCCGAGGCCGTTCTCCATGGCGCGCGCGAGCGCTTGCTGGGCTTCGATGCGGTCGAGCACCCGCTCGCCCTGCAGCTTGGCGGCTCGGACCCGCGAAAGCTGACCGAGGCGGCGCGCATCGGCGAGGCGTTCGGCTATTGCGAAATCAACCTCAATGTGGGCTGCCCGTCCGACCGCGTGCAATCGGGCACCTTCGGCGCCTGCCTGATGAAGACGCCGGCGCTGGTGGCCGATTGTGTGGCGGCCATGAAGGCGAGCGTTTCCGTGCCGGTCACCGTGAAATGCCGGATCGGCGTCGACGACCAGGACCCGCAGGCCGCACTCGACGAACTGGCAGGCGGCGTTTTCGCGGCCGGCGCGGATGCGCTGTGGGTGCATGCCCGTAAGGCGTGGCTGGAGGGGCTTTCCCCGAAGGAAAACCGCGAAATCCCGCCGCTCGACTATGACCGCGTCTACCGGCTCAAGGAGGAAAATCCCGGCCGCTTCATCGGCATCAACGGCGGTATCCAGACGTTGCCCCAGGTACAGGGTCATCTGCAAAGGCTGGACGGCGCCATGCTCGGCCGCGTGGCCTACCATACGCCCGGCATCCTGACCGGGATCGATGCCGCTATCCATGGCGACCCGGGCGAAACCTTCGACTATGCCGCGCTCATCGAGGCCATGGCTGCCTACGCCGCCCGTCATATCGAACAGGGCGGGCGGCTCGGCCATATCACCCGTCACATGGTCGGCCTGTTCCACGGCCTGCCCGGTGCGCGCCGGTGGCGGCAGATTCTCTCCACCGACGGGACGAAACCCAACGCGGGGCCGGAAGTGCTGCGCGCCGCCTTCGCTTCGGTCGATCTCGACAGCGAGCAGAGCGAGGCAGCCTGACGTCGGGTCAGTCGCGCAGGATCATGCGGTCGCCGCGAACGTCGAAGCCCGACAGAGTCGAGATGAAGTTCATGCCTAGCAGGCTTTGGCCGAGCGCGCCGGGCGCGGCGATCAGGATTTGCATGTCGTTTCGCACGATACCACCTATCGCAATCTGCGAAGCGCGCGCACCCGCTGCCTGCGTCACGCCATTGGCAGTGGAGACAGGCACGGTATAGCGCAGCCCGGCTGGGTCGAAGCCGGCCGCCAGGGCATCGGCTGCGGTCAGCACCGTGCTGCTCGCCCCGGTATCGACCACAACCCGGATCGGCGCATCGTTGATGAGGATGCGGGCCTCGAAATGACCGTTGAGCGCCTTTTGCAGGGTCACCGTGGCGCGGCCGTCATCCTGTCCGAGCGCCAGCGGGCTACCGGGTACCAGGCCGGCACTGACGCGGCTGGCGAAATCCTGCAATTCATAACGGTACTGATAGCCGGCGATCAGCGCGAGCACGATCAGGATCCAGCCGCCGAACTGCCTGGCCAGCGTGCCGAGGGGGCGGCCCGACCGCAGCACGAAAGCGCCGATCACCGCCGCAAGCGTGCCCATCCAGACGAGTTGAGCAAAATCGTCGTTGGCGATGCCGAATGTCTGCCCGGCGGAATTGTTGAGCATCAGCAGGACCAGCCCGAGGCCGATCGCCGCCATGACGATCCAGAAAAGCCGGTTCATGCAGACTCGTTGCGCTCGCGCGCCATGCGGCTGCGGCGGGTCTCGCGGCGTGGCTTGCGCTCCACCGTTTCAAGGCGTGCCGGCAGTTCGGCCATCACCGCTTGCCGCGTCTCCGGCGTCATCTCGATCCATGCGCCGATCTCGGCCTTCGTGCGGCCACAGCCGAAGCAATAGCCCGTCACCTGGTCGATCGAGCAGACGAGAATGCAGGGGGATGCGATGGCCGACATCAGAAAAATCCTTCGATGGCTCCCACATGGTGCAACATCGCAGCCAATGCAAGCCCTTCCAAATCCGCCGCGCCTGGCCACTTTCGCGCCACGACGCAAAGGTTGTGCCCGAACGCCAACAGGTCTATCCGCATGCCATCTGCAAGGGGCTCGGAACACATGAACAGCGCACTGCCTTTCGATGACATTCGCGATCTTCTCGCCAGCCTGCCGCGGGCGGACAAGCAAGCGGCAGCAAGGGTGCGCACCCTGTTCGACAGGGCCGAGAAGCCGCACGGTTCGCTTGGCCGTATCGAGGAAATTGCCGCCTGGCTGGCAGCGTGGAGCGGCCGCGCGCCGCCCTTCGTGCGGCGGCCGCTGGTGGCGCTGTTCGCCGGCAACCACGGCGTCGCCCGCCACGATATCGTAACCGATGAAATGGACGCGACCGCCAGGGCGGTCGAATTGTGTGCAGCGGGCGGTGCCGCGATCAACCAGATCTGCATCGCCCATGACCTCGGGCTCAAGGTATTCGACCTCGCCCTCGATATTCCGACCGGCGACATCACCAGGGAGGCAGCGCTCAGCGAGCGCGACTGCGCCGCCACCATGGCCTTCGGCATGGAGGCGGTGGCGGACGGCACCGATCTGCTGTGCCTCGGCGCGCTCGGCGCCGGCAATGCCACCGTCGCGGCAGCGTTGTTGGCCGCCTTGTTCGGCGGCAGTGGCACCGACTGGATCAAGGCGAGTGAGAATGAAGCGATGACGGCACGCCGGGCCGGGGTCGTGGACGCGGCGCTGGCATTCCACGGCAACCATCTCAAGGAGCCGCTGGAAGCGTTGCGGCGCGTCGGCGGGCGCGAATTCGCGGCGATTGCCGGCGCGATCCTTGCCGCGCGCACGCAGAAGGTGCCGGTCCTGATCGGCGGGCGCGTGGCTTTCGCCGCTGCCGCCGTTCTCCACGCTGCCAACCCGGCCGCGCTCGACCATTGCCTTTTGGCCGGCGTCCCGGCGCTGGCCGCCTATCGGCAGGCGGCTGCCCGCATTGGCCTTAGCCCGCTGCTCGACCTTGGCATCGACCATGACGAAGGGGTGGGGGCAGGGCTCGCGGCCGGTATCGTCAAGGCAGCCGCGCTGTGCAGTTCCGGCATGGCGGCTGCGGTGCGCGAGCACTGACCCTGGCTTAGCGCCGCCGCCCGCCGGCGACGGCCTTCATCGGCAGCGCCGGCAGTTCCTCCATCACCCGGCTCAGCGGGAAAATGGCAATTGCCTCGGTGCCTTCGCGCAACTTGGACACCAGTTGGAATTCGCCGCCGTGCATGGCGACAAGGCCCTGCACGATCGGCAGGCCGAGCCCCGTTCCCTGTTCCGCGCTCTTGATGGCGATCGAACCCTGGCCGAAGGCAGACAGCACGATCGGGATTTCGTCGGGCGGAATGCCGGGGCCGTTGTCGCGGACCGAGACATACTGGCCGCCGCCTGCCGTCCAGCCGACACGCACGCGGACCTCGCCGCCGGTCGAGGTGAACTTTATCGCATTGGAAAGCAGGTTCAGGATCACCTGGCGCAAGGCGCGCTCGTCGGCGAACAGGCGCGGCAGGGAGGCCTCGAAATCCTGGAGGATGCGGATATCCTTGTTGCGCGCGCGCAATTCCATCATGTGGCAGCAGTCTTCTGCAATGTTGAGGAGCACCACCGGCTCTTCGTGCAACTGGTAGCGACCGGCTTCGATGCGTGACAGGTCGAGGATTTCGTTGATGAGATTGAGCAGGTGCTGGCCTGAATCGTGCACGTCCTTCGCATAGTCGCGATAGGTGGGATTGTTCATCGGCCCGAGCACCTCGTTGCTCATGACCTCGGAAAAGCCGAGGATGGCGTTGAGCGGCGTGCGCAGTTCGTGGCTCATCGAAGCGAGGAACCGCGACTTGGCGAGGTTGGCCTCCTCGGCGCGCCGGCGCGCTTCGTCGGACATCGACTTCGCCGTTTCCAGTTCCGCAATCAGCGCGTCCTTCTCGGTCTGGAACGACATCAGCATCACCGAGGAACGGTAGAGGTGGCTTGCCACATAGGCAAAAAAGGGCAGGGCGACGGCGAGCAGGCCGACCATGATGGCCTCGACCGGGCTCCATGGCCGCGTGGCGAAATAGGCGTAGGCCACCACGGGGCCGGCGAAGGTCGCGATCAGGGCTCCGCGCAGCGACGACGTCATGATGGCCGTGGCGGCCATGGCGAACAGGAGCATGACCGCCTTGATGACAGGGAACTGGTCGACCGAGCACGTGTCGCAGCCGAGCGAGGCGAAATAGATCCAGCCGAACCCGCTCAAGAGATGCGCAACGAGAAAGCTGCGGCGGTTCTGTCGTGGCTTGAGGTTCGCCGTCTCCGCGCGGTCGACATGGCGCGCGACGAAGACGAGCCCGGCATGGCAGCAAACCGTCAGCACTGCCCAGATCACGATCTTGCCGCTCATGCCGATGGCAAGGCCCGCCACCGCGATGGCGAGCACCAGGAGCGCAATCGCGGTAGCACCGCCGACCATGGCGCGTGCATGCAGTTTAAGGAGTTCGCGGTCGAAGTCGGGCGTAGCGGATTGTTGAGCCAGACGGTCGCGCATCTTGCGCACGGCACGCGCCACATCGCTGTTGCGATGCGGCTTGCGACGGTCCACGATGTTCTTGTCCGCCGTGCTGGCGATTTGCAGCGACATGGAAAATTCGATTTTCGAGCGGTAGTTTCAATTTTCAACGCTACAACCGAATGATTAAGAGACTGTTTTTCAACGCTAGTTCGGGACCCCGCGGCCGCCGTGGCGCGCCCCGCCGACGGCGTCTTGGGCGCAGACTGCTGGACTATGCGCTGACCTTGGTCCTTCTGGCCGTGCTGATTGCGCTCGCAGCCCGCCTCGATCGCAAGGAGCCGGTCGAACCTCAGGGGCGGCCGACTGTGAATGACGGCGATTCGCTGGCCTTTGGTTCGTTGCGCGTCCGGCTGGTCGGTATCGATGCGCCGGAATACGGCCAGACCTGTGTGCTGGACGGTGCCGACTATGCCTGCGGCAAGCGCTCGCGTGAGGCGCTGGGCAAGGCCATAGGCGGGCAGGTGGTATCCTGTAGCGGCAGCGACCACGACCGCTATGGTCGGCTCCTGGCTGTCTGTAGCGCAGGTGGCCTCGACCTCAACCGGGCGCAGGTCGAGGCGGGGTGGGCCGTCTCCTATGGCGGCTACCGGGCAGAGGAAGCAAAAGCGCGGGCAGTTGGAGCTGGCATCTGGGCCGGCAGTTTCGAGCGGCCACAGGACTGGCGCCGCGACCACGGGGCTACGACCGAGGCAGGCGAGGGCAACCTCTTGGCCCAAGGCGGTGATTGGCTGCGCCAGACCCTTCGGTTTTGGGCGCAGGCGACCTATAGTCTGCTGATGGACTTGGGCGGAAACGATAAATGAAGCTCTTCGACGGTGGCCGCGCGCCAAATCCACGGCGCGTTCGCGTGTTCCTGGCCGAAAAGGGCCTGAGCGTTCCGCTGGTTCCCGTCGACATGGGCGCGATGGAGCACCGGCGGGAAGCGGTGAGTTCGCGCAACCCTTTGCAGCGGCTGCCGGTGCTGGAACTGGACGACGGCACCATCCTCACCGAATCCGTCGCCATCTGCCGCTATTTCGAGGAATTGCAGCCGGAACCGCCGCTGTTCGGCACGGGAGCGCTCGGCAAGGCGCGGGTCGAGATGTGGCAGCGGCGCGTGGAACTAAACCTGTTCAACGCGGTGGCCGCCGCCTTTCGCCATCTTCATCCGGTAATGAAGGAATGGGAGGTGCCGCAGATCCCGGCATGGGGCGAAGCGAACAAGCCCAAGGCGGTCGAGTTCCTGCGCTTTCTCGATGGCGAACTCGACGGCAGAGAGTTTATCGCCGGGGATTCCTATACCATCGCCGATATTACAGGCCTGATCGCCATCGATTTCATGAAGCCGGCGCGTATTCAGGTGCCGCCCGACTGCATGCATGTGCAGAGGTGGTATCAGGCAGTTTCTAGCCGGCCGAGCGCGATGGCTTGACATGAGCGAAGCACTCGACCGGTTGCTGGCGCAAATCCGCGCCTGCCGCATCTGCGTGGAAAATCCGATCGGCAAGCCGTTGCCGCATGAACCCCGGCCGGTCATCGCCGCTTCGTCTTCGGCGCGCATCCTCATCGCCAGCCAGGCGCCCGGCACCAAGGTCCATCTGAGCGGAAAGCCCTTCACCGACGCTTCCGGCGACAGGCTGCGAAACTGGCTGGATGTCACCGACGACGAATTCTACGATCCGGAGAAATTCGCCATCGTGCCGATGGGATTCTGCTTCCCGGGACAGGACGCCCATGGCGGCGACCTGCCGCCGCGCCGCGAATGCGCGCCCCACTGGCGTCAGCCGCTGATGGACCTGATGCCGCAGATCGACCTGATCCTTACCATCGGCATCTACGCGCAAAGCTGGCATATGGGCACCGCGCGCCGCGCCTCGCTCAGCGAAACGGTGATGAACTGGCGCGCCGCGTGGGACAGTTCTGCGACCCGCAAAGTCCTTCCCTTGCCGCACCCCTCCTGGCGCAATACCGGCTGGTTGAAACGCAATCCGTGGTTCGAAACGGATTTGCTGCCTTTCCTGCGCGCAGAAATCCGCTCCCGGCTCGGCTGAAGTACGCGCAATATTTACCTACAATAGGCGGCATACAGCAGAAATTCTTTCTTGTTAAGATGGAATTTTGCAGGGATGATAGGCAATCTTTTCTTGAGGGAAGCCGAATGGATCGCCTGGACAGGAAAATTCTGCGCCTTTTGCAAGAGGATGCGACCCTTGCGGTCGCCGACGTAGCCAAGAAGGTTGGCCTGTCGACCACGCCTTGCTGGCGGCGCATCCAGAAACTGGAGGAAGAAGGCGTCATCAAGCGCCGCGTCGCGGTTCTCGATGCGGCCAAGATCAACGTCAAGGTCACGGTCTTCGTGTCGATCCGCACCAACTCGCACAGCCATGAATGGCTGCGCCGCTTCTCGGAGGTCATCCAGGAGTTCCCCGAGGTGATCGAGTTCTACCGCATGAGCGGAGACGTCGATTACCTGCTGCGGGTGGTGGTGCCCGACATCGCCGCTTACGACGCCTTCTACAAGCGGCTGATCTCGAAGATCGAAATCCGCGACGTGTCGTCGTCCTTCGCCATGGAGCAGATCAAGTACACGACCGAACTGCCGCTCGACTACATGGTGCTGGACAAGGAATCCGGCGCGAACGCGGCCTGACCCGGCCGCGTTGCATACCCCATACCGAAGCCGGCGTTGGCCGCCTTCGGAGCGCGTCAGCGCTCCAGGCGCGCCAGCAGGGCTGAAGTATCCCAGCGGCTGCCGCCCATCGCCTGCACGTCCTTGTAGAACTGGTCGACCAGAGCGGTGACCGGCAGGCTGGCGCCGTTGCGGTCCGCTTCCTCGAGGCAGATGCCGAGGTCCTTGCGCATCCAGTCGATGGCGAAGCCGTAGTCGTATTTGCCGATGTTCATGGTCTTGTGGCGGTTTTCCATCTGCCAGGAACCGGCCGCGCCCTTGGAGATGACCTCGACCACCTTCTCGATGTCGAGCCCAGCCTTCTTGCCGAAGTGGATGGCTTCGGAGAGCCCCTGGATGAGGCCGGCGATGGTGATCTGGTTGACCATCTTGGTAAGCTGGCCGGCGCCCGCCGGCCCCATCAGGCCGACCATGCGGGCAAAGGCGTCGATCACGGGCTTGGCCTTGTCGAAAACCGCCTGCTCTCCGCCGACCATGACGGTCAGCACGCCGTTTTCGGCGCCCGCCTGACCACCGGACACCGGCGCATCCAGAAACGAGAAGCCGGCTTCCTTCGCCTTGGCGTCCAGCTCGCGCGCGACTTCGGCGGAGGCGGTGGTGTTATCGATATAGATCGCGCCCTTCTTCATCGTACCGAAGGCGCCATCAGCGCCGATCGTCACCTGGCGCAGGTCGTCGTCGTTGCCGACGCAGGAGAACACGAAATCCTTGCCCCGGGCGGCTTCGGCAGGGGTTTCGGCCCGCGCGCCGCCATGTTCGGCCACCCATTTCTGCGCCTTCGCCGTGCTGCGGTTGTAGACCGTGACATCGTGGCCGCCCTTGTGCTTGAGATGGGCAGCCATCGGGTATCCCATCACGCCAAGACCGAGAAATGCGACCGATGCCATTGACCTACCTTCCAATTGGGAAATGAAAAACTGCCGCCGATGTCTATGGCATGAAACGGATTCGTCAAGAACCAGATGATGGCTCCGCTCTGGACAGCGGCGTGTCGCCGGTGCTGCCTTACCGTTTCAGGTGCCGGGTGATACGCCGCTCGATCCAGTCGATGGCATGGCGCAGCACCTCCACGATCATCAGGTAGATGATGGCTGCCCAGATATAGGACTGGAAGTCGAAGGTGCGCGCATAGGTCAGCCGCGTGATGCCCATCAGGTCGTAGACGGTGATGATGGCGACGATGGCCGAGCCCTTGACCATCAGGATTACCTCGTTGCCGTAGGGCCTCAGCGCCACGACCAGGGCCTGCGGCAGGATCACCTTCCACATCGTTTCCAGCCTGTGCAGGCCAAGGGATGCAGCCCCTTCCCATTGTCCCTTCGGAACGCTTTCGATGGCACCCCGCAGGATTTCCGCCTGATAGGCGGCCGTGTTCAGCGAAAAGGCGAAGATCGCGCAGTTGAAGGCGTCGCGGAAGAACCACCAGAGGCCGACCGCATCCAGTTCCGCCTTGAAGGAGCCGACGCCGTAATAGACCAGGAACGTCTGCGCCAGAAGCGGCGTGCCGCGGAAGAAATAGACGTAGACATAGGTCAGCCCGGACAGGACGGGGTCCCTGGACATCCGGCCATAGGCGACGGGGATGGAAATGAGTGCGCCCGCTACGATCGAAATCCCGACCAGCGCCAGCGTCACGCCGAGGCCGGAGACATAGCCGCGCCAATATTTCTGGAACAGGTCCGCGTCCCAGGAGGAAATCAGGAACCACACCAGCCCGATGCCGAGCAGGGCCCACAGGCAGACGATGCCATAGCCGGTGATCCGCCTGGGTGTCCACGCCCGCACCGGAGCGGGTGGCGGAAGGTCGTCCGCCACGGCGGCGGAATGGGTCGAGGCGCTCATCGCTGTGCATCCTGCCGGCTGACGGCGCGCTCGATGGCGCTGATGCCGAAGGAGGAAATGATGGACAGGACGAGGTAGATCAGCGTGGCGACGCCGAAAAACAGGAAGGCGTGCTTGGTCACGCGTGCTGCCACGCCCGCCTGCCGCAGGATATCGGTGAGGCCGATGGCCGAAACCAGCGCCGTGTCCTTAAGCAGGATCAGCCACAGATTGGCGAGGCCGGGCAGGGCGATGCGGATCAGTTGCGGCAGGATCACCAGACGCATGGTCTGCCCGTTCGACAGGCCGATGGCATGTCCCCCCTCGTACTGCCCTTTCGGGATGGCGCGGAAGGCCGACAGGAACACCTCGCTGGCATAGGCGGAGAATACGGCCCCCAGCGCCACCATGCCCGAAATGAAGCTGTTGACCTCCACCGTCGTCCCCGGGGAGAAAAACTGCATCGCCTTCTGGATTCCGATCTGCGCCCCGTAAAACACCAGGAACAGCGTCAGCAGCTCGGGAAGGCCGCGGAATATGGTGGTGTAGATGTCGCCGGCAAGCCGCAGCGACGGCTCATCCGACTGCTTGGCCAGCGAAGCGAGAAAGCCGATGGCGAGGCCGACAGGCAGGGTGGCCAAGGCCAGCGAGACGGTGATGAACACGCCATAGGCGATATCGTCCATCCATCCCTGAGGCCCCCAACTGAGCAGGGTCCACAAATTCTGCATCCGCCGACCTGTCCTCCCGCCCGGTTTCTTTCAGCGGCGTCGCCGCCATCGGGAAATCGCAAGTGAAAATGGTTCAAGGAAAATTGTTAAGCTACTGAATTACAATAGGTAGCCATAAATAGGCGTATGGATGGCGGCATTCTCCGCCATCCACGCCGTGGCAATGCGCCTCAGCCGCCGTAAACGTCGAACTTGAAGTATTTGTCGTTGATTTCCTTGTATTTTCCATTAGCGCGGATGGCGTCGATCGCGGCATTGAACCGGTCGGCCAGTTCCGTCTCGCCCTTGCGGATGGCGATGCCGGCGCCCGGGCCGTGAATCTCCACCACCGGCGTGATCTCGCCGACGATCTTGCAGCAGGCGCCGTCCGGCGTGTCGAGCCACTCGGTCAGGGCCACGATATCGTCATTGACGGCGTCGAGGCGGCCGTTCGCGAGGTCGAGCTGGTATTCCTGCGCGGTCGGATAAGGCTTGACCGTCGAATCGGTATAGGTCGCGGTCGAGTAGTTGAAATGGGTGGTCGAAGCCTGTGCACCGATGGTCTTGCCGGCGAGGTCTTCCTTGGTGACGCCCTTGATGTCGGTATCCTTCGGAGCAGCGATCGCCGGCGGCGTGTTGTAGTATTTGTGCGTGAAGTCGACCTGCTTCAGGCGTTCCGGCGTAATCGACATGGAGGCGATGATGGCGTCGAACTTGCCGGCCTGGAGCGCCGGAATGATGCCGTCCCAATCCTGGGCGACGAATTCGCACTTGACCTTCATTTCATCGCATAGCGCCTGCGCGATATCGACGTCGAAGCCTTCCAGCTTGCCATCGGCGGTCAGGTTGTTGAACGGCGGATAGGCGCCTTCGGTGCCGATCTTGAGTGTTTTTTCCTGCGCCTGGGCAATGCCCACAGTCATCAGCGCGGCTGATGCCGCCAGCGCGATACGCAATGCAATACGCATGATGTTCCCTTCTTATATAAAGCCAAGCCGTTGTTTCCACAACGTTCCGGGCGATCCTCCCGATCGCTCGCTGGCGGGATATTCCCATTGTTTCAGACACAAAAGCAACCGCAAACTACTTGGTCCGGCAAACGCGGATTGCGGCATTCACCGGCCAGGCGTCGTGACCCGCTCGATGAAGTCGGCGATGGCCGAAACATCGTCCAGATCGAATACCGGCAGGCTTTCCCGCGGCTGGGGCCGGTCGGCGGCAATGGCGACGATGTTCGGATCGCTCGCAGAAAGAGGCGCCGTATCCTTGGCGTCGACCCGGCGGGTTTCGATCTTCTGGTGGGCTTCGCGCTTGTAGCCTTCCACCAGGACGATGTCGCTGTCCGCAAGCCTCGCCAGGATCGTTTCCAACGTCGGCTCCGCCTCGCCGCGCAGTTCATGCATCAAGGCCCAGCGCCGCCCCGAGACGAGGGCGACCTCCGATGCGCCCGCCTGGCGGTGGCGGAAACTGTCGGTGCCTTGCTGGTCGATGTCGAAGTCATGATGGGCGTGCTTGACGGTGGAGACGCGCCAGCCGCGTGCCGTCAGTTCGGCCACCAACCGTTCCGTCAGCGTCGTCTTGCCGGAATTCTTCCAGCCGGTGATGCCGAAAACCCGCCTAGTCATCCGGCTGCATTTCCATTAGGCGCTCGGCCTCGGCGAGATCCGATGGCGTGTTGATATTGAAGAAGGGGTCGACAACGTACCCGCCCCATCGTTCGGGCTGGAACTCGACGTCGATGCACCCTTGCGCTTCGAGGAAGGAAGACACCCGCCGCTCGCCCGCCATGAGGGCATCCTTGAGCGCGGCGCGCACGCTGACCGGCCACAGCGCGAACACCGGGTGACGGCGGCCACCAGAGCAGGCGACGGCAATCTTGCCGGCGCTTCCCTCGGCTGCCTCTGCCAGTCTGGCGATGAGATCGCGGGGCAGGAACGGCGTGTCGGCGGCGGCGCTGGCCGTGCGGTCCAGGCCGGTGCCGGCAGCCGTCCACTCCAGCCCGGCCAGGATACCAGCCAGCGGCCCGGCAAACTCTCCGACACTATCGGCTACCACGGGCAGACCGAAACCGCGGAAACGCGAGGCGTCGCCGTTGGCGTTGAGCGCCAGCGCGTCCACCTGCGGCGACAGCCGGGAGACGACATGGGTGAGGATTGGCCGGCCGGAGAGAACGAGCAGGCCCTTGTCGCCGCCACCCATGCGGGTGGCGCGTCCGCCCGCAAGAACGATGCCTGCAACCTTGTTCCTCATTGCCAGATGCCTGTACGCCAGCCTGCCGGGGTCATACGGCCTATATGCCGTCCGGCGCCATCGCGGGTCCAGTGCTTTCGGCCGCCGCCTTGCCCCGGCCGACGATGCGCTCCCGGTAGAGTGTGTAGAGGCCTGAGCCGATGATGATCGAGGCGCCGACGATCATGGGCGCATCCGGAAAATCCCCGAAGACGATCACGCCGATCACGATGGCCCACAGAAGGGCAGTGTAGCGGAACGGCGCGATGAACGAGATGTCGCCGATGCGCATCGCCATGATGATGAACTGATAGCCGATAAGCAGAAGCACCGCGCCGACCACCAGCAGCAGGATTTCCTCGATGGTCAGGGGGGTCCAGCCGCCCATGGGTTGGACCAAGGCCGCGCCGACGCAGGTGACGGCCAACGACGTCGCAGCCGAGATCAGCAGGGTGGGGATGGCGACGGGAACCTGCTTCGTGGCGAGATCGCGCATGGCGCACAGCATCACGCACAACAGCACCAGCAGCGAGTAGGCGCTGAACCCCACGAACCCCGGACGAACGATGATCAGCACCCCGACGAGTCCGACAGCGATGGCCAGCCAGCGGCGTGGGCCGACATACTCGCCGAAGAAAAGGGCCGCCCCCATGGTTACGGCAAGCGGCAGCGCCTGCTGCACCGCCGAGACGTTGGCGATCGGCAAATGCGACAGTGCGATGAAGTAGGTCAGCGTGGCGAGGGCCTCGCCGGCCACGCGCAGCGCCACCATGGGATGCAGAACGGCGCGAGGGCGCGAGAACGCGCCGCGTTGCCAGGCAAGCAGGCTGACCAGCAGCGTGGCGAATACGCCGCGCACAGCCATGATCTGGCCGATATTCATCGCCTCGGAGAGATGCTTTGTGATGGCGTCGCTGATGGTGAAACCGGCCATGGCAACGGCCATGAACAGGGCTCCGCGAGAATTATGGGATAGGGGCACGTCGCGCTTCCCGTTGCGAACCGGTCCCAGCCTGTAGCAGGCACGGGAAAAACAGCAACATCAAAGCGCTATGCCACACGGGAGATCGCGTTTTTCCGTCCGGCTGCGGGAAATCAGCCGCCCGTGACGCTCATGTGGCGCGACACCGCCGGCCGCCTGGTCCGCCGGTCGATGACGAAGTCGTGCCCCTTGGGCTTGCGGCCGATCGCCTCGTCTATGGCGGCGGCCAGCAACTCGTTGCCCTCCGAGGCGCGCAGCGGCGCACGAAGGTCGGCGGCGTCTTCCTGGCCGAGGCACATATAGAGCGTGCCGGTGCAGGTGAGGCGCACCCGGTTGCAGCTTTCGCAGAAATTATGGGTCATCGGCGTGATGAAGCCGAGCCGCCCGCCGGTCTCGGCGACCTCGACATAACGCGCCGGCCCGCCCGTCTTGTAGGGAACATCCTTGAGCGTGAACTGGCGCTCGAGCGACGCGCGCAGCAGCGACAGCGGCAGGTACTGGTCTGTCCGGTCTTCTTCGATCTCACCCATGGGCATGGTTTCGATGACCGTCAGGTCCATGCCGCGTCCGTGCGCCCAGCGGATCATGCCGGGAAGTTCGGCGTCGTTGAAATTCTTCAGCGCGACGGCATTGAGCTTGACCTTCAGGCCGGCGGCCTGGGCGGCGTCGATGCCTTCCATGACCTTCTCGATGCGCCCCCAGCGGGTCACCTGGTGGAATTTCGCCGGATCGAGCGTATCGAGCGAGACGTTGATGCGCTTGACGCCGCAGTCGGCCAGCTCGCCGGCAAAACGCGAAAGCTGCGAGCCGTTGGTGGTGAGGGTCAGTTCATCGAGCGCGCCGCTCTTCAGGTGCCGGGAGAGTTCGCGCACGAGGTGCAGGATGTTCTTGCGCACCAGCGGTTCGCCGCCGGTCAGGCGCAGCTTGCGCACGCCCTTTTCGATGAACACCGTGCACAGCCGGTCGAGTTCCTCCAGCGTCAGCAGGTCTTTCTTGGGTAGGAAGGTCATGTTTTCCGCCATGCAATAGGTGCAGCGGAAATCGCAGCGGTCAGTGACTGATACGCGCAGATAGCTGATCGTACGGCCGAACGGATCGATCATGTCCATGCTAAGACGACTTTCCTTTCAAGCGGCACGCCATGCCCTGCACCGCGCCGTTATAGCCTACTATGTGATACGATCGCGCAGCCGGTGCAAGGGCACGAGGCCCGGCCTTTGGTAATAAGCGGTGCGCCGAGACGCCGCGCCGCATTGGATACGCCGGGTCCGCCGGCTAGCGTTATCACAGGCAAAAATGGGAAAATCGAGCAACGTCATGACAGCACCAAAGGAACTTCGGGTCTCCAAGGACCGCAAGCTGGTGACCATCACCTTTCCCGACATGGCGCCGATGGAACTGACGGCGGAATTGCTGCGTGTGGCGTCTCCTTCGGCCGAAGTGCAGGGCCATTCGCCGGAACAGCGTGTGACCGTTCCCGGAAAGCGCGAGGTCGCCATCCTCAAGATCGAGCCGGTGGGCAACTACGCCGTGCGCATCACCTTCGACGATTTCCACGACACCGGCATCTTCACATGGGCCTATCTGCTGGAACTCGGCCAGGAAAAGGAGGCGCGCTGGAACGCCTATCTTGCCGAATTGCAGGAAAAGGGACTGAGTCGCGACAGGTAGCGCAGCCAGCAGCCGAAGGTTCGCCTTGCAAAGGCCGGCTTTGGTTAGCGGCAGCGAGATCGGTTCGAAAAAAGAGGGATTTGGTGGGTGATGCAGGGATCGAACCTGCGACCCGCTGATTAAGAGTCAGCTGCTCTACCAACTGAGCTAATCACCCACGGCGCGCTGGAAGAACCAGCGTTGGCGGGCATATATCCGGCGCTTTCGGCGATGTCCAGCCCCATGCGGGCAATTCGTAGCAATTCGCTCACGACAAGTAGCCGCATGGGGCAGTCGGCCTTGAAAAAGGCCAGAACAGCGGCCGGCGATCGCGGTTATCCACACCCGCAAATATAAAAAACCCGCCGGGATACGGCGGGTTTTTCGATCGATGACGGGGGATTTACCCGCGATCGCCTTGTTTTGCCGGCGTCAGTGCAGACGACCGCTGGCGTGGGCGAGCATGGTATAGACCTTGCCGGTATCCGAGGTCAGGTAGGTCTGCGTCACCATGTTGTCGCGGTCGTTGCGCGACACGTCCTTCAGCAACTTCTCGAAATCGTCGCAATAGCGGTCCACGGCGGCGCGGAATTCCGCCTCGGATTGATACTTGCGGCGAATCTCATCGAACGTCTGCTGCCCCTTCAGGGTATAGAGGCGGCGCGTGAACACGTCGCGCTCGCCGCGTCGGTAGCGATTCCACAATTCGATCGACGCTTCATGGTCGATGGCGCGGGCGATGTCGACTGACAGCGAGTTCAGCGACTCCACGACGTGAAGCGGCGAACGCCGGGCAGGGGCCGCGCGCGGCTGTTCCGCCGGGACCGGGTTCGGCTCGTCTTCACGCGACGCGCCGGCAAGCAAATCCTGGACCCAGCCGCCCTGCGAGGCCCGCGCCGCGCCCTCGCGCGGCCGCAAGGCGGTTTCGGCAGGCCGGGCAGGCTCCAGC